>CAVXPV010000001.1:0-178909 GCA_963763715.1 uncultured Solirubrobacterales bacterium
TACTTCAAATCCCCCGTATTCACGGGGGATTTTGTCTTTTCAGAGGGGTGCGCCACAGCGTGCGCCACAGTCGGATCGCCCGTCCTGTCTGGAGTTGGGTTCTGGCGCGGTGGCGGTTGGTAGCGGTCATCTGCGGTCGTGAGCGGTTCCTGGGCGAGCTCGAGCTGGGCGCTCGGGGGCTCCAGGTAGGCGTCCAAGCGGGCCGCGGCGGCCTCTTCTCCGCCGGGAATGAGGTGGCCGTAGCGGTTCCAGGTCTGGCGCACGTCGCCGTGGCCGGCCCAGGTGGAGATCTGCTTCCAGTCCAGGCCGGCGGCGATGAAGTAGCTGATCGCGCAGTGGCGAGCCTCGTGCGGCGTGATCGACTCAAGCCCCGCCGCCTTCCACGCTTTGTTGGCCCGCGCGCGGATGGTGGAGGCAAAGAACGCCTCGGTGGCGGTTCGTCCGAAGACGAGGTCCTCGCCGTCTCGGTTGGTTCGCTGCTGGTGGGCCTGCAGTTCGCGGCGCACGACGAACGCCATCGGGACCGACCGGTGCCCGGCGCCGGTCTTGACGTCGACCGGTCCCTTCACCGGGTCCCAGGAGCGCTCGACGCGGATCACGCCGGCGTCGAAGTCGACGTGGAGCCATTGCAGGCCGCGCAGCTCTCCTCGTCGCAGTCCGCAGAACAGCGCGGTCGCCCAGAAAGCCTTCTCGCTGGCTGGGAGCGCGGCGAGCAGCTCGTGTGCCGTCGCGGGCGGCTCGATCCGGTCCCGGCGGCCGCGGATGGCGGGCATGTCGAGGTCGTTGGTCGGGTCGATCGCGATCTCGTCGCGGCGGATCGCGCGGCGAAAGATCACCCGCAGTGGGTCGACGATGTTGTTGATCGTCGAGGGGGAGAGGCCCTGGGCACGCAGGGCGTCGGCGAAGTCCTGGATGTCGCGGCGCTGGACGGCGGAGAGCTTGCGCGGTCCGAGGGTGGGGAGGATGTAGGTGCGCAGCATCTGCTCGTAGCCGCGGGCGGTGCTCGGCTTGTACGGCTTGCCGGAGCGATCGAGGATCGAGCCGTCGTGGGCGCCCTTGATCAGCTGCTCCGCCGCCTCGGCGACGGTCTTTGCGGTCGGTGCGCGCAGGGTGCCTCTTCTGAGCGCGACCTGGGCATCGGAGCGCCAGAGCTTGGCGGCGCTGATCGTCGGGAACGTGCGCCAGACCTGGCGGCCGGCCTGAGCGTCATACGCCTGGGCCTGGAAGGTGGGCTTGCAGCTGCAGCGCCCGCCTTCCTTCGAGCGGCAACTGCGAGCGTGACGGACGCGGATCCCGGCAGCCATGGCGAGTCCGATCCTACGCCCCGGGTCAGCGGCCGCGGCCGAAGCCCTCAGCGTTCTCGATCGCCCAGCGCTCGAGCTCGACGAGCGGGATCAATCGCAGCTTGCCGCGGCGGATGAGTTTGAGCTCGGGCTGCACGTGGCGCTCGAACGAATCGAGTGACATCCCCAGCGATTGCGCCGCCTCCATCCGGCTCAGGGCAACGCGGGGAACTCTGGCCGGTTGGGCGCTCATCAGCAGGTACCTGACGAGGCTCCGCTGTCGCTCCCTGCAAGGTGCATCCGTCTCCTCCCACTCCATCTGCGGCAATGAGTGCGTGTAAGATATCTTAATTGCTCTGCTAGCGCTAGTAGCGAGATTTGGGAGTGTTATGGCTGAAGAGCCGTCGGTGGAGGGCGAAGATCGCTGGATGACGCTCGCGGAGGTCGCCGCGGAGCTGCGGATGAGTCCCGCCACGATCCGGTCGTGGGTCTCGCAGGGGACGCTGAAAGCCACGCGGGCGGGAAAACGCAAGTGGCTCGTGCGGCGTTCCGAGCTTGATCGGATGCTGGCCCGCGCTGACGTCTACGACCCCGAGAGCCCGGAGTCCAGCGCCCCTGAGGGCGGGTGGCGCGTGGTCGACACGATCGAGGCCCCGCATCGCTCGCCGCACTGGTCCGAGGCAGCGCGCGAGGGGGTCACCCCTGGCAGCTGGCTGAGGTTTGTCGACAGCGAATGGCGCGACGCGCTGCGTGCCAGTGCGACGGCGCCGCCCGATCCGGGGTTTCCGGCGCGGCTGCGCGCGATCGCCGAGAGCGCCGCTCGCAAGGCATCGGCGCTGGTCAACCTTGATGAAGAGCCCGGGAAGTGGTGGCAGCTGCAGAAAGGCATCCCCACCATGCGGCTCTCCTACGAGCTGCGGCCCGGGGCAAACCGTCCGGGCCCGAGCGGGCTGTGGACACGATTCGACGCGGCAGTCGAGCGGCTCAGCGAGGCGATGGAGGCCCACTCCGTTCCCGAAGAGGAGATGGCGCTCGTCGAGCTCTCGCTCGTCTTGCACGAGATCGCCGACAGCCTGGTCGACCTCGGCGTCTACCCGTGGCCCGACACTGAGGAGTACGACCGCGCTGACGGCTCGAGCGCCGAAAGTGGGGACGAGGACGCAGCGGCAGGTGCGCAGTGAAGTGTTTCGCGAAGTGCGCACTGCAGCGAAACACCAGGCCCGCCTCCGCCCCCGGCGCGTCTGGGGATTCGGCCTCGGGTGCACATGACTACCCGCCCTCCACGTAGTTTCTGAGAAGGGGGAGAGGTCGGGTAGTCATGTGCACTTCGGCAGGTGGTGGAGATCGGGGGCGGAGGCGGGCCTGTCAGAGGTGGAGTGGGGGTCAGCGGTGGTGCAGGAGTGGGTTGAGAACGGTGGTGGGTAGAAGTTCGAACTGCGGCTATCGAAGGGGTAAGGAGCGGGGCGGTCGTATCGGGAGGCTGGTGGTGGGGGACAAGCGGCGTCGTGGGGGAGTGGGTAGTGGCGAGGGCATTACGTCCGGGGCCGGCGTCATTGGAGGGGTTGCGGTGGCTGGCTCGGGTGGGGCCGGCGCCGTTGGACGCGTGGCGCTGCGCGATGGGCTGGAGCGAGGTGGCCGCACGCAGCCATGCCCGGCGCCTTGAGCACGAGCGGTGGCTGGCTCGATACCCGATGACCCGCGGCGACGGCTCACTGTTTGTCGCCACCCGGGCCGGGGTCCGCATGGTCGGCTTGTCGCTCCGGCCGGCGGGGCCGCCGGGGCCGACGTGGTGGGCGCACCACTGCGCTTGCGCCTGGATGGCGGCATGGCTGCAACTCCGCGACCGGCAGTTTCTCGGTGACCGCGAGCTGCTCAACGAGCCAGCCTGGTCCGGGCAGGCAACGTGGATGACTTTCGCCGGCTATCACCATCGTGGTCACCGGCCGGACATCGTCGCCACTGCCTCTCAAGGTGGAAAAGTCCCGATCGAGGTCGAGCTCCAGCAGAAGGCGCTTCCTCGGCTGCGCGGGATCCTGTCGATGTATCTCAACTGGAAGATTGATCGGCGCGTTGCCGCAGTCATGTACGTCTGCGGCGACCAGGACGGCGCCGATCGCATCAGACGAGTCGGCGCCGAGATCGGGTTGTTGGACGAGCTGCGCATCGAGCTTCTCGAGACCATCACAGCGCAGGCGACCGAAGTCTCCGAGCAGATGCGCGTCGCCCGCAAGGCCGGAAAGGTCAACGAGCGCCAGCCTGATAGCTGATGGACCCGAGTGACGTCCTGGCAGCGATACGTCCACGTCCTGCGGCGTGGACCCTCGCGGCCCGGCCCCTCCGTCGCATGCCACTGCGTGCGTATCGGGGTGCGCGGCGAACGGCAGCAACGAGAAGGGTGCGGAGCACGGGCGGCTGCGTGGCTCGCGCGTAGGAGACCGCTCCGCTCTCACGATGATCTCGCTGGCGCTCGATGAGGTTGACGCGACGGTGGTGCTGGCAGGCGCCACAGACGTAGGCGTCAGATCAGCCCGACCCGCCCGTGGGAGCGCGCCACTGTCAAACGACTCGTCCGCCGGCAGATGATCCGACGATCCCGATTGCCGCGCGCGCTCGCCCGCGCGCGCTCGCCCGCGCGCGCTGGAGGTGGTCAGTACCTTGCCGGCCGCGCGATGGCGAAGCCGGACAGCTGATCGTGTGATAGGCGATCATGCCCCAGCCGGTGTAGGCGCTAAAAACGGTTCGTGCCTCGCCCGATCTCGAAATCCGCGTTCGAGCGTCTCGGGCGGCGTCTCGTTGGCACGGACCAGCCGCAGCGAGCCGATATCGAGCAGCTCCATGTTCTGCTCGCTTCATATGGACCGGTACTGGCTTCAGCCGCAGGCGCAGTCTCGGCTCAGGTTGGGCTGGTCCCGAGTTCGCGTGTAAAGAACACGGGGACGATCATGGAGAAGCTCCGCCGAAACGGCGGACACACCCTCGGCTCCATCCACGATCTCGGCGGAATGCGCCTCGTGGTCCCCGGGGGACGTGAGGAGCAAGATCGCGTCGCCGACCACGTCCGGAAGTTATTTGCTGAGGAGGTCCGAGCACCGAAGATGATCGATCGCCGAGTCGATCCGATACAGGGCTACCGGGCGCTGCATGTGATCATCTACCCAGACGACTACCCCATCGAGGTCCAAGTGCGGACCGAATGGCAACACCTCTGGGCGGAATGGTTCGAACGCCTCGCCGACCAGTACGGGCGTGGCATCCGGTACGGGGAGTCCCCAGTAAGCGGTGGTCCTAGAGCGCAAGAAATGGTCGACTCCCTGATCTCGCTCGCGGACCAGCTTGCCGAAGCAGAAGAGTCTGAAGGAATGCCGCCTCTGAGCGCTGTCGCGCTCGCCTCGGCGGACCTGATCATCAAATGGCTGAGAACGAATCGGCCCGGACCGTGACCTCTACTATCCCTATCGTGGCCCACTTCCTCTTGATCTACGACCGCCCCTCCGGCAGGCTGCTCCGGAAGGAGGAGTTCGCGAGCGATGCGGAGGCACTCACCGCTCGCTTCGCCGCAGAGGACGAATATGGCGTGCAGCCGAACATCGAGATCCTCGCGATCTCCGCAGCGTCCGAGGCGGAGCTCAAGAAATCCCACGGCCGGTACTTTCTCAGCAGCGAAGAGCTAGGGGAGCGGCTCGTCGGCGCCGAGCAGTAGGTCGCTGCACCATCGGGCGCTGGCAGGCCCTTCTCTGTCACAAATGCATGACGTCGCTGGGCCGAGCGAGCGAGGCATGTCGCGGGCGAGCGACCGCAAGCGGCGTTCAAGCCGGACGATCAGAATCGCAATACAGCAGGACTGCCAGCCAGCTCGATTCGTCGGTCAGCAGTTGAGATAGATCGTCGGCGGGCGCCCAGGCTCCGGGGGGAGGTGCCACCCTAAGCCGCTCGCAGCCCAGTCCTCAACGATGGCGAGTAGTATCACCTGGTCGTTATCGGCATTGATCCGGCTGAGTTTGAGCGAGCACCCGTGATGCCTGGCGTGCCGCGATGGGAGATCGTCGGATCATCTGTCGGCGGACGAGTCGTTCGCAAACGACGCACTCCTACGGTCTGGTCGGGGCTGATTGACCAGCCTCTGTGGCACCTGCCACGCACCACCGTCGTGCCAACCTCATCGAGCGCCAGCGAGATCATCGTGAGAGCGGAGCGGTCTCCTGCGCGCGAGCCGCGCAACCGCCCGAGCCCACCCGTTTCTCGTTGCTGCCGTTCGCCGAGCACCTCGATAACGCACGATCCCTCGCCTCATCGCCCGGTCGGTGCGCCGGGGCCCGGTGCATAGGCGCCGACCTGGCTCGGCCATCCGAACCCCGGCCTGCAGCCAGTCATCTCCGAGACCGGTCCGCTTCTCCTGTCGGCTGTGAGCAGCAGTCTGGGAAGCCCTCATGCGCCGAGTCGATACTTCTGTTAATTCGGTGATTGGGGAAGTCTCGCTCGGGGTGTTCGTATAGCCCGTGCGAGCGCGAAACATGTGCGGACACCCGATGTGCGACGGAGGTCACGAGTCCCCTGTGACGATCGTTCCGAGCTCAAGTGTGCGGTGCCGACGGGCGCTGGTGGATGATTTTGAGACGTCAGTTCGTTGCGTGACCTTGTCGGCGTCAAGCCGTAGCCTCGGGTCTGCGGCTGCCGTTGAGGCGAAGCAGGGGCGCGAGTTGTTCTCCGGGTTCGTCCTTTGTCAGATTCGGGGACAGGCTTGTCACGAGCGCGTACTGCTCCGGCCGCGCTTCACCTGACGCTCACCTTCCGGCTGCGCCGCGTGCGGCTGCGGCACTGATCGGACGTCCGCAGTCAGCTGGCCAAGACGCAGGCGTCGCGTCCTTGGCGCTTGGCCTGGTAAAGCGCCGCGTCGGCGCGCGAGACGAGGGCCTCGGCGGTTTCCTGGGGGTCCCAGACGGCCATTCCGACGGAGACGGTTTGGAGCCGTGGGGTCACGGCGCGGAGGCGGTCAAGTACTGCGACGCCGTCGCGGGGCGGGCAGTCGGGGAGCAGGATGCCGAACTCTTCGCCGCCGTAGCGGGCGATGAAATCGGTGACCCGCAGCGTGACACGCCACGCGGCGCCGGCGTCGCGGAGGAGCTCGTCGCCGGCTGGGTGGCCGTGGGTGTCGTTGTAACTCTTGAAATGGTCGAGGTCGATCATGGCTACGGCCAGTGATGAGTTGTGTCGGCGGGTGCGGTCCAGTTCGCGTCGGAGTTCTTCGTCCCAGGCGCGCCGGTTGGGTAGGCCGGTCAGCTCATCGGTGCGTGCCATGGCTTCGACTCGAGCCAGCAGGCTTTCCCGTTCGGCCTCGAGTTCTTTGCTTTTTGTGACGTCTCGGGCGACGGCGTAGATCTTTTCGCTGTCTGACCGTGAGCTCCAGGAAAGCCAGTGCCATTCGCCCGTCTGGGAGCGAAAGCGGTTTTCGAAGTTGACCACTGCGGAGGGGCCGGCCGCTAATCCTCCTGCTGTGGCGATCGTTCCGGGGAGGTCGTCGGGGTGGATCAGTTCGGCGTAGGGGCGGCTCATGAGCTCCGCTCGGGTGTACCCCAGGCAGGTCTCCCAGGCGTCGTTGAGGCGCGTGAAGTATCCGTCGAGGCTGGCCTCGCAGAGCAGGTCGTTCGACATTTCAAACCACGCATCACTCAAGAAGATCGCCCCTTCAGGCTCAAACGTTCAGACGGACGCTCTGTTGTGAGGGATGGCCGCCAGCTACCCGCGTCAACGGGAGAGGATAGCTTCGCGGGCATGCGGATCGATCGCTGGACCAGCGCGATCCTGCGGGCGCGGGGGACTTTGGGTCAGCTTGAGCCGTCCGGTGATCCCGGACTGGTGTGATTCTCGCGAGCAAGGGCGTCTTCGGCGCGCTGCCGGGCCGCTTCGGCGCGTTTGAGTGCCTGTTCGGCTCGGGCTTGCGCTGCCTCGGCTCGGTCGCGCAGCTGCTGCAGGCGCTGCTGATGCGCCGTGACCGCGGGATCAATCGCTGGCCTGTCCGCTGACTGGGGTGGCTGCGACGCTGCGGTTTTGCTCAGGGAATCCTGCTGCGTGTCGAGCAGTTCCTGGTAGGTGTCACGCCCTTCGTGACTGTTATCGAGCTGCTGCTGCTGATGGTCAGCGCGCTCTTGAGCACGGTCAAGTACAGACCGGTCACGCTTCAGGACGGCGCTGTGGCGCTGTTCGTCTCTAGCTTCGGATTGACGACGGTCCAGCTCGTGCTGTTGTTCATCTAGCGCGGTTTGTGCTTTGTCGGCAAGGGCTTGTTGGCGGTCACCCAGAGCGGCCTCGAGATCTGCGATGCCCTGGTCGGCGCTTAGGTTTTTCTGGGCTTGATGTTCGTCCATGCTGTCAGTTTGACCGGTCAGCTGGACGGCATGCCGAATACGTCGTCGGCCGGTGCCGGACGCGCGAACAGGTAGCCCTGGACCTGATCGACGCCGAGCTCTCTGAGGGTCTCGAGAGTCCGCTCGTCTTCGACGCCCTCGGCCACCGTGCGCTTGCCCAGCGCCTTGGCAAGGCGCACCGTAACGTCAATCACGTGCCGGTTAGCCGGATCGGATTCCAGGTCGCCGACGAACTCCCGATCGATCTTCAGGGCCTGGGCGGGCAGCCGCTTGAGATAGTGAAAACTGCCGAAGCCGGTACCAAAATCATCCAGCGCGACATCACAACCTAATGCGTTGATGCGGTTGACAAAATCGATCGCGGCGGTCTCATTCTCAACCAGGGCGGTCTCGGTGATCTCGAACACCAGCATTCGCGGATCCACACCGTGCTCCCGCAGTCTCTGTTCGACGAACTCAGTCAGGTGCTCATCACTGAGCGACGCGGCGGAGATATTGAGCTCCACGAGATGGCCGGCGGCGGCGTAACGCATCGCTTGTTCGATCACGTACCGGTCGATCTCCCGGATCAGGCCGAACCGCTCAGCGACGGGAAGAAACTCACCCGGCGCCACGACGGTGCCGTCCTCGCGAAGCATCCGGATCAGCAGCTCATGCTGGACCGTCTCTCCGGAGGCCAGGTCGATGATGGGCTGCGCGTAGAGCACGAATCGCTCCTCATCGAGAGCGTCGCGGATGCGAGACACCCAATCAAGTGCTTCAAGCTCGCGGCGCAGGCGATCTTCTTGCTCTTTACGCTCGGCGATGTCGTTGAAGACCACGACCCAGCCGACGCCGCCTGCCGGCAGCTCGCAGGGCGCCGCAGAGTAAGTGACCGGCAGCATCGTCCCGTCGCGGCGGATGAACACGTCGCTGTCCACGCGCACCGCGGTTCCGGTCTCACGCGCGCGGGTTATAGGCGAGTCCTGAATGCTCAGGGGGCTGCCGTCCTCGCGCAGGCTATGCGTGACATCGTGCATCAGCTCGCCGATCAGGTCCTCGCGCGTCCAGCCGAGCATCCTTTCCGCGGCCTCGTTGATGAACGCCAAGCGACCGTCGCCATCGAGGACATAGAGACCGTCAGGCATCGTTCGTGTGACCGTGGCCAAGAAGTCACGGGTGCCACGCAGCTCCTGCTCCGTCGCGACTCGGTCGCTGATGTCAATGGAAACACCGACAAAACCCCGGGGCTTCCCGTCAGCGTCGCGCAGCAACGTATCTCGCACGTAGGCCGGGAACTGCGTTCCGTCCCGACGACGAACATCAAAACGACCCTCCCACTGACCGTCGTCAAGCACCCTCTGCAGAATCGTTGCGCCAAGCTGCTGATCCTCGGGGCCGACCGTGAGCTCAGAAATCGACCGGCCGATCACCTCGGCCGCTGACCAGCCATAGAGCAGCTCAGCCCCAGCCGTCCAGTGGGTCACGAGCCCCTCGAGATCGGTGGCGATCAGCGCCGCGTTGGCGGCATCAAGCAGCGATGCGTGCTCAGAGACCGCGTGCTCGGCCTGCCAGCGGGCCGTGATGTCCTGATGGACCACCAGCGCCCCGAAGGTCCCCGCGCCGTCAAACGGCGCCACCCGCATCGAAAACCAGCGCTCCTGGTCAGGCGCGTGGCACGGATACTCGGTCCGGTAGCCAGCAGAGCGGCCCGCCAGAACATCCGCAATGGCCCGGTGTACCTCGCCCGCCAATGGCTCGGTCGCGCTCGCCGCTTCACAGACAGCGAGGTAGTCAGCCCCGATCCCCACCCCCCGGCTTCCACCGCCGGTCCCGCACTCAGCACCATTATCGGCAGCGAAATCCGCCCACGCCCGATTGACCGCAACGATCACACCCTCGTCATCGAGCACCGCGATATTCGCCGCGAGAGAATCAACCGTCGCCTGCCAAAAGCCCGCAGATTCCTGCGGCGGGCCGGCGAGCGCGAACTAAAGTTCGCTGATTTCATCCGGGCAGTCAAAGACATCGTTCACGTCGCGGCAGCGTTGCCAATAATCAACTAGGAGGTAGATCGACACCGGCGGATCAAACCTTGAGCGCCCGACCGTCGTAAGTAACACCACATGCGCAGCTAACACGGCTGACATCCGTAGCGGGAGATACGGTTGCGACGCACGACGCACGACATCTCCGGTCAGGCCAGTGGATGCGCTCGCAAGACACCACATGCGGGTCGCTGGCCCATACGTCGCTCGGCCGATCATTTCCGCGGACGGCCTCGGCCGCCACCACATCGTCGGCGACCTATTACGGCCGGTGAGAAGTGGGTTCACAGGCGAGCCCCGATGTCTCCAGCGATCGAGACAACGCCAGCGTCGTCGCCCCACTCGTGCACCTTTCCGCTGGAACGGTCCGCGCGTGATTGACGCTTCGTACGGGACGCGTGCCGATGCGACGCACGAGCGGGAGACGAAACCAGATGTATGGGTTCTGCCCATAGGCGAGTACCACGGTGAAACAGATCCCCAACAGCAGGCCGATCACGATCGACGCGAGCGGGCGCGTCCTGCATCTCATAGGGTCAGCCGCAACCCCCCTCAGGTCTCTCGGCCCGCGCCCGCCTGTGGGGCAATCGGGCACCACTGAAACCCCACCTAACCCGCCGCTGACCAACCTCGGGGGCATCACAGATGTGGACCACGATCAAAGTGATGCATGCTTCCCGATCGAGCAGCGACGAGGAGCTGACCACCGCCTTAGCGCTCTTGGCCGACCTGGCACGCTCGGTGACCGGCTTTCGCGGCACCACGCTCTACCAAGACCTCGACAGCCAGACGCTGCACTGCGTCACGTTCTGGGCTACTGAGCAATCCGCACGCACCTACACAGCGGTCCTCGCAGAACGCAAGGACGTCGTCGAACGCCTGTTTCACGCTGAGACGCAGAGCATCGCGTTGCTGCGGACAGTTGCGCATTGCCCGGGCGGGATAACCGATTCGACGCCGCCTGGGAACTGACGCCGGCCCATGCACGACTATCGAGAGCCTCGCTAAGCGAGATGAGCGACCTGCACGCGGTCGCGACGCAAGGTTTCCGTGGGGGGCTAGCAATCGGGGCGGACTGCACGAATGCGTCGACCCAGCACCACGTCGTGACGTGCCCGCGTTCGCGTAGCTTCTCGCATGCGTCCGCTGCCGGCCGGCCCACGACGGCAACCAGCCGGAGCGTCGCGGTCGTGCCTTTGGTGCGCGAGTAGGGCGGCAGAATGCGCTCGATGGCCGCACGGTTTTCCGAATTTCCCCGGCAGGCGGTGGTCACGCTGTTTCTGGTGTTCAGCCTCGGCCCGCTGCTGCTGTTGGCGTACTTCTCGATCAGCCTGGCTTCTGACGCGGTCCGTCATCGGGTGACCGAGAGTCTCAGGGTGGAGGCGTCGATCGCGGCCCTGTACGTCCGCCAGGAGATGCTCGGACTCGCTGAGGTCGACGAGTCGTTCGCTCGGCGACCCATTCTCATCAACGCGCTCAGCCATGGCCGGGGGCACGACGATCTGGCGGTCGTGCGCAGCGAGCTTGTTGAGCTCAGCCGGGTGCGGGCGGGAATCGGGACCGCGTTTCTCGCGCGTCCCGACGGACGGCTGATCGACATCGTTCCGCCGACCCCGGCGATCGTCGGAAAGGACTTCTCGTTTCGCGACTGGTACCGGGGGGTGACCCGCACCGGCGGCCCATACGTGTCGGAGGCCTACCAGACCCAGGCGGCCAACCATGTCAACGTCGTCGGCGTCGCCGCCATCGTTCGCGACCGTCGGACCGCCAACCGTCTAGGACGGCCGCTGGCGATCATCGTGCTTGCCTACCGCTTAGACGCGATCCAGTCGATCGTCATGCGCTTCGCCCGCCAGCAAGGTCTAGGCCTGACGATCACCGATCAGCGAGGAACGATTCTCGCGGCTCCGCGGCTCCCAGCCGGCCACGCGCTGGAGACGCTCGCCCACGATCCCTTGATCACAGCCGCGCTGGCTGGCCGCCACGGCGCCGGCGAGCGCCGCCGCCACGGCATTGACAGCGTCCTGGCGTGGGTGCCCGTGCCAGGACTCAACTGGGCGGTCCTGGCCGAGCTACCGTCCAACGCGCGCCTTTGCTGATGTCGCCGCCCTGCGCCGAACCGTCCTGATCATCGCGGGCGTACTGGCGTTGGTGTTACTTGCCGGAATGTGGCTGTTGAACGCGAACCTGCGCTTACGTCAGGCCGCGCAGGACGAGGCTCGCAAAGTGGCGCGCGTCGACGCACTGACCAGCCTGCCTAACCGCCGCGCATGGGAAGAGGCGCTCCCACGCGAGCTGGCTCGCGCGCGCCGCGACGGCAAGCCCTTTACGGTAGCCATGATCGACCTCGACAACTTCAAGAAATTCAACGACACCCACGGCCACCAGGCCGGAGATGACCTGCTCGCCGAGGCCGCCCACGCCTGGGTAGCTCAACTACGCGAAACCGACCTGCTTGCCCGCTACGGCGGAGAAGAGTTCATCGCGGCCCTACCTGACTGCCCACCCAACGAAGCAGACCACGTGCTCACCCGTCTACGCAACCACGTCCCCAGCGGGCAGACATGCTCAATCGGCGTCGCCACCTGGGATCGTCGCGAAACCGACAAAACCCTGGCTGCAAGAGCCGACGCAGCTCTTTACAAAGCCAAACGAGCAGGACGCGACCAGATCATCAACGGATAGCCACAGGTCAGACACACCACCTCCGGCCGAGTGCCGCACATCCGAGCATCGACCAAGTCGACCCGGGCGGGCGCTTGTTCGCCCATGGCACGCACGTCCCACTGTCAGGTTCGCGCAGCGGAAGGCGGCCTCCGAGAGCTCGCTCCTGACGAGCGCCGTTTGAGTTAAGCAACTGGTCTCTTCCGCAAGGTCCATGGTTTTTACCCCGACCTCGGGTCGACTAGTCTCGACCATTCCTGGCACCCTCAACGTGCGTCGCCGAAGCGTTGCCGCAGCCTACAAAACGCTACCTCGACCTCGCGGGTCGCCTTCTCAAGGCCACCGTTGTCCACGGGGAGCAGTGGCCCTCCGTACCGCGTGCAGGCGGGATCAGGCAGCGACCCCCGGCAGCGACCCCCCCTGCCACAGAGCACCGCAATCCTCGCATTTCACCGCGATCGCTCGACCCGATTTTACCCCTAACACCTCACCCGCGGTGACATTGGCCTCCGCGACCCCATCGGCACGACCGGCTAGCGCAGGGCTAGCGAGACTTCCGGAGTGTCGCCACTCCGGCACTCTTGGTGAGACCGCCGCTTGCGCCGAAACCGGAAGCGGGCACGCCTGTCCGCCCCAAGCGGCAGCAACGCCCCTCAACGGCGCGAGTGAGTCAAGCTCGAGACCTACATAGGCAGCCGACGATTGCGGAGCCGCTCTTCGAAGCCCTGCAACCGGCGACCGGCAGGTCGAGACGGAGCCCCTTGCACCGCCCGCCTGATCACGCTGGTGGCGGCGCAGGAGGCGAGCGCGTCCGTGGCCCGGCGATGGCGGGCGTAGGGCGGCGGGCAGATCGACGACGGACCGCCACTCCATCAGAGGGCGCTGAACCTTCATGCCTCAGTGTTGGAATGCGGTTGAGGTGTTTGGCCAACGAAGGTGAAGTGGTCGAGCGTTCCGGTCAGCTCAAACAGTCTTTGCGCCTGAGGATTCTGGCCGCGCAGGGAGAACGTATGTCCGTTTGACTGAGCGGCTTGGTGCGCGCGGATGATCAGGTTCAAGCCGGTGCTGTCGATGAAGTCAAGACCGCTGAGGTCAAGCTCTACGTGTGTGACGCCGCTGTGTTCGGCTTCGCGCAGCTCAGCTTCGAGCAGCGGTGCGGAAGCAAGATCTAGCTCACCTTGGAGGACAAGTCGGCACCGATCCTCGTCCAGCTCACTGCGGGTAGCAAATGCTCGCTGTTGCTCAGCCATGGCCCGGTCCTAGCCTAAGGCTGGCGTCGGGAGCGGAAAGTAGGTGGGAAGTCGATCACGATTCCTCGCTGACGTAGGAGTTGGTGATCCGTACGGCGACTGTCCAAGTCGTGTGCGTCTCTTCTAGATGTGGCGTCGCTCGGCGCGAAAGCTACCAAGCGACAGGCCGCGGTTCAACGGTCCCGGACGGGAGGACAACGTCTGCCCAGACCCGATAGTGGTCTCTGCGTTCCGAGCCCCAAGCCACGGCGAGCTGGTCCACGAGCTGTAGACCAAACCCGCCGTGAGTCGGGCTGCCGCGAAGCTCCGCTTTGTGCGATGTGAGGCCAGGGTCGCGCACGTCGATGACGAGATGGTCCACCTCGCGCAGGTCAAGTCGGACCTGGATCTGATCGTGGTTTCCACAGCCGGAATGCCGGACGGCGTTGGTGACCAGCTCGCTGGCGACCAACATCGCGTCACCCATCGCCCACCGCCCGTCATCAACTTCACTCAGCGCATGACGCACCGCCGAGGGGGCACGCTCGTTACAGGGAAGGTTCAGCTCGATGATTTCTGCACTTGAACCCATTTCTTATGCGTTCCCCCCGTTCGGATACACAAACACACCGCAACCCGGAGAGATGCACCACCCGTGCTGCGCTCGGGCCAGGGGGTACGGACAAGTCTGCACTGCGGGCTTGGGCGTCAATGGCGTTGGCGGGGTCTGCGCATCCCCAGACCCCGCCAGGCAGGTCCACCGCGCCCTTACTCCTTTACACCTTCTTCCCGTAGATCGGCCACGAGAAACATGGCAACTCGAGGGGCGCTCCTGGCCTTTACAGGCCGGGAGGGATGCGCTCAAAGCCTCTTACTCGGTGCTGGCCGCTGCTGCGGCGGTGGTGCTGGTGTTGCCATTAATGGCTTGGGGCTCAAACGAGAAGGTTTCGTATGCCGTGTTGTTGTCGGGGTCAAGGCCGCTGGCGAACGCCGTGACCTTGCGGTGAACGATCTGCTCGATGGCAGTGATGAACTCCGTCTGGGTGGCGTACTGGAACGATGAGCGCGAGTCGATGACCCGCTGCTGGTTGCCCATCTCCACAAGCTTGCGCTCGGCAGGGAGCAGCACGTCGCTAAGAACACAGACCAGGCCATCGGGCCCCGCGAAGTGCGAACGCGCCTTCGTGGGACCGCGACCAAACTGCTCTTTGTGAAGCTTGACCAACGCGTTGGAGACTGCGAGAAGAGGCGAAACCTGCTCGCCCGATACGTCGTGCATAGGAGCTACCTTTGGCTTCCTCCATATGAGCGAACCCGATGATGGGCGGGGAGGAAGAAGACGAGCCCAGGCAAGCAAACTGCTTCCTTCAACGTAGCAAGCGACCGGAAGTCCCACGCCACCACGCGTGGCCGGCGATTGGCGCGTCGGTCGGCGCCGGCGTCGTCCGCCACCCACGCACCAGTGCCAGTCAGATCCGCGCGCTCGCCGCAGAGCTTCCGACGGTCGGTCCCGAGGACGCGCTAGCGATCCTGCTCGCGTTTCTGAACCGTGAGCAGCAGTCGTTCTCGCGGACCGCCGCGCGGGGGGTGGACGCTGATGTTCGAGCGGCGTAATGCCGCTGATCGACGCCCACGCTCAGGCCTCGCCCAGCCGACCGCGTGATCCCTTTGATCGGCGGCACAGGTCCGCGACTTGCGAGCGCTTTGGCGACATCTCGAACGCCAAGGATCAGGTTCCGCTGATGGTCATCTCGGGCCGCGGCGCCGCGGACATCCGGCCTGATTCTGCATAAGTAGATCGTCGATCCTGCGCGCGTCAGCGTGGGCCTCGCTTACGGCGAGTTCCAGGTTCGGTCGGCATCTGTCCATATCCTGCGGCGTGGTCAAACCTCGCTTGGATCCGCAGATTCAGCTACGACGATGTCTGAGTGCGCATCCCGCTACCAGGAGGAGCCATTACGGGGGCGCCACAGTTGGCTCTGGGCCGCCCAGGACCGGACACGGCCCGCCGCAGCTCCCCATGTCCTGATGGCCACTCGGCGCTCCGAGAGACACGAGCAACGCGTTCATCGCCCTGCCCGGCCCCGGTGTCGGCGCCAGCGCGGTTAGACGCTGTGCGCGAGCGCGAGGTCGCCCTGGCCGAGCGCGAACCCGATCTCGATCGAGTGCCCGTTGAAGGCGCCGATCTCCTGGCCGGCAGCGATGGTCTGGCCTTGATGAACGGTCGGCGTGATCCCCTCGGCGACGTAGACGTAGTCGCCGGCGTACGAGCCGCCGGTGAGCTGGTAGGAGACCCAGCCGTCGCCGTTGCCCCAGCCCGAATCGGTGGTGCTGACGAGGACTACGCGGCCAGGCCCGAGCGCGTCGATCGGTCCGGAGCCGCCGTAGTCGACGCCCTGGTCGATCCGCGATGCCGTGACCTGCGCGTGGGCGAACGGGTTGACGTAGCCGGCGCTGCTGACGGCGGCTGAGCATCCGGTGGTGCCACCGGCGAAAGTCGTCTGCCCGCTGCCCTGATAGCTGTGCGCGTCGGCGATCACTCGGCCCGCGTACGCCTGCGCGGCGGGTCCGGTGCCGTTGTAGGCGGCGGCGTAGGGGAGGTAGGCGTCGATCGGCTGGCCGGTCGGGGCTCCCTTGTCCTTGATCAGCACGAGCGCGGCGAGCTGGATGGCGGTGGTCGGGTCGTGGGGGCCGAGCGAAGGGTCAGTGAGGTAGCGGCGCAGCGGGTCGTAGGAATCGCCAGCTGCGCCGCCGATGCCGATCTGCATCAGGCCAGACGCGCCGGCGAAGTTGGCGGCGCCGGGGCCGGTCGCACCGGGTTGGATCGTGCAGGACGGGTCAGCCAGGCGGCCCTGGGCGCATTCCTCGGTGCCGATGCCGGCGAGGACCTCCCATGGGATGTCGTACTGGCCGCCGACCTGTTCGTAGATCGGGAGCAGTTGCGCGGGGATCGCGCGGGTCGCTGTCGCTGAGGGCTGGTCGCCGGGCCCTGACGGCACGCCCGGGCAGGCGTTCGCGGCCATCGCGGCGATGATCGCGATCGCTGTGGCGCCGACGAAGATCCCGAGGACCGGGGTGACTGCGAGCAGCGCGAAGCGGCGCATCGTGGTCTAGCCGCCAGCCGCGACGATGTGCCAGGTCCGGCCGGCGGGCTCGAGGGTCGCGGTGAGCTGGGACCGCTGACCGCGCCCGGTCTCGACAAGCGCGACGGCGGTCACGCTCACCGGCGGCCCTGCGATTGCTACATGGACGCTGCCGATCCGCGGGTGCGAGGCGCGCTCTGCAGGAGTCGTCTCCGGTCGGCCCGATTCAAGCTGCGCGCGGAGCGTCGGGCTGACGTTGGCGACCCGCCCCGCTGGAAGCCGGCCGGAGAGGTACGCGACGTAGGTGTCAAAGAACGCTCGGGCAGCGGCGCGGGCCGTCGAGAGCTGATTTCGCCGTGCGTGGCGCTCCGTGTCGCCATCAGTGGAGCCGGGCGCTCGGTCTACCGGCGGCGAACTCATCGCGGGCGACACGGCGACGGCCGGCGTTGCGGTTGACGTGCTCGCGGCCCGTGAGAGCGCGCGCGGTGGGCTGGAGCCCTCGGAGGCGCATCCGGCAAGGCACGCCGCTGCCGCCAGACACAGAGAGCGGACTTTGTCGTACTGACATAGAACGCATGATTTTGCATTTTATGCGTTCTAGTGGTTAGATGCTCGGGCAACCCAGCTCTCCTTCGGAAGGGAGGACCCCCTGATGTCCCTGCTCATCACTGCTGCGAGCTACACGTTCCGCGTAACGCCTGATCTCAACGCGCCGGGCGCGCATGGGATCCAGCACGCGATCAATGTCTTCGCCGTCTACGCGTTGATGGCCGCGGCCGCGGGCTTTCTGCTCGGCGCCGCGACCTGGGCGATCGGCGGTCGCGTCGGCAACGAGTTCACCGCGGTCGGCGGGAAGCTCGGGATGGTCACCTCGCTCGCCGTCGCGTTTCTCGTCGGCTCGGCGGCGACGATCCTCAACTTCGCGTTTGGGCTCGGGTAGATGCTTGCCCGGTCCCGTACCGCCGCCCGCCCAGCGATCGTCGCCGCGGCGGCCTTGCTCCTGGTCGTGGCGTTCCTCGCCGGGCAGGCGACGACGCACTTGGCGCCGACGCCGCCGGCCGGCCCCGGTCCGTTCCGCACGGTCGACGGCGTGACGCTCGGGTTCGCCGCACTCGTCGGCCGGGGCGGATGCGGCGGCCGCGCATTACCTGCTCGAGATCGAGCGGGCGATGGACACGCTCAGCGCCCAGCGCACCGCAGCGGTCGCCGGGCTCGTCTCGACCGGCAGCGAAGCGCAGGCGATCCGGGCCCACGCCGGCGTAGGTGATCGCACTCGAGCAAGCGCACGGCGCCCCGCTCCGGCGTGTCGCGATCTCGACCGACTCCGGTCGCGTACTCGCCGTCTGCCGCGCAGGTGACGGTGCTCGAGAGCTGGATCTACGCGACCGGTGCGCAGGAGGCCCTGTGGGCGATCGAGCGCGTCTCGCTCGCGTGGCAGAACGGTGATTGGCGGGTCAGCGCGATCACCGGCGGCGCGCCGTCAGCCAACGAATCGCTTGCTGATCTCCGTAGCCAGCTGACGTTCCCGGGACCAGGCGATGCGTCGGTTCGTTAGCGCCCTGACAGCGCTCGGACTCGCGGCGACGCTGGTGGTCTCGTCGCCGGCGCCCGGCGAACGCCGGCGTCCTCTCGACGGGAGTCGGGATCCTCAGCGGTGTCGGCGGCACGATCCTCGGCGTCGGCAAGACGCTCGTGTGCAAGGGACTGTCGGCAGCGGGAACGGTCGCGGAAGGTGCCGGGACTGTCGGCGGAGCGGCGGTCGGCGGTGCCGAGACGGGTGGTGCGGGGGTTGGCGCGGGTGCGGCGGCGGGTGGCGCGGTCGGCGGAATCGTGAAAAAGGGTGCCGGACTCGTGGAGAAGGTGATCTGCTCCGGCGGCGGCGGCATTGCGGGCACGCTTGGGAAGGCGGCGGTCGGTGCGCTTGCCGGGGCCGCGGTGTTCGACCTGGCGGCGCACTGGATGATCGGCGCCGCGACGAAGGTCACGGGCGCAATCGTCTCGATGATCACGAGCTCGACCTCGCCGCAGCTGAACGCGGCGTGGTTCCAGCGGTCATTCGCGCCGATGGCTGGTCTCGGTGCGGCGCTGGCGCTGCTGGTCACACTGATCGCGCTGACCTCGGCGGCGGTCCGGCGGGATCCGGCGGCGCTGGCGGGCACGCTGACCGGGATCCTCCGAGCCGGGCTCGGCACGGCCCTGCTGATTGCGCTGACGACGCTCGCGCTCGACGTCACAGACGCGATCTCGGCCGACGTGATCCGCAGCTCGCATCAGACGTTCTGGTCGCAAGTGGGCCACGCGTGGGGATCGAGCGGGTTCGGGGGGTTCGGGTCCTCGGCGCTGGCGATGTTGATGGCGATCGTTCAGGTGATCGCCGGGAGTGATCGTGTGGCTTGAGCTGGCGGTCCGCAACGCGGCGATCTACCTCGCCGTCCTGTTCCTCCCAGTGGCGCTGGCGGCGTCGATCTGGCCCAACCTCGCCGGGTGGACGAGCCGGCTCGGGCGGCTGCTGTTCCTGTTCGTGATCCTCAAGCCGGTCACGCTGATCGTGCTTGCGTTCGCCGGGAACGCGGCGCTCGCCGGGCTGTCGCTGAACGGGAGCCTCGCTTCGTCAGCCGGGACGATCATCGCCGCGGTCACGATCTTCGCGCTGGCGGCGATGGCGCCGTGGGCGCTGATGCTGATCGTCGCCGCCGACGCCGAGTCGGCGGCGATCGGTGCCGGGGTCCGGGCCGCCGCAGGCCACGCCCGCAGCGATGGCGCGGCCACGCTCGGCCGCGCCGGCGGGAGGTTGCGCGGCGGGGCCGCAGCGCAGGTGGAGCACTCGGCGCGGCGGGCGGAGCGATCCGGGGCGCCGCGGCGAGTCGCCGGGGACGGGGCTCATCGGGCTCCGGTCCGATCGGCCCCAGCGGCGGGTCCGGCGGCGGCGGGGGTGGCGGACCGGCCGGGCCTGCGGGAGGATCGTCCGGCTCGTCCGGCGGCGGGTCGGCAGCCGACGTCGGCGGCGGCTCTCCGAGCCCGACGCGCGGCGGCTCGGCCCGCGCCCGCGGGAGGTCTCGCGGGCGCGACGGCCGGCTCGGCGGCTCGCGGCGCAGTCGCCGTCGCGGCCGGCCTGGCCGGGGGAGCGGCAAGCGGCGGGCAGCGCGGAGGCGGCGGCGAGCCGACGCCGGGCTCGCCGAGCGGCTCGACCGGCGGAGCGACCCGCGCGCCCGGCCGCAGACCCTCCCGCACGGCGGCACGCTCAACGGCCAGCGCTGCGACCGCAGCGCCGACCGGAGGTGAGGCCACGCCCAGCCGGTCAGCGGCGAGGACGCCACCCAGAGCACCCGCTCCGCCGTCGCCTGGTGGCTCGCATCGCGCACGTCCTCCGAAGCCGCGGCCTGCCTGATGCCGGCCGAGCAGCCTGAGACCACCTATCGGTTCGCGCCCCATCCGAGCGCGGGGTTCATCCTCGGCCTGCGGATCGCACAGCTCTCCGGGCTGATCCTCGCGGGCGCGCTCGCGCTCGCCTCGCTTCGGACCGGCGGGTTCGGCGGCCTCGTGCTCGCCCTGGTGATGGCGGCAGCGGTGGCGAGCGTCGTGATCGTGCCGATCCGGGGGCAGACCCTTGATCAATGGGCGCCGATCGTGATGCGGTTCCTGCTCGGTCGAGGACGTGCGCGGTTTCGGGCGCAGATGGCGCTCGCCGGCCATGTCGTCGCGCTCCCGGTCGGCGGTCTTGACCCACGGCCGGTCGAGCCGCCGCGCGACCGGCCGTCCGAGCTCTCTGACATCGAGCTGCTCGAGTGTGAGCTGTCGGCGTACGACCGGGCGCTGCTCGGCGTTGCGAAGGACCGTCGTGCCCGCACATACACGGCTGTCGTCCGCGTCCAGTGCCGGGCGTTCGAGCTGCTCTCCCCGGACGAGCGCCAACAGCGCCTGGAGGAGTACGGGGGCGTGCTGGCCGCGCTCGCACGTGACGACTCCCCGCTGCGGCGGATCGCCTGGGTCGAGCGGGCACTGCCCGGCGATCCCGGACGCACTCGGCGGATACCTCCTGGACGCCAAGCGCGAGGACGCGTCCCTCGACGACCCTCCGTACGAGCTGGTCTCATACCTGCGGCTGATCGGCCGCGCCGGCCATGTCGCCGAGGAGCACGAGCTGCTGTTCGCGTTGCAGATCGACGCGCGCCGCCCCGCGGCCAGGCGGCCGGTCGCGCGCCTCGGAGGCGGCGATCTCGGTGCGATGGCGGTCCTCGCCGGCGAGGTCGGGCGGCTGATCGAGCTGCTCGACGGCGCCGGGATCACCCCGACCGGCGTCCTTACCCGCCGAGGCCTCGCGGCCGCGATCCGCGACGGCTATGACCCCTGGGGACGCCGGCAGCGCCACCGCGACCAGGACCAGACCGTCGAGTACGGCGCCGCGGCCCACACGGCGGCGCCGGCCGCCCGCGACGAGCATTGGTCGCACCTCCGCGCAGACGGCGCCCTGCACTGCACGCTGTGGGTCGCGGAGTGGCCGCGGATCGACGTCCGCGCGGTCTTCCTTCAACCGCTGCTGATGCGTGCGGACACGACGAGGACCGTCGCGGTCTGCATGGAGCTTGTCGGGCCGGCTCGCGCGATCCGCAAGGCCGAGCGGGCGATGACCGAGGCCGCGACCGAGGACAGCCTCCGCGCACGGGTCGGGCAGCGAACGAGTCAGCGCCAGCGCCAGCGCGAGCACGGCGCCGCCAGCCAGGAGGCCGAGCTTGCGCAGGGGCACGCGAACGTCCGCTACAGCGCCTACGTCACCGTCAGCGTCCCGGACACCGGACCGGATGCCCGCGACGAGCTCGAAGCCGCGGTGTCACGCGTTGACCTGCAGGCCAAAGCCGCGCCGCTTCGCCTGGAGCGGATGTGGGGGCAACAGGCGCTCGGGTTCACGTTCGCGCTCCCGCTCTGCAGGGGGTTGAAGTGAGAAGCCGGGCGCAGCGCGCGGCCGAGGCGGAGCACCGAGTCCGCACCACGGGTCTGCGACGGGATCGGTCACAGTCGCCGACCGCGCGACTCGCTCGCTGCCGGCTGCCGGGTGAGCGGCCCGGGCACCAGGCGACGACGGCTCACTTCCAGGCCGTCTACCCGGCGGTCGCCGAGGCCGGCCTCGGTGCCCAGGGCGTCTACATCGGCCGCGACATGCATGGCGGCAGCTTCGTCTACGACCCCTGGGTCCTCTACGCCCGCGGCGTACTCAACGACGCCAACACTCTCGTCATCGGCCGCCCCGACTTCGGAAAGTCGAGCCTGTCGAAGACGTGGCTGATGCGCTCACGGGTGTTCGGCCGCCGCGGTGAGATCGTCGATCTCAAGGGAGAGTACGACCCGCTCGTCCGTGCGCTCGGCGGAACGATCATCAGGCTCACCCCCGGCGGTGGCACGCGCTTGAACCCGCTCACGCGGATCGGCCGGCGCGAGATGCGCGAGGGGCTGCTGGAAGCGATCGCCCGCGCGATGCTCGCTCGCCCGCTCAGCCAGGCCGAGGCGATCGGCCTCTCCGCCGCACTCGAGCAGGCCGACGCCCGGAAGGACGGGGCCGAGGTCTGCATCCCCGACGTGATCGACCAGCTCCGCGCGCCCGCGGCCGGGCTGGCGGACCGGCTCGGCACCAGCACGCAGAGCGTCCAGGCTGAGTTGCGGGAGGTCGCGCTGGCGCTGCAGCGCCTCTGCCACGGCCCACTCCGAGGCATGTTCGACGGGCCGACGACCGCCGGGGAGGACGTCTTCGACGCACCCGTCATCTCGCTCGACCTCTCCGAGATCACCGACGGGATCGCCGCGGTCAACCTACCGATCGCGGTCGCAATGGTGTGCGCGGTCGCGTTCCTCGACGCCAAGCGGATCGAACGAGCCGAACGCGCGCGCCGGACCGGCCGGGAGCTCGAGAAGACGATCCGGATCAACGACGAGGCGTGGCGGGCACTGCCGATCGCCGGGCTCGGCGAGTACTACCAAGCAGCGTTCAAGCTCTCGCGCAAGACCGGCGTGCAGCACTGGCTCGTGCTGCACCGTATCTCCGACCTGCGCGCCGCCGGCGACCAGGGCACCCGCCAGCAGCGACTCGCCGAGGGACTCCTCGCGGACGCATCGACGACGATCGTCTACCGCCAGCACGCCCAGGAGATCCCGCTCACGACCGACGCGCTGGGCCTCTCCGAGACCGAGACGAAGCTGATCGGCCAGCTCGACCAGGGCGTCGCGCTCTGGCGCGCCGGCGGCCGCTCGTTCGAGGTCCGCCACCTCCTCTCAGACCTCGAATGGGACCTGATCGACACCGATCAGGCGATGGGCACGCGGCGCGACCTGCCCAGGACGGAGACAGCGACATGAGCCGCGGTGACGACTCGATCTGGCCGCTCGCCGGATTGTGCGGTGCGCTCGCCGCCGTGCTCGCGTTCGCGATCCTGGCGAGCGCGCTCGCCGGCCTCGCCGGCGGTGGGAGCCCGATCTGGATCGGCCCTCCACAGGCAGGCACGCTCCTCGCGCGCCTCATCTCCCGCCTGTCGGATCCCGCGCTCGCCTGGCCCGCCACCGACCGGCACAACCTTCCGGGAACCGCCGAGCTGCAAGCCATCCTGCTCGTGTCACTGATCGCGGTCGCGGCGACCGCCGTCGCCGGCTGGGTCGCTGTCCGGCGGGTCCGAAACCGGACGCCCGGACGGCGCGCGGCGCGCTGGGCGACCAGGTCCGATCTTGCCGAGCTGCGCGTCGGCCGGCCGCAGCCGGGACGGATCACGCTGGGCCATCACCGCCGGGGGCTGATCGCTGCCGAGGAGCGCGCCTCCGTGATGGTCGTCGGACCGACCCAGTCAGGTAAGACGACCGGGCTGGTCGTTCCGGCGATGAGCGAGTGGGACGGGCCGGTGGTCTCGACCTCGGTCAAGTCCGACGTGCTCGTCCAGACCCTCGCGGTGCGCTCGGAGCTCGGTGAAGTGCGGGTCTTCGACCCGACGCAGGTGACGAGCGTCGGGCACGCCGTCTGGTCGCCGCTCAGCGCGTCCACGTCGTGGACCGCGGCCCGACGCACCTCCGCGGCGCTGCTCGGTGTCGGCGAGCAGCAGGGCCGCTCCGCCGACGATGCGTTCTGGCGGCCGGCGGGCGCCCGCTACCTCGCCTCGCTCCTGTTCGCGGCCACGAGAGCCACCGATCTGACGATGGCGGACGTCCTGCACTGGATCGCGACCTCCGAGTTCGACGAGCCGACGAAGCTCCTCGACGACACGAAACCGACCGGAGGTTCTGCGGCGGTCGACTCGATCCAGTCAGTCAAGGGCGCCGACCAGCGCTTCGTCTCCAGCCTGCTGCAGACGATCGCCACCGCACTCGATGCGTGGCAGGAGCCGCAGGTCGCCGGCGCGACGATGGGCGAGTCACGGATCAGCGCCGACTGGCTGCTGAGCGGCGCCAACACCCTCTACCTCGTCGCGCCGGCCAGCGACCAGCGGCGGCTCAGCGGACTGTTCGCCGCGCTCGTCGCCCACATCGTCGCGGGCGCCTATGAACGCAGCGCCAGAACCGGCCGCCCGATCGACCCCGCGCTGCTGCTCGCCCTCGACGAGGTCTGCAACATCGCGCCGCTTCCCAACCTCGACGAGATCGCCTCGACCGGCCCCGGGCAGGGGGTCCACCTGCTCTGTGTGCTGCAGAACATCTCTCAGGGCTACGACCGCTGGGGACGCGACAAGGCCGAGACGATCATCGCCAACCACCGCGCTCGGCTCTTCTGCTCCGGCATCGGCGACCGCGCCACCCTCGACTATCTCCGCGGCACCTTGGGCGATGAGGAGATCGCCCGGATCTCCACCCAACAGCGCAGCATCACCACTCCCGGGTCGAAGACCCGCAGCACCGAGCACCGACCGCTGGCCGCCCCACATCGCGTCCGCCAGGCCGAGCGATCGAGCAGCCTGCTCGTCTACGGCCGGCTCGCGCCCGCCTGGATCACCCTCCGCGCCCGCCGCGATGCCACCGGACGGCAGCGACTGTCATTCACCCGGCGGAACGTCAGCACCAGCGATCGATCTGATCGTCGCGCCATCACGGAACCCGACCAGACCCGGGAGCAACTTCCGTGAGACCTGTCGTCCATAGAGCCGACTTCGATTCCCACGGCTGCGGGAGCCGGAGATTGCCTTCGCCGAGTGTCGCCGACCGGCGGCCGGACGGCTTCAAGGTCGTCGATCGCCTCCCTTTCCCTCGCCCGCGGGCTCGGTTCCGCGTCCGGCCGCCGGCCGGCGTTTCGGGCTACGTCAACCACCGGATCCCACAAGGAGGGAACCAAAGATGAGCGCCTCAACCCCCGCAGTGAACTCGGTCACCTTCGTCGGCCATCTGACGGCCGATCCCGTGATCAAGCAGCTCGACGACGACCGCAAGGTCTGCAACCTGCGGCTCGCGGTCAACGACCAGAAGGACCAGCCGCCGCTGTTCATCGACGTCGCCACCTTCGGCACCCAGGCTGACGCGTGCGCGAAGTATCTGACGAAGGGCCGAGCGATCGCCGTCACCGGCCGGCTGGCCTACCGCCAGTGGGAGGCCGACGACGGCACCCGCCACTCCAAGCACTTCGTCATCGGGCGTGTCCAGTTCGGCGGCGGCGGGCGCCCGAACGATGACCAGCCGGCGGAGGCCGAGGCCCCTCAGGCGGTCGCCGCCTGACGAACCCGCACCGCGGAGCGCCGGCATCGGGCCGGCGCTCCAACGGCCCCCGACCACAAACACACTCATGACCCGCGAGAAACTCATGGACCGGATGGTCCGCCTCAGCGCCGAGCGCGACGCCCGGCTCGAGGCCGTGTGGCGGATGACCGCCAATGAGCGGATCGCCGCCATGCGACGCGGCGATCTGAGTCTGGAGCAGTGCTGCGCCTGGGCAGCCCGCTACCCCCGCCAAGTGCCCCTGATCAACGGCGAGTGGGAGTTCATCGCCGCCTACATGCCGGAGGTCTGCGAATGAGCACTCCCGACGTCCGCGCCTTCTACGTCTCGATCGGCATCGAGCTCCCAGAACGGGCCACACTCAACGCCACCGTCCACTGCTTCGCGCAGCCCGACGCCCACCGGCATGGCGACAGCTCGCCATCCTGCTCGGTCAGCCTCGCGTCGGGCGCCTGGAACTGCCACGGCTGCGGCGCCCGCGGCGGTGCCTACGACGCCGCGCGTGACGCGGGCCACTCGCCCCGTTCTGCGATGGAGCTGCTGATCGCCCACGGCCTCGCCGAGCCCCGCGCGGCCGACCACCGGCCGATGGACCGCCGAGACAGACAAGCGCCGCCGGCCCGACAGCCGAACCAAGCGCCGGCACCACCGGCCATCACCACCCTCGCCGCAGGTGAGGAAGACATCGCGGCCTGGGCAGCGATGCTCGACGACAGCGGCCGCCTGACCCGCCGGCTCGCGCTCGAGCGGGCATGGGGGATCCGCGTGACCCGCCAGTTGCAGATCGGGTTCGACGGCGCTCGGATCACCATCCCCGTCCGAGACGAACAAGGCGCCCTTCAAGGAGTCTGCCGCTACGACCCGTTCGGGCCGCGTGAGCCGAAGATGCTCGCCCTTCCGGGCACGCGCCTCGGGCTGATCCCGCATCCGGTGCGGATCGCCCAGAAGTACGTCGTGCTGGTCGAGGGCCCGCCGGACATGATCGCCGCACGCTCCTGCGGGCTCGCAGCGATCGCCGTCCCGGGCACGAGCGCCTGGCAGCCGGAGTGGGCGGAGCAGCTGACTGGCAAGCACGTGACGGTCGTCATGGACTGCGATCCGCCCGGTCGCGCCGCCGCCGCGAGGATCGCCGCCAGCCTGAGCGCGGCTGGTATCCGGGTCGACGCCGTCGACCTCGCGCCGGGCCGCAGCGACGGCTACGACCTCACCGACCGGATCCTCGAACGCCGCCGCCAGCACCCCGGCCCGCTCAACGCGCGAGCGCGCCGCCGCGCTCCTCCGGTCCATCCCGACCGTCGACCACACCCGAACCCGGGCACGCGCCTGCAGCACCCAGGAGAAAGCAAGATGACCGGTGATGCGGGACAGAGCTGACATCCACACCGACCCGGCCGCGCTGCTGGTGAGCGCCCTCGCCGACGAGATCGCCGATCGCCTCGCGGCCCGACTCGGGCCACACCTCGCCGAGCTCGTCGAAGCCGGGGCGATCACCGGTCCGACAGCCGGGCGACCGGACACCGATCGTCCCAGCCGACAGTCCGCGAGCGCGGAGACCGTCGCTGCCTACGACGACGGGCTCTGGTCCGCAGGCCGCGTCGCCGAGCACTACGACGTCGCTGTCCGGTTCGTCTACCAGCACGCCGACGAGCTCGGCTGCGTGCGCCTCGGCGGCGGCGTCCGGCCGCGACTCCGTTTCGATCCGAAGATCGTCAGCGAGCGGTGGCCGCAGGTGGGCGGCTCGCTGCCCGAGACGGCTCCCGCCCGCCGCAGCCCGGCGAAGCGACGCCAGACCCGGCAACGGCCCGGGCGCCCCCGCTTCGAGCTCCTCGATTTCGACCGCGAGCCGTGACACGGACCGGGCATAGACTCGCCGGATCGGGCCCGGGCGCCCGTTCGGCGCGCCGGGCATCACGGCGAGCCCAGGAGGCCCAGATGGAGAAACGAGCGCGCGGCGAGATCCGCGTGCGTGAGCGATCCGACGGACGGCTCAACTACTCGATCAGGTTCCGTGCCGGCGGGAGGCGCTACAGCGTCAGCCTCGGCACCGACCGCGACGGGTGGACCTTCCGCAAAGCCGAGCGCAAGCTCGACGATGTCCTCGCACAGGTGCGAGCCGGGGTCTGGAAGCCGGAGGCGGTCGTCCGCCGCGAGGCGGTCGGCGAGCAGACCTTCCACGAGTTCGCGTCGCGCTGGTGGACGGCGAAGCGAGCCGAGCTCAGACCCAACACGCAGCTCGACTACGAGTGGCGTCTGACGAAGCACCTGCTGCCGTTCTTCTCGGAGATGGAGATCTCCGAGATCGACGTCGATGCGGTCGACCGCTACCGCGAGGCGAAGGTCGCCGAACGGGAGGGCGTAAGAGCGGCGGCGGCGCGTGGCATGCCGCTTACCCGCAAGGACGGCCAGAAGCGAGTCGTCCTCAGCAATGAGAGCATCAACAAGACGCTCGTCCTGCTGGCGAACATCCTCGACGCGGCGGTCGAGCGGGGAGGGCTCGAGACGAACCCGGCCCGCGGCAAGCGCCGCCGGCTCAAAGCGCCTCGCCCGGTCAGGAGGGTGCTCGAGCCCGATGAGCTGGTCGAGTTGCTCGCCAAGGCCGGCGAGATGGACAGAAGCATGCGGCGTGACCGGCAGATCGGCCGCCGCCCGATGATCGCGGTGATGGCCAAGACCGGCCTGCGGGTCACCGAGCTGTGCCAGCTGCGATGGCGGGACGTCGACGTCCATCACGAGCGGCTGGTGATCGAGCAGGCCAAGACGGACGCCGGCAGGCGCCAGGTCGACATGACGCTGGACGTCGTGGATGAGCTGAACGCCTGGCGTGCGGAGCAGGAGACCGTCGACCTGGACGGCTTCGTATTCGCGACCGCGAGCGGGAAGCCGAGGAACAAGGACAACGTCCGCACGATCCTCGCCCGTGTGGTCGAGAAGGCCAACGCCGTAAGGGCGGATCACGGGCGGGCCGCACTGCCGCCGGTGGTGCCGCACACGCTGCGGCGGACGTACATCAGCCTGATGCTCGAGGCGGGTGCGCCACTGCACTACGTGATGGACCAGGTCGGTCACGAGGACTCGAAGACGACCCTCGAGATCTATGCCCACGTGCAGAAGCGGCTGAGCCGTCCGCAGGTCAAACGCGCCTTCGAGGCGCTGCTGGCAGGGACGGATCTCGGCAGCCCCGACATTCCAGCCGAGGCACGCGAGAAGATGTCCCGTCAAACCTCCGGAAGCGCGGAAAAGCGCTCCCGTAGAACGGCCAAAACGGCCGGTGGGCCCCAAAAGTGGGCCCCAAACGCAACATCAACCCCCCGAGGATGACCTCAAACTCCCTCATCACACGCAAAAAGGCCCCGATTACCAGGGCCTTTTCGAATGGGCACGGGTGGTTTCGAACCACCGACCTCTCGCGTGTGAAGCGAGCGCTCTCCCACTGAGCTACGCGCCCGGGCGACTCGGGCGGACGATTCTACGCACCCGCGCCGCCGATCGGCGACCATGTCAGGGGACATGGCAGGCACTGATCCAGGTCCCATCATCCCGGGGCCTCGCCGGAGCCGCTCCTCGGCGGTGCGGCTCGTGGCAATGCTGCTCATCGGCACCATCTCCGTCGCTGCGCTGCTGTACGTCGCGCCGCTGGCCCAGGTCATGCGGCAGATCGAACGGATGCAGCCGGGCTGGGTTGCGGTCGCGATTGGCGTGGAGCTCGCATCCTGCCTGAGCTACGTAGTCATCTTCCGCCGCATCTTTCCGGAGCCGTCACGGCGTGACGGTCTGCAGGTGGCGTGGATGGCGATGGGAGCCGGAGCGGTCCTGCCGGGCGGCAACATCTCCTCGGCGGCGGCAACGAGCCTGCTGCTGCGCCGTCACGGGATCGGCCTGCGCGAGCTCGTCAAGCGATGCGCCGGGCTGTTGTGCCTGCTGACTGCGTTCGGGTTTGCCGTCAACGGCGCCGCCGGAGTGCTGCTGTTGCTCGGTGTCCCGGGCGGCCCGCACGATGTCGCGCATGCCGGCGTCCCGATCCTCGTCTCGATCGCCTTCCTCGGTGGCGCGACGGGTGCGGTCCTCGCCGCGCGTCGCCTCGGGTCGCGCGCGCCGCGGGTGCTGAGGGCGGTGGCAACCGGATTCGAGGGAGCATGGTCATCGGCACGGCGCCCCCATTGGCGACTGCTGGGCGGTGCCGGCTTCCTGTTGCTCGACATGGCCGCGCTCTACGCCGCCTGCGCGGCGACCGGCCACCGTCTCGGCGTGCTCGCGCTGATCATCGGTTACTGCATCGGATACCTGGCGACGACAATCCCGATTCCGGCCGGGATCGGCGTGCTCGACACCGGCTTGGCCGCCGCGCTCGTGCTCTACGGCATGAACCCGGCCGCGTCGGTCAGCGCGGTCCTCGTCTACCACGCAATCTCGATCTGGGTCCCTGGCCTCGGCGGGCTGATCGCATGGTTGCCGACACGCCGCACCTGGACCCGCCGAGCCGTGCCGCTCCCGCTCCCGCTGCCGCGTTCACTGGCGCTGGCCGAGGCCTTCGAGGCCGAGGGCTGAGCGCGGTCGGCGGTCCGGCTCGCGCCACGGACACATCACCAGCGACGGCGGGCCACGACGGGAGAGGGAGTCCGAAGCCCCCTCTCGCGTGCGGCCGGTTGTTGATCCGGCTGTGAAGGCGCGGGCGTCCCGTGGCCTGCTTCAGAGCTGCACGAGGGTGTCGCCGTGCAGGCGGCGGGTGCGGCCGCGCAGATCGACGAACAGCGGTGCGCGCGTGACGATCGCGCCGTAGTCCAACCCCGGGTGGGCAGTGACGAGCACGACAGCGTCGGCGGTCATGACCTCGCTCAGCGGGGCGCTCTCCAGGCCGAATTCGGGGAGCGTCGGCACGTAGTCGTCGTGATAGGAGAGCACCGCTCCGCGCCGGGCGAGCAGCTCGAGGATCCGTAGCGCGGGTGACTCGCGGGTGTCGCCGACGCCGCCCTTGTAACTGACGCCGAGCAGCGCGATCCGCGAGCCCTTGACCGGCTTGCGGACATCGTTGAGGGCCCGGTCGATGCGCTCCACGCAGTAGAGCGGCATCTGCTGGTTGATCTTGCCGGCGAGCTCGATGAACTCGGTCGCCATGTGGAACTCGCGGGCGCGCCAGGCGAGATAGAAGGGATCCACCGGCAGACAGTGCCCACCCATCCCCGGGCCGGGCTCGAAGCGCATGTAGCCGTAGGGCTTGGTCGCCGCGGCGTCGATCACCTCCCAGATGTCGATCCCCATGCGGTCCGCGAGCATCGTCAGCTCGTTGACCAGGGCGATGTTGACCGATCGGAAGATGTTCTCCAGCAGCTTGGCCATCTCGGCCACCTCGGGGCTGGAGACGCGCACGATGTGATCACACACCCGGCCGTACAGGACGGCGGCCCGTTCGGTGCAGGCCGGGGTCACCCCGCCCACGAGCTTGGCGGTCGTTCGCATCGTGAAGTCAGTGCGCCCGGGATCGACCCGTTCGGGGGAGAAGGCCACGTTGAGGTCCTCGCCGACCCGCAGGCCCCCGGCCTCCAGCAGCGGCACCAGCTGCTCGCGGGTCGTACCCGGATAGGTGGTCGACTCGAGCACGACGAGCTGCCCGGCACGCACGACCCGCGCCAGGGCCCGCGCGGACGCGAGCAGCGGACCGAGGTCGGGCTCGCGGTTGGCCGACAGGGGGGTGGGGACGCAGATCAGGATCGCGTCCGCCTCGCTCAGCGGCTCAAGCTCGGTGGTGGCCGTGATCCGGAGCGCCGCGGCAGCGAGCCGATCGGAGTGCACGTCCTCGATGTAGGACTCACCGGCGACGATCGCGGCGACCTTGGTCGCATCGATGTCAACGGCGATCACGCGCTCCCCGGCCTCGGCAAACGCGACCGCCAGTGGCAGTCCGACGTAGCCCAGCCCAATGACGCCGACCGACATAGCGCGCTGACCATACAGCGCGGTGCCCCGGACCCCGCCGCGACCGGCTAGGATTTCGGCCGGACCGTGCTAGGCGGGGTGATAGCGGTGCCCTGTACCCACAATCCGCTCTAGTGGGGCTGAATTCCCTCTTTAGGGGCTCCAGGCCCGAGGTCGGCGCCCCATTTGGTCGTGTTGATGATCAGGTCCCATTGCGATGTTGGCCCGTGAACCAGGTCAGGTCCGGAAGGAAGCAGCCTTAAGCGGTCACCGGCAGGCGCAGTGGGAGGGCTTGATCGGAGTGTCCAGATGGTGAGTGCGGCCCCGAGTACGGCAACGACAGAGGGTGCACGGTCCACTTTTCCCAGCGCCATCCACCCTATGCGTGCGTACGCGCCGGAACGCCCTGGACACGAGCGCCGGCGGGCACGTCGCGCAGTACGACAGCACCGGCGCCGATCACCGCGGCGGACCCGATCGACACGCCGTTGACGATGACCGCTCCCATGCCGATGAAGGCGCCGTCCCCGATTCGGGTGTTGCCACCCACGTTGACCCCGGGGTTCAGGGTCGCGAACGCGCCGATCGAAGCGTGGTGCCCGATCAGGCTCCCTCGTGAGATGATCGTCTGCTCACCGACGACGCTGGCGGCACCGATCACCGTGAGTGGCCCCAGGGTCACCCCCGCCCCGAGTTCGACGTCGGCGGCCGGGTATGCCGTGGGGTGCACGATCGAGCAGGGCTGAGCCCCCCCGCCGGCCAGCGCGACCCAGACGCCCCGGCGGTCGCCCCCGATCCCCAGGGCTGCGGCATGACCGTCGGGAAGCTGGTCCAGGGAGATCGTCGGCAGGCCGTGGAAGTGAGTGCCGACGCGAGCCGGGTCGCGCAGCTCGATCAGTCCCGTGACGGCGTGGCCGCCCGCGCGCGCCCAGTCGGCGATCTCGGCCGCGAAGCTTCCGGTCCCCCCGATGTAGAGCCCCATTCAGGGTGGGAATCTAGCTGCCGTGCACGCGTCGGCATTGGCGTTCAGGTGGCCGGGGTGGCATCTAGACTCGACTGTCCGTGTCGACCGGCCCGTCCCTCTATCGCCGCCACCGTCCCCGCACCTTCGCCGATGTCGTCGGCCAGGAGCAGATCGTGCGCACCCTCTCCAACGCCGTGCAGCGCGGCCAGGTCCATCACGCCTATCTGTTCGTCGGCTCGCGGGGGACGGGCAAGACGAGCACGGCCAAGATCCTCGCCGCGTGTCTGAACTGCGAGCAGGGTCCGACGATCACCCCGTGTGGCGTGTGCGACTCCTGTGTCTCGATCGCCAACGCGACCTCGCTGGACGTGATCGAGATGGACGCCGCCTCCAACAACTCGGTTGACGACATCCGGGATCTGCGGGAGAAGGTGGCCTACGCCCCGGTCTCGGGCCGCCACAAGGTCTACATCCTGGACGAGGCCCACATGCTCTCCTCCCAGGCCTGGAATGCGTTCCTCAAGACGCTCGAGGAGCCGCCGCCCCGGACGATCTTCGTGCTCGCCACGACCGAGGCGCAGAAGGTGCTGCCGACCGTGGTGGACCGCTGTCATCGCTTTGACTTCGGCCGCCCGACCGTCGAGCAGGTCAGCCACGTGGTCGGGCGGGTCGCGGCCACCGAGCAGATCGCGATCGAACCGGCTGCCGTTGCGCTGATCGCCCGCCACGCGACCGGCAGCTTCCGGGATGCGCTCGGCACGCTCGAGCAGCTGCTCACCTATGCCGGGAACGAGACGATCACCGCCCCCGATGTGCTCAGCGTGCTCGGCGTGGCCGACGCCGAGCAGCTGTTTGAGGCGATCGACGCGGTGCTGGCGCGCGATCCCGCCCAGGCGCTGCGCCGAGCCGGGGCGCTCACCGCGGCCGGCCGCGACCCGGGTCAGATCCTCCGCGATCTCGAGGTTCACGGACGCGAGCTGCTCGCGGTTGGCATGCTTGGCGAGGTCCCACCCGAGCTGCGGGTGACTCCTGAGCGCGACGCGCGGCTGCTGTCTCAGGCCCAGGCGCTGTCGAGCGCCGAGGTGATCAGGCTGCTGGACCTCGTCGCCGCTGCGCTGGAGGCGACCGCCAACGGTGCCCAGGCCCGGATCCAGCTCGAACTCGTGCTCATCAAGGCCGCCGCGCCGGAGGTGGATCCGTCGACCTCGGCGCTGCTGGCCCGCATTGATCAGCTCGAACAGGTCGTCCGGCGCATGGCCGCCGGCCCGGGACAAACAGCGCCCCCGGATGCCGTGCCGCCAGACGCCGCCTCGCCGGAGACGGGCCACGCGGAGATCGTGCAGCCCGAGACTGCGTCGTCGCCGGCACCGCCCGCCGCGCTGACGGCGACCGCCGCGACGCCCGCGTCCGCCCCGATGCCGGCGTCCTCGATGCCGCCGCCCGCGACACCCGCTGCCGCCCGCACCCCCCCGGCCCCTGCGCCGCCGGCCACGCCAGTCACCGGCCGACCGGATGCGCTCGGCGGTCCACCTGACCTCGACGCGCTGACCATCGCCTGGCCGGCGGTCGTGGACTTCGTTCGCAAGGCCAACGCGATGCTTGCCGCCACCCTGGAGGCGGCCCGGCCGGTGAGCATGAGCGGTGATCTGCTCACGCTCGCGTTCCCGGCCGGCGGCGCGTTCTTCAAGCGCAAGGCAGAGCAGGACGATTACCGCCGTGCCACCGCCGAGGCGGTCCGGTCGATCACCGGGGCCACGTTGCGGCTGCAGTACGAGTTGCGCGACGCCGCTCCGGTGCCGACGCCGGCTGCCCCCGTTGACGTTGACGGAGAGGAGCTCGTGCGACGCTTCATGGAGGAGTTCGACGCCGAGGAAGTCCTCGAAGACCCCGATCAGGAAGAGGCCAGATGAGTCCCCAGCCCAATATGCAGCAGTTGCTCAAGCAGGCGCAGAAGATGCAGGAGGACATGATCGCCGCCCAGGAATCGCTCAAGGACGAGGTCGTGGACGCCTCGGCGGGTGGCGGGATGGTGACCGTCAAGGTCACCGGCGATCTCGAGGTCAAGTCGATCACGATCGACCCCGAGGCCGTCGATCCCGATGACGTCGAGCTGCTGCAGGACATGGTCCTCGCCGCGGTCAACGAGGGCCTGCGGGCCGCTCAGGAGCGCGCCGCGGCCAAGATGGGCGGCATCGCCGGCGGGCTCGGGGGCCTGGGTGGGCTCGGCCTGCCGGGCATGTGATCCGGGCGGCCCGTGTACGCCCCGCCCGTCCAGCGTCTGATCACCGAGCTCTCCCGGCTGCCGGGGGTCGGCGGCCGCACCGCTCAACGGCTGGCGTTTCACCTGTTGCGGGCCAGTGACGAGGAGGCGGGTGCGCTGGCGGACGCGATCCGCGAGGTCAAGGAACGCATCGGCCTGTGTGAAGTGTGCTTCAACCTGGCGGACGGTCCTCGCTGCCGGATCTGCGCCGATGAGCGCCGCGACGCCGAGCTGATCTGCGTCGTCGAGGAGCCATCGGACGTCATCTCGATCGAGCGCACCCATGAGTTCGCCGGGCGCTATCACGTGCTCGGCGGCGCGCTCTCGCCGATCGACGGCATCGACCCCGAGGACCTCAAGATCGGCGAGCTGTACGCCCGCGCCGAGGCCAACGGTGTGCGAGAGGTCGTGATCGCCACCAACCCGACCACCACCGGTGAGGCGACGGCGCTGCACATCGCCGGCGGTCTGCGCCAGCGACGCCCGGAATTGACGGTGACCCGGCTGGCCAGCGGCCTGCCGGTCGGGGCCGACCTCGAGTACGCCGACGAGCTGACGCTCGGCCGCGCCTTCGCCGGCCGGCGCTCGGTGTAGAGCGCTCGTTGTCGGCGCTCAGCGCAGGCGCAGTGCGTGGCGCAGGCGGCTGAGCGCGCTCATGCGCGTAGCCGGTGCGCCGAGCTGGGCGACCAGACCCTGATAGGTCGCGAACGCCGGCTTGGGCGTATAGCTATCGGTCATCAGGCCGTACTGGCTCTCGAAGCTCGAGCTCGATGAATCCGCGTCACGGAGATCGAACCAGCGGTAGTCGCTGATGTTGAACTGGGCCTGACCAGCAGCCACCGTCGCGACCGCCGCCTGCAGCGCCGTCTGCTGCATCGCCGGGGTGCGTCCGGGTCCGGTCGGGTAGCCGCTCTCGGACACGTGAAGGGCCACCGAGAAGGGGATGTGAGCGAGGGGCAGATAGGTGCCGCGCAGTGTGGTGAAGGCGGTGGTGAGCGCCGACGCCGTGCCCTGGGCGAGTGAGCCGGAGATACCGGGGCCCCAGGTGCCGGGATAGGCGTCAAGCCCGACCCAGTCCAGGGCCGAGGTGAAGCTGCGGCCGCCGTGGGTGCCGAGGTAGCTCCAGAACGCTTTCTGACCGGCGTCGTTGGCGTAGGCCCAGTTGAAACCGATCTTGAGCTGGGAATCGCCGGTGGCGACAGCTGCGCTGTGGGCGGCGATTACGCCACCGATGAGTGCGTCCTTGGCGCCGGCGTAATAGCCGTCAGACGCATTCGGGGCCCCGCCCTGGTTGGCCTCGTTGGTTACCTGGAGCGCGACGACTTCGGGGTTGGCGGCGTATTGGGTCACCGTGGAGCGTGCGAAGTCGGCGAAGCCGCTGGCGTCGGCGGGTGAGCCGCCGTCCGCGGGCCGGTAGCAGAGCGCGATCTCGACCTGAAAGCCGGCCGCGGTGTACGCGGAGATCTGGTCGCCGATCTGCTGGTCGACCGTGTAGCCGTCAGGGCCCGTGTAGCCGGCGTACAGGTGCAGCACGAACGGAGCGCCCGGAGCCCTGAGCTGCTGGAGCGCGGCCAGGCGCTTGGTGGGATCCTCGGGCGCGACGGGGCCGCTCGGGCCGACCGTGCCGGCGGCACCTCCTGGATAGATGCCGAACACGAGCGGCGGCATTGAGCTCGTGGCCCGGGTCACCCCGTGGGACCGACGGGAGCTCGCCGCGTGCGCGACCGGGTCGGGCGCGACGTGGGTGACCGGGGTGAGCCGCCCGTGGGCGTATACGCGCAGCTGAGCGGCGGCCGGGGTGGCGCCGACCAGGGCGGCGAGGAGGAGGACCGCCAGCAGCGCCGGGATTGCCCGGTGACGCGAACCTGCGGACCGCACGGACTCGCGGCAGGGGATATGGGGAGGCGCGTCAGACACTCTGATGATTTGGTCGGCATCGGGACAACCCGATCACAGACACACGCCCTCATCTGGACGCATGTCTCTCTCGGGACGTACCCGGCTGCTCCAGGGCGCGAACGCCGGATCCGATGAGGCTCGTTCGAGGTCACGCGAGCGGATGCTAAAGCTGCGGCCGGGGTCTGCCGAAACAGTTCGGAACCCCGTCGCACTCGACGATCCGACCCTTGTCGCTCACGCTTCGTGAGCCTTGGCAAGCGGTACGGATGGATCCGGGTGTTGTGGAGGTTTGACTGACACGGACGTCGCACCTCCGCGGAGGGGCTAGGCACAACGGTCTCGACCTCTTGGGTCGGGATGAGAACGGACTCGGATCACGGATGAGCACCACGGCGCCCCGGCGCGATGAGGTATCGCAGGGCAGCGCGCGATCGGCGGACCGGATGTCCGCCTCCGAGCGGCGCGGCTCGCGCCGGCGTCGGCGCCACAACCGCCACCTTGTCGATCCGCTCACCCGTGGTCAGCGCGCCCGTCTGACCGTGCTGATCAGCGCTTGGGTCCTGGTCACGGCGTGGGGCTGGAATTGGTGGCTACAGCCATCCCACGCCTCGACCGCTGCTGCGCTCGTCATCAACTCTGCGCTGCTTGCGGTGGAGACCGTGGTTCTACCGGTCTGGTTCTACTTCTGGATCTGGCGTATGAAACGGCCCAACCCGGCCTTGGAGCCGCCGGAGCTGCGCGCGGCGATGGTCGTCACCAAGGCGCCGAGCGAGCCGTGGTCGATCGTTCGGGGAACGCTCGAGGCGATGCTCGTCCAGGACTTTCCCTATCCGTACGACGTATGGCTCGCCGATGAGGATCCCGCCGCCGCGACCCTGACGTGGTGCGATGCCCGCGGGATTCGTGTCTCCTCGCGCAAGGGCATCGCCGGGTATCACCGCCCGAGCTGGCCGCGTCGCACCCGCTGCAAGGAGGGCAATCTCGCCTACTTCTACGACATGTGGGGCTACGGGCTCTACGACGTCGTCGCTCAGCTGGACGCTGACCATGTGCCGGCGCGCGACTATCTCCGCCAGATCCTGATCCCCTTCCACGATTCCCTGGTTGGCTACGTCGCTGCGCCGAGCATCTGCGATCGCAACGCCCACCGGTCCTGGGCGGCACGCGGACGCCTATACGCCGAGGCGCTGCTGCACGGCCCGACGCAGGCCGGGCACAGCGGAGGCTTCGCGCCGAGCTGCATCGGTTCGCACTACGCGGTCCGCACGTCGGCGCTGCGCGAGATCGGCGGCCTGGGCCCGGAACTGGCCGAGGACTTCACGACCACGCTGATGATGAGCTCACGCGGATGGCAGGGCGTGTTCGCCGTCGACGCCGAGGCTCACGGAGACGGTCCCGAGACCTTTGCCGACTGCATGACCCAGGAGTTCCAGTGGTCGCGCAGCATGATGAACGTGCTGCTGGGGATCAGCCACCGGTACCGGCGCGGCCTCAGCCGCCAGGCCAAGATCCGGCTGACCTTCTGCCTGTGGTGGTATCCGCTGTTCGGCGGTCTGATGCTCGCCTCAGTGCTGATCCCGATCGTCGCCATCGTCTCGCGCACGCCGTTCATGCGGATGTCCCTGGGCTCGTTCTACCTTCATTTCGGCCCGGCGATGTTCGTGCTGCTGGCCAGTGTGCTGTGGCTGCGAATTCTGGACTGGTTGCGCCCCCGTACCGCACGTGCCGTCTCCTGGGAGATGGCGCTGTTTCAGATCGTGCGCTGGCCGTGGGCGCTCTTCGGGTGCCTGCACGCCATCGCGGGCCGGATCGCCGGCCGCGAGTTCGCGTTCAAGGTCACCCCCAAGGGGCGCGAGGGTGTGAGCCCGCTCCCGATGCGAGTGGTCGCGCCCTATCTGCTGCTCGCTCTCATCTCCGCCGCCCCTGCGCTCCTGGGCATCGACGCCGGTGCCGCGCACGGGTACTACACGTTGGCCATGATCAACGTCGTGCTGTACACCGGCGGTGCCGTGACGATTCTCGCGCTGCACATCTACGAGCACCCGCGGTCACTGCGGATCGGTGCGCTGCGCAGTTCGCTCAGCAAGCTCGGCGCGACCGGCGCGTCGGTAGCGGTCAGCGTGGCGGCGATCACCGCGCCCGGGGTGATCGTGGCGCTGCCACCGGCGCCGGCCGCACCGCTCCCGGGTCCGTTCGCCGAAGCCCCGGCGCGAACCGCCGCGGTGCGGCTCGCGCTTGGTGTCACGACCGTCCCGCTGGCCCAGAACTCGTTCCGGGCGTGGACTCTCGATGACCTTGGAACCGTCAACGCCTTCGAGCAGACCGTGCACGCGCATGCCGGGATCGTCATGTGGTACGCCGATTGGGCGCACGCGCGGCCCGATCTGGCTCAACTGCGAGCGGTGGCCAGGCGCGGCAGCACCCCCGAGATCTCGTGGGAGCCGTGGGACTACTTCGGCAGCACGCACCACCAGCGCCGCTTCACCCTGGCCTCGATCATCGACGGACGCCACGACGCCTACATCCGCGCGTGGGCTCGGACCCTCCGTGTCTTCGGTCACCCGGTGCTGTTGCGGTTCGCCCAGGAGATGAACGGCGACTGGTACCCCTGGTCCGAGCAGGTCAACGGCAACCGGCCGGGCCAGTTCGTCCGTGCCTGGCGCCATGTGCACAACGTTGTGATGTCCCAGGGCGCGCGCAATGTGCGATGGGTGTGGAGTCCGGCGGCCGGCAGCCTGAACATCACGCGTGAAACCTACCCGGGTGCCGCCTACGTCGACGTCGTTGGCCTGTCGGTGTTCAACGGGGGTACTTCATTGCCGTGGGGTGGCTGGCGCAGCTTCGCACGGATCTACGAGCCCTCGGCTCGCGTCCTGCGGGAGATTGCTCCGACCAAGCCGTTGCAGATCAGCGAGGTCGGCAGTGGCGAGCAGGGTGGATCCAAGTCGGCCTGGATCCGGGGCATGTTCGCCACCTTGCGCAGGCACCCCGAGGTCCGGTCGGTTGTCTGGTACGACGTGCGCAAGCAGGCCGACTGGCCGATCACGAGCTCCGTCGCGTCTGCTCGCGCGTTCGCCAGGGGTGCCGCGGGACGCTGAGCTGCGGCATTCGGTCCGGCGTCTCGTACCCTTTCTCGCCGTGTCCGAGACTGTGGTCATGAAGTTCGGCGGTACCTCCGTCGCCAATGCCGAGCGGATCAAGTCCGCTGCTCGGCGGATCGTCGCCCAGCGTGACTCGGGCAAGCGCGTCGTTGCCGTGCTGTCGGCCCGCGGCAAGACGACCGACGAGCTGATCGCGATGGCCGAGGAGGTCTCACCCGATCCGGATCGGCGCGAGATGGACATGCTGCTCTCGACCGGCGAGCGCATCTCCTGCGCGCTGTGCGCCATGGCGATCAACGATCTGGGTCACCGCGCGATCTCCCTGACGGGATCGCAGGCGGGCATTGTCACCGACACCTCGCACACCAAGGCCCGCATCATCGACGTGCGCGCCGAGCGGATCTCGGAAGCGCTGGCCGACGAGCTGATCGTGCTGGTGGCCGGCTTCCAGGGGGTCTCGACCAGCCGAGACGTGACCACGCTGGGGCGGGGCGGCTCGGACACCACCGCGGTCGCGCTGGCCGCGGCGATCGGCGCCGAGGTGTGCGAGATCTACACCGATGTCGCGGGGGTGTTCAGCGCCGACCCGAGGATCGTCCCCGATGCGCGCAAGCTGCCGCAGGTCAGCTTCGAGGAGATGCTCGAGATGGCCGCCTCCGGCGCCAAGGTGCTGCAGCTGCGCTCGGTCGAGTACGCGCGGACCCACGGGGTGCGAATCCACTGCCGCTCCAGCTTCGATCCCGGCCCCGGTACCTTTGTCCTCGGAGAAGACGAGACGATGGAGCATCCCCTCATCACCGCCGTCACCCATTCGACCGACGAGGCCCGGATCACGCTCGTCGGCGTCCCGGACCGTCCCGGGGCGGCTGCGTCGATCTTCACCGCGCTGGCCGAGGCCAACTGTAACGTCGACACGATCATCCAGAACGAGCCGCAGACCGAGGGCCGTGACGCCGAGGTGTCGTTCACGATCGGCACCGACGACCTGCGGGCCGCCGAGGCGGCGCTCGAGCCGGTGTCGGTTGCGCTCGGCCTCAAGAGCGTGGACACGGACCGTGACATCGGCAAGGTCTCGATCGTCGGCGCCGGCATGCGCTCGCACCCCGGGGTCGCGGCCAAGGTCTTCTCGACCCTGGCCGAGGAGAGCATCAACATCGAGATGATCTCCACGTCCCCGATCAAGATCTCCTGCGTGATCCGGGCCACGGACGTGCCCCAGGCTGTCCGGGCGCTGCACTCGGCGTTCGCGCTCGGCGAGGGCGGCATCGAGCCCGAATCGGGGCCGCGATGACGAGAGTTGCGGTGGTCGGCGCCACCGGGGCCGTCGGCCGGACGATGCTCGAGCTGCTGGCCGAGCGCGAGTTTCCCGCCCAGGAGATCGTCCTGTTCGCCTCCACGCACTCGGCGGGGACGGTGATCGACGGCCGCACCGTCCAGTTGCTCGATGACAGCGCCGATCTCAGCGGCTTTGACATCGCCCTGTTCTCAGCCGGCGGGGGCACGTCCCAGCAGTGGGCCCCCCGCTTCGTCGCGCAGGGCGCCACGGTCATCGACAACTCTTCGGCCTTCCGCCGCGACCCCGAGATACCGCTCGTCGTCGCCGAGGTCAATCCGCACGCGCTCGCGCGCCACCGCGGCATCATCGCCAACCCCAACTGCTCGACCATGCAGCTGATGGTCGCGCTGGCGCCGATCCATCGGGCGGTCGGGATCGAGCGGCTCGTGGTCTCGACCTACCAGTCGGTGTCGGGCACCGGCCAGAAAGCGATCGGCGAGCTCGAGGCCCAGCTCCGCGCCTCCCTGGACGGAGAGCCGATGCCAGAGCCTGAGATCTATCCCGACCGGATCGGCTTCAACGTGATCGGCGCCGCCGGCAACTTCATCGATGGTGACGACCACACCGACGAGGAGCGCAAGATGATGTTCGAGACGCGCAAGATCCTCGAGGACGAGTCGATCCGCGTGGCCGTGACCTGCGTCCGGGTGCCGGTGCGGATCTGCCATTCGGAGTCGGTCAACCTCGAGACCCGCGAGCCGCTCAGCGCGCGGCGGGCCCGCGAACTGCTCGCCGGTGCCCCCGGTCTGATCCTCGAGGACGTCCCCTCGCCGCTGTCGGCGGCCGGTCGCGACGAGGTGTTCGTCGGGCGCCTGCGCCGCGACGAATCGCACCCGCGCGGACTGGCCATGTGGGTCGTGTCCGACAACCTGCGCAAGGGCGCCGCCACCAACGCGGTTCAGATCGCCGAGTTGCTGATCGCCGATCGTGCGGGCGCGCCGGTCTGATTCATGACCGATGAGCTCTATGGGGTGATGCGCAGCACACCGACGAGCCGTCACTTCACCGCTGAGCCCGTCGATCCGGCGATCCTGACCCGGGTCTTCGATCACGCGCGTTTCGCGCCCTCGGGCGGCAACCGCCAGGGCTGGCGCGTGATCGTCGTCACCGATCCTGACAAGCGCCGGCGCATGCGCGAGCTCTACGAGGCGCCCTGGGATGCCTACATGGAGCAGACCGGCGGCCGGGCCGCGCTGCAGGCGGGTGAGGCCAGCGGCCTGTCCCCGGGCCGCCTGCGCGGGCTGCGGAGCGCCGATGAGTTCGCTCATCGCTTTGATGAGGTCCCCGTCCATCTCGTCATCCTGATCGAGCTTGCCGCCCTGGCGATCACCGATGCGGATCTCGACCGCCCGAGCGTCGTCGCCGGCGCTTCGGTGTACCCGTTCGTCCACAACATTCTGCTGGGGCTGCGCCGCGAGGGCCTCGGCGCCGCGTTCACCACCCTGCTCGTGCCCGCCGAGGCCGAAGTCCGGACCCTGCTCGCGATCCCCGGGGAGTTCGCGCTCGCCGGCCACATCTCGGTGGGGCATCGCGCCGACGCCTGGCCGGCCAAGCTCAGCCGTCGCCCGGTGCCGGAGTTCGTCTTCGGCGAGCAGTTCGGCGCGGACTGGTGGAGCCGGCCGAGCTAGGACAGGGTGCGTGGACCCGGCGCGCTCAGCGCTCGGTGCGCAGTCCAGACCAGAGTGCTGGTCCCTGTCTGACCGCATTCGGTGCCGGTGTGGTTGTGTTCGAAGGCGTCGAGGCGCCCGCCGTCCAACGCCAGGACCCAGTTCGAGTACAGCGTCTGCTCCGTGCCCGCGGCACACGGGATCATCTGCACGAAACGCGCCGTCCAATGACGCCCTGTCCACAGCAACGGGGCGACGGCTGCCCCCTGGGTCACCGTCCGGAGGATGTACAGCCGGCAGACCCGGCCGGCGCACTTCTGGCCGATCCTCCGCAGCCGGACGCGACCGCAGCGATCAACAGCGCGGCCGGCACCAGCACGACACGACGTACTCCCACGGACCGTATTTCGACCCCGTCGGCCCGCTATGCATCGCACCTTGGTCTAGTGTTTTGCCGGATCCTCAGGGACGGTCGGATCGAGGGCGGAGCGTGCCGGGCTCGCCCACCCGGCGTCGTGCAGCGGACTCTCCGGTCAGGCGGCGCTGGTCGCGGCGACGACTGAGGTCGACCAGTCGACCACCTTGGTCGGCTTGACGACGTGCTTTGACATCCCGAGCTCCTTCGGGGCCAGGCCGAGCGCCAGTCCCACCAACTGGGGGAGGTGCAGCACCGGCATCCCGAGGTCGCGCCCGACCGCCTTGGCCGCCTGCGGCTGCTGGAGATCGAGGTTGAGATGACACAGCGGGCACGGCACGACGAGGCAGTCGGCGTCGGCGTCGATCGCGTCCCCGAGGTGGCGTCCCGCCATCTTCAGCGAAGCCTCCTTGTTCATCGTGATGATCGGGAAGCCGCAGCACTTGTAGACGCCGGCGTAGTCGATCACGGTGCCCCCGAGCGCCTCGATCAGCATCTGCATGTAGCGATCGCGGGGATGCTCCTCGTCGATGCCGAGCCGGTCGAACGGCCGCACGATGTAGCAGCCGTAGAACGGACCGACCTTGAGATCGGTCAGGGGGCGCACGACCTTCGCCTTCAGCGCGTCGAGCCCGAGCTCCTCGACCAGGTACCAGAGGAAGTTCTTGTTGCTCAGGCCCTTGGCGTAGGACAGGCCCTCGTCAGCGAGGTTCCCGTTGATCCGCTCGCGGTACTCGGTGTTGGCGTCCAGACGCTCCTGGCACTCGGACTGCGCGCCCTGGCACGTTGAGCAGATGTTCATCATCAGCGCGCCGTCGGTCTGCTGGGCCAGCGCGAAGGTGCGGGCGTTGAGCGTGTCGGCCAGCTCCTGGTTGTGCTCGGCGATCACGCCGGCGCCGCAGCAGGCGGCGCGATCGAGTTCGATCAGTTCGATGTCGAGCAGGGGGGCGACCTTGGCCATGGAGCCGTGCAGCTCCGGCGTGAACCCACGGCTCACGCAGCCCGGCCAGTATGCGACCTTCATGAAGAGCTCTCGCTTTCGCTCGAGGACGACTCGGATGCCTCTCCTGGCCCCGGGAAGGTGGGCGACTTGTCACTCGGGCCCGACGCGCTGTCGCTGCCCGGACCGGGCTCTCCCGTGCCGTCACCGCTGGGCGTTGCCGTCGCGTTGGCCTCGGTGTCGGGCTCTGACGACGGGGCGACCGCCGGCGGCGTCTCCGGCGCGCCGTCGTCGGCGGGATCGTCCTCGTAGCCGGTGACATAGAGGTTGAGCTCGTCGCGCTTGGAGCGACCCTCGATCGTCTCGTTGATCCGCTTCAGTGACGCGAGATCGGCCTTGGCCAGCTTGTGGCCGAAGAGGGCGATCTTCGGGCTCATCTTGCCGCGCATGACGCCGGTGATGACCGTCCCCAGCGAGGACAGGAGCTCCTTGCCGGCGGCGGGATGGAACTTGCCGAACCACGAGTTGCCGCCGTAGCTACGGGGCAGCAGCTCAGCCTCGTTGAGCAGTCCGTAGTCCTTGACGAGGGTCACGAAGGCGTCCTCGTGGCGGTGACCGTTGTTGCGATCCACGATCTCGTGGTCGGTCCCGGCGCGGCGACGCAGACGCATGATCTGGCTCATCGGGGCCACGCCCTTGGGGCAGGCGTCGATGCAGTTGAAGCAGTGCGTGCAGTCGTACATGCCGTGCTCGTCCTCGGCCAGGTCCTTGAGGCGCTCGAAGTGCTCGGCGTCACGCGGATCACCGACGAAGCGGTAGGCCTTGGCCAGGGCGGCCGGGCCGGCGAACAGGGGATCGATCTCCATTGAGAGGCAGTCAGAGACACAGGCACCGCATTGGATACAGGCCATCGTCTGAGTGACATCGACCATGTTCTCGTGGGGGACGATGTACTCCCGCTCGGGCACCGGTTCCTGATTGATCAGGAACGGCGTGACGCGCTGGATCTTCTTCCAGTGGACCGCGTCCATGTCCACGATGAGATCCTTGATCACGGGCATGTTGCCCATCGGCTCGACCTCGATGATGTTCGCGCCGGTGCCACCACCGCTCTCGGAGGACTGCTCGGACTCGTTCCAGCCGGTCCCGTGCATCCGGGCGGCGGCCTCCTCCAGGTGGGTGTTGCAGGCCAGTCCGGGCTTGCCGTTCATCCGCACGCCGCAGGAGCCGCAGATCGCCTGCTGGCAGGAACAGCGGATCCCGACCGATCCGTCAACGTCGTCGCGCACCTTGAGGATCGCGTCCAGGACGGAGTTTCGCTCCCCGAGGTCGACCTGATGCTCGTCCCAGTAGGCCGCCTCTCCGGAGTGCGGATCAAAGCGGCGGATCCTCAGCGTGTACTCGGGCATGCGCTCAGTATGTCCTTTCCTGGGGCTCCCACTTGGTGATCGTGACCGGTGAGTAGCTGACCTTGGGAACGTCACCGCCGTTGGCGGAGACATCGATGTGCTTGAGCCACTCGTCGTCGTTGCGCTCCGGGAAGTCCGTGCGGAACTGTGCGCCCCGGGATTCCTTGCGCTCCTGCGCCGCGACGACGATCGCCTCGGCGCAGTCCAGCATGTAGCCGAGCTCGATCGCCCCGATGACGTCCTGGTTGAAGACCGAGCCGTGGTCGTCGATCGAGGCCTTGGGGGCCTCTTCCTTGAGCCGGCGGATGACCTCATGGGCCTGGTTGAGGCCGTCGGCGTCACGGAACACGGCGGCGTGCTTGTTCATCGTGTCGCCGAGTTCGTCCTTGATCGAGGACACACGGCGCCCGCCGGCGGGGCGGTCCATGATCGCCCGGATCTCCGCCGCGGTCTGGTCGACCCGGGTCTGCGGAGTGGTCGGCATCGGGCGGTGGTTGGCCTGCTCGGCCGCGTGCTTACCCGAGCGGCGGCCGAAGATCAGCGTGTCCAGCAGCGAGTTGGCGCCCAGCCGGTTGCCGCCGTGAACCGAGACGCACGCGACCTCTCCGGCCGCGTACAGGCCCGGGATCGTGGTCTGGCCGTCGACGTCGGTCTTGACGCCGCCCATGATGTAGTGCTGGCCGGGGTGGATGTGGATCGGCTCACGGGTGATGTCGACGCCGGCGAAGTCCCGGCCGATATTCACGATTTCCCTCAGCGCCTCGAGCACACGACGCCTCGGGACCTTGGTGATGTCCAAGGCGACGGTGCCGTCGGGGAATCCGTTGCCCTCGTTGATCTCGGTCTGCTCGGCGCGGGAGACGACGTCGCGGGAGGCGAGCTCGAGCTTGTTGGGCGCGTACTTCTCCATGAAGCGCTCGCCCTTGGCGTTGAGCAGCCAGGCGCCCTCGCCGCGAGCGCCCTCGGTGATCAGCAGCCCGTTGCCGGCCAGGGTGGTCGGGTGGTACTGGATCATCTCCATGTCCATCAGGCGGGCGCCGATCCGGTAGGCCTGGGCGATGCCGTCCCCGGTGACGATCAGCCCGTTGGTGGTCGGGCGGTAGGCCTGTCCGGCCCCGCCGCAGGCCAGGATCACGGACTTGGCGTTGAAGACCTCCATCGTGCCGTCGCGCAGATTGCGGCACACGGCGCCGATGCAGCGTCCCTCCTCGTCCTGGAGCAGATCGGTGGTGAACCACTCCTCGTAGCGGTCGATCTGCTCGGAGTACTTCATCAGCTGCTCGTAGAGCACGTGCAGGATCGCGTGGCCGGTGATGTCGGCCACGTAATAGGTGCGCGCGGCGGAGGCGCCGCCGAAGGCGCGGGTTCCGAGATGACCGGTCTCGTTGCGGTGAAAGGTCACGCCCGCGTGCTCGAGCCAGAGGATCTCGTCCGGCGCCTCGCGGCACATGATCTCGATCGCGTCCTGGTCACCGAGGTAATCCGACCCCTTGATCGTGTCGTAGGCGTGCGATTCCCAGGTGTCTTCCGGGTTGAGCGCGGCGTTGATGCCGCCCGCTGCGGCCACGGAATGGGAGCGGACGGGATGGACCTTGGAGATGATTGCGACAGAGGCACCGGCCTGAGCCGCGGAGAGCGCTGCCCGCTGTCCCGCGAGGCCGGCGCCGATGATCACAACGTCATGAGAGGGCACAGCTGGAATATAAGCGAGCGGGTTGCTCGGCCGGTGTTCCGCGGAGCGGCGGCCGATGTCCTGCCGAGCGCGAATCCGGTCAGACGGTGGTCACCGGCGCGCGTCGGCGGCCAGCGACCCAAAGGCCGACTGCAGCGCCCGGCGCAGCTGCTCGGTGGTGACAACACCCCGTAGCGTGCCGTCAGGATCAACCGCGACCAGCGCCCCGAGCCGGGGCAGCGATTCCGATCCCAGCAGCTCGGAGATCGGCCGCTCGACCTCCACTCGCCAGCTGTGCGCCTCGCCGTCCTCGAGCACGGAGCCGATCGTCACCCAGCCCTCGCCGGCGTCCAGCGAGGCCTGGGCCCGCTGGGAGATGGCGATCCCGACCACGCGGCCGTCGCGGTCGATGACCGGCAGCCACGACGCCCGGAAGCGCAGGAAGTACTCGTCCAGCGCCTGGGTGACCGGCGTCGTGTCCGGGATCGCCACCGGATGCTCGTCCATGATGTCGGCGACTCGGACGCCGTCGATCCGCTCGCCCAGCGCCGATTGCACGATGGCCCCCCGGGCCGACTGTCCGAGCAGGTAGGCGAGCGCAAGCAGCCACAGGCCGCTGAAGCTCGACGCGCCGATCATCAGCCAGAACCCCACTCCGGCCAGCACGACCGCGAATCCCTGACCGAGCCGGGCCGCCACGCGCGTGCCGCGCGTCTTGTCACCGGTGGCCCGCCACACGGCCGAGCGGGCGATCCGCCCCCCGTCCAGCGGGAAGGCCGGGACGAGGTTGAACACGAGCAGCAGCACGTTCATCGGCACCAGCCAGCTGAGCGCCAGCAGCACCGGGGTGATCTGGATGTCGGAGGCGAGGAAGATCGCGTGGATCAGGCGGTGCGGGCCGACGATCGCCAGGTCGATGCCCAAGCCCAATAGGATGACCGCGAACGTCGCCAGCGGGCCGGCGACAGCAATCTTGAAGTCCTCACCCGGTGTCTGCGCGTCGCGGCTCATGTGGGTGAGCCCGCCGAACAGGTACAACTCGATTCGCTTGACCTCGATTCCCTGCCGTCTCGCCACCAGCGCATGTCCGAGCTCGTGGACGATCAGCGAGGCGAACAACACCAGGACGCTGACCACAGTGGTCACGTAGGCCACGGTGTCGGAGCTGTGCAGGGTGGCGCGAAATGACCCGGAGAGGGTGAAGATGAGCAGGAACAGGATCAGGAACCAGCTGGCATCGACGCCGATGCGCACGCCGAAGACGGTCATCAACCGCATGGAGGCCGATCGCCTGAACATGTGGCCATGGTGGCATAGCCCTCATCGGCCGCCGCTCCGCGGAATCGGCACCGCGTCGTGAGCACCCACCTCGATGCGCTCAAACTGCGCATGGGCGAGCTCGATGACCTGCGCCACGTGGCCACGCTGGCCGACTGGGACCAGCAGACCCAGATGCCCCGCGGCGGCGGGGAGGCCCGGGCCGAGGCGATGGCGACGATGGAACGGATCGCGCACGAGCTGTTCGTTGACGACGAGACCGGGCGGGCGCTCGAGGGTGCCGCCGCGGAACTCGAGGGCTCTGACCCCGACTCCGATGACGCCCGCCTCGTGCGGCTCGTATCCCGCCAGTACCGCAAGGCTCGGCGGGTCCCGACCGAGCTGGCCGCCGACCTCGCCCGTGCGTCCTCGGTCGGTCAGGAGGTCTGGGTCCGGGCCCGGGAGAACGCCGATTTCACTGCCTTTGCGCCCGCCTTGGAGCGCAACATCGAGCTGACCCGCAACTACGTCGAGTGTCATCTCGGCTCAGCGGAGTACGAGTGTGCCTACGACGTCGTGCTCGACGACTACGAGCCCGAGATGAAGACGACCACCGTCCGGCGCCCTGTTCGCCGATCTGATCGAACAGCTGGTCCCGATGCTGGACCGGCTGCGCAGCGACGGCGTCGAGCCTGATGACGCGATTCTGCACGTGCCGGCGGCGATCGAGCGCCAGCGCGAGCTCGTGGCCGCGACGGTCGCGATGATGGGCTTTGACCGTGAGACGTGGCGGATGGATGACGCCGTACACCCGTTCGCGACCCGGATCGGCCGTGGCGACGTGCGGGTGACGACCCGCTGGGAGGAGCGCTATTTCCCGGCCGGCCTGTACGGGGCGATGCACGAGGTCGGGCACGGCCTGTACGAGGCGGGGATCCCGTCGTGGCTGTCGCGGAGCCCGCTCGGCAACACCGTCTCGCTGGGCGTGCACGAATCCCAGAGCCGGATGTGGGAGAACATGGTCGGACGGGGGCGCGCGTTCTGCACCGCGCTCGCTCCGCTGGTCTCCGATCGGATCGGCGGGGAGCTGGCCGGCCTGGATCCCGATGCGCTTCACCGTGCCGTCAACCGGGTGACGCCATCGTTCATCCGGGTCGAGGCCGACGAAGTCACCTATGGGCTACACATCGCCCTGCGCTTCGAGCTCGAGCAGAGCCTGATCGAGGGAACGCTGCCGGTGCGCGACCTCCCCGAGGCCTGGAACACGCGCTTTGCGGAGCTGTTCGGGATCGAGGTTCCCGACGATGCCCACGGGGTGTTGCAGGACGTCCATTGGGCCGGCGGGCTGATCGGTTATTTCCCCACCTACTCGCTGGGGAACCTGATCGCCGGGCAGCTCTGGGCCCAGGCCCATGCCGACATCCCGGACCTCGACGATCGCCTGGCGGCCGGCGAGCTGGCGCCGCTGCGCGAGTGGCTGGGCGAGCACGTCCACCGCTACGGCGCGAAGTTCACCACCACAGAGCTGCTGCAGCGCGCGGGCGTCGGGCCGATGTCGGTGGCCCCGTTCGTGTCCTACCTCAAGGACAAGCTCGGCCGCGTGTACCAACTCGAGTCCCTATAGCATCGCTGCCGCCCCGCGGCCTGCGCCGCGGCCACCCATCCAGTGATCGTCTGCTGACCCCTGCGCACGCTGCCCGGGCCGGCAAGGAAGGAACGGATAGTGAGTACCTCATCTAACAATTCGCCTGTCAAGGTGGCCGTCACCGGTGCCGCCGGGCAGATCGGCTACGCGATCCTCTTCCGGATCGCCTCCGGTCAGCTGCTCGGGCCGGATACCCCAGTCCACCTGTCGTTGCTCGAGATTCCCGCTGCGGTCAAGGCCGCCGAGGGCACGGCGATGGAGCTCGACGACTGCGCCTTCCCGCTGCTGACCGGCGTCGACATCTATGACGACCCGACCCAGGCCTTCGACGGTGTCAACGTCGCGCTGCTGGTCGGCGCGCGGCCGCGCAGCAAGGGCATGGAGCGCGGGGACCTGCTCGAGGCCAACGGCGGCATCTTCAAGCCCCAGGGTGAGGCGCTGAACCAGGGCGCCGCCTCGGACGTGAAGATCCTCGTGGTCGGTAACCCGGCCAACACCAACTGCCTGATCGCTCAGTCAAACGCGCCCGACATCCCCCGTGAGCGGTTCACGGCGATGATGCGCCTGGACCACAACCGGGCGATCGCGCAGGTCGCGCGGAAGACCGGCTCGGCGATCAGCGACGTCACGAACATGACCATCTGGGGCAACCACTCGGCCACCCAATACCCTGACGTGACCCACGCCAAGGTCAAGGGTCAGAGTGCCGCTGAGGCGATCGGTGACCAAGCCTGGGTGGAGAGCGACTTCATTCCCACGGTGCAGAAGCGGGGGGCGGCGATCATCGAAGCCCGCGGCGCCTCGAGCGCGGCGTCGGCCGCCAACGCCGCCGTCGATCACGTTCACGACTGGGTGCTCGGAACGCCCGAGGGTGACTGGGTGTCGATGGCGATCGGATCGACCGGCGCCTACGGCGTGAAGGAGGGGATCTTCTCCGGCTACCCATGCACGTGTTCGGGCGGCGAGTACGCGATCGTCGAGGGTCTCGACGTCGATGAATTCTCCCGTTCGCGGATCGATGCCACGGTGGGCGAGTTGCGCGAGGAGCGCACCGCCGTTCAGGAACTGGGGCTCATCTAACCGTTGAACAGGCGCCGCGACTGTGTGCTGACACGGTCGCGGCGGTGTTCAACGTCGGCCGGAGTGTCACACCCGGCCTGACCGGTTATTCCTAGCCGGATGCCTCGCCGCCGTTGTGCGTAGCGGGGTGCCAGCCCTGACCGTCACGTCGTACGATGCCGTCGCCGACGAGCTTGGGCATCACCCGGTACAGATAGTTGGGCTGGATCTTCAGCGTCTCGGCGATCTCCGGAATGGTGATTCCCGGCTGGGTGCGAACGAGCTCCAAGGCCTGGTTGGCGCGCGTGTTGCCACCGCGCCGGCCGCGGGGACGGCCGGGACGACGGGCGCTTTGGCGCCGCGAAGACGAGCCGGAGCCGGGCGGCCGGCCGGGGCCGCGTCGGCCGCCGGTCAGTGCGGCGCGGGCGGCCTCGAGCTTGCCGACCTCCTGGCGTAGCTCGGCCAAGCGGCTGTCGATATCTCGCACTGTTGTGTCAACGAATTCCGTCACGGGACCTCCGACTGGACGTAGAACATATTAATCCTTTATCGGACGATACACCCGCGCGCGTTGCGCCTCGTGGGAACGACACGACGAGACGGTTAAGGGTTACTTTTCCAACAGGCGCTTGAGGCGGGCCAGTGAGTTCTTGGCCTCGCGCTCGGAGGTGGCGCCGACGATGAATCGCCCGGCGACCTTGCCCAGGCGCCCGCCCGGGGGGTGAAATTCATTGCTGTAGACAAATCGCGTCCCGCCGTCGACCTCAGACAGCACGTAGCTGATGCGAGCCTCTGAGCGAGCCGGGCCGGTGCCCTCCCACTCAGCGCGCTGGGGCGCCTGGACGCTGGCCAGGGTCCAGTGGACGGTGAAGCTGACGCCGCGCACGGACATGGACTGTTCCATCGTCGCGCCGGAGGTCAGCGGGGCCGACGAGGCGTTCTTCACGGACTTGTGAATGGTGACCCAGTCCTTGAGCCGGGCGGGGTCCATGATCGTCTCCCAGACGGAGTCGATCGGCGCGGCGATCTCGATCTCGGCTTTGACGTCGCTCATGAGCTGGCAGCAGGCTAGCCGGTCGACGTGCCGTCACCGGTGTGGTCAGCCACAGCCAGGGGCTTACCCGGATGCACTGAGCACCACACCTGCCGTCGGCGCGTCAGCGGGCCTTGAGCGGCTCGTCGCGCTCCCAGACCCCGAGCGCGTGCTCGATCGCGGCGTCGAGCCGGTGCAGGCGCACGCCGAGCAACGGCGCCGCGTCCTCGTTGCGGGGCAGCAGATCGCCCTCCAAGCTCTCCATCAGCGGCCCGATCAGCTCGTGTTGTTCGCCGGCTATGACGGCGGCGAGCCGGCTGGCGATCGGGGTGGCGGTGAGCCGGCCCAGCCCGAGCGTCGGTCGATCGACCAGCATGCTGTCGCGGATTCGGGTGATCAGCTCGCCGTAGGAGACGATGTCGGGGCCCACCGCGTCCAACGAGCGGCCGGCCGCCGGTGCGCTGAACGCGGCGCTGATCAGCAGGGCGACGATGTCGCGCTCGTCAATCGGCTGCGTGCGGTTGGCGGCCCAGCCCGGGAAGGCGATCACGGGCAGGCGCTCGACGAGACGGACGAGGAAGCGAAACGAACGCGACCGGCCGCCGATCACGATCGACGCTCGCAGGGCGACGGAGTCGGCCACGCCATCGAGCAGTATCTCCTCGACGGCGAGACGGCTGGCGAGATGATCGGAGGCCGCGCCGCCGTTGGGAATGAGCCCGCCGAGGTAGACGATCCGCTGCACCCCAGCCGCCACGGCGGCTCGCGCGAAGCGCTCGGCTCCGACCCGCTCGCGGCGGAGGAACGGACCGTCGGCCGACGGTTCCATCGAGTGGATCAGGTAGTAGGCGACGTCAATGCCGTCCAGCGCGGCGTCGAGGCCCGTGCCGGAGGTGACATCGCCCTCGAGCACCGGAAAGCCGACCGTGACCCGCCGCGGATCCCGGCTCAGCCCTCGCACGTCATGGCCGGCACGTACCAGCGCGGGCGCCAGTGCCGAGCCGATCGAGCCGCTGACGCCGGTGACCAGGATCGTCAACGGATCGCCGCCCACGGCGCCCGGGTCACAAAGCTGCGATCCAGGTCGGCCGCGACGGGACAGCCCGACAGCCCGAGCGCGTTGTCGAACTCACCGAGCAGGATTTCGATCACGCGTTGCACGCCGGCCGCGCCGCCCACGGCGAGGCCGTAGACGATGGGACGGCCGACGCAGACCGCTCGGGCACCGAGCGCCAGCGCCTTGACGACGTCAGTGCCACGTCGGATGCCGCCGTCGACGAGGACGTCGATCTCGTCACCAACCTCATCGGCGATTGCGGGCAGCGCGTCGGCGCCGGCCAGCACGGTGTCGAGCTGGCGTCCGCCGTGGTTGGAGACGATCAGCCCGGCGACTCCGTGCTCGACCGCGCGGCGGGCATCCTCGGCGCGGAGGATCCCCTTGACGAGCACCGGCAGCGGGCTCTCGGCGGCGAAGCGCTCGATATCGGACCAGCGCAGATCGGGGTCGACGAGCGCCTGAAGGGAGGCCGGGGTGACCGCGCCGCCGACGCCGGCCGCGGCCGCGCTGGCCACGTCGGCGGGAGCAGGATGGGCCTCGCCCTGGCGCAGCTCGCGCTCGCGGACCCCGAACAGGGTGAGGTCGACGGTGACCACCACAGCCTCAAAGCCACTATCGGCGGCGCGGGCCACGAGCTCGCGGCTGACCCCACGGTCAGAGAAGACGTAGAGCTGAAACCAGCGCGGCGCGTCGGGCGCAGCTGCGGCCACGTCCTCGGGTGAGGTGGTGGCGAGGGTCGAGAGGCACATGATCGAGTCCGTGGCGGCCGCGGCCCGTGCGGTGTCGCACTCACCCTCGGGGTGAGCCAGGCGCTGGTAGGCGGTCGGGGCGATCAGGACCGGGTGGGGACGGCGACGGCCGAGCAGCTCGATGCTCGAGTCGCGCGTGCCCACGCCGACCAGGGCACGCGGGCGCAGCGCGAGTCGGCTCCACGCTGCGCGGTTGTCAGCGAGAGTGATTTCGTCGGTGGCACCGCCGGCGATGTAGGCGTGCGCGGCCGGGTTCAGCGCCTGCTGTGCGGCGCGCTCCCACTCGTCCGGAGAGACGAGGGCGTCGAGGTCGGGGGTTCTCATCCCATGAAAGCTACGGAAATAGCGAGCCCGGCCAGGGCGCTGACGCCAAGTCCCCGCATTTTGCAGGCAATCCCGCGATCCGGAAGTTCCTGCGTTTTCCGGGAATGGCGATTGCGCAGCCGCGGGTGGTCCGCTTTGATCCTCACCGCAGGGCAAGTCCGAACCTCATCCACTCAGGAGTCTGGTCATCGATGGCCAACGGTCGCGTGACAGCCGCCAAGGCGAGCTGCGAGAACTGCTTTTTTCATCAGCGTCAGCTGTGCGCGATCGCCGGTGATGAGGTCTGCCCGACCTTCCGCCCGGCGCATCCCGACGGGCTGCGGCCCCCGAGCCAGATGCGGTTCGTGTTCCGCCAGGAGCGGCGCCTGCAGGTCGCCTGGGCGTTCCCAACCCCCAGCGAGCAGGTCGCACTGCACGCTTGATCGGTCGCGCGCTGACCGGCGCAGCCCGGGACGCCAGATCGTTCTATATGTTTACGACCATGTACTGGCCGTTGCTCGGCGGATTCATCGTCTTCGTGCTGTTCGCGATCCTGATGGGCTGGATCACCGATTCATCCCGTCGCGGCCGCGACGGTCACTGAGCCACGGCGCCGCGCCCCGGCTCGGGCGCCGCATCCGGATCTCCGGCGCCGGCCTGGGCGGTCCGCTCAGTGCGGGCGGCCAGCCACTCGGCTCCCGCGTGATCCGTCACCCCGTGCAGGAGGATCGAGCAGACCACGGTCAGTGCGGTGAGGTGAAAGATCGTCTCGCTGCGGGCCAGGCCGTCGCCGAGGACCAGCAGTGAGAAGGTCATCGTCGCCACGCCCTTGGGGCCGAACCAGGACATGAATGCGCGCGTCGCGGTGTCGACACCGGTCCCGGCCAGAGCGCTGAACACGGCCACCGGCCGGGCGATGAGCAAGGTGGCGAGCACGACGGCGACCGCCCCCCAGCCCGGGCTGACCAGGCCGTGAAGCGTAAGCAGCGAGCCGAACACGACGAAGATGCCGAGCTTGACGAGCTCGACCAGGACTGCCGCCTGACGCTCGAAGTAGACGCGCAACTCGGGCCGCTTGATGCCGAGCGTGATCGCGGTGACGAACACCGCGATCAGGCCGTTGCCGTGGGGAACCAGCCCGGCGAGGCCATAGGCCGCGCACGCCGCACCGAGCCCGAACAGCGCCCGCTGGTGAGACGGGATCCCCGCGGCGAGGCCGGCGCGCCCGGGTACGAGCCGGGCGGCGATCAGCCCGACGGCGATCCCCAGCCCGAAGCCGAAGCCGATGTTCTCCAGCGCGAAGCGCCACCACACGACGTGACCGGCGCCGAGGGCGGCCGCGAACACGAGCACCGCCGGCAGCGCCAAACCGTCGTTGAGCCCGGACTCGAGGTTGAGCGAATGGCGCACCAGCCGCGGGACCCGTGGATTGGTGACCACGCTCGAGGACAAGACCGGATCGGTGGGGGAGAGCAGCGCCCCGAGCAGCAGCCCCTCGGTCCAGCTCAGGCCGGCCAGCCAGTGTCCGACGGCGGCGATGATCACCGCGGTCAGCGGCATGGCCAGCACCAGCTTGCGCAATGGCAGACGCCAGTGGGTCTGGAGCATCTCGCTCTCGACCTCGAGCCCGTCGCGGAACAGGATCACGATCAGCGCCACGGTGGCGAGGTCGGTGACGAAGCCTCCGCGCGCGCCGAGCTCGAGCACCCCGAAGCCGCCGTGGCCGAGCGCGAAGCCGGCGATCAGGAACAGTGCGGTCAGCGAGACGAAGCTGCGGCGGGCCACCCCGGAGATGAGCGCGCCGGCGACGAGCAGCAGCCCGAGCACGAGCACCGTGGTCCCGAAGTGACGCGACACCGCGGCCAGCGGCACGGCAACATGCGTGAGCGTTGCGGTCACGGGTTTAGAGTGTCAGACACAGGGTCGTGCCCGGCCCCCAAGAGGAGGAGACTCAGGTTGCAGGTCAGCGTGTTGGGCAAGTCACCGTCGTGGCAGGACGCCGCCGGTGCCTGCAGCGGATATCTCGTCGAGGAGGACGGGTACCGGCTGTTGCTGGATTGCGGCAACGGGGTCTTCTCCAAGCTGCGCGGGGTCTGCGACTACGTCGACGTCGACGCGGTGCTGATCAGCCACCTGCATGCCGACCATTTCCTGGATCTGGTCCCCTACAGCTATGCGCTCTCCTACGCGCCGCGCCAGCAGCCGGTCCCGGTCGGGGGCTGGCCGGGCACCGACAGCCCGGCCCGTCCCGAGCTCTACGTTCCCCACGATGGGCCGGAGATGTTCCGGCGGATCGTCAGCTGCTGGGGTCAGGAGGATCTTGTGGACAGCGCCTTCGCGCTGCAGGAGTACGGAGCGCAGGACGAGCTGACGCTGGGTCCGATCAGCGTGCGCTTCTGCGAGGTCCCGCACTACACGCTGACCCACGCGGTCCAGCTCAGCAGCGGCAGCTCGCGCTTCACCTACGGAGCGGACTGCCGTCCCAACGCCGAGCTCGTTCGCTTCGCCCAGGACAGCGATGTGCTGATGATCGAGGCCACCCTGCCGCGCCCCGAGCGGAACGGGGTGCGCGGACATCTGACGCCGCGCGAGGCCGGCGAGCACGGGCGCGAGGCCGGCGCGCGGCGGCTCGTGCTCACGCATTATTCCGACGAGATGGATCCCGAGTGGGCCCGGCGCGAGGCCGCGGAGGCGTTTGGCGGGCCCGTCGAGATGGCCGTCGAAGGCGAGGTCTACGCCCTCCAGAACGCACAACAGCCGGGCTGACGTCCTCTCAGCCCGGCCGGGTTGTGTGTGCGCCCTGCGCGGGGCGCCCGAGGGCGCCCCGGTACGGCTCAGCTGGTTTAGCTGATGAAGCCGTCCTTCGTGAGGATCGCGGCGGCCTTGCTGGCGGCCAGCGTTCCCGGGAACGACGGCAGGACTCCATGACCACCGTTGGCGGCATCGAAGAAGCTGAAGTGCGACGCCTCATTGGCGGCAACAGCAGCAGCAGCCTCCTTCAGCGCGATGGAGCTGAACGACTTGACGGCACCGAGGTAGGTCTCGACGAACGCCATCTCCAGAGCCACGCCGGTGCTCGTGAGTGCCTTGGTGCTCGCGACCGCAGCGCTCGGGATGTGCAGTCTGAAGCCCTTCGGAGTGTTCTTGGGGCCCAGGGCGTCCTTCCATGCCGCCCGATGCGTCACTTCGTTCTTGAGCGCGGCGACAAAATAGTCCTTATTCTGCAGACCCTTGAACGACGAGAAGTTGTCGATGATCGCCGTGTACACCTTGACGGCAAGGCTCTCGGCGATGTAGCCGACCTGAAGCGTGGCGATGTCGCTCTTCTTCAGACCGCTGCTCGCGAACGCGACGCCGTCCATCGAGGCGAGTACCCCGCCCGAGCCGACCAGGACCAGACTGCCCTTGGCAGCGTTCCTGATGAACTGACCCCGGTTGACAACCGGATTTACCTCAGTCATGCGGTTTTCTCCTTTGTGTGTTTCCAGCCGCTACGCGGTATAACGCAGCGCTGCCGAGTTCGGATCATCGCCGGCCGCCGGTTAACCAGCCGCGCGTCCGGGGCTAACCCGACTCCAATCTGCTCGGTGCGCCGACCGGCCGGTGCCGGTCCAGGTTTCGCGTATCCTCCGAGGCTCACTGCCAAGCGTCGAGGGAGACCAATGCCATCGTTGCGCAAAAAGGCCAAGGCGGCGGTTCCGTTCACTGCCGCCGACGTGGCCAACATCACCAAGAACAATCCGTACATCCAGCGTCTGATCGAGGACTCTGAGCTGCGTGACAACGTCCGCGCCGCGCTGGACTCGGGCAAGAGCGCCTACGAGCGTCTGTCCAACGGCAAGGCGCCGCATCGCGCTCTGCTCGAGGACAAGAAGCTGCAGAACGATCTCCGCCAAGCCGCTGAGGCGGTGCGCGATGCGACTCTGAGCCTGAATGACGCACCCAAGCGCAAGGCGCGCAAGAAGGGCCGTTTCGGTCGCAGCCTGCTGATCACGATCGTCGGCGGGGCCGCCGCCCTGGCCGGTTCCGAGAAGCTCCGTGGCAAGGTGCTCGACACCCTGTTCGGCGCCGAGGAGGAGTTTCAGTACACGCCTCCTGCCAGCACGCCGGCGCCGCCGCCGGCCACGCCCGTCACTGCCGCATAGCGCCAACTCACGTCCGCTGTCCTCCGAGGGCGTCCCGCAGGGGGCGCCCTCGGTCGTTGAGGATGATCACATCGGCCGGCCGCGGCCCGTCCCCGGCCCGCCAACACCTAGACTCAACGCCATGCAGGCTGCCGCGGTCACCCCGGAGACCACAGGGCGCGAGCTCCCCGGCGAGAAGGCCACGCGGATCGTCGAGGCGATGCGGGCCAGCGTCGCCGAGCGCGGCATCTCCGGCTCGACCTTCGACGTCGTGGCTCGCGCTGCCGGCGTGTCGCGCGGTCTGCTGCATTACTACTTCGGCACCAAGGAGCGGCTGCTGGTCGAGGCGGTGCGGCGTGAGACCGAGATCCGCGGCCTCCTTCTGCGCGACGCAGTGACCAGTGCACAGGGAGCCGACGAGCTGATCGACGGGCTGGTGCGCAGTTTTGAGGATCTGCTCGGTGCGGGTTCGAGCCAGGTCGTGATGTTCTATGAGCTGCTCACGCTCGCGCAGCGCAATGACGGGATCGCCGCCGAGCTGTCCGAACTCTCGCGCACGCTGCGCCTCGAGCTCGCCGGGGCATTGCGCGCGGGCCGCGACGCCGGCGTGTTCCAGCTGCGAGCCGGTCCTGACGAGGTCGCCAGTTTCCTGCTCGTGCTCGCCGACGGGGTGATGATCCGCCGCATGAGCGAGCCCGACCTCGACGTCCGGGCGCTCATGGATCAGGCCGTGCTCGCTGCTCGCGCGCTGCTGGCCTAGTGGCGCGTCGCATGCGCCGCCTGACCGCGGTCCTCGCCGCCGTCGCGCTCGTGCTCGTTGTGCTGGCCGTTGCCCAGGTTGTGCTGCCCGGCATCGCCGCCCAGCAGTTGCGTGACCGGCTCGCGCGTTCCGGGCAGGTCCTGTCGGTCTCCGTGGATGCCTTTCCCGCCGTCGAGCTGCTCTGGCATCACGCCGACCGGGTGACAGTTCGGCTCGGCCGCTATCGCTCCAGCCCCGGCGGCCTGGCTCGGCTGCTCAACGAATCCTCCAACGTGGATGCGCTGTCGGCATCGGTGACCGAGCTCGACACCGGTCTGCTCACGCTTCGCAACGCGGCGCTTTCGAAGTCCGGTTCGATCCTGTCGGGATCGGCCCTGGTCACCGAGGCCGATCTGCGGACGGCCCTGCCGGTGCTCGACTCGGTCACGCCGGTGGCCTCCGCGCAGGGCACCCTCACGCTGCGCGGCACCGCCACGCTGTTCGGCGTCACCGCGTCGGTGGAAGCGACGGTCGGTGCGCAGGACGGCGGACTCGTCGTCACCCCGCAGGTTCCCTTCGGTGGGCTGGCCACGATTCGCGTCTTCTCCGATCCGCGGCTTGCGGTCAGAGCGATCACCGCGGCGCCGGCCGGGTCGGGGTTCACGGTGCGCGCCACCGGCGTCCTGCACTGAGCCGCAGTGCGGCGGGGCGTCAGGGGGCGGCGGTCAGCGCGGCCAGGCCGCGAACGTTGCCGGACGCGGCCATCCGGGCCTGGCCCGCCCGCGCGTCCTTGAGGTAACGGTCAAAGAAGGCGATCGTCACGCGCTCAACGATCGACAGCTGCGGTTGCTCGGTCGTGTAGGGCGGTAGGTGGCCGGCTCCGAGCAGGCGCAGCAGGTACTTGGGACGGTGCGCGGCGCGGAAGAAGTCATAGGTGAAGTGAGGGTGGTTGATCGTGTCCGCGGTGCCCTGACTGGCCAGCAGCGGCGGGCTGGGTGTCGGGAAGTAGACAGCGGCGGAGTTGGGCAGCTCCGCGCCGGAGAGAATCGCCGCCGCGCGGACGCGCGCGTCCCGGTAGTAGCGGTCATAGGCGATCGCCAAGGCGGTCTCGCCACCGTCGGACTGGCCACTGATCCCGATTCTGGTCGGGCTGATCCGCCCGGCCAGAAAGCTGCCTTGCTGCGCTCCCAGCGCGAGCATGCTCGAGATCACGAAGCTCATATCCGCGGGTTGGTTGACGATGTCGGCCTCGTCGGGGCCGCCGGGCGCGTGCGCGTTGGCCAGTGGGAACACCGGTGCTGCGACGACATAGCCAGCCTGCGCCCAGGCGGTCAGCAGCCGGTAGTAGGCGGCCGGGGTGACCGCGAACCCATGGCCGAAGACGATCAGCGGGAGTGGGCCGGCGCTCTGCGTGGGGTAGCGGATGACCGTGACCAGCGGCCGCGGGATGGCACGCTGGCGGGCGTACTTGACCCGTCGGCTGGCATCGATGAACGTGACCACGCGGGTGCTGACCGCGACGGTGGCGCCGGACAGGTCCGACGCGGCGGTGTGCGCGCCCACGCTCGGGCGGGAACCCGTGCCGCCGGCCGCGAGTGGGCTGGAGGCTGCGTCGGCGCACCCGCCGACCACAACGGCGAGCAGCAGCGTGGCGAGTGCCGGCCGCCACCGGGACGGTGCCGGCCGCCGATGCGCCTCAGCGCAGGTAGACGCCGAAGAAGTCGCGATCCTCGGGGGTGAGGTAGCGCTGGTTTGAGCGGTCCATGCTCGCCAGCAGGTTGGCGGCGCCGATCGCACCGGGGTGACGATAGGAGATGAAGCTCGTCCAGTATGTGTTGATATCGAGCTCCATCGCCCGCACAGCGCCCGCCCGCTGGAGGATCGTGGCCAGCGAGCCGACGGTCATGTAGTTCGCCGCCGCGTAGATGAGGTTGCCCTGGCGGTCGATGCCAACACCCGAGCGCCACACGCGCACCGCGTTGCCGAGTGTCGCCCCCCACTCGGGGCCGTCGGACAGGTTGGGGTTGAGATGACCGTTGATCACGATCAGCGGCAGGTTCTGGCGGGCGTAGAGGACGTTGGCCGGTGCCGTGGACCCAGAGGACCATGCCTGGATATCAAGCCGGCCGTCGCGGTAACGCAGGATCGTGGCCAGCCCGTTCTTCATCGGTGCGTACGTGTGACCGCCGGATGTGAATCCGCCGCCGGAGTCGACCAGCTTGAAGCCGCTGTTGAAGGCGGCCACAAGCCTGCCGCGCAGGGCCGTGGGCAGCTCCATGGGCCCGCGCGAGGGCAGCGTGATCGCCGGCTCGAGCCGGCCCGGATACAGCCACGTCGAAGTTCGGGTGTGGTCGATCCAGGCCACCCCGGCGACGTTCTGCGGGTAGAGCGCCTCGGGCCGGAACTGGGTGACCAGCACGGGTGGGCGGCTCCCGCCGGCGGCGTAGGTCCCGTGCCAGACGCCCTCACCGGACAGCGCGGGATGGATGACGGGGACGATGTTGGGCGGCTTGTAATAGTGGACGGGGACGCGAGCGGAGCCCGAGGAGCCGCCGTTGACAGCGGCCTGGTGAGGCAGCGCGTGCAACGCCGGTCCACCCGTCGACGGCGCCTGGAAGGTCGTGTACCAGAAGTTCTCGACCTTGTTGACGATCCCGCGCGCGCCGTTGTCACGCAGCCACTCCACGGTGCGGATCGACAGGCTCGAGTCCGATGCCTGGGTGAGCATGCTCGCGTAGGAGACGATCGACGGCAGGGCGACGATCAGCGCCGTGATCAGGAGCACGCGACGCACTCGATGAGCCGTGCTCGGCTCGTGACCGACCGGCCCCGACGGGGGACGGATCGGCTGACGTGGGCGCACGGGTGCTTGTCTGGTGGGAGCCAGCATCGCCTACGATCGTGCCAATCGCATGCAGATCATTGGCTTAAGGCCGTCTGAGAGCTCCCTCATCAAGCTCACATGTTCGGTTGAGACAGCGCGCATAGGTTCGATTTGATGACGTCTTCGCGACGAGGGTCCACAACGGCACGGCCGGCGCGCGTTCGCGTGGTGCGCGTCACCGCCGCCCCCGCACACGGTACTGAGGCGTCTGCGCCGGCCGACGAGCTGGTCGGCACGGCGCGCCGCCGTCGCGGCCGGCTGCGCGCGGTCCTCGTCACCGCCCGCCCGCGTCAGTGGATCAAGAACGCCCTCGTGATCGCGGCCGCGGGCGCCGCTGGAGCTCTCGGCCGGGAGGGGGTGCCGATCCGGGTCAGTCTTGCCTTCGTCGCCTTCTGTCTGCTCTCGGCCGGCACCTACGCGCTCAACGACGTACGTGACGCCGCCGAGGACCGGCGCCACCCGCGCAAGCGCCTTCGGCCCATCGCGGCCGGCGAGCTGCCGCGCCGCGAGGCGCTCGGGCTCGGCGTCGCCTCGCTCGTGGCGGGCCTTGCTCTCTGCTTCGCGATCCGTCCCCTGCTCGGCCTGGTCGGCGTCGGCTACCTCGCCCTGACGATCAGCTACACGGTGCTGTGGCGCCACGTCGCGGTGGTCGACATCGTCGTGGTGGCCGGCGGCTTCGTGCTGCGTGCGCTCGCCGGTGGAGCCGCCGCACCCGTCACCCTGTCGCGCTGGTTCGTGCTCGTCGTCACCGCGGCGGCGTTCTTCGTGGCCGCCGGCAAGCGCCATGCAGAGTTGATGCGGACCTCCCGCGCCACGATCGCCCCCGACGGCCGGGGGCGGGGGGTCATGCGCCATTACACCGAGGGCGGGCTGCGCCTGCTGCTGGCCGGCAGCGGCGGCATCGCGCTGTTCGCGTACGCCGTCTGGGCGTTCGGCGACGTTGAAGGGATCCCGTGGCGGCTGCTCACCGTGATCCCGTTCTCGACCTGTCTGATCCGCTACGGCGTGCTGATCCGTCGCGGCGGGGGCGAGGCGCCCGAAGAGACTCTGCTCACCGATCGCGTGCTGCTCGCCGGCGGGGCGATCTGGCTTGTCCTCTTCGCGCTCAGCGTCCATGCCACTACTTGAGTCGGCCACCGCGCTGCCGGTCAGCGCTCCCGCCGGGCTGGACGTCGTTCCCGCGGCGCTGAGCGGCTGGGGTGGGGGACCGCGCGCGGCGGTCACCCTGGCCCGCCCCGAGACGACCGCGATTCTGCACCGCTCGCTGGCCGGGGCCGATCCGTCACTGGCCGGCCCGCTGGCCGGCGGCGCGATCGCCCGCGGGATGGGACGCAGCTACGGTGACGCCGCTCAGCGCTCCGGCGGCCTGGTGATCGACACCACCCGGCTGCGGGCCTTCGAGCTCGACGCCGAGCGCGGCACGGTCACCGCGCAGGCCGGCGCGACCCTCGGCGAGCTGCTGGCGGGGGCCGCCCCGGGGGGATGGATCCTGCCCACCGTTCCCGGGACCCAGCACGTCACCGTCGGAGGTGCGATCGCCTCCGATGTGCACGGCAAGAACCACGGCGCGGTTGGGAGCTTTGGGTCTCACGTGCTCGCCCTGGGTCTGCTCACCGCCGACGGCGACGTGCTCGAGCTTGCGCCCGACCGGGACGGCGATCTGCTGCGGGCGACCATCGGCGGCATGGGTCTGACCGGCGTGATCCTGTGGGCCCAGGTCAAGCTGCGCCCGCTGACCAGCCCGTCAATGGCCGTTGACATCGATCGCGTGGAGTCGCTGGACGAGTCACTCGCCGCGTTGCTGCTGCCTGGCGGTCCGCATCGCGTCGCCTGGCTTGACCTTCTCGGCCGCCGGCCCGTGCGCGGCGTCGTGACCCGTGCCGAGCATCTCGGTGAGTGGTCACTGACCGACGGCGCGGCTCGGGTCACGGTGGGCGCGCGCCTGAGCCTGCGCCCGCGCTGGCCGTCGAGTCTGCTGCGCACGAGCGTCGTGCGCGCCCACAACGAGCTGCGCTTCCATATGGCCCCCAAGCACGCGACCGGTCACGTCGAGCCGTTCGGGACCCATATGTTCCCGCTCGATGTCCTCAACGCCTGGCCCCGGCTCTACGGCGACACCGGTTTCGTCCAGTATCAGCTCGTCCTGCCGCGCGGCGAGGAGACCGCACTCGAAACGGTGATCACGCAGCTGCGCGGCTCGACGGTCCCGTGCTACCTCGCCGTGCTCAAGGACTTCGGACCCGGCAACGACGCGCCGCTGTCGTTCCCGATGCAGGGCTGGACGTTGGCCATGGATCTGCCCCGGGCCGCACCCGGCCTCGAGCCGCTGCTGCGCGGCTTTGATGAGCTCGTCGCCGGCCACGGTGGGCGCGTGTACCTGAGCAAGGACAGCCGCCTGGCCCCGGACCTGCTGGCCGCGATGTACCCGCGGCTGGACGAGTGGCGCGCGATCCGCGACAGCGTCGATCCCGATCGCCTGTGGCGTTCAGACCTGTCGGAGCGCACCGGGCTGCTCGGCGGTGGGCGATGAGTGAGGCGACGAAACCCCGGCCCGGGACCGGACGGCGCGTGCTCGTGCTCGGGGGCAGCTCGGAGATCGGCCTGGCCATCGTGCGCCGCCTCGCCGCCGACGGCCCGGTCGTCCCGATCCTGCTCGGCCGCGATCGTGCCCGGCTCGACGCGGCCGCTGCGCAGCTGCGCAGCGCCGGGATCGGTCCGGCGGAGATCGAGCTCGCCGACGCCGACGACCTCGAGGCCCACGGTCCGGCCCTGGATGCCGTCTTCGCCCGTCCGGGCGGAATCGACCTCGTCGTGCTCGCGCTCGGTGTGCTCGGTGGGCAGGACGGTGTGGACGGGGACATGATCGAGTCGCTGGATGTCCTGCGGGTCAACGTCGTCGGGGCGGGATCGCTGCTGCTGCACGCGCTGCGGCGGCTCACCGCCCAGGGCCGGGGGACACTGGTCGTGCTCTCCAGCGTCGCCGCCGAGCGCCCCCGGGCCAGCAACCCGATCTACGGCGCGGCCAAGGCCGGGCTCGATTCGCTCGCGCAGGGGCTGGCCGACGCGACCGCCGGCAGTGGTGTGCACGTGCTCACGGTCCGCCCAGGCTTTGTCACCACACGGATGACCGAGGGGCTCAAGCCCGCGCCGTTCTCGACTACCGCCGACGCCGTCGCCGCGGCGACCGTCGGAGCGCTCGGCACCCGCGCCCACACGATCTGGGTACCCGGCCAGCTGCGCTGGCTGTTCGTCATCCTTCGTCACCTGCCGCGCGCGGTCTTCCGGAGGCTTCCGCTGTGAACATTGACAATCCGTTCGTCGTGGACATCGCCGCGGCCGTCGTGATCGCGCTGATCGTCCTGATCGTCAGCCCCGGCGCGGCCGTGGATGCGATCCTCGTGGTCATCCTGCTCGTCATCTGCGGGGTCGGGGCGCTGATTACGCGCCGCCGGGGTCGGGGCGGCTTCCCGCGGCTGCGCGGGCGTCGCGGGGCCCGCCGGGCCCCGGCGACAGCCCGGGACCGCAGGACGCGCAGCCCCCAGCCGCGCAGTACGCGCCGCCGCTAGCCGCGCGCCCCACCTGTCTACGGGGCGCGTGGGATGTAACTGGCCAATATGGCCAGTTACATCCCAAGCGCCGTCCGGCCGCCCTCAGTCTGGCTTCGGGGAGCTCCAGGGCATCCGCAGCCGCCGTTCGAGCTCGGCCGGCAGCTCGTCGATCGCGATCCGGTCCTGGGTCAGGCTGTCGCGCTCGCGCAGGGTGACCGTGCGGTCCTGCAGTGACTGATGGTCGATCGTCACCGCCCACGGGGTGCCGATCTCGTCCTGGCGCCGGTAGCGGCGTCCGATCGCCCCGCCCGAGTCGTACTCGGCCTGCATCAGCTCGCGCAGCTGGTGGTGCACCTCCTGGGCCAGCTCGGGCTGGCCATCCTTGCGAACCAGCGGCAGCACGGCCACCTTGACCGGCGCCAGCTGCGGATGCAGCCGCAGCACGGTCCGGGCCTCACCCCCGATCTCGTCCTCGTCATAGGCGTCGACGAGGAAGGCGAGCATCGCGCGGTCCGCACCGGCCGCCGGCTCGATCACGTGCGGGACGTAGCGCTCGCCGGTGTTGCCGTCGTGGTATTCGAGCTTCTGGCCGGAGTGCTCGGCGTGCTGGGTGAGATCGAAGTCACCTCGGTTGGCGACGCCCTCGAGCTCCTGCCAGCCGATCGGGTACCGGTACTCGACGTCGCTGGTGGCGCTGGAATAGTGCGACAGCTCGTCGGCCTCGTGGGCGCGCAGGCGCAGATGGCTGGCCCGGATGCCGAGCTTCAGGTACCAGTCGCGCCGCGCGTCGAGCCAGTGCTGATGCCACTGCTCGGCCTCGGCCGGGGGCACGAAGAACTCCATCTCCATCTGCTCGAACTCGCGGGTCCGGAAGATGAAGTTGCCGGGGGTGATCTCGTTGCGAAAGCTCTTGCCGATCTGAGCGATCCCGAACGGCGGCTTCTTGCGCGAGAACTGCAGGTAGTTCTTGAAGTTCAGGAAGATGCCCTGGGCAGTTTCAGGACGCAGGTAGACGACCGAGCCCTCCTCTTTGACCGGTCCGACCGTGGTCTCGAACATCAGGTTGAAGTCGCGCGCCTCCGTGAGGTCGCAGTCGTCGGTCTCGCCCGGATGCTTGGACGGTTTGCGGCCGCAGGCCGACACGGCAAGGTGATCGGCGCGGAAGCGCAGCTTGCATGTGCGGCAGTCGACCAGTGGATCGGTGAAGCCGGCGAGATGACCGCTCGCCTCCCAGGTCTTGGGGTGCTGGATGATCGCCGAGTCCAGCGCGACGACGTCGTCGCGCGCCTGCAGCAGCGCACGCCACCACTGGGCCTTGACGTTGTTCTTGAGCAGAACGCCGTAGTGGCCGTAGTCGTAGCTGGAGCCGATCCCCCCGTAGATCTCGCTGCTCTGAAAGACGAAGCCGCGCCGCTTGCACAGCGACACGATCTTGTCCATGGTCACCACGTCGTCGCTCATCGCGGGCGGATGCTAGTGCCAGCTGCTTCCTTGGCACTCAGGGGCAGTGAGTGCCAAGGGTCTCGGCTATGATCGAACGGCGATGCCGACCTACGAATACCGGTGCAAGAAGGGCCACAACTTCGAGGTCCACCAGAGCTTCTCGGACGGCCCCGTGACCGCCTGCGAGGTGTGCGGAGCGCCCGTCGAGCGTGTGTACCACCCGATCGCCGTGCACTTCAAGGGCTCGGGTTTCTACAACACCGATTACGGCACCCGGAAGCGCTCGCGCGAGATGAAGGAGGCCAAGGAGAGCAGCAGCTCCGAGTCCTCCTCGAAGTCCGACAGCGCTTCCTCATCGGACTCGAGCTCGAGCTCGAGCGGCTCGGATAATTCGAGCAGTACCAGCAGCGGCTCCGGTAACTCCAAGGGCTCGGACGGGTCGTCGAGCACGTCCAGCACCAAGTCCGACACGTCGTCGGCCAAGTCCAAGTCCAAGTAGCCGCCGCCGACTCGGGTGGGGGCGCCGTCCCGGTCCGGGGGCGCCGACCGCGCCTGCAGTGCTCAGCCGTTCATCAGCCGGCTGACCGCCCGGCGCACGTCCGACGGGGACGCGACCAGTGCCGACTCGCCGTCGGGCAGCGTCTCGGCCCCGGTCGGCCTCAGGATCTGGGTCGGCGCCGAGCCGCCCATCTCCGCGGCCGCGAACAGGCTGAGCAGGCCCAAGCCGCCCATGTCCGTGCGCACCGTGCCGGGCGCGTACCACGACGCCCACGGCAGGTGGAAGAACGCCCCGGGGGAGAGCAGCTTGCTCTTGATCCCGTTGAGGATCTTCTGCTGGTAGCCCGCGCGGGTGAGGTCGTTGGAGGCGGCGTTGCACGCGTTCTCGCGTGTGCGGGCGAGGGTGAGGGCCTGGATGCCGGTCAGCGTGTGGGTGCCGGGCCGCAGGAAGAGTGAGAAGCCGCCGTTCCTGGCCCCGCCGCTGATGTTCGAGCAGATCCGCCCGGTGGTCACGTCAATACCGCCGATCGCATCGATGAACTTCGGGAAATTGGCCAGGTTGATGACGATCAGGTGGTTGATGGTCACGCCCGTGAACGCCTCGATCGTCCTGATCGCCAGTGCCGGCCCGCCGTAGGCGTACGCGGCGTTGATCTTGGTCGACCCGAATCCGGGGATGTGGGCGACGGTGTCGCGCGGGATCGAGAGCCGGCGCGAGACGCCGCCGCCGACCCGCCACAGCATGATCGTGTCCGAGCGGCTGCCCTTGTCGCTCGTGTTGGCGCCCGCCTCGTGGGTGCCCTTGGGGCGCTGGTCGGTGCCGAGCACGAGCACCGTGTCGGTGCCGGTGATCATGTTCGAGCCCGAGGACAGCGCGTTCGTCGCCGAGGCGGGCAGCGAGCCTCCGCTCTGGGTCGAGGCGCTGACCATGAAGAGCACGAACGACAGCAGCAGCCAGGCGACGATCGCCAGCGCCAGCCACTTGATCACCCGCCGCGGAGTGATTCCGCGGCCTGGGGTCAGCCCGCCGCCGCGCCGGCGCCACCGGAAGCGACGGCCGCCACCCGGGCCGCCGCCACGCCCGCGGCCGTCCCCGGGTCCGCCGGCGCCCGGCGTGAGGGCATCCTCGCCCCGCAGCCGTTCGCGCAGGCCGCGCGGGGCCGACTTGTAGGTCGTGTAGGGGCGATCGCCGCTGGCAGAACCACCCGAGCCGCCAGAAGTGCCGGAACCACCGGCCTGACGGCGCGGCTGGTCCCCGCGGTAGACGGTGTAGGGGCGGTCCTGACCGGACGCCCTGGGGGGTCGTTCATCGGCCATGGGCACGACATATAGTGACGACATGCCGCCGCGACGTGTCATCGGCGTCGACCTCGGCGGTACCAAGCTGCTCGCCGGAGCGGTCGACGAACAGCTTTCAGTGCACAGCCGCCTGCAGCGCACGGTCGGGGGTCTGGAGCCCAACGCGCTGCTCGACGTCACGGTCGCCGCGGTCAATGAGTTGCGGTCCGCCGCGCATACCGAAATCGACGCCGTCGGCTTCGGGATCCCGTCGTTGATCGACCGACGGACGGGCATCGCCAAGGTCGCGATCAACCTGCCGCTGCGCGACGTTCCCTTCGCCGACGTGATGGCCGAACGGCTCGGGATGCCCGTGTTCGTCGACAACGACGGCAACGCGTCGGTGATCGCCGAACACCGCGCCGGCGCGGCACGTGGAGCCTCGGAGGTCGTGATGATGACCATCGGCACCGGGATCGGGGGCGGCATGATCCTCCGCGGTGAGCCCTACCGGGGGTCGATCGGGGTGGCCGGCGAGCTCGGACACATCGTGATCGACCGCAACGGCCCGCGCTGCCAGGGCAACTGCCCCAACCACGGTTGCGTCGAGGCGTTCGCATCCGGGACCGCGCTGGCCCGCGAGGCGCGTCGGCTGGCCGCCGAGCGGCCCGAATCGGGACTGGCCCGGGCTCAGGCCGACGGCCGCGAGCTGATCGGCCCGCTGGTCACCGAGCTCGCCCACGACGGCGACGCCGCCGCGCGCGAGGCGCTGGCGCTGTGCGGCACCGCGCTGGGGGTGGCGATCGCCAGCCTGCTGAACATCTTCAACCCCGAGGTGGTGGTGATCGGCGGTGGGGTGATCGCCGCCGGTGAGCTGCTGCTCGCGCCCGCTCGGGCCGAGGTCGACCGGCGCGTGCTGCCTCCGGCCCGGGACTCGGCGCGGATCGTCGCCGCCAGCTTCGGTGTCGAGGCCGGCATGGTCGGCGCCGCCGCGCTGGCCTTCGATGGTCTGGACGGATGGACGCCATGAGCGGGCGCCTGATCGTCTGCCCGACACCGATCGGGAACCTCGAGGACATCACCCTGCGCGTGCTCTCGGCATTGCGCGAGGCGGACCTCGTCGCCTGCGAGGACACGCGCCGCACGCGCGTCCTGCTCGACCGCTACGGGGTCAGCGCCCAGCTGCTCAGCTACCACGAGCACAACGAGCGCGGCCGCTCCGAGGAGCTGGTGGGCCGCATGCGCGACGGCGCGGTGGTCGCGCTGGTCTCAGACGCCGGTATGCCGCTCGTCTCCGATCCCGGGTTCGTGCTCGTGCAGGCCTGCGTCGCGGCCGGTCTCGGCGTCGAGGTGCTGCCCGGGCCTTCCGCGGCGCTGAGCGCGCTGGTCGCCAGCGCGCTGCCGTCCGAGCGCTGGCAGTTCGTCGGCTTTCTGCCCCGCAAGCGCGGCGAGCTCGACCGTGTGTTCGCCACGCCCCACACGGTGGTCGCCTTTGAGTCTCCCCGGCGGCTGGCCGCGAGCCTCGCCGCCCTCGCCGAGCTTGACTCGGCCCGCCCCGTCGCGGTCTGCCGGGAGCTGACCAAGCTGCACGAGGAGATCGTGCGCGGGGCCGCCGGTGAGCTGGCCGCGCGCTACGCCGACGAGGCGCCACGCGGGGAGATCGTGCTCGTTGTCGGCGCGGCGTCGGAGAGCACACCGGGACTCGACGGACCGTTGGCCGCGCTCACCCGTCTCGTCGAGGCCGGAGCCAAACCGCGCCCGGCGGCCACGGTCGTGGCCGAGCTGACCGGGGTTCCCGCCAATGCGCTCTACCGAGCGCTCACCGATCAGCGCTCGACGAAGTAGCTGCCGCTGCCCTGGCCGCTGGAGAACCACCGGCTGGTCACCGTCTTCTTGCGGGTGAAGAACTCGACCGCGTCGGGACCGTGGGCGTGCAGGTCCCCGAGGAAGCTGTCCTTCCAGCCGCTGAACGGGAAGAACGCGACCGGCGCCGCCACTCCGATGTTGACCCCGATCATCCCCGCCTCGATCTCGTGGCGGTAGCGGCGGACCGACGCGCCGGACTCGGTGAAGATCGAGGTGCCGTTGCCAAACCGGCTCGCGTTGACGATCGCGATCGCCTCGTCCAGCGAGGCGGCGGCGATCACGGTTAGGACCGGCCCGAATACCTCCTCCCGGGCGATCGCCATCTCCGCGGTGACGCCGTCGAGCAGCGTCGGGCCCAGGTAGGCGCCCGCCGGGTCGATCCCGTCACCGCTCACCCCGCGCCCGTCGACGACCAGCTCGGCGCCGTCGGACACCGCCCGCGCCACCCAGTCGGCGATCCGGTCGCGCGCCGCGCACGAGATCACCGGGCCGACGTCCGAGCGCTCGTCGCTGCCGTCTCCGACGCGCAACGCGCGCGTGGCCTGCGTCAGCGGATCCATCAGCTGCTGGTGGGCGTCGCCCACGGTCACCACCACGGACCCGGCCATGCACCGCTGGCCGGCGGCCCCGAACGCCGAGGCGAGGATCCCGTCGACGGTCTTGTCGATCACGGCGTCGGGCATCACCACCATGTGGTTCTTGGCCCCGCCGAGGGCCTGCACCCGCTTGCCGGCCTTCGCCGAGCGCTCGTAGACGAGGCGGGCCACCGGTGCCGAGCCGACGAACGAGACGGCATCGATCCCCGGGTGGTCGAGGATGCCCTCGACGATCTCGCGCCCACCGTTGACCAGGTTGACGACGCCCGGCGGCAACCCGAGGGCATGCAGTTCCTCAAAGGCGATCTGCTGGGTCAGCGGCACCTGCTCAGACGGCTTGAGCACGAACGTGTTGCCGCAGGCGATCGCGAAGGGGAGGAACCAGAACGGCACCATGGCGGGGAAGTTGAACGGGACGATCGCCGCGCACACTCCGACCGGCTGGCGGATCGTCTCGGCGTCGATGTTGCGGCTGACGTCCTCGAGGATGCGTCCCTGCATCGTCGTCGGGATCGCGCACGCCGCCTCGACCATCTCGATCGCGCGGCCCACCTCGGCCTGCGCGTCAACGAGCGTCTTGCCCATCTCGGCGGTGACCGAGCGGGCCATGTCGCCGCTGCGCGCGACCAGCCGCTCGCGCAACTCGAACAGCTTGCGGGCCCGGGCGATCGTCGACACCGCGCGCCACTCCGGCAGCGCGGCCCGTGCGGCAGCGACGGCGGCATCGAGGTCAGCGGCGCCCGACAGGGGGACCCGCGCCAGCGTGGCCCCCGTCGCCGGGTTGGTGACGTCCAGCACCTCGGTCGCCGCTCGCGCGGGCGTCCAGCGCCCGGCGACGTAGTTCTCGAGCAGACGGGTGGCGGTGGCGGACATCGGGGCGTCTCCTTCTCAGATGGGCGGGCGGCGCGCGGCGGATAGCCTTCAAACGACGGACATGTCCTACTACATCACCACCCCGATCTACTACGTCAACGCCCAGCCGCACCTGGGCCACGCGTACACGACGATCGCCACCGATGTGCTCGCCCGCCACATGCGCCAGCGCGGCCAGGACGTGTTCTTTCTCACCGGTACCGACGAGCACGGGGAGCCCGTCGCCGACGCCGCCCACGCGCAGGGCGTGACGCCCCAGGAGCTCGCGGACCGCAACGCCGAGCGCTTCCAGGCGCTGATGCCCCGGCTGAACGCCTCCAATGACTTCTTCATCCGCACCAGCGACGAGGAGCACAAGGCCCGCGTGCAGGAGGTGCTGCAGCGCGTGCACGACAACGGGCACACCTACAAGGGGCTCTACGAGGGCTGGTACTGCCCCCGCTGCGCCGACTTCAAGGTGGAGAACGAGATCGCCGAGGGCAACCGCTGCCCGATCCATGAGATCGTGCTCGAGCGCCACCAGGAGGAGAACTGGTTCTTTCGGCTGTCGGCCTTCCAGGATCGCCTCGAGCGACTGTACGCCGAGCAATCGGACTTCGTGATGCCGCCCGCACGTTTCAACGAGGCCCGGGCATTCATCGCCTCCGGCCTGCAGGACGTGTCGCTCTCGCGAGCGCGGCTGAAGTGGGGCGTGACGGTGCCCTGGGATCCCGGTCACGTGTTCTACGTCTGGTTCGACGCGCTGCTCAATTACTACACCGCGCTCGGCTACGCCCGGCCCGGTGAGGATCTGACCGGTGAGTTCTGGCCGGCCAGCTTCCACATCATCGGCAAGGACATCCTCAAGTTCCACACCGTGTTCTGGCCCGCACTGCTGATAGCGGCTGAGCTGCCGCTGCCCGGCCACGTGTTCGTGCACGGCTTCCTGCTCGGCGCCGACGGGCGCAAGATGAGCAAGTCACTGGGCAACGTCCTGGACCCGTTCGAGGTCATGGAGGAGCTCGGCACCGACGCGCTGCGCTTCTATCTCAGTCGTGACGTCCCGTTCGGCGGTGACGGTAGCGTCGGGATGGAGTCGGTCCGCTCGCGGTATGAGTCCGAGCTGGCCAACGATTACGGCAACCTGGCCAGCCGCACGGTCGCGATGATCCGCCGCTACCGCGACGGTGTCGTGCCCGACGTCGCTGTTGACACCACGCTCGCTGCGGCCTTTGACGGGCTCCCGGAGCGGGTCGCCGCCTGTCTGGACAAAGCCGACATCACCACCGCGCTGGAGGAGATCTGGGTCCGCGTGCGGCGATGCAACCGCTACGTCGAGGAACGCGCCCCGTGGCAGCTGGCCAAGGACCCCGAGCAGGCCGGCGCGCTCGACGCGACGCTCGCGTCGCTGGCCGAGGGGGTCCGCGTTCTGAGCGTGCTGCTGCACCCGTACATGCCGGAGAGCACCGGCACGCTGCTCGACACGCTTGCCGCGCCCGAGACCAGATACGCCGGCGCCGCGTTCAGCGCCACCGGCGGGGGCCGGACGGTCGCCGAGCTCCAGCCGCTGTTCCCGAAGCGCTGAGCTTTAGCTGATGGTCGACAGCCACACCCACCTGCACCTGTGCGAGGGCAGCCCGGCCGGTCTGGTCAACGGCGCCCGGGAGGTGGGGGTGACGCGGATGGTGACCGTCGGGACCGACGCCGAGAGCTGCCGCGCTGCGCTCGCCGCCGCCGAGCAGTTTCCGGGCGTGTACGCGGCGATCGGCCGCCACCCCAACAGCGCCACCGGCTTCGACGATGCCGCCCTCGCCGAGCTCACGGAGCTGGCTGGCCACGAGCGCTGTGTGGCGATCGGCGAGACCGGCCTTGACTACTACCGAGACGGCGCCCCCGCCGAGGATCAGCGACGCGCGTTCGTGGCCCAGATCGAGCTCGCTCGCGCGACCGGCAAGCCGTTGGTGATCCACACTCGGGCGGCCGACGATGAGACGCTCGAACTGCTCAACGCCCACGCCGGTGAGCTCCGGGTGATCCTGCACTGTTTCTCGATGGGAGACCGGATCGAGGAGTGCCTGACCCACCCGGACTGGTGGATCTCCTTTGCCGGCAACTCCACCTACCCCAAGTCCCACGATCTGCGGCTCGCCGCCCTGCGCGTCCCGGCCGAGCGGATGCTGGTCGAAACCGACGCGCCCTACCTGACCCCTCAGGCAGTCCGCGCGCAGCGCAACCAGCCCGCCTATGTGGTCCACACCGCGCAGGCGATGGCGCTGCAACGGCGCGTCCCGTATCTGGAGTTCGACCGCGCCATCGAGGCCAGCGCCGCTGCCGTCTTCGGGTGGTGAGGGTGGCCGGGCGAGCCAGCGCGCGCCAGCGCGACCTGGGGCAGAACTTCCTCGTCGATCCGAACATCCTCGGGGTCATCGAACGCCTCGCCGAGCCGGCGGCCGGCGACGTCGTGCTCGAGATCGGTGGTGGCCTCGGCGTCCTCTCCGAGCGGCTGGCCCCACGCGTCGCCCACCTGCATGTGATCGAGGTCGACGCGCGCCTCGAGCCGCGTCTGCGCGTGACGCTGGCGCCGTTTGCCAACGTGAGCCTGCACATGATCGATGCGCTCGCGCTCGAGCTGATCACGCTGACCCCGCCGCCGGACCGGATGATCGCCAACCTGCCCTACGGCGTCGCGGCGACGATCATCCTGCGCACCGTCGACGAGCTGCCCACGATCGAGCGTTGGGTGGTGATGGTGCAGCGCGAGGTGGGGGAGCGGTTCGCGGCCGTCCCCGGTAGCGGCACCTACGGGGTGCCTTCGGTGCTGGCCCAGCTCGCCTGCGAGGTGCGGGTGCTGCGCGCCGTCCCGCGCACGGTGTTCCGGCCTGTGCCCAACGTCGACTCGGTCCTGCTCGGCCTGATCCGGCGCGGCCCCGGCGCCGATCGACAGCTCAATGCGCTCGTCCACGCCGCCTTCGCGCATCGCCGCAAGACGCTGCCCGGCTCGCTGGCGCTCGCTGGGCCGCTACCTGTCACCGGCGGCGGCACGGCGTCCGGGACCGAGCTGCGCGAGCGCGCCCGCGTCGCGCTTGAGGCGATCGGTCAGCGGCCCGATGCGCGCGCCGAGCGGCTCGCGCCCGAGGAGTTCCGCGCCCTCTGCGAGCGCCTGTGACGACCCGCACCCTGTTGGCTCCAGCCAAGATCAACCTCTGCCTGCTGCTCGGCGGAACCCGCGACGACGGCCGCCACGAGCTCGTCACGCTGTTTGAGTCGGTGACGCTCGCCGACACCCTCACCGTGTCTGAGGGGGAATCCGACGAGGTGCGGTGCGCGGGCGTGGCGGGGGTCAATCTCGTCGACGGTGCGCTCGCCGGGCTGCGCGCGCTGGGCTGGACAGCCCCGCCGCTGCGAGTCGAGATCGACAAGCGGATCCCCGTCGCGGCCGGGATGGGGGGCGGGTCGGCCGACGCGGCGGCGCTGCTGCGCCACGCTGCCGAGTGGGCGCCGGTCGCGTCCGAAGGCGTGGCCGCACTCGCCGCGCGGCTCGGGGCCGACGTGCCCGCCCAGCTCCAGCCCGGGGTCGTCCTCGGCACCGGGGCGGGCGAGGTGCTGACCGCGGTCCCGGCCCCGCCCGCGCACGCCATCCTTGTGCTGCCCCAGGACTTTGGGCTCTCGACGCCCGACGTGTTCCGCGAGGCCGACCTGCTCGCGCTCGGCCGTAGCCGGCAGGATCTGGCCGCCGCGGCCGTCGCCCTCATGGCCGGGGAGCTCACCGGGCTGCTCGGCGTCAATGACCTGCAGCCGGCGGCGCTGTCACTGCGCCCCGAGATCGCCGGAGCGCTCGCCGCCGCGCGCGCCGCCGGCGCCGAGCAGGCGCTCGTGTGCGGTTCGGGTCCGACGGTGATCGGCCTGTACCCGGGGGCCGACGGCCTCGATCGGGCGCAGGCCGCCGCGGCGGCGCTGCGCGACCGCTGGCCCCGTGCGGTCGCGGTCACCGCGGTCTGAGCGCCGCGGCCGACGTTCTAGCCTGAGAGGGCAGGGGATCGAACCCCGGGCGCCGAACAGCACCGCAGGCATTTTGAGCAATTTGCGGGCGGACCCGGCGCAGGAGCCCAGTGATCCACGCCTTCGGGCACAATTGATCAAGCTGCGATGAGCAATCAATCCGTTACCTACCTGGTCGGCGCGTGTCTCGGCGTGTTCGGACTCGTCGCCTTCGGCACGCTCGTGCTCGCCCCGGCGATCACCGCGTACCGGCGCCCGGTGGAGCGGGTCGCGGTGTTCTTCCTGTCCCTGTACGTCCTCGCGGCACTCGTCGGGGTCGGCGTCCTGCTCGGAGCGCTGGTCATCCTTGAGTGGCCGCGCCTGTTCTGACGCGACCGCGCGTCTCCTGGGAGTTGGACGAACTGGCAGGCAGCGCCGAGCGCAACCCGACCCGCACCCCCGACCTGGGTGCTTTCGCCGCGATCACGGATGCGGTTGAGGGCGGCGCGGGGCTGCCCGAGATCTTGCGTGCGGCCGCCCGCGCGCTCGACGCCAGCCTGATTCTGATCGATCGCTCCGCGACCGTGCTCGCGGTCGCCGCCCGCTCCCCGGCCGACGAGCGCTCGCTGATGCGCGACGCCGACGACGTCGTCACCACCGAGCTCAAGGTCGCTGACGCCTCCGTCGGTCAGCTGCGGATGCGCGGGCGCGAGGGGACCCCCGACGGGGCTCTGCTGCGCCTGGTCACCACGCTGATCGCCTCCGAGGTGGAGCGTGTCCGGGCTCCGGCGCGCGCCTCGGAGGAGGCCGCGACGAGCTTCCAGCGCCTGGTCCTGTCACGCCGGATCGAGGACCGCGACGATCTCATCGCGCGCGGCAAGGAGCTCGGCACCGACCTCTCGCAGGGCGCGAGCGTCGCCGTCGTCCGGGCGCACGCGCGCAACCCGACCGAAGATGACTGGCGCCGGCGCCTGCTGGCGATGGCCGCCCGCGGCGCCCGCTCGATCGCCTCGGGCTCGATCGCGGCTCCGACCGAGGTTGACGCGCCCGAGGCCGTGGTGCTGATCCCCGACGCCGAGGGCGAGACCGGCCGCCGGGTCGCCGCTGCCATCCTGCGCGAGGTCGAGTCCGGGCTGCCGGGCTTCTCGTTCGCGGTCGGGCGCAGCCGGCGCGTCGAGGATCCGCTCGATCTGCAGCGGGCCTACAACGAGGCCCTGCTCGCGCTCAACGTCGCCGAGGGCGACCCCGAACGCATCACGCTCGCCTACGAGGAGACCGGCACCTACCAGCTACTGCTGCCCTACATGAGCGACCCGGCCGAGCTCAAGCGCTTCTACAAGGAGACCGTGCGCCCACTCGTGGCCTATGACGAGCAGTATGAGACGGACCTGCTCGGGACCCTGGCCACCTTCCTGGACTGCGACGCCAACGTCAACGCGACCGCCGCCCGGCTGATCACCCACCGCCACACGATCCGCTACCGGTTCGAGCGTGTGCGCGAGCTGACCGGCCTCGACGTCTCCTCCACGGACGGCCGCGAGAAGCTCTCGCTCGGCCTCAAGGCGATGCGGGTGCTCGGAATCCCGGCGCCCAACGGTCCGGCCACCGAGCCCGGCGCCTCCGGCGGCCGCGTTCCCCGGTAACTCAGAGCGCGTCCAGCGCTCGCTGCACCGTTGCCGCGGTCATCTCACCGGCCACCATCAGCGGCTCGGTGCTGCGGCTCGCCCGGGCGATCACGAATGCGCCCTCGAGCGCGCAGAGCATCGCGATGACCAGCTCGCGCGCGGTGGTCTCATCCAGGCCGGCGGCGGTGAAGCGCGGGGCCGCGGCGGCGATCCAGCGGTCGAACACGTCCGCGCAGGCCATGCGCATCGGCTCGCTCGCCGAGGCGACCTCGAGCGCGATCGTGGCGATCGGGCAGGCGTCCGCGTAGCCGCTCTCGGCCAGGTGCTCGGCGGCGCCGCGAAAGAACGCCCGCACAGCACTGGCCAGGTCCGGCGCTGGATCGAACACCGCGGGGATGAGCAACTCGTACAGGGCGCCGGAGGTGCGGATCGCCTCGGCGCCGAGCTGCTCCTTGCCGCCGGGGAAGAAGTGGTACAGCGAACCGAACGGGGCCTGTGCGGCGATGACGATCTGCTTGACGCCGGTCGCCGCGTAGCCCTGGAGACGCATCAACTCGGCACTGGCCTGGACGATGCGATCTCGGGTGTCGGTGGGCATCGTGAATCTGTACGATAGCTCTCACTAGAGCGATCTATCAAGCGGGTGGTGCCGATGCTGCAATCCTGGTTGGCCAAGCAGGTCATCTCGTTCGTGATGTCGCGCACCCGGCGCGGCGATCCTCGCCCGACCCTGGCCCTCGACGCGCCCGATGTCGAGTTGACCTTCCCGGGCCGCAACTCCTGGTCGGGGGTGTTCCGCGGCCGCCACGAGGTGCGAACGGTGGCTGCGACGTCTCGTCGCCCTCGGACTTCAGACCTATCCCGACGAGGTGGTCGCGGTCGGACCGCCGTGGGCGACGACCGTCTGCGTGCGCGGCCACGATGATCTCCGGGGACCCGACGGCGAGCTTGTCTACGCCAACCGGTTCGTCATCTGGGGCCATATGTCCTGGGGGCGGCTGAAGCGCTACGAGGTCTACGAGGACACCCATGCGCCCGACGAGCTGGACGCCTGGATCGCCGCGCACCGGCCCGAGCTCGCCGGGGGCGCGTGAACCTGCCTGTGCTCGGTCTGAGTCTCGCGTCAGGCGGCGGGGCGGTCGCCCAGCCACCATCGCGGCCCAGGACCGAGCCGGGCCGCGCGGTCCTCGGGATTGGACAGCGCGCAGCGCGAGAGCGACAGGCAGCCGCAGCCGATGCACTCGGTCAGTGAGCCGCGCAGGCGCTCCAGCTCGGCGATCCGCTCATCGATGCGCTCGGTCCAGGTGCTCGAGAGCCGCTGCCAGTCCTGCCGGCCGGGCGCCCGGTCGGGCCGGAGCCGGCCCAGCTCGTGGGCGATCTCGTCCAGTGACAGGCCCACCCGCTGGGCGAACACGATGAAAGCGATCCGGCGCAGCACCGAGCGGGGGTAGCGGCGGTGGCCCGAGCCCGCCCGCTCGGAGCTGATCAGCCCGCGGTCGTCGTAGTACCGCAGCGCTGAGGCGGCGACGCCACTGCGCTGCGACACCTCGCCGATGGTCATCAGTTCAGCCACGTGACGAATACATCAGATCTTGCCCTTGACTTCAAGTTCACTTGAGCTTGTAGCTTGCCGGTCATGTCATCAGCCATCATCACCGGCGCGTCCCGGGGTCTCGGGCTCGCGCTCACCATCGCCCTGCATCAGCGCGGTGAAACAGCTCGCCGTCGACGCCCGCCACAGTGCTGCGCTGCACCGCGCGGTCGCGGGCCTGGACCGCGTCGTCGCGCTCACGGGGGACATCACCGATCCCGCGCACCGCGCCGAGTTGGTCGACGCCGCCGCGGACCCGATCGACCTGATCGTCAACAACGCCAGCTGGCTGGGGCCCAGCCCGCAGCCGCCGCTCGCCGAGTATCCGCTCGACGCGCTGCGCGGCGTGTACGCGACCAACGTGCTCGCCCCGCTGGCGCTCATCCAGCTCGCCCTTCCGCGCCTGGCGCCGGGCGCCACGATCGTCAACATCAGCTCCGACGCCGCCGTCGAGCCGTACCCGGGCTGGGGCGGCTACGGGTCCTCCAAGGCGGCGCTCGAACAGCTCACCGCGATCCTCGCCGCCGAGCAGCCCGAACTGCGGGTGTACGCCGTCGATCCCGGTGACATGCGCACCGAGATGCATCGGCAGGCGTTCCCGGGGGAGGACATCTCGGACCGCCCGGCGCCCGAGGACAGGGTCCCGGGTCTGCTCGCGCTGATCGACGGCGACTGGCCGAGTGGCCGCTACACGGTCGACGGGCTGGCCGCGGCAGGTCGGGCATGAGCGTGCTCGCGCTGCAGGCCCCGCCGCCCGCGCACGAGCCGCCGGAGGCGCGTGGGCTCACGCGCGACGACGTCGGCCTGTTGGTCGCGCAGCGCGCCGGCGGCGAGTTGACCAACACCGGATTTGCCGCGATCGGTGAGCACCTGCGCGAGGGCGACCTGCTCGTCGTCAACACCTCCGCCACGCTGCCGGCGGCGGTGCCGGGCGAGCTGCGCGGCGAGCCGGTACTCGTGCACTTCTCGACGCCGGCCGGCGAGGGTCCGACCGGGGCGTCGCGCTGGGCGGTCGAGCTGCGCGCGGGCGACGGTGCCCGGCACACGGCGCCGCCTGGGGCCACCGTCGCGCTGGCCGGCGGCGGGCGGGCGCGGATCATCTCTGCGCTGGGCGCCAGCGAGCGATTGGTCGTCGCCGAGCTCGCGCTCGGCGCGCCCGTGCTCGCCTACCTGTACGTCCATGGCCAGCCGGTTCGCTATCCCCACGTGTCCCGTCGCTGGCCGCTGGACGCCTATCAGACCGTCTGGTCGCGCCAGCCCGGCAGCGCCGAGATGCCGAGCGCCGGCCGCCCGTTCACCGGCGAGCTGGTCACGGAGCTGATCAGCGCCGGCGTGCGCTTCGCCCCGGTCCTGCTCCACGCCGGCGTGTCCTCGCTGGAGGCGGGCGAGGACCCGTTTCCCGAGCGCTTCGCCGTCAGTGTCGCGACCGCCCGGCTGGTCGGCGCGACACGCGCCTGGGGTGGGCGGGTGATCGCGGTGGGGACAACGGTCGTGCGGGCGCTGGAGTCGGTCGCCGCGACGGACGGCACGCTGCGAGGCGGCTCAGGCGTCACCAGTCTGGTCGTGACGCCCGAGCGAGGTGTGCGCGTGGTGGACGGGCTGATCACCGGCTGGCACGAGGCCGATGCCTCGCACCTACAGCTGCTCGAGGCGATCGCCGGGCGCGAGCTGCTGACGCGCGCCTACCAGGCGGCGGTCCGCCACGGCCACCGCGGGCACGAATTCGGTGACGTCAACCTGATCCTGCCCTGAGCGAGGCTTCGCGGGCCGCGATCCGCTCAGTCGCTCGGGCCTTGGCGCGAGCCGGCAGCAGCGGGCCGAACGTCGTACGGTGATCGGCCACCCAGCGGTAGCCCCGCTCGGTCAGCCTCGGCATCCGGGCGAGCAGGTCGGCAGGGAGGTGGCCGGCGGGCAGCGTGCGCAGGACGGTGGGTAGCCCGGCGCCGGCGGAGCTCAACCGGCCGCTGGGTTCCACGAGATGCCAGGAGGCGAACTGCTCAGCCCGCGGCATCCCCGCCAGCAGACGGTCGGCCTCGGGGGTCCCGAGCGCCAGCGGGCGCAGCCGGTGGTCGCGGTCGGCACGCAGCAGCGCGCCCAGGCACCAGCGGCAGAAGCCGCAGTCGGCGTCGTAGATGACGGTGTGGGGGGGCGGGGAGGACATGCCCTGAGGGTAGGATCGCCCGATGCCGATCGCGGTGATCACCGGCTCGGGGACCTACGCGCTGCCTGGTTTCCAGGCCGCACGGACGCTCACCGTGCAGACGCCGTTCGGGCCCACCGAGGTATCACGGGGGTCGTTGGGGGGAAACGAGCTGCTGCACGTCTCGCGTCACGGCGCCGGCCACCTCCGGCTCTCCAACCACGTCAACCACCGGGCCAACTTGTGGGCGCTGCATGATCAGGGCGCGACGGCGGTGATCGGCTGTACGGCCTGCGGCGCGGTTGATCCGACGCTGGAGCTCGGCGCGCTGGTCGTCTTCGATGACCTGCACTTCAGCTCCAACCGGCTGCCTGACGGATCGCTGTGCACGTTCTGTGTCGAGCCGGGTGATGCCGGGCGCGGGCACTGGATCCTGCACGGCGGCCCATACTCGTCGGGGGTGCGTTCGGCCCTGCTGGCCGGCGCGAAGCGGACCGGCCACGCGGCTCGGGACGGCGGGTCGTACGGACATGTCGATGGGCCGCGCTTCAACACGCCGACCGAGATCGCCTCGTTGGCGACCTGCGGGGTGGTTGCCGTCAGCCAGACCGGCGGGCCGGAGACGGTGCTCTGCGGCGAGCTCGAGCTGCCCTTCGGTCTCATCGGATTTGTCACCGACTACGCCAACGAGGTCGTGCCCGGCGAGCCGACCCCGGTCTCGACCCTGATCGAGCTGATGGGCTCGAGCCCGGCCGTGTTCGCCGAAGTCGTCGCCGATGCGGCCGCCCGCCTGGCGGCCGAGCCGCCCCGAGCCGCCGGCACGATGTACCGCTTCGGGGAGGACTGATCTCGCTCGCCACGGCCGCGGTGCTGGTCATGGCCGCGGGCGACGAGGCCCTGGGCGAGCAGACCCCGGCTGGTGAGGACCTCGCGGCGCGGCTCGGGGCGGGTCGCGCGGCTGCGGTCCGCGCCGTGTTGCGTGGTCGCGCCCTGGTTTGGGCGCGCGGGATCGCCGCCGATCGAGTCGTGACCGCCGAGCCCCAGGAAACGCCGACGGCGGCGGCGCAGCGGGCGTTCGCAGCGCTCGGCGGCCCGCTGCTGGTCATCTGGCCCGAGTTGGCGGTCTGGCGTCCGATGCACGGCGAAGGGGCCCTCACCGATCTCGCCGACGGCTGCGGGGTGGCGGTCGGACCGATCTTCGACGGCGGCTTCTATCTGATCGCCATGGCCGAGCCGTTGCCCGCCCTGCTCGCGGTCCCGCGTGCCCTGGACGCGATGAACCGGGCCTTCTTCGCCGCGCACGAGGCCGACGTCGGCATCGGGCTGTTGCGGCCCGAGCGGGGTTTGCGCAATGCCTCGGACGTGGCGGCGGCGCTGGCCGATCCGCTGCTCGATGATGAGCTGCGGGGCCTACTCAGCTAGCCTGAGCGCACGCGACGCCCGCGCAATACACTGGGGAGTGGTGTAATGGCAGCCCGCCGCCCTTTGGAGGCGTGAGGTCCCGGTTCAAATCCGGGCTCCCCAGCTACGGCGAACCCCCGACCTCAGACCTCGCGGGGCGCCGATCCCGCCGCCTGATCTCGCGGTGCGTGGTTCGGCGGCTACGATCTCGCCCGTGGCCGACTCGGTCGTCGTCATCCTCGCTGCGGGCCAGGGAACCCGCATGCGATCGTCGGTCTCCAAGCTTCTGCACCCCTTGTGCGGACGGCCGATCGTCGCGTGGCCGGTGATCGCGGCGCGGGCAGCCGGGATCGGACGGGTGGTCGTCGTCGACGCGCCACAGCGGCGCTTGTCGACCGCGCTCGACGACGATGTGGTGACGGTGGTGCAGGAGCGGCCGCTCGGCACTGCCGATGCCGTGCGGGCGGCCACTGATGAGTTCGCGACCGCGGGCACCGTACTCGTGCTCAACGGCGACGCCCCGCTGATCGAGGCCGACACCCTGCGTGACCTGGTCACCGCCCATGAGGCGAGCGGCGCGGCGGCGACGATCGTGACGATGACGCTCGAGGACCCGTCCGGTTACGGGCGGGTGGTGCGCGGCCCTGACGGCAGCGTCGAGAAGGTTGTGGAGACCAAGGACGACGGGGACGCGACCGAGTTCGAGCGACACATCCGCGAGGTCAACACCGGCATGTTCGCCTTCGACGGCCCCGCCCTTGCCGCGGCACTGATCGAGGTCCGGGCCGACAACGCCCAGGGCGAGTACTACCTGCCGGACGTGATCCCGATCCTGCGGGCCGGCGAGCGAACGGTGCAGCCCTTCGAGCTCGACGATCCCGTGCAGCTCAGCCAGATCAATGACCGCCGTCAGCTCGGCGCGGTGACCGCGATGGCGCAAGCCCGGATTCACGAGCGCCACCAGCTCGCGGGGGTCACGATCATCAATCCGGCCGCGACCGTGATCGACGCCGGCGTGGAGATCGGCATCGACACCGTGATTGCCCCGTTCACCAGCCTGCACGGGACCACGCAGATCGGCGAGGACGCCCGCGTCGGGCCGAACAGCACCCTGATCAACGCCGTGGTGCAGGACGGCGCGCGGGTGCTGCACGCCTACATCGACGGCGCGACGGTCGGTCCGTGCGCCAGCGTCGGCCCGTTCGCCTACCTGCGGCCCGGCACCGTCCTGCGCGAGGGCGCCAAGGCCGGAACCTTCGTGGAGATCAAGAACTCCGACGTCGGCGCCGGCAGCAAGGTCCCGCACCTCAGCTACATCGGGGACGCCGACATCGGCGAGGGCACGAACCTCGGGGCGAGCACGGTCACCGCCAACTACGACGGGTACCGCAAGCACCGCACGACGATCGGCGACCGCGTCAAGACAAGCGTCGATACGACCCTGATCGCGCCGGTCACGATCGGTGATGACGCCTACACCGGGGCCGGTTCGGTGATCAGCAAGGACGTCCCTCCGGGGGCGCTCGGCATCGCTCGCTCGCGCCAGCAGAACCTCGACGGATACGCCGAGCAGCGGCGCAGCCGGGAGGAGGGGGGCGAGCCGGGATGACCGCGATCGAGCCGTCAGGAGCCGGGCGTACACTCCTCGACACAGTGGGGATCGCCGATACGCGCACCGTCCCGAGCGAGATGCGGCTCGGAAATGAGAAGCGGCTGATGCTGTTCTCGGGCCGGGCCAACCGCGAGCTGGGGGCCCGGATCGCGTCCAAGCTCGGGGTCGAGCTCGGTGGGGTGGACCTCAAGACGTTTGCCAACGGCGAGGTCTACTGTCGCTACGAGGAGTCGGTGCGTGGCGCCGACGTGTTCATCGTCCAGCCGACGTGTTCAAACGCCGCCGAGGGCATGACCACCAACGACACGCTGATGGAGCTGATGTCGATGGTCGACGCGGCCGTCGGCGGCTCTGCGCACCGCGTGATCGCCGTCACCCCCTGGTACGGCTACTCGCGCCAGGACAAGAAGTCAGCCCCGCGCGAACCGATCAGTGCTCGGCTGGTCGCCCGGATGCTGGAGGCGGCCGGGATCGACCGGCTGCTCACCATGGACCTGCACTCCGGCCAGATCCAGGGCTTCTTCCAGAAGCCGTGCGATCACATGACGGCGCTGTTCATGCTCACCCAGTACTTCGATGATCTTGGCCTCGAGGATCTCGTGGTCGTCGCCCCCGACGCGGGCCGGGTCAAGCTCAACAAGCAGTTCGCGGCCAAGATCGGCGCCGATCTGGCGATCCTCAACAAGGAGCGTCCTGCCCAGCAGGTGGCGGAGATCGGGTACGTGATCGGTGACGTCGCCGACAAGACGGCGCTGCTGGTCGATGACATGATCGGCACGGCCGGAACGCTCGCCGCTGCCGCCCGGGCCGTGCGTGAGGCCGGAGCGCGGCGGATCTACGCCGCCGCCACCCACGGGAACTTCTCCGGCCGGGCCTGGGAGAACCTGATCGCCGCAGATTTCGAGCAGGTCGTCGTCACCGACACGATCCCGCTGCCGCCCGGTGCCCCGGATTTCGTCCGGGTCCTCTCCTGCGCGGACCTGCTCACCAACTCGATCCGCCAGATCTTCACCGACGGCTCGGTGAGTGACGTGTTCGGCGGCGAGAACCAGCTCTTCTGAGCGGCCGCGGGCGGTGGTCAGCGGCGCGCTGACCGCTGGAGCGGCGCGATCAGGGCGCGTTGTAGAAATGGAAGGCGTCGATGACGGATGGTGTGAAGAGGTTGTCGTAGGTCGCCGCCGCGCAGTTGGGTGCGGTTGAGCCTGCCGCGATGGAGAAGCCGATCGGGGGCGAGCCGGCGCCGCTGGTCGTCGTGTCGATCTCAAACAGGGCGGTCGCGGGCTGACCGTTGTCGGTCCCCACGGCACCGACCGCGCCACGAGCTCCGGCGAGCGCCATGCAGGTCACCGTGCCGGAGAAGGCACCGCCGAGATTCACTGACGAGGGCAAGGACATCGACCCGCCGGGGTTCGCGCCCGATGGGTCGCTGTGCGCGTCGACAAAGCCGGTGCCGTGACCGGTTTGTTCGCTGAACCCACCGCGAATGACGTCACCGGCGGGTGCGGCGGTCTGGAAGCTCAAGGTCTGCGCGCAGACCGGCTTGGCCGCCCCTTGGTCCTGGCCGCAGAGCCGGAAGGAGTACTTGGTGGCGTAGGCCAGCGCCCCTCCGAACGGTGCTGGGAAGCTCGCGGTGGTCTCGCTGACGGGTCCGGTGGCACCGCCACCGATGTCTCGTCCGGTCGTGCTCGAGACGTACTGCGGCTGCGCGGTGGGCCAGAACTGGAAGAACACGTGCGTGGTGACGTTGCTGGTCGTGCCGTGACCGTGGAGCGTCGCCTGATCGAGCCCGATGTTGGTCGCGGGGTCCGTGGAGCCCGCGCACGCCGCGAGCGTCAGCGCGGCAACCACGATGGCGGTGGCCGTGGTCAATCGTGTCCAACACATCTTGTGCCAATCGTAACGAGTTGGCGCCGGGCATGTTGAGGGGTCCCTCGCTGCCGGCGGGGGCGTCACGCCCGTGGGCGCACGACGTCCGGGCGGAGATGTCACGCTTCGTGATCAACCGCGCAACTAGGGATATATGAAGACCGCAGCCAGCGTGGGGCTCTCGGTGCTGGGTCGATCGGCGCGGACGCACGATGCAGACCCCGGCCGCGGCCCGTCCTCGGCCCTCGCGCAACTCGAGGACGTCTACCGCGTCAACGTCGGCCCCATCTCGGCCTTTTTCGCGCGCCGGTGTGCCGAGCCACAGATCGTCGCCGACCTGACCTCGGAGACGTTCCTACGCGCGGCCGCCGGGTTCGCCCGGTTTGATCCGCGTCGCGGTCCGCCGCGAGCTTGGCTGTTCGGTATCGCCTCGCGAGTGTTCGCGAGCTACTGCACCGCCCATGCCGACGGGGTCGCGATGGCCGTCCGTCTGGCCGGCGATCGGCCGCTCCCGTCCGACGAGATCGACGAACTCGCCGGCCGGATCGATGCCCAGCGCGAGGGCCGGGAGCTGCTCGAGCGCTGTGCCCAGCTGTCGGAGCGTGAGCGGGCGGCGATCGAACTGGTCGACATCGCCGGCTTGACCCCGAAGGAGGCCGCGCAGGCTGTTGGCGTGTCCCCCGTCGTACTGCGCCAACGGCTCTCGCGGGCGCGGCGCCACCTGAGAAAGGATCGCAACGATGAGTAAGTTCGAGGACAACCTGTGGCGTCAGGTCGAGCGCACCTACGGCTCCGAACTGTCGGACGCGCCCGATCCGCTACGCCGGCATTCGCGCCTGCGGCTACCCGTGCTCGCCGGCACCAGCCTCGGCGTGGTCGGCGGCAGCGTCGCGGCGGTGATCGTGCTGACCGCGGCGAGCTCATCACCGGCGTTTGCCGTCACCCGGCACGCCGACGGCACCGTCTCGGTCGTGATTCGCCGGATCGAAGGGATCCCCGGGGCCAACCGCCGGCTGGCGCTGCTGGGCATCCGCGCCCGCGCGGTGCGCGTGTCCGGCGTCTGCTCGGCGGTGCCGCCCCAGGCGCTCGCGCAGGTCACCGTGGCGACGGTGCGCGGTCATCAGGTCAATTGGGTCGGGGTCGCGCCAGGCAGGATGGCGGAGCGGATCCAGCCGGCCCAGATTCCCGCCGGTCGCACACTCGTCATCCCCGCGGTGCCGGGCGGAGCGATGGTACGGCTCGTGCACGGCCGAGTGGTCAGCGGGCGCGTGCCCGCATGCCTGCCGCCGGTCGTCTTCTTTCAACGGGTTTCCGGGTCGGCCGGCGGCCGCATCGTCGTCTGCCGAGCCGGGATCGCGCAATTCCCCCGCACGATCATGGCCGGGCCTGGTACGAACACGACCGACACCAACGGCACCGGTACAACGGTCACCAACGACACGACAACGAGCGGGTCGGGCACAGGCCCAGCGCCCTCACAGGTGCCGGTGGGCGCGAGTACCAACGCCGGGACGTCCACGAGCGGCGGGACCGGCACGACCGATCAGAGCACGGCGACCAACGGCACGGCGACCAACGGTGCGACGACCAGCGGCACGGCGACCAACGGTGCGACGACCAGCGGCACGGCGACCAACGGTGCGACGACCAGCGGCACGGCGACCAACGGTGCGACGTCCACGAGCGGCTCGACGCCCGCGGGACCCGTGAGCGTCCCCCTGCCCGCACCGCTGCTGCGCCATTGCCAGCTCCCCGCCGAGCGCCTGGCGCTGGGCGCAGCCCGGGCGCGCGCGAACGCTGACCGCGGCGGGAGCCGCACGGCGCCAGCCCGGCGTTGACCCGGCGCTCAGACGCGTCCACTAGCCTTCGCGACGCGATGTCAGCCGCCGTCACCCCACGAGCCGGGATGCGCGAGGACCCGCCCTCAGCTCGGGAGCGCCGGCCCTGAGCAGCGGGGGTGACGCGGTCGGTCCCGAGCAGCCCCGCGGATCTGTCCACGGTGGCCGCGCCGCCCGCCTGATGGAGTTGCTCGGGCTCTCCGATGACGAGCTGTGCGCGGTGCTCGACGCCGATCCGCTCACGCTGCTCTCGGGGCAGCTCGAGCATCGTCCCGAGCTGCCGATCCTGTTGACGCTGCTCGACGAGGCGGCCGAGCAGGCCGGCCCGACCGTGCTGCGCCGCTGGGTGCGAGCCTCCGGTCCCGCCGGGCGCCCGATCGACGCGTTGCTGGGCCGGGACTTCGCGGCCTTCGAGGTTGCGCTCGGCGCGCTGGCCGAGCGGGGCTTCGTGCTGCGTGGTGGCGGTGGTGGCTGAGCCGTTTCGCCACACCCTGCGGGTCCGCTACGCCGAGGCCGACGCGCAGGGGGTGCTGTTCAACGCCCACTACCTCGCCTACGTGGACCACACGATCACCGAACTGTGGCGCGCCGCGTTCGGCGGCTATGAGCGGATGCTGGAGCGGGGTGTCGACATCGTGGTCGGCGAGGCCCGGTTGCGCTTCCGTGCGCCGGCGCGCTTTGATGACGAGGTCACGGTCGAGCTGGCCATCGTGCACCTCGGGACCACGAGCCTCGGCACCGAGTACCGGTTCACGCGCGGCGATGAGCTGCTCGCCGAGGTTGAGCTGCGCCACGTGTTCGTGGACGCGGGCACCGCGGAGAAGACGGCGATTCCTGGCTGGGCCCGCGAGGGCCTGGCGCCCTGGACGGCCGGCTCGGCGTCCGCGGGCGCGGCGGGCGCCTAACCCCGCCTGCGCTCGTCCAACCCGCCTGTCAGCCCTTGTCGGGCTCGCGCTCGGGCTCGGGCCGCTTCTCCGGCCACGCCCCGATCAGGTGGTGAAAGAGCTGGGCTGCCGTTCGGTTGACGGCGGCAGCGGTGGCAAAGGCAACCGCGCCCTGCAGCGCCTGGGCGCCGACGACCGATGCGGTGCTGCCCTCGCCCGTGCCGGGCAGCGGCGGCGGCTCCTCGTCGATCCGTGCCCAGATGCTCTTGAACACGGATTGGCTGAGACGCTTGGTGATGAGCCCCGCGACGATCGCGAACGGTTTATAGAGCAGCTTCATGGCCAGGCAGCCTACCGGGCGAGCGGTCGCGCTTGGGCCGTGCGGCCGCGTGGCCAGCCGGCGGGCGATGCAGTGCTCCAGATGGCGATGGCGCGACGCCGCCGCGCATGGGTCAATAATGATGGAGTCGTTGACATCTAAGGAGAGCAAGTCCGATGCTCGAGGAGAGTCAAAATCACGACGATGGGGCTGACGCGCTTCTGCGCCGCGCACTGCTGGACGACTCGGCAGCGGTCGCGGTCTCCCTACGGGTCGGCCCGCTTCCGCTCAGCGAATCATTGACCGTGATCTTCCACGGGCGGCGCGATCTCGGCACGCTGCAGACCTACGTCACCTGGGGCAGCCGGGCCGCCGGCGCGACGGTGGCCGCCGGAGACCTGTTGCGGGTGCCGTGTGACCTGGACCTCGGCGACGCCGAGGACCGCGAGGATGCCGAGCGCCTGTACGTCGAGCAGGCCACGGCGCTGCGCGACGCGATCGTCGGGGCGGACACGGTGCTTGAGGTGTGGCGCGAGCCACTGCGCGAGCTGGTCGGCGGCGGCGTGTGCGTCGATCACTCGATCCAGCTCTCGGTGCGGCTGCCCGCCGCGCGCCTCTTCCCGACCGCGCTCGTCGCGACCGACTCCCAGCTCGTGGTCACCCCGGTGTGCGGGGCGCGCACGCTCGCCGACGGCAAGCCGCCGCTCGGGATCGCCTGCGCGCAGCAGGACCTCACCCGCGTGTACCCGCTCGCTGACGACCCCGAGCGCTGCGTCGAGGACTTCCTCGAGCAGTCGGCCGAACATGCGATTCGCCTCGCCGAGCGGCTCGAGCATCAGGAGGCGTCGGTCGAGCGCTTCATGGAGCTCAGCGACGGCTGAGCTGGTGCGGTGGCCGGGTCGGTAGCGTCCGCGCCCGATGCGGCGCACCGTGATCATCACCGCGATCCTCGGCGCGATCGCCGTCTTCCTCGTGCTCAGTGCCCTGCTCGCTCGCGCGCTGAGTGTCGGCGGCGCTGAGGATTCCGCGCTCACAGACCTCGTGCGAGCCGAAGCCCGCGGCAACCAGGCTGCGGTCGTGGCCGCGATCTCGGGCTGTTCGGTCTCGCCGGCCTGCCGGGCCCGTGCGGCCGCGGTCACCGCCGCGTTACGTCACCCCGGGGATCTCCAGATCGCCGAGATCAACCCGTCCACCGGCTTCGCCCTCGGCTCGACGGTGGGTACCGCGCGGGTGGCCTGGGTGGCGGGCGGTTCACTGCCCCGCGTCCAGTGCGTTCGCGTACAGCACACCGGTGACGTCCTCTCGGGCTTCGGGATCCGGCTGTTGAAGGTCAGCGTCCGGATCCGCTCAAACGCGGACTGCCCGAGCCGATACTGACCGGCTCACGCGGGCCGTCGTTCGGGTCCGGCGAGGCGCCGGCAGTCAGCGGGGACGCCGGCTCGGTCCGACCGGCTGTGCGGGCTGGGCCGGCGCCGGGTCATGGACGGGACGGCGGGGGCGCGGGGGGACGCGGTCGGCGAGCTTGCCAGGGCCCCGGAAGCGGACCCGGGCGGGTTCGGCGTCGGTCAGCGGAATGCCGCCACGCGGCGGCGTCGGGGAGTCCGGAGTTGGCGTAGGACCGCGGCCCCAGCCGTCGTCACCGTCGGATTCGCCGTGGTGGCCGGGCGGAACGGGAGTGTCACGGAGGGCCGGCAGCAGCAGCACAGCCACAGCCATCAATCCCAGGAGGTGAACCCCGGCGATCCACAGCACCAGCTGAGTGTCGCCCGACATGGATCAAGGTTAGCGCAACGTTCGTGGCGGCCGCCAGCCTTTTCCGCGCACGAGCGCTACCATCAGCCGCCGTTATGGCCGCAACCGACACCACATCTCTGAAGGTCGCCCCGCGGGAGCCGGGCGGCTCGCGCAGCACCCGCCGTCTCCGCCGTGAGGGGCGCGTGCCCGGCATCATCTACGGGGGCGGCGAGGAGCCGCTGCCGTTCTCGGTCGAGTCCCGCGATCTGCGGATCGCGCTTGCCAAGGGCGGCGCCGTGATCGACCTCGCGGTCGAGGGCTCGGGTGCCACGCCGGTCGTGCTCAAGGTCATCGACCGCCACCCGGTCAACGGCGAGACGATGCACGTGGACATGCTCCGGGTCGACCTCAAGGTGAAGATCCAGTCAGTCATCGGGCTCGAGCTCGAGGGCGTCGAGGATGCGACCGGGGTCAAGGAGGGCGGCGTACTCGAGCAGGTGACGCGCGAGCTCAACATCGAGGCGCTGCCCAATGACATTCCCGACACGCTGACGCATCACATCGGCGACATGGCGATCGGTGACACGCTGACCCTGGACGCGATCACCGCGCCGGCCGGCGTCGAGCTGCTTGACGATCCTGAGACGGTGATCGCCTCTCTCATCCCGCCCAAGCTCCAGCTCGAGGCCGAGGATGAGATCGAGGAGGAGACCGCGCGGGTCGGCGAGGATGGTGAGGCCGTCGCCGAGGGTGGCGGCGATGACGCCGGCGACAGCGAGGGTCAGTCCGGCAGCTCGGACGCCGGCGCCGAGTAGGCGCCGACGGTGAGCACCCCCGGGCCTCACGCCGGCGGCCCGCTCGGCCTTCGGCCTCGCCAACGGCTGGGGCGCGCGTGAGTCGTCCGGCCGGCGCGCCCGCTGACTGGTTGCTGATCGGGCTCGGAAACCCGGGCCGCGAATACGAGCACACCCGCCACAACGTCGGCTTTCAGGTTGCTCGGGAGCTGATCGACCGCTGGTCACTGTCGACGCCCAAGCTCGAGTCCCGCGGCCTGCTCACCGCGGGGCGCATCGGCCCCGGTGAGCCCCACGTCGCGGTCCTGCTGCCACAGACCTACATGAATGACGCCGGCCAGTCGGCCGGTCCGGTCCGCGGGGCGCTCAAGGTTCCGCTCGAGCGGGTGATCGTGCTCTACGACGAGATCGATCTCCCCTTTGGCGAGATCCGGGTGCGGGCCGGCGGCGGCCTGGCCGGCCACAACGGCCTGAAGTCCCTGCGCCAGGGCCTCGGGTCCCCGGATTTTCTGCGCGTTCGGGCGGGCGTCGGGCGGCCGGACAGCACCGATCCCGAGATCGTCTCCTCCTGGGTGCTGGGCAAGTTCCGTGAATCCGCCGACCAGGTCGGCACGCTCATTTCGGGCGCTGCCGACGCGGCCGAGCGGATCATCGCCGACGGCGGCGTCACCGTCTGAGTCCACCCGGTCGCCGGGCGTGCACCGCCGAACGGACACCGGGGCCGGTGGGTCCGGTTCCTAGACTGAGAAGCCCGCCCCGATGCTGAACTCTCTTCTCTCCTACGCCGACGACGATGCCCAGACCGGGGCGCTCGCCGCCGACGGAGGTCGCGCCTTCGTCTCCCAGTCGCTGCGGCCCTATCTGATCGCCGCACTGGTCAACCGCGATCCCGCGCGCCCCGCGATCGTGGTCGCCGGTGACGACCGCGCCGCTCGCGACCTTGCCGCCGGCCTGAAGACCTGGTTGGAGCCCCGCGACGTCCGGTACTACCCCAGCCGCGGCGTCACCTACGAGTCGCATCTCGTCCCGCCGCCGCACCTCGTTGGCCTGCGGATCGCCGCGCTGGACGCGCTCGCCGCTCCCGGCCCGGTGGCGCCGGTGATCGTCGTCAGCGCGGTCGCGTTGTCGGAGAAGGTGCCTGACCCCGAGATGCGCCCCCACGGCTTCGAGCTCCGTGTCGGCGAGCTGATTGACCTGGACGAGTGCGCTCAGGATCTCGTCGCCGCCGGTTACGAGCACGTTGACCAGGTGGAGGACCGCGGCCAGTTCGCGATCCGCGGCGGTCTGCTCGACGTGTTCGGATCCACCGAGGACCGGGCCGTGCGGGTGGATCTGTTCGGGGATGAGATCGAAACCCTGCGCTGGTTCTCGACCTTCACCCAGCGCTCCCTCGGCGACGCCGAGGTGGTCGAGGTTGCCCCCGCCGCCGAGCTGGCACCCGAGCACCGCGAGCTGGCCGAGATCGCCGCCCTGGAGGACGCCGCCGACCGCCCCGACGTCGCCGAGCTGCTCCCCGTGGACCGCTTTCATCCCTGGCTGGAGATGGCCGGTGCCGACGCTGACGTGCTGATCGCCGCTGAGGAGGACATCGCCCCGGCGCTCACCGACCATTGGCAGGACCTCACCGCCGCGCTGCCCGACGAGGACGCGCGCTCGCTCTACGTCGGGCCCGACGCGATCCTCGCGGCGCTCGAGGCGCGGGTGGCGATCCGTCTCTCCAGCATCGATCAGGATCAGCGGTTCGCGTTCCGCGCCCAGGCTGCCGACATCGCCGCCCGCGGTCTCAAGGAGGCCGAGCCCGAACTCGAGAAGCTCGCCCGCTCGGGCTACCGGCCCGTGGTCACCTTCGCCCGCCGCGGTGAGGGCGAGCGCTTTGCCTACAACCTCGGCCGGCTCAAGGTCCGCTGGTTGGATGACGGGTCCTCGGCGATCGACGGGGCCGGGCTGCTCACCTTCGCAGCCGCGCGGCTGTCGGCCGGCTTCATCGCGCCGCAGTTCCATCTCGCCGTCATCCCGGACCACCGGCTGTTTCATCGTCGCCGGGCCGCCCAACCCGACAGCGCCCGGGGCCGTGAGCAGCGCCGCGGTGTGCTGCGCAGCTTCGCGGACCTGCGCACCGGCGACATCGTCGTCCACGAGGACCACGGGATCGCCCGCTTCGCCGGGTTTGACACCAAGACGGTGGCCAACGTCACCCGTGACTACCTGTACCTCGAGTACGCCGGCTCCGATCGCGTGTTCGTGCCCGTCGACCAGCTGGCCAAGATCAGCCGCTACGTCGGCGCCGGCGGGGCCCACCCGCCGCTGTCAAAGCTCGGCGGCGCGCGCTGGGAGGCGATCAAGTCCCGCGCCCGCCGCGCCGCCCAGGAACTCGCCGGCGAGTTGCTCAATCTCTACGCCGAGCGCAAGCGCCGGGCCGGCCACGCCTTCCCGATCGATACCGACTGGCAGAGAGAATTTGAAGACGCGTTTCCCTTCAACGAAACGCCTGACCAGCGCGACGCGATCGAGTTCGTCAAGGCCGACATGGAGGCCCCGCGGCCGATGGACCGCCTGATCTGCGGCGACGTTGGCTACGGCAAGACCGAGGTCGCGCTACGCGCCGCGTTCAAGTCCGTCCAGGACGGCAAGCAGGTGATGCTGCTCGTGCCGACCACGATCCTCGCCCAGCAGCACTACGGCACCTTCTCCGAGCGCCTCAAGGACTACCCGGTGACGATCGAGCACGTCTCGCGCTTCCGGTCCGCGGCCGAGCAGAAGGAGGCGATCGCGCGCTTCTCCCGCGGCGAGGTGGACATTCTCGTCGGCACGCACCGGCTGCTCTCGCGGGACGTGCGCGCCAAGGACCTCGGGCTGCTCATCGTCGACGAGGAACAGCGCTTCGGGGTCAAGCAGAAGGAGCTGCTGCGCCAGCTCAAGCTGCGCGTCGACGTGATCGCGATGAGCGCCACGCCGATCCCGCGCACGCTGCAGATGTCGCTGGCCGGGGTGCGTGACATCAGCGTGATCGAGACTCCGCCGGAGGGTCGCCGGCCGGTCAAGACGTGGGTGGGCGAGTACGACGAGGAGCTCGTGCGCCGGGCGCTGCTGCGCGAGTCCGAGCGCCACGGCCAGGCGTTCTTCCTGCACAATCGCGTCGAGACGATCGAGGAGACGGCGGTCCGCCTGCGCGGCCTGTGCCCGGGGATGCGCTTTCTCGTCGCCCACGGGCAGATGGAGGAGTCCCTGCTCGAGGAGCGGATGATGGCCTTCCTGCGCGGTGACGCCGACGTGCTCGTCTGCACGAGCATCATCGAGTCGGGCATCGACATCCCGCAGGCCAACACGCTGTTCGTGGAGCGCGCGGACATGTTCGGCCTGTCCCAGCTCTACCAGATCCGCGGCCGCGTGGGCCGTTCTCGCGAGCGTGCCTACGCGTATCTGCTGTATCCGAGCGCCGCCGCGCTGACCCCAGAAGCGGCCCAACGGCTGTCAGCGTTGAGTGACTACACCGAGCTCGGTGCGGGCTTCAAGATCGCGATGCGCGACCTCGAGCTGCGCGGCGCCGGCAACCTGCTCGGCGACGAGCAGTCCGGTCACGTCGCCGCGCTGGGCTTCGAGCTCTACATGCAGATGCTCGACGAGGCCGTCGCGGCGATGGAGGAGGCCTCGGACGGTTCGAGTGCTTCCGAGGAATGGGAGCCGGTGCGCCTGGACGTGTCCGTGGACGCTTATGTCCCCTCTGACTACATCCCCTACGAGCAGGCCAAGGTCGACGTCCACCGCCGGATCGCCGGCGCCCGCGAGGTCGCCGACCTGGCCGTGCTGCGTGACGAGCTCGAGGACCGCTTCGGCGAACCGCCCGAGCCGCTGGTGAACCTGATCTCGATCCAGCAGGCACGGATCAAGTTCGGCCAGGCCGGCGCGACGGCCGTCACGATCCGCACTGACCGGCTCTCGATGACCCCGATCGAGATGGATTCCAGCCGCGCTAAGGCGTATCGCGCGGCGATCCCCGAGGCGCTGTATGAGTCGGGCAAGTCCCAGCTGTCGGTCCGGATGCCCAAGGATGCGGCCGCGCGCTTCCCGGCGATCATCCGGGCGGCCGACGTTCTGCTCGCGGTCATGCGCGGCGCCGGGGACGACGACGCCGCGGGGGCTGCCCGTGACGAGTCGGCCGACCGCGCGGCCGCCGCAGTCTGAGCCCCCGGTCCGCACGGTCCGCACGGCCGCCGCGGTCTGAGCCCCCGGGAGCCCTCAGGCCGGTTGGCAGTCATTTCGCCCGAACTACGTTCGATTTGACTGCCAACCGCGACTTTGCCTCGCCGTCAGCGGCCCTCGCAAAGGGCGGCGAGGGCCCGGATGTCGGCGATGACCCCGTTCGGCGATCGGACCAATCGCTTGGCGGTCACACGCAGGACGCGGCAGCGGGCGAGCATCAGCCGCGCGTCGCGGACCGGATCACGCTCGAACGCGCCGGGATCCGAGTGATACGCGCGACCGTCGATCTCGACCACCAGGTGCCACTGCGGCCAGTAGACGTCCACCTCGTATCCCGCGACCCGGTGGTTGACCAGCGGCGCCGGCAGGCCGGCTTTGCGGATCAGCTCGAGGAACAAACGCTCGCGGTCTGAGCGCGTGAGAGGAGCCGGTGTGTAGCCGTCCAGCACCGCTCGCACCGCCGCCGTTCCGCGACGGGTTGGATGGCGGTCGACCGCGCGCTGCAATCCTAAAAGATCCAGAAGGCCCGCGCGCTGGGCCTGCTCGACCGCCTTTTGGAATCGGGCCCTGGAGACCACGGCGGCCAGATCGCAGAGGGTCTGGGTGACGGTGGTGACCGGAATTCCGTCGACCACGGTGACGTTCTCGGGCGCCAGCTCGCGCGTTCGGTGCACGTGGATGCCCCGGCGCTGACGGCGGCTCGTCCCCGGAACGGTCACGTCGATGCGCGTTTGCGCGGTCGGGAGGAGCTCCCACAGTGCCGCCGCACTCAGGTGACTGAGGACGGTGCCCGCACCGCAGGCGAGGACGGCGGCGAGGCGGTGGCCGCTCGCGGTCAGGTGCCGGTGGCCGTACGCGAAGACACCCGTGTGCAGCCGCCGGAGCCGCTTCGCACGGGCGCGCCGGCGTACCGCGGCCCGCAGACCACCGGTGCCGTCGAGTTGCCAGAGCGCGAACACCCCGTGCTGGCGGTCGGCCAGCCGCGCGAGGAACGCGTCGGTCTGGGCGCTGGATTGGCGCCGCGTCATCGCGGCCCGTTCCCCGTGCGCCGGTTGGCAGTCCAAACGCACGTCGTTCGAACGTAATGACTGCCAACCTGACCGGCGACCTCGGGCATGCACTGACGATCTCAACGAAAACGTCAGGCGTGGGTGGCAGCGGTGGCGAATCCGTACCAACGCAGGGCTAACACCGTGACGGAACCAATGCCAGCGGTCCTCGCTACCATCGGCCGAGTCATATGAACAACAAGAGGATCATCCCGGCGCTTGGCGCCTTTTTTGTGCTCATCGCTCTTGCGATCAGCGGTTGCGGGTCCAGCGGCAGCGTGCCCGACGGCGCGGTTGCCTCGATGGCCGGCAACCCGATCACCAGCCATGCGTTCAAACACTGGATGTTCGTGGCCGCCAAGGAGCAGGCGTCACAGTCGCCCGGTCAGCCGGTGATCGTCCCCAACGATCCGCCGAACTTCAACCAGTGCCTGACCACCGTCCGCGCCGAGATCCCCGCGCTCAAGAAGACGACCGACAAGCAGCTGCGCGCCGACTGCAAGCAGCTCTTCACCTCGCTCTCCTCGCAGGTGATGGACTTCCTGATCAAGGCCTACTGGTACCAGGCCGACGCCCACAAGCTGGGGATCAACGTCACCGACGCGCAGGTCCAGACAGCGTTGGCGGCCGCCAAGAAGGGTCAATTCTCCACCGCCACGCAGTTCAACACCTTCCTGAGCTCGACCGGCCAGACGCTGCAGGACGTGACCTACCGCGTGCGGATTCAGCAGATCTACACCAAGCTGCTGGCCAAGCACCCGACGACGGTCACGCCCGCCCAGATCAGCGCCTACTACCAGAGCCACATCAGCCAGTTCGGCACCCCCGAGCTGCGCAACATGAAGATCGTGCTGACCAAGACCCAGGCCCAGGCGAACACGGCGCTGAAGGCGCTGAAGTCCGGCAAGAGCTGGGCGTCGGTCGCCAAGAAGTACTCGATCGACCCCACCACCAAGAACAAGGGCGGGGTCCTTCCCAACGTCACCAAGGGCCAGCAGGACGCGGCGCTGTCCGCGGCGGCGTTCAGCGCCGCCCCGAATAAGCTGCTCGGCCCGATCAAGGGGCAGTTCGGCTATTACGTGCTCGAGGTGACGAAGATCACCCCGGCCAAGACGCGCAGCATCGCGCAGTCCACGACGCTGATCCGCCAGCAGCTCATCAGCCAGCTTCAGACCGCCGCTCAGACCGCGGTCAACGCCCAGGCCAAGAAGGCGTGGCTGGGCAAGACCCACTGCAAGGGCCTGTACGCGATGGCCGACTGCAGCGGCTACAAGGCTCCCGCCTCGGCCTCGAGCAGCGCAGCGGCCGGCGCAACCGGAGCCTCCGGTGCAGCGGGCAGTGGCGCCGCGGCCGGAACCGGCACCACGCCGGCCGGGTAAGTGGCGAGCGGCTCGCGCTCAGCCGGCGAGCGCCCGGAGGCCGATGCCACCGCCGCGCTGGAGCGGCTCAACGCGATCACCCGTCAGCTCCGGATCGAGTGTCCCTGGGACCGCGAGCAGGACGAGCGATCGATCGTGCCCCACACGGTCGAGGAGGCCTATGAGCTCGCCGATGCGGCCCACCGCCGCGATGACGCCAAGCTCACGGACGAGCTCGGGGACGTGCTCTTTCAGGTCCAGTTCCTCTCGCTGCTGCTCGAGGAGCGCGGGGCTGGCTCCCTGCGCGAGGTCGCCGAGCAGGTGACCGAGAAGCTGATCCGCCGCCACCCGCACGTGTTCGAGGAGGCCGAGGTCGAGAACGCCACCCAGGTGCTGCGCAACTGGGATGCCATCAAGCAGACCGAGGCCGGCCGCGAGCCGGGGCTGTTCGGCGAGGTGCCGGAGAACCTGCCGGGTCTACTCCACGCCCGCAAGGTCCAGCGGCGTGCGGCGAGCAGTGGTTTTGACTTCCCGAGGGAGGCTGACCCCACCCAGCCTGCGCTGCAGTCGATCCGCGACGAGCTGGTTGAGCTCGAGCAGGCCGGCAGCGACGACGCGCGGTTTCACGAGATCGGTGATGTGCTGTTCGCCGCTGTCAATGTCGCCCGCAAGCTCAAGCTCGATCCCGAGCTCGCCCTGCGTGCGGCGTCGGAACGTTTTCGCTCCCGGGTGCTGGCCGCGAGCGCCCTGGCGACATCGGACAGCGCGAGTTGGGACGATCTCGCCCCTGACCAGCAGCTCGTCTACTACGCCCGCGCCCGGCTGACCGAAGGAGACCCGGAACCGACATGAGCCACATCGCGCACGTGCATGCCCGTCAGATCCTGGACAGCCGGGGCAATCCGACCGTTGAGGTCGAGCTCAGCCTGGCGTCCGGGGCCTGGGGCAGGGCGGCGGTTCCCTCGGGCGCATCGACGGGCGAATTCGAGGCCACCGAGCTGCGTGACGGCGGCTCGGATTACCTCGGCAAGGGCGTTCTGCGCGCGGTCGACAACGTCAACGGTGAGATCGCCACCGCCGTGCGCGGCCAGGAGGCGTCCGGCCAAGCGGCGCTGGACCGGATCCTGATCTCGCTCGACGGCACGCCGAACAAGTCCCGCCTGGGCGCCAATGCGTTGCTCGCCGTTTCCCTCGCCACGGCCCATGCCGCCGCCGCCGAGCAGCGCCAACCACTGTGGCGCTACCTGGGCGGCGAAACGGCGCACATCATGCCGGTGCCGATGATGAACGTGCTCAACGGTGGCGCCCACGCCGACAACGCGATCGACTTCCAGGAGTTCATGATCGTCCCCGTCGGTGCGCGCAGCTTCACCGATGCGCTGCGGATGGGAGCCGAGGTCTTTCACCACCTCAAGGCCACGCTCAAGGCCGAGGGCCACTCGACTGCTGTCGGCGACGAGGGCGGCTTCGCTCCTGACCTGGAGTCAAACGAGCAGGCGCTCGAGGTGCTGGTCAACGGGATCCGCGCGGCGGGGTTCGTGCCCGGGGATCAGGTCGCGATCGCGCTCGATCCGGCCGTATCCGAGCTCTGCCACGACGGCCAGTACGTGCTCGAGCATGAGGGCCGCTCGCTGTCGGCCGATGAACTCGCCGCCTACTGGTCTGACCTGGTAGAGCGCTATCCGATCATCTCGATCGAGGACGGGATGGACGAGGAGGACTGGGACGGATGGGCGACGCTGACCCGCCAGCTCGGAAGCCGGATCCAGCTCGTCGGCGATGATCTGTTCGTCACCAACACCCAGCGCCTGAAGCGCGGCATCGATGCCGGCGTGGCCAACGCGATTCTCGTCAAGGTCAACCAGATCGGCACTCTGACCGAGACCCTGGCCGCGATCCGCATGGCCCGCGAGGCGGGCTACGCAGCGGTCATGTCGCACCGCTCGGGTGAGACCGAGGACGTGACGATCGCCGATCTCGCCGTTGCCTGCGGGTGCGGGCAGATCAAGACGGGGGCGCCGTCACGCAGCGATCGGGTCGCCAAGTACAACCAGCTGCTGCGCATCGAGGAGGCGCTCGGCCCCGAGGCCGAGTACCCCGGCCGGTCGGCCTTCCGCGCCTGAGCTGAAACGGAGCTTGAATTGCACGGGGCCGTGCAGCAGGAAGGAGCCGGGGCACGTCGAACGAAGGGCATAGGCGATGCCGTCAGCCCGCTCCGCCACTGCTCCCTCGCGCCGCTCCGATCGGCCCGCCGCGCGTCGCCCACCACGGATCGGCGCCCTCCGCGAGCCGATGCTGCGAGTCCGCTGGGACCGCGCCGGGAGGATCGCCCTGCTCGTCGTGATCGCCGTGGTCATCGGGATCTACGCACAGCGGACGCTGGCGTATTTCTCCGCCAGCGCGCAGGCCAGCCATCAGCAGGCCGTCGTCACCGGGCTCCAGCGCCAGAATGCGGCGCTCGATCGCGAGCAGCGGGCGCTCAACCAGCCGGCCACGATCGTCCGCGACGCGCGGGCGCTCGGCATGGTGCGTCCCGGCGAGCAGGCCTACGTACTCACCGGGCACGCGGCCCACTGACCCTGGCTGCGCGCCGGCACCGCCGTCCCGGCCTGCGCAGATTCCCCGGCGCGCGTAGCCACCGCCGTCCCATCACGTGCCGCGCGGCAGGACGTCCGTGAGCGCCCGGCTCCCGTTCGAGGACGTGATGGGCCTGTGGCAGGAGGGGGAGCGGCGCCTGCGCACCGCTGACCCGACGGACCGCCGCTGGCTGGAGCGGGTCGTCGACGCGGTCGTCAACGAGCTGCGGCGCCGGGTCGGAGGGCCGTTTCTGGTCGGTGAGCTGGCTGCCTACTGGGCCGACGTCGGCACCGACTGGTGCTTTGGCATCGCCACCCGGGTGGCACCGTCGAATCCCGAGGCGTGGGATATGACCACGGTCACCGGTGCGGCGTTCGCCCGCTACGCGCGGGAGGCGGGGGACTACATGATCGGCCGACGGGTCCCGAGCGGCTGAGCGACCCGCAGGCGGGGCTGAGCGCCCGGCGCCTCAGCGCCGAGCGCCCGACACCGGTCGATCAGTCGTCAGTGTCTCCGTTGTCGCCGGCACGACGGATGATGATCTGATCCTCCTCGATCGTCACCTCGACGGGCCGGTGACCGGCCCAGTGCTCCGCGTAGACGGGGTCATCCTGGACGGCGGGGTCGAGCCACAATCCGTAGCCCTCCTCGCCGTGGTCAAAGGTTGCCTCCAGCGTTCCCGAAGTCCGTCGGCGGCCGCGGCCACCTCGTCCTCCGCGTCGGCCGCGGCGACGCCGGGCCGGCTTCTCATCGTCGTCGGAGTCCTCGTCCTCGTCGCTGTCGTCCTCATCGACCTCAGCGGCGGCGGCATCGAGCTCCGCGGCAATCAGCGCATCGTCCTCGGCGCGGAGATCGATCTCATCGTCGAAGTCGGGGCCGGTGGCGGCGCCTTCGGAGTCGTCTCCGGGCTCGAGACTCTGCTCGCGCTTGAAGGTTTGAATCTGTTGAACGGTGACCTCGAGCTGATGGGCGATCCAGGCATCGGTGCGTCCCTGACGCACCCAGGCGCGGATGCGATTGAGCTCCGGTCTTAGTGATTTGCGGGCCATAAGGCGCGGAGACTAGTACAGCGGGCGGCCGCGACCTCGGCCCGTGGCCGCTGAACCTCTGCACAGCCGTGACAAAAGCTCCATACGTGAGCTGTCAGCACCTCGGGACGTTGTTTGCCCGATGTCGTTCACGGTATGCTCCCTGTCCGGCTGGGTGGGTATGTTTCTGCACGCGTACAGCCGTCGCGACCGATAGCAGCCGAGCAGGGAGGCACGCCGATGCTGGTCCTAACCCGGAAGTCAAATCAGAGCATCATGATCGGGGACGACATCGAGGTGTCGGTGCTCGCAATCGTGGGCGAAAAGGTGCGCATCGGGATCCAGGCGCCGCGAGACGTGCCGGTGTTTCGTCGTGAGGTCTACCTGGAGATCCAGGAGGAGACCGCAGCTGAGGCGGGCAAGGGGGCGCGCGACGAGGTCGACGCAGCGCTGCGCGGTCTCGGCGAGGATCACCCAGCGGGCGAGTGACGCGCGGGGGCCCGAGCGGTCCCTGGGCACTACCCGAGCGGTCCCCCGGCACTACCCGAGCGGTCCTCGGAGGCAACGCGCGCGTCAGCTGAGCAGCAGGTACAGCGTCTCGAACATCGCGGCGGTGACGATCACCGCGGTCCCGACGAGCGTCAGCACGAGCACCCAGTAGCGCATCGAACTGCGCTTCCGGTTGCGCGCGTGGGTGCGGACGCGCGACCGCCGTACGGCGTGTCGCCGTAACGTTTCTCTGCGGTTCCGGTCCAGTTGCGCCTCGTGCCGAAACTCCTGCTCGAGCTGCGCAAGGCTCTGGCGCATCTTCATCGCCACGGGGGCGAGGCTACCACTGCCTCACGGTGACCGGAGGGCCGACGGCGGGCCCATCCCGTCACCGTGCCGACGGTGAACGGCCAGAGAGCCTGACCGCTCAACCGAACCTCAGTGAACCTGCGCGCCCTCGTACACCTGGACGAAATGCAGGTAGTTATCGGCGATCTGCGACGCTGCCGCGTCACGATCGAGGTCGTTGGCGAGGAACCCCTTCAGCGCGTCCCACCAGATCGAACGGCCGATGGCGAAGCCGATGAAGCCGTCCACGGTGGCGGCCGCCTCCAGCCACTGCTCGACCTTCTCGGTCGAGGCGCCGCGTCCGAGCAGCACGCAGGTGACCCCCGCACGGCCCTCGCCCGAACGGGCCTGCTCGGCGAGCGCGACCGCGTCGTCGCGTTCGTCGACCCCTTCGATCTTCCAGATGTCGACCTCGATCCCGAAATCCTGGATCGCCTCGAGCGCGCGGCGCATCAGTTCGGGGCGCAGCTCGGCGTCGTAGCGGTCGGTATCGCCGTCAACGGAGGACAGCTGCTCATCGGTGGCCGGCACGAGCAGCTCGAACAGGAACTTGCGCCCGTTGGCGTGCAGCCAGTCGGCGAGCTCCTTGAGCCGCTTGAGCTGGCGCTCGTTCATGGCCACGTCGGAGTCGTCGGGGTTGTAGCGGACGAGGACCTTGGAGAAGTCCGGGTCAAAGTCAAGGATGTGCTGCCCGAAATCCGAGCCGTACTGGAAGTCGAACTCGTTCTGTCCGGACTTCTCGACCGGCATCGCGAGCTTGAGGCCCTGCTCGTGGGTCTCCTTGGGGATATCGCCGCCGAACTGCTCGTCGACGAGCACACCCGTCTGGGCCGCCTGGGCGCCCCGGGAGACGGCCTCGGCCATGCCCTCGTAGATCAGCTGCTTGGCATCGGCGATGGTCTCGGTCTCCTCGGGGGTCGGATCGCCCTCGATCCCGAACATCTTCTTCTGGAATGAGCCTCGATGGTCGAAGGCGAGGATGTAGAGCTTCCCGTCGTAGCCGAGTGCCATGACTCTCCTTGGTTTCAGTGCTGTGTCGTGTCCCGCCAGTCTACGGGCGCAGGAGCCGCCGGGGAGTCGCGGATCACCTCGTGTGTCCCGGTGACCCCGTACTCTCTGCGCGCAGTGGAGCACCGCTTCTCCGGACACGCCTACACGCTCGGGATCGAGGAGGAGTTGATGATCCTCGACGCCGACTCGCTCGAGCTCGTCAACGCGATCGAGGCGATGCTCGAGCCTGCCCCGATGGGGGAGATCAAGCCCGAACTGATGGAGTCCGTGCTCGAGATCTCCACCGATCCGTGCGCTGACATCACCGAAGCCGGCGATCAGCTGCGAGCGCTGCGCAAACAGGTGTCGGCGCGGGCGGCGAGCAAGGGGATGGCGATCGGCTCGGCCGGCACCCATCCCTACGCGATGTGGGAGGACCAGCGAATCGTGGCCCGCCCCCGCTACCGCGATCTCATCTCGGCCCTACGCTTCGTCGCGCGCCAGGAGCTGATCTTCGGCATGCACATCCACGTCGGCGTCGATGACCCCGATAAGGCGATCCATGTCGCCAACGGGATGCGAGTGCACCTGCCCGTCCTGCTCGGCCTGTCGGCCAACTCACCGTTCTGGCGCGCGGACATGACCGGGATGGCCTCGACCCGCACCCCGATCTTCCGGGCGTTTCCTCGGGTCGGGATCCCGCCCACGTATGCCGATTGGGCCGACTACGAGCGCCACATCGACTTCATGATCAAGGCGCGCGTGATCGAGGACTACACCTACCTGTGGCACGACGTGCGCCCGCACGCGCAGTTCGGGACCGTCGAGATCCGGGTGATGGACTCCCAGACCCACGTCGAGCACACGCTCGGCCTCGCCGCGCTCGTGCAGGCGCATGGTCCGGGAGCTCTCGATGCACTTCGACTCCGGGCAGGAGCTGTCGGACTACCCGTGGGAGATGCTCGACGAGAACAAGTGGCTGGCGGCCCGGCACGGTCTTGAGGGTGATCTGGTGGATCTGCCCGGCTCGGATCGCGTGGCCACGCGTGCCCTGGCCCGGCGGCTGATCGACCGGATGCGCGAGCACTGCCAGGAGCTCGGATCCGAGAGCGAGCTCGAGGCCGTCGAGGACCTGCTGACGCGGGGCAACGGGGCGGCGCGCCAGGTTGTCGTGTACGAGGCCAACCATGACCTCAAGGAGGTCATGGCCGAGATCGTCGCCGCGACCTAACGCGCGGATCTCGCCCGGCGGCTGCAGGCCGGTTCTACAATCGGTTCGTGAGCACTGGCGGACCTGATCTCTTCGTCGTTTGCAAGAGCTGCGGCGCTGAGGTATCGAGCTACATCACCGAGTGTCCGTACTGCGGCAACCGGTTGCGCAAGCGGGCTCCCAAGCTCGACCGCGAGGGCAAGGTCGCCCCGCCCAAGTCGCGCCGGCGGACCACCGCGCCGCTGCTGACCCGGTTGCGTCATGACGAGATCCCCGGGATCCGCCCCGACCGCCGTGCCTACGGGACGGCGACGCTCGTCATCGCCGGGCTGATCGGGACGCTGCTGTGGCGCACCGGCCTGGGCGGCGCCAACGACATCGAGGTGTTCGGGAAGCCCGGGGCGCACTGGTGGCGAGTGTTCACGGCCGCCTTCGTCTATAACAACTCCGGCTACGCGATCCTCACGCTCGGAGCAATCGGCCTGTTCGGCTATCTGCTCGAGCGCCGCCACGGCCTGCTGGTCGTGATCGGACTGTTCCTGCTCGGCGGGGTCGGCGGGGTCGCCGCGACGGCCGCGATCTACCCCTTCCCGTTCGCGCTCGGCGCCATCGGAGCCGCGCTGGCCATGCTGACCGCGTGGGCGATCCCTGACCTGCTCGCACTCCGGGCCCGCGAGGACCGCGAAGGGGACCTGCTCGGAGTCGGTGTGATCGCCGTCGTGCTGGCGCTGATGCCGCTCGCCGTCTACGGGCCGAGCTGGCCGGCGGTCGGCGTCGGAGTGGTCGCCGGGCTGCTGGTCGGGTTGCCGCTCTCGCGGCTCGGCACCCGCTGACCCTGGGCACCCGCTGACCCTCGGGACCCGCTGGCCCTCGGCCGTCGCTGGCCCTAGGTGACCCGGATCGCGCCGGGCGGACCGTCGACGAGCCGGCCGATGACTGCCCCCGGTAGCTCTCCGGCGCGTTGCGGGTCGACCGCGACGAGCAATCCGCCCGAGGTCATCGCGTCACAGGCCAGCCAGCACCGGGCCTCGGGAACACCGTCGGCGAAGGTGCTGAAGGTCTCGGCGTGCGCCCGGTTGCGGCGAGTGCCACCGGCGACGGCCGTCTCGTCGGGGTCGGCGAGCAGCTCCAGCACCCCGTCGATCGCGGGGATCGCCGCGGCGTCGAGCTCGGCGGCGAGGCCGCTGGCCTGCGCGAGCTCGTGCAGGTGGCCGAGCAGGCCGAACCCGGTGACGTCGGTCATCCCGTGCGCCTCGGCGCGCCGGGCGGCCTCCGAGCCGTCCCGGTTGAGCGTGCTCATCACCGCGATCGCGGCCGCCAGCGGCGCGTCGAGGCCGCGCTTGACCGCGGTCGAGACCGCGCCCGCGCCGAGCGGCTTGGTCAGCACGAGCGCATCGCCGGCCCGGCCCCCGCGGTTGGTCAGCAGCTGATCGGGGTGGACGGTGCCGGTCACCGCCATGCCGTACTTGGGCTCGGCGTCGTCGATCGAATGGCCGCCGACGATCGCGATCCCGGCCGCGGTCGCCGTGTCGGCACCGCCGCGCAGGATCTCGGCGAGAACCTCGCCCCCGATCGCATCGATCGAGAAGGCGACCAGGTTGATCGCGCAGATCGGCGTCGCCCCCATCGCGTAGACGTCTGACAGCGCGTTGGTGGCGGCGATCCGCCCGAAGTCGTACGGGTCGTCGACGATCGGAGTGAAGAAGTCCGCCGTGGTGACGATCGCCAGGTCGTCGCGCAGGCGGTAGACGCCGGCATCATCGGAGGTGTCAAAGCCGACGAGCACGTTGGGGTCGGCCAGCGCGGGCAGGCCCGCCAGCATCGGGCCCAGCGCGGCGGCGGGCAGTTTGCAGCCACAGCCCGCGCCGTGAGACAGCGAGGTGAGCGCGATCGGCACCCTCCTATGATCCCCCAACGAGTGCCTGAGCGTGCCTACACCGACGAGGAACTCGACGCCGCGATCGCCGCGATCACGCAGCCCGGTGCCATCAACGGGGCCGAGGAGCTGGTCATGCGGGCCGCGCCGCAGCTGCAGCAGGTGCTGGCCGCGGCGATGGCCGACGGCGGCTGGTTCGACACCGCCCACGAGGCGGCCGTCGGCGAGGCATCCGGCGAGGCCGACGCGGAGCTGCGACTGCGCGCGATCACGGACCCTGCTCGCCGAGGAGACCCGGCTCGGCATGCTGGTCGGCGTGGCGGTTGGCTTCGAGCTCTCCCGGGCACTCCCCGATCGTGACCCCGAATCTCCCCAGGAGGATTAGATACCCATGGACATCCGTTTTCTCGGCCACGTCGTGCTTCACGCTCTCAGACGGCGACACGACCCTGCTGATCGACCCGTTCCTGACCGGCAATCCGAAGGCGGCGGCCACGGCCGACGAGGTCGACGCGACCACGATCCTGCTCACCCACGGCCATCAGCCGACCACTTCGGTGACACGATCGCGATCGCCAAGCGCACCGGCGCCACGGTCGTCGCGATCACCGAGATCGCCGGCGAGATCAGTGGCGGCGATGACGGGATCGAGGCCGTCGACTGCAACCTCGGCGGCACCGCCACGTTCGACTGGGGCTGGGTCAAGCTCGTGCCGGCGCTGCACACCTCCACCACGCCCAAGGGCACGGTCAGCCCGCCCGCCGGCCTGCTGATCAGCTTCGGCGGCCAGATCGTCTACCACCTCGGTGACACCTGCGTGTTCTCCGACCTCGCGCTGGTCGGCAAGCACCATCCGATCGACGTCGCGCTGGTGTGCATCGGCGGCCACTACACGATGGATCGCCACGATGCCGTCGACGCGGCCGAGCTCGTCGGGGCCAAGACGATCATCCCCTGCCACTACGACACCTTCCCGCCGATCGAGACCGACGCCGAGGCGTTCAAGAACGACGTCGAGACCTCCACGGGCTCGTCAGTCGTCGTGCTCGCCCCCGGGGAGACGCACACCGCATGACCCACGCGATCGTCCTCATCCAGGCCGAGAGCACGGCCCTCTCGCGGCTCGGTGACGAGCTGGCCGACATCGAGGGCGTCGCCGAGGCCTACTCGGTGACCGGCGAGTGGGACTTCGTCGCCATCGTGCGCCTGCGTGAGCAGGATCAGCTCGCCCAGGTGGTGACGGGCAAGCTCTCCCAGCTGACCGGAGTGCGCCGCACGCAGACGATGGTCGCCTTCGAGGTCTACTCAAAGCACGACCTCGAGGCGCTCTTCTCCGTCGGTCAGTAGCGGGCGTCAGCGCGGCCGGCGGGCGATGGCCAGCGCCCGCGTGAACGCCGCCGCCATCGCGTCGTAGGTGTAGGCGGAGACGGCCTCGCGGCCGGCCGCTCCGAGCCGCGCGCGCAGGGCGCCGTCGGCGAGCACACGGTCGATCGCGCCGGCGAGCGCGCCGGCGTCCCCGGCCGGGACCACGAGCCCGGTCTCGCCGTCACGGACCAGGCCGCCCGCGACGGCGCCGACCGCCGTGGTGGCGATCACCGGCGTGCCCTGGTGCATGGCCTCGTTGCAGACCAGCCCCCAGGGCTCGAGGAAGCGGGGAGTGGGGATGCTCGGGACCACGAGCAAGGCTGCCGCCGCGTAGGCGACCGGGAGTTCCTCGCGGGGCACGGGGCCGAGCGCGCGCACGCCGGGCAGCTCCGCCGAGCGTCGGGCGTAAGCGGCCCATCGCCGGCCAGCACGAGCGTCGCGGGTCGAGCCGTTGCCTCGGGCAACGCGCCTCGAGCCTCGGCCAGGCCTGCGCGAGGACGGCGGACGCCCTTGGCCTCGACGAGGCGCCCGACGAACAGCACGAGCGGCCCCGCCGGAGCCCGTGACGGGTGCGAAACGCGGCGATCTCGTCGGCGCTCACCGCCCGGCCGAACAGTTCGGGCTCCACCGACTGGGGGGCGACGATCACGTCGTCGTCGCGCCCGCGGATGCCGGCGACGAAGCGGCGAGCGTGCTCGCCGTAGGCGATCACCGCGTCGGCGTGGCGGTAGATGTGCCGGGTAACGGGAGTGGCGAGGTCGTGGGTGAGCGAGCGGGGCTGGGGCCAGACCGAGGCCCAGAGCACGAACCGACGGCGGTGGCGTCGGGCGCCCACATAGGCCGCAGGCAGGATCGCGCCGCCGGCGTACGGCGCGATCAGCAGCTCGTAGCGCCGGCCCGACCGCGAGCGCCTCGCGCCAGCCGTCCAGGCGCTGGGCGGCAAACGGGGCGGCCGCCACGGCGGCGTCGAGGTCCGCCGGCGCCGCCGGCCATGTACCGGTCCCCGCCGCCGTAGCAGAGCACCTCCAGGTCGTGGGCTGCGGCCAGCCGCGCGTACAGGGGCATGCGGTAGGGAACGAGATGGTTGGTGAGCAGCGCAACGGACACGTCCGACATGATGGCGGGGCGTGCGCATCCTGATCCTGCACAACCGCTACCGCGCCGAGGGCGGGGAGGAGCGCGCGGTCGCGGACTGGAGGCGATGCTGGGCCGCCGCGGCCACACGTCGAGTGCCTCGAGCGCGCGAGCACAGACGCGCGGTCGCGGCCGCGCGGCGCCGCGGCCTGGTCGTCAGGCGGCGTGGATGCCGAGGAGGTGAGCGACGCGGTGCGGCGGCATGCGGGCCGATGTCGTTCACGCCCACAACCTCCATCCAACGTTCGGCTGGCGCGCGCTCGCCGCGGCGCGCGCCGCGGGTGCCCGGACGGTGCTGCACCTCCACAACTACCGCCTGTTCTGCGCCGTCGGGATCGCCTACCGCGACGGGGCGCCGTGCCTGCGCTGCCGCGGCGCCAACACCATGCCCGGCGTCATCCACCGCTGCCGCGGGTCGGTGCCCGAAGCTGCCGTGTACGCGCTTGGGCTGCGCCGTCAGCAGCCTCATCTGCTCGCTCACGCCGACCGGCTGATCGCTGTGTCCGACGCGCAGGCGGTCACCCTGCTGCGCTTTCGGGCTGCGCAGCCGGCCGCGTGACCGCGCTGCTGCAACTTCCTACCCGAGGCGAGCTTCGCGTCGGCCGCGCGCGAACGCGGGGAGAGCACGCGCTGATCAGCGGCCGGCTCGTGGCCGAGAAGGGCTTCGATACCGCGATCGCCGCCGCACGCGCGGCCGGCGTGCCGCTGGTGATCGCCGGCGAAGGTCCGGACGAGCCTCGGCTCCGGAGCCTGGCCGCGGGAAGCCGACGTCCGTTTCATGGGGCGTCTCGAGCCGCTCGCCCTGGCGGCGCTGCGCCGTCGCGCCGCGGTCGTGCTGGCACCGTCGCGCTGGGAGGAGCCGTGCCCGTACTCGGTGGCCGAGGCGATGGCTGACGGGGTGCCGGTGCTGGCCTCCGAGCACGGCGGCCTCCCGGAGATGGTCGGCCCGTCGGCGCTGGTAGCCGCCGGGAACCTGGCCGAGTGGACGGCGGCGATTCGCCGGCTGTACCTCGACCCCGTGGCCCGCCGCCGCGCCGGCGACGCCGCCCTGGCCCGCGCCCGCGAGCGCTTCGCCGAGGAGAATTACATGCGCGGCTGCTCGAGATCTACACGGAGAGCGGCGGCTAGCCGATCCTCGAGCCGGGCTCGGCGCCGCGGTCGGGCCGCAGCAGCACGATCCCGCGCTCGTCATCGAGCGCGCCGAGGACCAGCACCTCGGACATGAACGGGCCGATCTGGCGCGGCGGGAAATTGACCACCGCGGTCGACGAGCGTGTCCACCAGCTCCTCGCGGTCGTAGTGGGTGATCTGCGCCGACGAGCGCTTGACGCCCGTCTCGGGCCCGAAGTCGATGGTCAGTTTCCAGGCCGGCTTGCGGGCCTCGGGGAACTCCTCGACGGCGAGGACCCGGCCGACGCGCATGTCGACGGCCTGGAAGTCCGCGAAGTCGATCATCAGCTCGGGGCGAGTCAGGAGCCCGGGGCTCCGATGCTGATCGACGGTGGCGGGGTCGCGCGGTCGCGTGCGGCCGAGGGTGAGGTCGGATCGGCGCGTGCGGGCGTCGAGGTGGTGGGCGTCGTGGTCGTCGGCGCGGTGGTCGTCGACGACGTCGTGCGTCGGTGCTCGAGGTCGACGTCGGGGCCGTGGCCGGCGGTGGTGGTCGTCGTCGGCGGTGGACGCGGGGCGGGGCGGGCTGCGTCGGCGCGGGGCCGGCGACCGCCGGGGCCGGCGGCGGGGGGGAGGATTCCGGCGGCGGCGTGCGTGGCCGGGGCGCTGGTGCGTGGCCGCCGGCGGGGTCAGCACGGTCGGGTCCGTGGTCGTCTGGGTGCGGCCGGCCGGCGTGGTCTTGGTGTTCACCGGGGTCGTGGCCGTCGCGCTGGGCGTCAGGTGCTCGGCGTCGGCTGGCCGGTCGTCGCGGTCGGGCCGGCCTTGGTCTTCGCGGCGGCGCGCGTGAGCGGCGCGCGGCGGTGGCGGACGCGTGCGGCTCGGTCGAGCGCTGCTCGGGTTGGGAGGCGATCGGCGTGACGGCCGTCTGCTGGGCGGGGGCCACCGGGGTGACCGCGGCGATCGTCGTGTGGTGATGGTGGTGGCGCGTGCTCGCGCCGTGGTCGGCCTCGACCGCGCCCGCGGTGACGATCGCGGCCGCGGCGAGCCCGGCAGCGGCCTTGCCGGCCAGCGCGCCGAGGCCGGCGGAGAGAAAGCCGCCGGAGGCGGTCGATGCCCGAGCCGGCCAGCGCCGTGCCGCCGGCCGCGATGCCCGCCCCGGCGGCCCCGGCGCCCCGCGGCCCCGGCACCGGTTGCGCCCGCGGCGGCGGCGGTGTGCGAGGCGGCGGCGGTATGCGTGGCGGCCGAGCGGCTGAGATGAAAGAACGCGAGCTGCTTGAGCACCACGAGCGGGCCGATCGGCATCAGCGCGGCCAGCGCCTTGTTGGTGTGGCGCAGCTGGCTGCGGAAGATGCTGCAGCGCTCGCAGTCGCGCAGGTGGCGGCGCACGAGCGGGCTGGGGCGCCGGCGCAGCCCCTCGGCGACCTCGCCGAGCTCGATGCGGACCTCGTCACAGGACAGCAGCCGGGCCTCGGCCGCCTCGGCCAGCGACACGCGCGCCCGCACGAGCAGCGACTTGACGCTCGGAACGGTGGTCTCCATCGCCTCGGCGATCTGCTCGTAGGAGAGCGCGTCCATCTCGCGCAGCACGAGCGCGGTCTTCTGCGTCTCGGGCAGCTCCTGGATGTCGCCGACCAGCAGCCGGAACTCCTCGCGCTCGTGGACCTTGTCGGCCGTGCTGGCGCCGTGATCGGCGAGGTGGTGTCCATCGTGTCGACGCCGATCGCGCTGGGTGCGCCGAAGATGGTTGAGGCTGCGGTTGCGGGCGATCCGGTACAGCCACGGCCGCACGTTGATCGGCCGCTCGTCGGCGAGGATCGCGTTGAAGGCGGCGGTCATCACCTCCTGCAGGACGTCCTCGGCATCCTCGCGCGAGCCGAGCAGGTGGCGGCAGAAGGCCAGCAGCCGCGACTCGTAGCGCGCGACGAGGACTTCGAAGGCGGCGGTGTTGCCCCTGCGCAGGTATGCGATCAGCCGCTCGTCGGACTGCAGACGCAGCAATGGCGGGCGTCCGTGCAATCCGATCCCGCCGGAATATTTCAGTGCAGAGACTTCCATCCGGAGCGTGGCCAAATTCCCTTCTGGAACCCCTGGACACGCTAGCAGCGCAAAAGTTGCGCGTTTGGGTCAGGATGGGGTCTGATGAGGACGACGACTCGGACGTCGACGCCCGCCAGAGCTATGCTCAGCGGCGCAACTCGGCGGATACCCGGGGAGGGACTCGAACCCTCACGCCACGAAGGGCAGTCGCTCTTAAGGCGACCGTGTCTGACCAAATTCCACCACCCGGGCTTGAGACGCAGACGCTAGCGGCTGGTCCGCCGCTCGCCAAGGCCGTCCGAGCGGCCCGCAATAAGCCGATCATCCAATCGGTTGTCAATTGACAGTGCATCGAGCACGTTGCTAGCTTCGCGCCTTGATTCGCGCCGGGTCGACGAGACTCCGTGCGCGGGAGGAGATCTTTTGCGCAGGACGCGTCGGTGCGGAACTCAAGTGTGATCGGCCGGGTCGCCGCGGTCGCGGCGGTCGTGGTCGCGATCGTGGCGGTGGGGTTGATCCTGCTCTCGAGCGGGAGTAACTACACGCTGCGCGCGGACTTCCAGAACGCGAGCCAGATCGTGCAGGGCGACCTCGTCGAGGTGGCCGGCAACCAGGTGGGGACGGTCTCGAACATCGCGATCACGCCTGACGGCCTGGCGCAGCTGTCGCTCTCGATCACCAAGTCCGCCTACCAGCACATTCCCCAGGGCACGCAGGCGACGGTCCGCGAGGCCTCCCTGTCGGGCATCGCCAACCGCTACGTCAACCTCACGCTCGGGCCTGCGAGCAACCCGAACATCCCCGACAACGGGATGATCCCGGCCAACAACACGACCAGCGAGGTCGACCTCGACCAGCTCTTCAACACGCTCGACGGACCGACCCGCAAGGGACTGCAGAACGTCTTCCTTGGGCTCGGCGTCGCAGCTCAAGGGCCGGGGCCAAGGCTCAGGCCGCCCTGGCCTACCTCAACCCGGCGATCGCCTCCAGCAGCACGCTGTTCAACGAGCTGGACCGCAACACCGGCCAGTTCACCAACTTCGTCGTCAAGACCGGCAACCTCGTCACCGATCTCGCCGCAGCGCTCAGCTGACCTGTCCGGTCTCATCCCGCACCTGTCGACGACCACCCAGGCGCTCGCCGCGCAGCGCGTCTCGCTGGGCTCCTCGCTGCGGCAGCTGCCCGGCTTCATGCGCCTGGCCAACACGACGTTCGTCAATCTGCGCGCGCGCTGAACGACCTCAAGCCGCTGGTCAACGACTCCAAGCCGGTCGCGCCCAAGCTGCAGAAGCTGCTCGTGCAGCTGCGCCCGCTCGCCCAGGACTCCGTGCCCACCGTTCAACGACCTGTCGAACATCATCCACCGCCCGGGCGCCGACAACGACCTGATCGAGCTGATCCGGCTCGGCGTGCCGCTGGCGGCGGCGACGGTCGCAGAAGCACGGTCAACGGCAGGGCGCGGCCCGGGGCGTTCCCGCAGTCGGTCAGCGCGCTCAACCAGTCCACCCCGGAGCTGGCCACCGCCCGGCCGTACGCCGTCGATCTCACCGGGTGGTTCGAGGGCTTCACCCATCCCGGTCAGGTCGACGCCAACGGCGGCGCGAGCCGGTATGCGCCGATCGTCGGTCTCGGCTCCATCGACAACGGCGCTCTCAACATCTTCAGCAGCGGGCGTGGCAACCTGCTCACCGACCCGACGAAGTACTACCTCGCGTCAGGTCACCGCCTTCGGCCTCGACGGCCGAACCGAGCCTCTGCTGACCACAGGCCAGGGCGACCGCTGCCCGGGCTCGGTGGAGCGCGGCGCGGTGTTCTTCCCCGAGAGCGGCTACCCGTGTAACCCAGTCAGGTCCCGACGGGCAAATGAAGCGCGTCGCTCCTCTCCGCTCGTCCTGATCGCCGCCGCGGTCGCGTTTGTCATCTTCGCCGGCGGCGCGTCGAAGGGCAACGCCAACGGCACCTACAGGGTCGAGCTCGACAACGCGTTCGGCCTGGTCACCGGAGCCGAGTTCAAGGTGGCGGGCGTCCCGCGGGGACGATCGAGGCGATCAACCTGGATCAGAAGTCGCTGCACGCCGTGGTGACCATCTCCGTGAACAAGGGCGGCTTTGGCCAGTTCCACACCGACGCCACGTGCACTCCCGCCCGGAGTCGCTGATCGGCGAGTACTTCATCGACTGCAATCCGGGCAGCTCAGGTCCCGTCCTCAAGTCCGGCGGCACGATCCCGGTGTCCCACACCCAGTCGACGATTCCCGCCGATCTCGTCCAGAACGTCATGCGGATGCCCTACCGCCAGCGCTTCTCGCTGATCATCAACGAGTTCGGCGCTGCCGCGGCCGCTCGCTCGGGCGATCTGCAGGCGGCGCTGCACCGCGCCGTGCCGGCGCTGGACCAGACCGACAACCTGCTGAACCTGCTGGGCAACGACTCGACGCACGCTGCAGAACCTCACCCGCGACTCCAACACGGTGATCACCGCGCTGGCCAACAACTCCAACCAGGTGCAGCGCTTCATCGTCGAGGCCAACCGCACCGCGGTCGCCACCGCAGCTCAGAACGGCAACCTGCGCCAGACCTTCCGCGACCTGCCCGGAACCCTCGAGCAGCTGCGGCCCGCGATGGCCAAGCTCCAGCAGACGGCGGTGGCCAACACCCCGGTGCTGCAGAACCTCAACAGCGCCGCCGGCCAGCTCAACCGCTTCTTCACCGATCTGCCCGCCTTCTCGCGTCTCGGCGCGGCCGGCGCTGCGTTCGCTCGGGCAGGCGTCGGTGACCGGCGCGCACCGCGGTGATCGCGGCCAAGCCGACGGTCGACCGATCTCAACCGGTTCGCCCAGCCGACGCCCGAGCTGGCAAGCAACCTGGCGATCGTGCTGCGCGACCTCGACACCCAGAGCCGGGCGGTCGAGCGGGATTCGCGCAGCCCGGGTGGCAAGGGCTTCACCGGGCTTCAGGCCCTGCTCGGCTACGTGTTCAACCAGGGGCTCGCGATCAACACGTTCGGTCCCTACGGCCACGTGCTCGCCGTCGACGCGTTCTATGACAAGGAATGCTCGCCCTACGCGACACCGGCCACGATCGCCCTGGCGCTCAAGCAGTACGGCCCCTCCTACCGGCACTGCTACGCGTGGCTCGGCCCCAACCAGCCCGGCGTGAGCACTCCCGATCCGTCCGCTCCGGGCGCGCCGATCCCCGATCCGGGGGGCGCGCCTCCCGGCCAGCGGGGCATCCCGACAAACGCGCCGCGCCTGACCGCGGCGTGCGGTGACGGGCGCGACTGCGGCCACGGCGGCGACCAGCACCTCCGCCGCCACGGCGGCGTCGACGCCCGGTCCGAGCCCGAGCAGCGCCGCCGGCCAGTCGATCGGGCAGGTCGTCACCGGAACGGGAACCTCGCAGGCCACCTCCGGCGCAACGGCCGGATCCAGCTCGGGGACCTCGAGCGCCTCCGGGGCAACCGGCTCCGGGAGCTCGAGTGGCACCGGAAGCTCAGCTCAGGCCCTCCTCAACTACCTGCTCGCGCCATGAGCGAACCCATCCGTCGCAGCCAACCGTCCGCGATCGCCAATCCCGTCCTCGTCGGCGCAATGACGGTGCTGGTGATCATGGTCGCGGTCTTTCTGGCCTACAACGCCAACAACGGCCTGCCCTTCGTTCCGACCAAGCAGCTCAGGGTCAACATCGCCTCGGGCGCGGATCTGGTGGTCGGTAACGAGGTGCGCGAGGGTGGCTTCCGGGTCGGGCTCGTCTCCAGTATGAAGCCGATCCAGCTCAAGACCGGACAGATCGGCGCGCAGCTGACCCTCCAGCTCAACCAGGGCGAGGGCAACGTGCCGGTCGACTCGAGCGTGTCGATCCGTCCCCGCTCGGTCCTCGGCCTCAAGTTCGTTGACCTGCACAAGGGCGTGTCACGGCGCGTGTTCGCCGATGGCGCCACGATGCCGATCACGCAGACGAGTGTGCCGGTCCAGTTCGAGGATGTCTTTCAGACTTTCGACGCCAAGACCCGTTCGTCGATCGACAAGAACCTGGTCGGGTTCGGGGACACCCTCGCCGGCCGGGGATCGGCCCTCAACGACACATTCGCCAGCCTGCCGAAGCTGCTCGGGTATCTGCGACCGGTGGCAGCCTACCTGGCCGATCCGAACACCCAGCTGACGCGGCTCTTCAAATCCCTGGAGGGCTTCATGGGAACGTTGGCGCCCGTCGCGGGCACCAACGCACGGCTGTTCACGGACTTGGCCACGACGTTTGAGGGGTTCTCACGTGACCCGAATGCGCTGCAGCAGACGATCGCCCGCTCCCCGTCCACCGAGCAGGTCTCGACCCAGTCGCTGAAAGTGCAACAGCCCTTCCTTACCGACCTTGCGGTGCTCGGCACCAACCTCGCGCCGGCCACGCACGAGCTCGCGGTCTCGCTGCCGACGGTCAACCCGGCGATCGAGATCGGCACTCACACGCTGGCGCGCACGCCGTCACTGAATGCCAACCTGCAGCAGGTGTTGAGAGGGCTGCAGAACCTCGCCCTGGCGCCGGGCACGAACATGGCCGTCAACGCCCTGGCCAGTACCTCGACGACGCTGAACCCGATGATCCGGTATCTCGGCCCCTATCAGACCGTGTGCGACGACTGGAACTACTTCTGGACCTATCTCGGAGAGCATCTCTCGCAGCCGACCGATTACGGCTTTGCCCAGCGTGCGCTCGTCAACGCCACCAACGCGGGCCAGCCCAATAACCTCGGGCAGGCTGGCGCGATCGCACCCGTCAACGGAGGTGGGACGACCTCGCTGGTCACCGGCGGCAACGAGTTCGTGCACGGTCAGGCCTATGGCGCGGCGGTGGACACCGCTGGCAACGCCGACTGTGAGACCGGTCAGCGCGGGTACGTCAAGAAGCTCAACTACTACGACCCGCAGGGCCGCATGCTCGGCCACGGACACCCATACGCCGGGTGACCAGGGTCCGACCTTCGCCGGCCGCGCCCACGTGCCCGCCGGGGAGACGTTCTCGCGTAACCCGTCCACGGGTCCGCAGCTGGCAACCGTTCCGGGGAACTCATGAGACGGCGTAAGGGCGGACGCAAGACGGGCATGAGCACTTTGCTCGCCGGCGCGATCGGGATCGTGCTCATCGTCGTGTTCTCCTACGCCGCCTACACGAAGTTCGCCAACCCGCTGGCCAGCCATTACACGGTCCACGCGATCTTCTCCAACGCCAACGGCCTGCAGTCGGGTTCACTCGTCCGCATCGCGGGCGTGAACGTCGGCAAGGTCTCGGGCGTGAGCACCGAGCCGGGTTGCAAGTCCGCTGCGACGACCGCGACGGCATGCAACGCTGCCGACGTGACGATGGAGATCGACAGCTCAGGGCTGCCGATCCACCAGGACGCGACCTTCGCGATCCGACCGCGCATCTTCCTGGAGGGCAACTTCTTCGTCGATGTCTCGCCGGGCACACCCAGTGCGCCGGTGTCCGGCGACGGCCACACCTTCCCGATTCAGCAGGGCATCGAGCCCGTTCAGCTCGACCAGGTGCTCACCGGCCTTCAGGCCGACACGCGCCGGAATCTCCAAATCCTCCTGCAGCAGTACGGAACGGCGGTGACGCAGGGTGGTCAGGCCTTTAACCGCTCGATCCAGTACTGGCTGCCGGCTTACGAGTACTCGTCGCTCGTGGCCCACGACGCGCTCGGCATCCAGCCGCATGACCTCAGTAACTACATCGCAGGCCAGGGCACCGCGGCGGGCGCGATCGACGCCCATCCGCAGAACCTCAAGAACCTGATCACCGACTTCAACACGACCGCATCCGCGTTCGCGCGCCAGCAGGTCAACCTCCGCGCGACGGTGGCCGAGCTGCCGCGGACCCTGTCGGCGGCGATCCCCGCGTTCAACGCTCTCAATGCTGCCTTCCCGCCCTTTGAGCGGTTGTCGCAGACGCTCATCCCGGGCGTCCGGTCGACCGGCCCCACCGTCGACGCGAGCCTCCCCTTCATCACCCAGCTGCGACTGCTCGTGCAGCCCTCCGAGTTGCGCGGGCTGACCCACGATCTCAGTCCGACCATTCCGGCTCTGACCAAGCTCACGCAGGAGAGCATTCCGCTGTTCGCCCACGAGGTGCGGCCGGCGTCGAGCTGCGTGGCCAACGTGATCATCCCGTGGACCCAGCTCACCGTGCCGGACTCCAACTTCACCGCCGCCAACGGATTCCCGGCCCGGAAGGTCTACGTCGAGGGGGTGGATTACCTCCCCGGTCTGGCCGGTGAGTCGCGCATCTTCGATGCCAACGGGCCCTACGTCCGGATCATGGGCGTCGGTGGCACCCTGACCTACTCGCTCTCGCCCGGCCTATTCGGACAGTCGCTCGCGCCCCTGGACTCGGTGCAGCCGATGCTGCCGCCGGGCGGCAAACGCCCACCGTATATGGAGAACGTTCCGTGTGAGACTCAGAAGCCGATCACCAGCCTCTACGCGAAGTCCGGGCCGCCGCTCTCGCCGATCGGCGGCACCTCGAGCGCCGGGTTGCCGCTGCCCAACGTCCCCGGGCTCCCGACGGTTCCCGTCCCGCTGCTGCGTAAGCAGGCCGCGGCCGCGATGAAGATGGTCACCGCGAGCGCCAAGGCTCAGGGACTCGGCGTCGGGACGGTCAAGGTGGCGTCAAAGTGAAGCGCGCGATCAGGACCCATGCGACGGATTTCGCGGCAATCCTCATTCTGCTCGTGCTGTCGTCCGTCGTCGCCGGCTACATCCTCAGCCACGAGCGGTTCCACTTCCCCTTCATCCAGTCGTCGCCCTACACCCTGAACGCCGAGTTCTCCACGGCGCAGGCCGTGACCCCGGGCCAAGGCCAGTCGGTGCGGATCTCGGGCGTGCAGATCGGCCAGATCGGCAACGTCACCCTGCGCAACGGCATGGCCGTGGTGTCGATGCAGATCGATGACAAATACAAGCACCTCATCCACACCAACGCGAGCGCCCTCCTGAGACCCAAGACGGGCCTCAAGGACATGTTCATCGAGCTCACTCCTGGCGACCGATCGGCACCGGTCGCGCGGCCGGGATGGACGATGTCCGTGTCCAACACGAACCCTGATATCAATGCCGACGAAATCCTCTCCGCACTGGACGGCGACACCCGTGAGTATCTGCAGCTGCTGATCAACGGTGCCGGCCGGGGGCTGGCCGGTAAGGGCGGAACCGAGCTCGCGCAGGTCTTTCAGCGCTTCGAGCCAACCCACCGCGACCTCGCCCGCGTCAACTCGGCCGTCGCCCTGCGCGGCCGCGACCTGCGCCGGCTCGTCAACTCGCTCAAGCGCCTCAATGTCGCCCTCGTCGCCAAGCAGTCCCAGATCGTCTCGCTCGTGGACTCGAGCTCGAAGGTGTTCCGTGCCTTCGCATCCGAGAATGGCAACATCAGCCGCGCGCTCGTTGATCTGCCGGGCACGCTGTCGCAGACGACGGCCACCCTGCAACGCGTCACGACCTTCGCCAAGCTGCTCGGCCCGACCTCGAGCAATCTGCTGCCGGCCGCCCGGGCGCTGCCGGCGGCCAATTCAGCGCTCGTCGCGCTCGCCAAGCCGAGCACGCCGGTCGTCCAGAACCAGATCCGTCCCTTCGTGGTCGCCGCCCGCCCGCTCGTCCGTCAGCTCCAGCCGGCCTCGATCAACCTGGCCAAGGCGACGCCCGGCCTGACGGGCAGCTTCCACGTGCTCAACCACCTGTTCAACATGCTCGGCTACTCCCCGGGCTCCGGCCAGCACGGCTACCTGTGGTGGCTGGCGTGGCTTGACCACAACACCCGCACGCTGTTCTCGATCCAGGACGCAAACGGCCCCATACGCCCCCTCTTCCTGCAAGCCAGCTGTCAGTCGCTCAGTCAGATCTCGCAGGGCATCACCGGCTCGGCGCTCGTGCTCAACCTCAGACCGCTGCTCGCGCCGACCGGGGCGTGCGGCTCAACGGTCACCAGCGGCCATCTGGCCCGTAACAGCAGCAGCCTCTCACCGGCATCAGCTCGCTCTGGCGGTACCCCCACGAGCCCCACGACCAGCACTGTCACCGTCCCCCAGACCGGGCACTGATGGACACCGGCGCCCCCTCACTGACCAAGATCACGAGCATGGTGCTGTTCGCGCTCTCGTGCGTCGGCCTGCTGCTGTTCCTGTGGCTGTCCTTTGGCGGTGGGCTCCCGTTCAACCCCCAGGGGTACCGCTTCGAGGCCGCCTTCCCGGACGCCAGCCAGCTTGCCACTCAGGCCGACGTACGCATCGCGGGGGTGTCGGTGGGGAAGGTGATCGGCAAGTCTCTGGATCCGCACGGCAACCGCACGATTGCGACGATTCAGATGAACAACCAGTTCGCGCCGATCCACCGCGACACGCGGGCCATCCTGCGCCAGAAGACGATTCTCGGAGAGACCTACGTCCAGCTTGAGCCCGGCACTCCCGGCAGCCCGATGCTTGCCGACGGCGCTCTGCTGGCCAGGTCGAACGTCCAACCGGCGGTGCAGCTCGATCAGATCTTCAATTCACTCGATCCCCGCACGCGGGCGGCATTTCAGCAATGGCAGCAGCAGCTGGCCGTGTTGGTGCGCAACAACGACCAGAACCTCTCGAGCGTGATCGGTAACCTGCCGGCGTTCGCGGCCGACGCCACCAACCTCCTGCAGGTGCTCGACGTCCAGCATTCAGCGGTGGTCCGGCTCGTGCAGAACGGGGGGACGGTCTTCAGCGCGCTCGACCACAGCCAGTCCGCACTGCGCTCGCTGGTCACGTCGGGCGAGCAGACCTTCCGGACCACGGCCGACAACGCCAACTCGATCGCCGCCACCTTCCACGTCTTCCCGACCTTCCTGGACGAGACCAAGGCGACGATGACGCGGCTGCAGACCTTTGCGCAGAACACCGACCCGCTGGTCCGCCGGCTCGTGCCGGTGGCCCAGCAGCTGCGCCCCACCCTCACGGCGGTACGAGTCCTTTCGCCATACCTGCGGTCGTTGTTCACCAACCTCGGTCCGCTCATCACCGCCTCCAAGACCGGGCTCCCCGCAGTTCGCGATGTGCTCAACGGGACGACCCCGCTGCTGGGCTCGCTCGGTCCCTTCCTCTCGCAGCTCAACCCGGTGCTGACCTGGCTGTCGCTGCATCAGCAGCTCATCTCGGACTTCATCTCCAACGGTGCCGGCGCCGTCTCGGGCACCACCTCGGCATTCGCCGGACCCAACGGCGGCACCGGTCACTACCTGCGCCAGTTCGCCCCCGCCGGCGCGGAGACGTTGGTCTTCGCGCCCACCCGGGACGCCGACAATCGCGGCAACACCTATCCGCCGCCCCTGTGGCTTGCCGATCCGAAGGCGTTCAGCGCCGGCGGCCAGTACAAGGGCAGCTTTGCGCTCCCGGCGTGGGACTGCGCGAACACCGGCGCGCCCGGTGACGGGCAGAGGCCCGCCGGGACGACGGCTCCGGGTCTGACCAGTCAGGGTAAGCAGGCCTGCTGGGTGGCGCCCAACCTGTCCGGGCTGATCGGGCAGAACAACGCCAGCCGGTTCCCGAACATCAACGCGCGGACGTACTCCAAGAAGTAGCTCGGAAGTTGGCCGCCGGCGCGGACGCCGCCCCGGCGGACCGGAGCGGCGCGGGCATGACCGTGGGGCCTACGCCGTTTCGGCGGCAGCGAACACGGCCGGCTCGTCTCCTGCGAGCGCAAACGCGTCCAGCAACGACTCGGCGAGCTTGACGTCACCAGTCTCGGTGAGGCCTGAGCGCTCGCCGCGGGGGGCCAGCGCGGTGACCCACGCGTCACTGGTGCCCGAGATCGAAGCGTCAGCCGGACCGCCGTCGCCCTCGGTGACCGTCGCTCCGGCCGCCGACAAGGTGACGCGGTAATCCAGCGGATCGCCGCCGTGACCGTCGGTGACCGTCATGGCCACAGAGCCCACCCCTGTCGAGCCACCGGTGATCAGACCCGGGATCACGCGAAAGATCGCCCCGAGGTCGATGTTCTCCGACGGCCGTGGCTGACTCCAGGCCCAGTTGTAGCCCCAGCGGGCCAGCTCCCCGATGATCGGGGTCAGTTCGCGGGCTCGCTCGGTCAACTCATAGTCGACACGAGGCGGTACCTCGCGATAGCGCTGCCGGGTGAGCATCCCGTCCGCGACCATGCGGTTCAGACGGGAACGAAGCTGCTCCGTGGAGATTCCCGGCAGCACGCGCTGCAGCTCGACGAAACGCCGCGGACCTGGAATCAGGTCACGGACAATGAGCAGGGTCCACTTATCGCCGACGAGGTCGAGTGCTCGGGCGTCTGGCGACCACTGATCGTACGGGTGCCTTTTTGGGGGCGGTACGTGTGAAATGGTGATCCCCCTGGTCGAACGTATTTCCACCTACCGAGAATCAGCATAACGCAGGGCCAGGGGATTCGAACGAGTTTGCGCCAGTTTGTCGCCGCGCTGTCGTTTCCGACCCCGAATGGGCGAACTTGTCTTTCTGCAGCCGCGACGACTCACCAGCCTGCGTGGGGGGCCGGGCACACGGCCCGCGTTCTTCTTCGATGTCAGCTGCCCGCTGTCCTATCTTGCCGCCGAGCACATCGAGCGGGTCTTCGGTGACGTGGACTGGGTGCCGGTTTCCGGCGCCGCGCTGCACGGCGAGCGCGGCGACGCCGATGTCGCACGCGCTGCGCCGCCTGGCCGAGGAGCAGGCCGCGCAGCTGCGTCTGCCGCTCGTCTGGCCCGAGAGCTTTCCCACCGGCGGCTGGCGCGCGCTGCGGGCCGCCGTCTTCGCCGCCGAGCTCGGCGCCGGTCCGCGCTTTGCGGTGGCCGCCGGGCGCCTGGCGTTCTGCGGCGGCTTTGACGTTGACGATCCCGAGACGCTCGCCGAGGCCGCCGCGGCGGCCGCGATCCCGCTCGGTGCATGCCTGGAGGCGGCGGCCGACCCGGGACGGGATCTCGCCCTGACCGCGACGGCCCTCGCCCTGCGCAGTCGCGCGGTGCGCGAGCTGCCGGTACTGCGCTCTGGTGAGCGCTGGTTCGCCGGCCCTCAGGGCTGGCGCGTGGCCGCGACGACGCTGCGTCCCGCCCCGGCGGGCCGGCCGCTAACGAGGGCCGGCAGGCGGGCGGGCGTGGCGGTCGGGAGCGACGATCACGGCTCTGGGCACGTCTCAGCACGCCGGCATCGACTCCCTCGCGCCCGCGGGCTGATCACTCAGCGAGCCGCGGGTGCGCGCCGCGACCCCGGGCGCTGACACACTGTGCGCATGATCGATCCGGCTGACGGGGCCGTCACGCACGATCGCCCTCGCCTCGCGCCGGTCGCCGCTTGACCTACCGCTCGCGTGCGGCCGGCGCATTGCGGCGCTTCTGGAAGATCGCCTGGGACGCCAACATCACCGGACAGGCGGCGATGATCGCCTACAACATGCTGCTCGGGGTGATCCCGATCGCGCTGCTCGGATTGTTCGTGGCCGGGCAGGTGCTGTCCAGCCACTCGGTGCAGGAGAGCGTGGTGACAGACCTGCGCGAGGTGTTCCCGGGCACCGCCGAGCACACGCTCAATCAGCTGCTGGCCGAGATCACCAACTCGACCACGAGCACGGGGGTGCTGGCCCTGATGGCGAGCCTGTGGCTTGGATCCTCGTTCTGGGGCGCGCTGGACACGGCGTTCGCGCGCATCTATGACTGCACGGCCCGCAAGTGGCTGGAGCAGAAGCGCTTTGCCCTCTCGATGCTGCTCGTGGTGCTGCTGTTCATGGTCGCGACCGTCGGGGTGCCGACCGCGCAGAGCATCCTGCGCGCCGGGGTGGCCGGGCTGCCATTCGATCTCGCCCACGTCGCCGTGTTCGTGTACGCCGGTTCGCTCGTCTTCGGGGTCGTGCTGCTGTTCGCGTGTCTGACGCTCATCTACACGCGCGTGCCCAACCGGCGCGTCCCCTGGCGGGCGGTGTGGCCAGGAGCGCTGGGCGCGACCCTGGCGATCGTCGTGATCGATTACGGCTTCCCGCTGTATCTGTCGAGCATCTCCACGATCGCGCGCTTCGGGACGACGATCGTGTTCGTGCTGATCATGCTCGGCTGGTTCTACGTGCTGGCGCTGATCATCCTCAGCGGCGCGGTCGTCAACGCGTTGCGCCTGCGCCGGATCTGACCACCGGCGACCGTCACGACGGCGCGCGCCGCAGGGCCGGGTTGTTAGCGTGCCGTGCGTGGCCGGCGAACATGACACCCAGCAGCTGCCACGGCGGCCGGCTGGTTGCGCGGGGACTGCGCGCCGCCGGCGTGAGCACGCTGTTCACGCTCTCGGGCGGCCACCTGTTCTCGATCTATGACGGCTGCCGCGAGGAGGGCATCGAGGATCGTCGACGTCCGCCACGAGCAGACCGCGGCCTTCGCGGCCGAGGGGTGGGCCAAGGTCACGCGCTCGCTCGGGGTGTGCGCACTGACGGCCGGGCCCGGGGTGACCAACGGGATGAGCGCGATCGCCTCGGCACGCGAGAACCACTCGCCGGTGCTCGCGCTCGGCGGGCGCGCCCCGGCGTATCGCTGGGGGCAGGGCTCGCTGCAGGAGATCGATCACGTGCCGTTCGTCGCCCCGCTGACCAAGCTCGCGGCCACCGCCGGCTCGACGGCCGAGATCCCGACGTTGCTGGACCGGGCGATGCGCACGGCGCTCGAGCCCCACTCCGGGCCGGTCTTCCTGGACTTCCCGATGGACCACGTGTTCATGGAGTCAGACGCGCCGGCGGTCACCGAGCCGCTGCCCGAGCCCTGGCGCGGCGCCGCGGCCGACGGGGATCAGCTCGAGCGCGCGGTCGCGCTGCTGCGGGGCGCCCAGCGCCCGGTGATCATGGCCGGCTCGAACCTCTACTGGGGACACGGCGAGGATGCCCTGCGCGCGCTCGCCGAGGCCCTGCGGATCCCGGTGTTCCTCAACGGCCTGGGCCGCGGCTGTGTCGCGGCCGATCACGAACTGGCCTTTTCGCGCGCGCGCAGCGCCGCCCTGGGGGGCGCCGACGTCGCGCTCGTGATCGGCGTGCCGCTCGACTTCCGGCTCGGCTTCGGGGCGGCGTTCGATCCCGACTGCGCGATCATCGCGATCGACGTGGCCCCGTCCGAGCGAGCGCACCCGCGGCCGGTCGCCGCCGAGTTGACCGGTGCGCTGCCGGCCACGCTGGACGCGCTGACGCAGGCCGCAGCCGGCAGCGCGACGCCGGCGCGCGAGGCATGGGTGTCGACCCTGCAGAGCACCGAGGACGAGAAGCGGGCCGGCGAACGGGCCGAGCTCGCCGACGCACGGGTCCCGCTCCATCCGCTCCGGGTCTACGGGGAGCTGGCCGGGATGCTGGACCGTGACGCGATCGTCGTGGGGGACGGGGGCGACTTCGTCTCCTATGCCGGCCGGGTCGTGGACTCCTTCGCACCGGGCTGCTGGCTTGACCCGGGGCCGTTCGGCTGCCTGGGGGCCGGCCCCGGCCAGGCCCTCGCGGCCAAGCTCGCCCACCCCGACCGCCAGGTCGTGCTGCTGCTCGGGGACGGTGCCTTCGGCTTCGCCGGCCTCGAGTTCGACACGCTTGCCCGCCACGGCGTGTCGGTCGTCGGCGTGATCGGCAACAACGGGATCTGGGCGCTGGAGAAGTACCCGATGGAGTTCCTGTACGGGTACTCGGTCGCCGCCGAGCTGCGCCCCGAGACCCGCTATGACCGCGTGGCCGAGGCGTTGGGTTGCCACGGTGAGCTGGTCAGCACTCCGGACGAGCTGCGACCGGCGCTGCAGCGCGCGTTTGCAGCCGGCGGGCCGGCGCTGGTCAACGTGCTCACCGACCCGGGCGTCGCGTACCCGCGCCGGTCCAACCTGGCCTGACCGGGCCCTCGCGCAGGACGCCGGTCCATCCCGGCGGGCACGGGTCCGAAGACGAAAACCGCCCGCGTTGAGGGCGGGCGGCTTCCGATCCAGGTATGACCCAATCGGGACGGGCAGGGATACGTGCCAGATCGGGCCGATGCGTGGCTCGGGCAGCGGGAGGCGCCGTGTCTGCGGCTTCGCCCGAACCTATGTTGGTGTGACGACCAGTCAGACTGTCCGTCACCCAACCGAGATGATGGACTTATGTGAAACGGCCGACAATCGAACATTTGTCCACTTTTGGTCACTCTGGTGATCCCACGGCCGCCGCGACGATCGGTCTCACGACAGTGCCAACGCCGCGCCGCGGAGGATGTCGTGCTCGGAGATCTCGACCTCCTCGAGCCCAAAACGCCCGCTGACGGCGAGAAAGATGAGTCCACCGGCGATGATGGTCGGCGCCCGGTCGGGGTGCAGGCCCGCCACCTCGCGGCGCTCGGGCAGCGCCATCGCGGCCAGCCGGGAGACGATCCGCTCCCCCTCGGCCCGCGACAGCCGGTAGCCGTGGACCCGGCTGGGGTCGTAGGGATCGAGCTGCTGGGCGATCGCTGCCAGCGAGGTCGCGGTGCCGGCCACGCCGATCGCGCGGGTCACCCGGCCGACATCAGCGACGGGCACCGCGGCGTCAATGATCGCCTCCACATCGGCGCTCAGTTCGCGTTGTTCGGCGTCGAGCGGGGGATCTGAGTGCAGGTGGCGCTCGGTCTGGCGCACCACGCCGGCCTGGGTGGAGACGTGGAAGCTGACCTCGCGCCCAGCGCCGATCACCATCTCGGTCGAGCCGCCGCCGATATCGAACACCAGCGTAGGCGTGGCGTCATCGGGGTCGCGCTCGCTGGTGGCGCCGAGAAAGGTCAGCCGTGCCTCCTCGTCTCCGCTGAGCACGTGGGGCGAGAAGCCGAAGCGCTCGCCGACCGCGGCGGCAAACTGCGCCCCGTTGGCCGAGTCACGGACGGCGCTGGTCAGCACCGCGATCCGTGTCCTGGCGCCGTGGCGCGGGATCTCGCTTGCGTATTCAGCCAGGGCGGCGTAGACGCGCTCCATCGCGTCCTCGCGCAGGGTCCCGTCACGGTCCACGCCGGCCCCGAGTCGCGTCACCGTGCTGCGGCGCGCGAGCTCGGCGGTGACGCGCCCCTCGGTGACCTGGGCCACGAGCAGCCGGGTCGAGTTGGAGCCGATGTCAACGACCGCGACGGGAGCCATCAGCCGACTCCGTGGGGCATCGGGTCACCGGCCAGCGCGGCGAGAAGGTTGTCAACCGCCAGCTCGGCCATCGTGTGGCGGGTGGTGATCGTCGCCGAGCCGATGTGGGGCACGACGATCAGGTTGGGCGCCGTCAGCAGCGGATCACCGGCGGGGAGCGGCTCGGGGTCGGTCACGTCCAGCGCGGCCCCGGCGATCGCGCCGGTCTTCAGCGCCTCGCGCAGGGCGACGGGATCGACGATCGGCCCGCGGGCGGTGTTGACGAGGATCGCGGTCGGCTTCATTTCGATCAGGGCGGCCTCGTCGATCAGATGGCGGGTCTCGGGGGTGAGCGGGCAGTGCAGCGAGATGAAGTCCGAGCGCGCCAGCAGCGCCAGAAAGGTGACGCCGCCGCGACCGGTGTGGATGACCTCCATGGCAAAGCCGGCCGCCCGGGCGGCGACCGCGCGGCCGATCCGTCCCATCCCGACGATCCCCAGCGTCGCTCCGTGCACGTCTCGCCCGAGGTGGCCGGCGGGCTCCCACGTGCGCCATTGACCGGCGCGCACCGACGCATCGGCGGCGGGAAGGCCCCGGGCAGCCGCGAGCAGCAGGGCAAAGGCGAGATCGGCGGTGGCGTCGGTGAGCACATCCGGGGTGTTGCCGACCGCGATGCCGCGGGCGCGGGTCGCTTCGAGGTCGATGTTGTCGTAGCCGACCGCGTAGTTGGCGATCGCCCGCAGCCCGGGACAGGCGTCGAGCAGGGCGCGGTCGACACGATCGGTGAGCAGCGTCAGCAGTCCGTGGGCCGACGCCGCCTGTCGCGCCAGCTCGGCCGGCGACGGCGGCTCGTTTCCGCGCCAGACGGTCACCTCATGGGCGGAGCGCAGACGGTCAAGTGCCGGTCCGGGCAGCGCACGGGTGACAAAACAGCGGGCCACGCGGCGAGCCTAGCGGTCGCCTCGGGGTCTCGGGCGAGCTCGCTGCGCGGTGCCCGACGGACCCTCGCGCGGCTAGGCGACCTCGGCCTCGGCGGCCGGGACCTCGGTGCGCACGCGGGGGGTGCGCGGCAGACCGAAGAAGGCGACCAACGCGCCGACGGCCGCAAACGCCGCCGCGACCACGAACGCGATCTGAAAGCCGCCGGTCAGCGCCACGTGCGCGCTGTCACCCAGGCGGGCGTCGGAGTGGGTGCGTGCGGTGGCGATCGCCGCGAGCAGAGCGAGCCCGAGCGCACCGCCGAACAGACGCGAGGTGTTGACCAGGCCCGAGGCCAGTCCGGCCTCCTGCGGTGCAACCCCGGAGACAGCGGCGATCGCGGCGGGCACGAACGAGAGGCCGATGCCCATCGCGACCAGCAGCGAGGGCGCCAACACGTCCCCGAGATAGGTGCCGTTGGCGTGGATCAGCGCAAATAGGAGCAGCCCGGCGACCTGCAGCGCCAGCCCGAGAGTGAGAAGCGGCCTCACGCCGATCCGCTGCACGAGACGGGAGGCCAGGGTCGAGCCGATCACGATGCAGACCGTCATCGGCAGGAAGGCCAGGCCGGCCCGGATCGGCGAGTAGCCGAGCACCTGCTGCAGGTACAGAGAGACGAAGAACCACATCCCGAAACTCGCGGCGCCGACGGCGAGCACGGCCAGGTTGGCGGCACTGAGCTGGCGCGAGGCGAATATCCGTAGCGGCATCAGCGGGCTGCGGGCGATCTTGCCCTCGATGAACAGGAACGCTCCGAGCAGGGCGAGGCCGCCGAGGATCAGGGCCAGCGTCGGCGCCGAGCCCCAGCCGGTCACGTCGGTGCGCACGATCCCCAGCACGAGCAGCGACAGGCCGATGGTCGCGGCCAGAGCGCCGGAGATGTCAAAATGGCGGGCGCGGTCGGTGGCCCGGCTCTCGGCGATCATCCGCTGGGCGGCAACCGCGGCCAGAATGCCGATCGGCACGTTGATGAACAGGATCCAGCGCCAGCTCAGCGCGTCGGTGAGGATTCCCCCGAGCAGGACGCCGGCCGCGCCCCCGGCGCCGCCCATCGCGCCCCAGATGCCGACCGCCCGGTTGCGCTCGGGGCCCTCGGCGAAGGTGGTGGTGAGAATCGACAGGGAGGCGGGGGCGATCACCGCGCCGCCCAGCCCCTGGGCCGCCCGGGCGGCGATCAGAACCGCCTGGCTATTGGCGATCCCGCCGGCCAGCGAGGCGAGCGCGAACAGCAGCAGGCCACCGACGAACACGCGTCGGCGTCCGAGCAGGTCCGCGGCGCGGCCGCCGAGCAGCAGGAAGCCGGCGAAGGTGACGGTGTAGGCGTTGACGACCCACTGCAGGTCGACCTCTGAGAAATGCAGGCCGCCGCGAATCGCCGGGAGTGCGACGTTGACCACGGACACGTCGAGGATGACCATGAACTGGGCCAGGCAGGCCAGAAAGAGGGTGGCGCCGAGGTGACGGCGGGCGGGTGCGGTGTCGGCTGCGATCGTATTCATGGAGGCCTCCGGGGTCGTCGCCGGCTTGGTACGACGTTCATCAAACACCCTAGCGCATGTTTGATGAACGTCGTACAACGGGGACGCGCGCCGCGCTCCGGTGATGAAACGGCGCCGCCGATCGCTCACTTTGTCCGCTGCGCCCGGTCTGAAAGGGTGATGACGTCCTCGCCCGTCCGAGAGGAGCCCGATGAGCCTGCCCGAGATCGCCCCCCAACGTGGAGTGGCTGACCGCACGCACCTCCCTGCTGGCAGGCCGAGAAGGAGATGACCCGCGCCCGCGACGCGCTGATCGCCGCCCGCCGGCGGCTGCCGATGGTGCCGGTGGAGAAGGACTACCGCTTTGAGGGGCCGGACGGACAGGTCGGACTGGCGGATCTGTTCGCGGGCCGCCGCCAGCTGATCGTCGGCCACTTCATGTTCGACCCCGAGTGGGAGGACGGCTGCTCGAGTTGCACGGCCGGCGCCGACGAGATGTCCCCCGGCCACCTCGAACACCTTCACGCGCGTGACACGAGCTTCGCCTACGTCTCCCGCGCCCCCTACGCAAAGCTCGCGGCCTACCGGGCCAAGCGGGGGTGGACCTTCCCCTGGTACTCATCGTTTGGCTCGGACTTCAACTACGACTTCGGCGTCACGCTGGACCCGTTCGTCGCGCCCGTGGTCTACAACTTCCGCGCCGCCGAGGAATACGCCGCCCGTGGTGATGATTTCGAGCTCGTCGGCGAGTTCCCGGGCCGCTCGAGCTTCCTCTACGCCGACGGCCAGATATTTCACACCTACTCGGTCTACGCCCGGGGTCTGGAGACGATAGGCGGGCTCCTATTACCTGCTCGACGAGACGGCGCTCGGTCGCCAGGAGGACTGGGAGAAGCCCGAGGGCCGTGCGGACAGCTGCGCACGGCCCCCGGCCGGACTTCAGTGGGTGATCTCCGTCCCGGTGATCGCCTGCGTCGTGGGCCGCGGTCCCCGGGCGGCGCGCGCCGTGCGGGCGGGAAGCACCAGACCGGCGACGGCGGCGGCGAACCCGAACGCGGCGGTCACGCCGATCGCGGGCGCAAAGCCGGCGCTGAAGGCCTGGGCCGAGGCATAGCCGCCCGCTCCCGCGAACACGGCGACGACGATCGCGATCCCGAGCACCGCGCCGAGCTGACGCATCATCGTGAACACACCCGAGGCGTGGCCGAGATCGGCTGCCCCCACGGCGCTGACCATCGCGTTCTGAGCCGCGGGGATCGCGGTCGACAGTCCCACGCCGGACATGACCATCGGCGCCACGAGCTCGCCGTATGGCATCCCGACCCGAGCGACGAGCGCGATCCACAGCATCCCGCCCGCGTGCAGGGCCAGCCCCAGGCTGACCAGCCGCCGCTCGCCGACGCGGGCGATCATCGCCCCGGCGATCGGTGCGATCACGAACACGGTGCCCGTCCACGGCAGCAGTCGCACGCCGGCGGCGAGCGGTCCCTGGTGCAGGGTGACCTGCTGGAACTGGGCCATGAAGAAGACCCCGCCGAACAGGGATCCGGCCATGCAGCGCGTTGGCCGCGGCGCCGGCCGAGAAGGACCGTGACGCGAACAGCCGCATCGGAAGCATCGGGTGGGCGGTGCGCAGCTCGGCGAGCACGAAGGCGACGGCCAGCAGCGCGCCGCCGCCGAGCGCGACGACGGTTTCAGCGGCTGCCCCAGCCGACTCGGTTGGCCCGGATCAGACCCCAGACGATCCCGAACGCCGCCGCGGTGATGAGGACCAGTCCGCGCCCGTCGGACCGGGTGCGCGGACCGCGGCTCTCCGCCAGTCGCGTGAGCACGAGCGGGATCGCGATCAGGCCGATCGGCACGTTGATCCAGAAAACGAACTCCCAGGCCAGCCCCTGGGTGACCGCGCCGCCGAGCACCGGTCCGCCGAGCACGGCCAGTCCGGTGATGCCACCGTAGATTCCAAGCGCGGCGCCCCGCCGCTCGCGCGGAACCGCGGCACTCAACAGGGCCAGCGACAGCGGAGCGATGATCGCGGCCGCCGCGCCCTGCAGCGCTCGCGCGGCGATCAGCAGACCGGCGTTCGGGGCCAGTGCGCACAGTCGCGGAGGCGAACACGAACAGGCCCAGCCCGCCCGCGAACCAGCGCCGGCGGCCGTAGCGGTCCCCGAGCGCCGACGCGGTGATCAGCAGTACGGCGAAGCTGAGGCTGTAGGCGTTGACCGTCCATTGGAGCTCGTCGATCGACGCACCGAGGTGTTCGCGAATCGTGCCCAGCGCGGTGGAGACGACGAGTACGTCGAGCGCGACCATCAGCGAGGCGATCGAGGCGAGTACCAGCGTCCAGCGCTCGGATGATCTCGGGGTGACAGGTACGGCTTCGGGCATGGTGTCGCTCCTTTGGCGTTCGGGGTGCGTGGCCGGCTACTGCTTCAGACCCCGCGAGCAGCCCATAATTGAGCGATGAATTTCCGCCGCGTGTGGTGTCGTGTGTGGAGATGGGTCCTTTGACCGATTCCCTCGAGCGCGCGCAGGACGGTGACGAGCAGGCCTTCGCCGCGCTCACTGACCCCTATCGTCGCGAGCTGCAGCTGCATTGCTACCGGATGCTCGGCTCACTGCACGACGCCGAGGACCTGCTGCAGGAGACGCTGCTCGCCGCCTGGCGCGGGCTGTCGGCGTTTGAGCGCCGCTCGTCGCTGCGCTCCTGGCTGTACACGATCGCCACCAACCGCTGCCTCAACGCGCTGCGCGACGCCGGCCGGCGTCCGGTGGCGACGGGGGTTCCGGCAAGCGCGAGCGGTCACGCCCGGGCCGAGAACTTCTCGGAGATCACCTGGCTGGAGCCGTATCCGGATCGGCTGCTCGATGGGCTCGCCGACGCGGCGCCGGGTCCCGAGGCGCGATACGAGACCAAGGAGGCGGTGGCGCTGGCCTTCATCTCGGGTCTGCAGCACCTTGCCCCGCAGCAGCGCGCGGTCCTCGTGCTGCGCGACGTGCTCGGTTTTCGCGCCGAGGAGGTGAGCACGATGCTCGGTTCCTCGCCGGCCTCGGTCAACAGCGCGCTGGCGCGAGCGCGCTCGGGTCTGGAGTCACGCGACCTTGGGGTCGGCGCGCGCGAGCGCCTGTCGGTGACCGGAGCCGACTCGGCGCTGGTGAGCCGGTTCGCGGCCGCGTTCGAGGCCGATGACATCGACACGGTCGTCGCGCTGCTGACCGAGGACGTGATCGTGTCCATGCCGCCCCAGCCCGAATGGCACCAGGGGCGCGACGCGGTGCGGGCGTTCCTGTCCGCGCGCCACCGGTCGCGCACGGGGGCATGGCGGTTTGCCCTGTCTGCGCCAACCGCCAGCCGGCGTGGGCCTATTACCTGCACGACTTCGACGTCTGGCGGCGGATGGGCATGTTCGTCGTCGCCGCCCGGGCCGACGGGATCGCGTCGATCACCCGTTTTCACGAGTTCGCCGGGCTGTCGTCATTCGGGGCGCCCGAGCGGCTGGACGGACGAGTAGGGCGGCGGGTTTGTACGCCGCCGCTCCAGTGGTAGACAATGATCCGAATGAGCGAGCGTCAGCCACCGTCGGACGAGGAGCCCGGCGGGCACTCGATCCCCGCGTTTCACGAGTCAGGAACCGAGTCGGGTTCCGAGGCTGTGCCGGCTGAGCGCCAGGCCGGTGAGAGCGCCCCGGCGGCGTACGAGACGCCGGCCGCGGAGGAGCCCGCGGCGAGCCCCGCGCCCGCCGGATCACGCGACGGCGCCGAACATGCTGCCCGGCCGCCCGTCGCGGCAGCAGTGGTCTTGAGCGCTTCGTGGTCCGGCTGGTCGCCACCGGTGGCGTGATCGGAATCGGCGTGGGGATCGCCGCGATCCTCGCCGCCAATCACGTGCAGGGCTGGATCATCGGACTCGCCGTGTCAGCAGTCAGCGTGGTGCTGTCGGCGATCCTGTGGTCCTCGCGCCAGATGTAGCCGCTGGGCCGTTGCCCTACCAGAGGGCCTTGACGATGTCGAAGACGGTCTGCGAGGTCTCGCCGTTGCTCGGGCAGCAGGTCGGGCCGCCGGGAGCGCTGATCCCGATCTCGAGGTGGGGCGCCTGTGAGTTGCCGACGCTGCCGCAGCCGACCTCGGCGATGGGCTGGCCCTGGCTGACGTGATCGCCGACCTTGACGAGCGCGGGCTCGGCGTGGCCGTAGTAGACGTAGCGGCCCGCGTACTGGCCGCTGTCGAGCTTGATGACCGGCGCGTCGGGGCCAAAGCCGGGGATGCCCTCCTGCACGACGGTGCCGGAGGCGACGGCGACCTCGGTGGCCTTGGATCCGCAGGCGTTGGCGACCGTCCCGATGTCGACGCCCTGGTCCTGGGTCCACTGCGAGGGCTTGACGACGATGCTCCTGGGCTGGATCGGGAAGACCCAGCCGTTGGGGTTGGCGGCGCCGCTGGTGCTGCTGCTCGGAGCGGCGGCGTGAACGCTGCGCGATGCGCGCTGGTGGCTCTGCACCCAGGACTGCAGCGTGCTCGCCGTCCGAGCGCCGACCGTGCCGCTCGGCGGGCTGAGCGAGGCGGCGGTCTGGAACTGGATCACGTTGGTCCTGGTGCCCGTTCCGAAGCTGCCGTCCTCGGTGGTGCGGATGCCGACGTCGGTGAGCCACGTCTGCAGGGTCTGAACGTCTGAGCCGTGCATGCCCAGGCGCAGGACCCGGCTGATCGCGGCCCCGACGTCATCGGCGTGAGCCACGATGTTGGGTTGACGCTGCGTGCCCAGGTGGGTGACCGCGCGGTGGGCCTGAACCCAATCCAGCAGGGTCGCGGCGGTCCGGCCGCCGACCGTGCCGGTGGCCGGGTCAAGGCGCGCGGCGCGTTGGAAGAGGGCGACCGCGGCGCGGGTGGGGACGTCAAAGCGGCCGCTGGGGACGATCGGCGATGCCGACGTCGGCCAGCCAGGTCTGCAGCGAGCGCACATCGCGGCCGTGGGCGCCGGTGCGCAGGATGCGATGGAAGGGCCCCGAGGCCAGGGCGGGGGACGCGGCGGACGCGAACACGGTCAGCGCCGCAAGCGCGATCGAGATGGCCAGGCGCCGTGGCCTCACGCGACGACGTCGTTTGCGCTCGCGACCAGCGGGAAGGCTCATGTCAACGGACGGGTGTGCAGGTACGGCGTATGCGGGCACGCAGGATCCTCGGCGGCTAGGGGGTCGCTGTATGACTGCCGTTTGCCTACGGGGTTAGCTGACGGGCTGGCGCAGTACGCCTCCCACGGATCACCGTGAGACTCGCCCCAAAACGACTTGGGTTCCCCGTTCCTCGGATTGGCAGCCCGAGGACTCGGCCTTCACTACTGCGGACAGAGTACGACACGGAATGTTCCGGCGCATCCCGGACGACAACGAGATTGTGCGCCAGGTCTGGCTGTGCTCTGCTCCGTTGGTTCCTTGACGCGTCTAATTCGGGCTGAGGTCGATGCCGACCAGAGCCAGCGGGCCGTCGCCCGGCTCCGGCGTGTCATCGGCTCCGAGCGGCGGCTGGCTTGGGTGCAGTCGGTCAACGAGAATGACCTCCTCGCCGGCCTGCTCGTCGTCGATGTCGATTCGCAGCACCAGCCGGCTCTCGGGCCAGATCAAGCGGATGCATGTGTAGCCGTACTCGATCAGGGCCGGGATCGGGAGGCCCTGCTCGGCCAGCAGCTCCCGGGCCCGCCGCTCGGTGGCGATCTTCTGCTCGACCGTGGCCATGAGTGAGATGGTCCCGGCAGGGCGTGTCACCGATCAAGACCGCCGTTTCACGGCTGTGCGCCAGTTTGGTGCCGGCTTTGTGCTCGGTTAGGCGCTGTCTCCGAGCTTGAGCTTGCTGGTGATGCTCTGCTAGAACTACATGTCCGCCGCGGGGTGGAGCAGTCTGGTAGCTCGTCGGGCTCATAACCCGAAGGTCGCGGGTTCGAATCCCGCCCCCGCTACTCATAGGTCGCTGGAAACCGAGGCCTCCGGGGAATCGCCGGTTTCGTCAAAGCCGTGGTGGGCGTTTTGACGCCGTTGTATCTACCCCTGAAGCAATGCGGGCGATCGACCCGCTCGGGGTACGGCGAAGCATCGCCGCGCGCCGCTCGTCCGGGAGTCTCGTCGCGAGCTCGGCTCGCCTTGGCTAGGCACCATCCAGGGCGCTGAGGGATCGCCTGGCCTTCTCGAGCTCGGCGGCGGCCTCCTCGGCCCGCGTCGCCGCGGCGGCGAGAAGCTCCTCCGCCTCCTCAAGAGTCGCTGCAGCTTCTGAGCGGCGAGTCTGAGCGGCAGCCAGTTCCTTCTCGGCGCGGGTGGCGGCGCGCTGGGCTTCCGCTTCGGTCTGGCGGGCGGCCTTGAGCGTCGCCTTCCTCCGACGCGCCGCCTCGGCTTCGGCTTCGCGCACCGTCTCGGCCTTTCGCTGCGCCTCGCTCTCGCGCTCGGCCTCTGCTTGCCGGCGGGCGGCATCGTCAGTCTCGGCCCTGCCCTCCCGGGCAGAACTTCGCCTGGTGGCCGCCGGCCTCTGGGTCTTACTCGGCTTTGTCGCGAGGGGCAGCGGGCTCTCAAGGGGCAGGGCGCCCGGACCGCCGATCCCTATCCCGGCAAACTGCAGCTCCTGCGGCAGGCAGCCGTCCGCGACTTGCCGGCGAGACGCACCGTCGATCGAAGCTGCTCGCAGGGTGTCCCTCACTCGCTCCACCGTCGGCGCCGTGAGGGTATGACCGTCGGAGCTGAGCAGCCCTTCAGCGGTCCGGAGCAGGTCGTCGAGAGCGTCCCGCTGGCGCTGGCTTGCCGCCCGCAGGGCGTCGGCGGTCTGCTCGCCGGAGGCGGCTCCGGATTGCGCCAGGGCGAGGTCATCGCCGGCTTCGAACAGAGCGCGGATCGCCTCGCTCTGGGTGCGGACCAGCTGGTTGACCGCCCAAGCCGCCACCGATGGCTTGCGCATGCCGGCGACCACTGCTGCCTCTTCGCGCCGTTTCTCGTTGCGCAGGTCCCTGACGAGGGCGTCTCGCTCAGGAATGAAGCGCGGCAGCGGCAGTCCGTAAAGCTCCTCGGGTGAATCGACCGTCATCGGCTGATCCTACGTCCGAGCCGGTCCCCGGATGTCCGTTCCGCACCACACAGCGCTTTGTCGGCGAGCGGGGACGAGCGCCACAGCCATTCCTCGAAGAGCGGATTGACGACATGCCACGCGCCGTCCGACGGTCCACACGGCCGGGCTCTCGTGGAGAGAGGAAAGCCAGCGCGCGGGCGTTGGCTGCGCTTCGTGACCCGAGGGGGGCGAGCTCTTGCAGCGTGACTGTCCCTCGGTTAGGTTCGCGCTATGCCCATACTCATCCGTTACGCCCCCTCGTCGCTGACCCGCGAGCAGTACGACAAGGTCAACGACATTCTTCGGGAGAATGGCCCCGCCGGGCCCCCGCAACCACTCCAACTGCACGTCTTGTTCGGTGAAGGGTCGGACCTTCGAGTCAGTGAGATCTGGGAATCGGAGGACGCGTGGCGGCAAGCCTGGGACGGCGGCCTCAAAGCTGCGCTGGCCGCGGCCGGCGTTGAGCTTTCCGAGCCCGACAAATTCCCGGTCCACGAGCTCTGGGGAAGCCGCGTAGCGGACGCATAACTCAACGAGCCGCTTCGTCGAGAGGGCGTGCGGAATCGCGATCCGCTTTTGCAGATGCGCTGGTGTCGTGGTCGAGAAGCGATCGCGCGGGGCTTGTCTCGATGTGGCGCGCATCGTGCGAAGGGCACTAGCCCGTTACAACGCTCGGCCAGGGATAGCTCGCTCGAGGTAGACGGCGAGAGGATCGGCGCGTCAGGCAATCGCCAGAGGGAGGACGGATGCCATCCACCACGGCCGCCGAAGAGGTCACTGCGCGTCGCGCTGTGAAGTGCGGGCCTGCGGATCAGCGAAGTCGTTTGGCGCTGACTAGAGCGACCTGGACCGAAGCCGGGGTGCGCGGCCGCCCGTGGACACGGGCCGGGCCTACGCGGGGCCGGGCTCCGGACGCGCAACGTCCGGCCTGGCCGAACGTTTCACGTCAGCGCCCCACGGGTACCGAATCGCCAGGGTCACGAGATGTGCGGCGTCCCAGCGCGCCGGGAGAGGGAGAGTCAAATGCGCAACGGTCTCATCGGACTAGTGGCTGGCGTCATCGTCGGCTTTGCGACGGCTTCAGCGGCGGTGGCCGCTCCCCTGCCCGTCATCTACAACAGCGGCTACGGCTTCGCGCATGCGAGCCCGACGGCCAGTCCTCCCGGGTCCAACAACTGGCTGTGCAAGCCGTCGGCCGACCACCCACGCCCAGTGATCCTCGTCCATGGCACGTTCGAGGACATGGCCGACAACTGGCAGGCTCTGTCACCGTTGCTGGCCAACCACGGCTACTGCGTGTTCGCGCTCAACTACGGCTCGTACGCGCGGAAGCGGCTCGGTCGGGATCTACGGGACCGGGCCGATCGAAGACTCCGCGCAGCAGCTCTCGAGCTTCGTCGATCGCGTACTGAGCGTCACCGGCGCGCGCCAAGTGGACATCGTCGGGCACTCCCAGGGCGGCATGATGCCCCGCTACTACCTCAAGGTCCTCAACGGCGCGGCAAAGGTGCACACGCTGGTCGGCCTCGCCCCCTCCAACCACGGGACGACGCTGGACGGTCTGTTCACACTCGCGAGCTACGTCCCCGGTGCCAACGTGGCGCTCGCCGACTGTCCCGCCTGCGCCGAACAGAAGACCGGGTCGCCGTTCATGACCCAGCTCAACTCCAGTGGGGACACCGTCTCGGGGGTCGACTACACGGTGATCGAGTCACGCAACGACGAGGTGGTCACCCCCTACCAATCGGCATTCCTCAGTTCATCGAGTCAATCGAGTGTCGCCAACATCACGCTTCAGAACCAGTGCCCGCTTGACCAGGGCGAGCACCTGTCGATGGCCTATGACCACATCGCCGACGCGGATGTCCTGACGGCGCTGGATCCGGCCCACCCGGTGACGCCGATCTGCACACCGGTCCTGCCCGTGCTCGGCGGTTGACGCCCCACCGGCGGGTCAGTGTTCGGTGAAGCTGACACGGGAGCCGTAGCCACGAGCGTCCGGCTAACGCGTGGAGTTCGACTTCGTCAGTGCCCCGCGGCCGATCGGACAGAATGGCCTGTGGGTCCGCCAAATGGAATGAGGACGCCGCTCACCGGTGAGCCATGGCCTGCAGCCGGGAGGGTCCAGGACATGTTCCCGCGTCCTGGCCGGGGTCGACACAGCGTCGGGTTGGTGCCCACGACGCGCCTGCCCTGAGGCTGAGCCCGGACGCTCGCTATGGCGCTGAGCCGGGGCGCTCCGCGAGCAACACGGCCGCCATCGCCCGCCGAGCGCGCTCCAGCGAGCCTGGGTTGCGGTTGAGTTGGAAATCGCAGTTGGCTCCGACGGCCAGCGCGTTGATCGTGAACGCCACATCCCGGGGGTCGGTGCCGGCCGCGAGCTCACCGTTGCCGAGCGCCGTGCTCGCCTCGCGCTCCAAGAGCGCCAGCCAGCGCCCCATCACCGCCTTCACCGCCTCGTTGACCGGTCCCGGACGCGCGTCGAACTCCACCATCGCAGTGGTGAGAAAGCAGCCACCCGGGAACGGGGGGCGAGCGAGGTAGGCCACCCAGGCGTCGCAGATTGCGTTGAGGCGAGCCAGTCCCGGCGGCGGCCGCGGACGCGGGTTCGTACACGGTGCGGCGGAAGATGTCAGCGGCCTGGTCAAGCGTCGCCAGCTGCAGCTGTTGCTTTGGAGCCAAAGCGGCCGACCAGGCCGCTCTTGCTCATGCCCAGTTGCTCGGCGAGCCGGCCGATCGTGAGTCCCTCGAGGCCGACGACCGACGCGAGCTGCACGGCGGCAGCGAGCGTTTCCGCCCGCGAGAACGCGACCTCGGTGGGGGACCGTCGTGGCACCGCTACGAGTCTATATACCGAACGAGCGTTTTCTATATATTGCGGACGATCGTTCTGTTTACCCGTTGAGATGGAGGACGCATGCGGATCAGGTGGCTTGGCTGGGCCGGCGTGGAGATCGAGGCGCAGGGCGAGCGGGTGGTGGTCGATCCACTCCAGGACGCGGCGGCCGTGTTCGGGTGGATGGGGGAAGGGGGCAGCGCGATCCCGCTCCCGGAGGTGATCCCCGCCCAGCCCGGGGCAGTTGCCGGGCTTGTCACCCACCTGCACCGCGATCACGCCGACGCGGCGGCGCTCCGCAGCGCTCTGCGCGCTGGCGCGACCGTCCATGAGCCGGTGGACTTCGGCGGCGTGGGCGGCGAGCGGCTGGCCCTCGTTCAGGCCGACCGCGAGCTGACGGCCGCCGGCCTTGCCCGCCGGACGGCCGCTGCGTGGACCAGCTCCAGCGCCGGGGCATTCACGCTGACTGCGTTGCCTGCCGTCGACGGAACCGGAGATCCGCAGGTGTCCTGGCTGCTCGAGGCAGACGGCAAGCGCGTGCTGCACCTCGGTGACACGATGTGGCACGGCTGGTGGTGGCGCATCGCCGAGCGCTACGGGCCACCCGACGTCGTCCTCGCGCCGATCAACGGCGCCCGGCTCTCGTTCCCGCACCGCCGGCCGTCCAGCCCACTGCCGGGAGCGATGGACCCCGAGCAGGCCGCTCTGGCCGCTGATCTGCTGCACGCCGACCGGCTGGTCCCGATCCACTACGGCGCCTACGACCTCCCGGGCATATACGAGCCGGTCACGGATCCCGTGGAGCGGCTGGCGGCCGCCAGCGACCGCGCGACACCGATCGAGCTCGGCGAGACGATCGAGGTCTAAGCCGGGCCACCGTGACCTCATCGAGACCGTGCCGTCGTCGGATGTCTGTACGGAGTCTCGTGCTTGCCGCACGGCGGAGATCGGGGCTGTCACCCTTTGCTCGTCGGACGTGATCGCCGGCGCCAACCACGCAGGGCTGCGCCCTGTCCCGAGGAGAGATCTGAAATGCAGCCGAGTCGAGACAACGGGAGCGTCCTGCCCGGGAGAATGCGACCGACGGACTGGTTCGCCGGGGGGCTCGCGGTGTGGGTCGCGCTCGGACTGATCGTTGCGACCGCCGCGCTCGCCGCGCCGCTGCGCGCCTCTGCGGCGACCCCCGAGCAGCGGGCGGACTCGCTGCTGGCGCGCATGACGCTCGGCGAGGAGCTCTCGCTGGTGGGTAGCGGCGTGACGGGGGTTCCGAGGCTCGGGGTCCCGCCGCTGGTGTTCACCGATGGTCCGAACGGTGTGGGCGAGGGGGCGAAGCAGGTGACGTCGTTCCCGAACGCGGTGAACATCGGCGCGTCGTTCGATCCGGCGCTCGCTCGCCGCTACGGGCAGGCGCTGGGCGCGGAGACCGCGGCCAGCGGGAAGGACCTGATCGGGGCTCCGACGATCAACATCGTCCGCTCGCCGCTCTGGGGGCGGGCGGCCGAGACGTTCGGCGAGGATCCATTCCTGACCAGCCAGCTGGTTGCGCCCTGAGATCCAGGGGATCCAGAGCCGGCGTGTGATCGCACAGGTCAAGCACTACGCGGCCTACAACCAGGAGGTCGGGCGTTTCGGCCCGGCGCTGCTTGCGCCCTGCGGTCAACGTGCAGGTCTCTGGCCGCGCCCTGCAGGAGATCTACTTCCCGGGCTTCCGAGCGGCCGTCGGCCCGGGTGGTGCCGCGTCGGTCATGTGCTCGTATAACCAGATCAACGGCACCCCGTCGTGCCAGAACGAGACGACGCTGTCAGAGCTGCGGTCCTTCGGCCTGCGGGGGTTCGTCGAGCCCGACGCCGTTTTGGCCGTCCGCGATGTGCTCGCTGCCGCGCGCGCGGGTGTCAACAACTTCCAGCTCGGCAGCATCGCCAGCGCTGCGGCCGGCGTCGCAGGAGGGCAAGGCGAAGCGGAGACGAAGTTCCTCAGCGATGCCGTCGCGAGCGGAGCGCTGCCGCGCAGCGTGATCGACAGCCAGCGCCCGCGAGATCCTGATCGCCATGGACCGGGTCGGACTACTCGACCATCCGCGCCCGCGCTTCAGAAGTCCCCGAGCACGGCGTCCGACCGTGCGCTGGCCACCGCGATCTCGACGCAGGCCACGGTCCTGCTCAAGAATCGTGGCGGCACGCCCTTCCGCTGACCCGCGCGACACACTCGATCGCCGTCATCGGCGCCGATGCGGGGCCGGGCACCCAGTCTGAGGAGGCCGGCTCTCCGGCGGTGCTTCCCGGCCAGCCGGTGATCACGCCGCTGGCCGGGATCCGCAGCCGCGCGCCGCATGACACGCGCGTGAGCTACGTCGCCGGCACCAGGGGGGTGGTTGCGCTCCCGGTGCTGCCCTCGCGCGTGCTCACTCCCGCGTCGGGCGGCGGCCACGGCCTGTCCGGCACCTACTTCGCGGGCGCCGACCTCTCCGGCGCGCCGGTCGAGAGGCGCAACGTCGCCGACGATTGACTTCGCCAGCACGAGCAAGGCCGCGCTGCAGCCGATCCCGGGCACGACGGCCTCCTCAGCGCGTTGGACAGGAACGCTCGACTCCGCCCAGGACCGGGCTCTACCAGTTCTCGATCGCCGCCGCGGGCGTCGCGAAGCTGAGCGTCGCAGGGCACCAGATCATCTCGACCAACACCGAGTACGTCAGCGGTGCGCCGCAGTTTCCCGGCGCGCCTCCGCTCATCTCGCTGGCCAGCGTTCGGCTGCGCGCGCGTCACAACGTCACGATCGCCGTCCAGTACTCCACCGGCGTGTCCATCGGTGGGGCTGAGCTGCACCTCGGCTGGGAGCTTCCAAACCCGGCGCCGATCGACCAGGCCGTCGCAGCGGCCAAGCGCGCACGTGTCGCCATCGTGTTCGCCAACGACGTCACCAGTGAAGGCATGGACCGCACGTCGCTCGCGCTCCCCGGTGACCAGGACCGGCTGATCGCCGCCGTCGCGAAGGCCAACCGGCACACGATCGTGGTTCTGCACACGGCCGGTCCGGTGCTGATGCCGTGGCGCCGCCGGGTGGCGTCGATCGTCGAGGCGTGGTACCCGGGGCAGATGAGTGGCCGGGCGATCGCCCGAACCCTGTTCGGCGACGTAGACTCCTCCGGCCGGCTGCCCGTGACCTGGCCCGCCTCCGCGCGCCAAGGGCCGACCGCGACGACTCGCGCGTTCCCGGGGATCACTGACACGGTCTCGCTACGCCGAGGGGATCTTCGTCGGCTACCGCTACTACGACCGCTTCGGCCAGGACCCGCTGTACCCGTTCGGTTACGGCCTCTCCTACACGAGCTTCACGCTCGGCCACCTTCAGGTCAGGGCGATCTCCGGCGGCAGCTACCGGGTGACGGTCGAGGTGCGCAACACCGGGCGGCGCCGCGGGTCTGACGTCGTCGAGCTGTACCTCGGCGTCCCGTCCGCGGCCGGCGAACCACCCCGACAGCTCAAGGCATTTGCCAAGCTGTCGATCGCACCCCGAGGGCACCGGACCGTGAGGCTCACCCTTCCCCGCTCGAGCTTTGCGTACTTCAGCCGGAGCGCCAACGCGTGGACGGTCGCGCCTGGCCACTACCGCGTCGAGGTCGGCAGCTCCTCGCGAGACCTGCCACTGCACACCCAGATCGAAGTTCGATGACCTGCGCCCCTCACGTCGGCTTGCCCGAGCCGAGTCGCGGCATCACGAGCTTGGCCACGCGTGTGATCGCTGTGATCGCACTCGCGTTGGCCGCCGCTCCGGCCCTCGCCTCGGCGGCCCCGGGCAGCGACGTGCGCGGTGGCCTGCACCGCTCGGGGCGTTGGCTGGTGGACGAGGAGGGCCGCGTGATCGTGATGCATGGGTTCAACGTCGTGCGCAAGCTGTCGCCGTTCGTGCGCACGGAGTTCGGACCCTCAGACGCGCGTTTGCTGGCCCGAGAGGGTTTTACGGTGGCACGGGCGGGCGCTGCACCGCCGGCACGGTGATTGCGTTCTGCTCAGCGGGTCTCCTCCGGCTCCAGCACGACGATCGGGATCACGCGGTCACCGGCGCGGGCCTGGTAGGTGTGATAGCCGTTGTAGTTGTCGTTGACCAGCCGCCACAGCGCTTCGCGCTCGGGCCCCTCAGCGAGGCGCGGCCGGACCCTGCGGGTGCCGTCGAGCTCGACCGTGACGCTCTCGGGATGGGCGCGGAGGTTGTGGTACCAGGCCGGGTGGTGCGTATCCCCGGCCTTGGAGGCGACGATGACCAGCGCATCGCCGCAGGGCGTGTAGAGCAGCGGTGAGGTCCGGGGCTGGCCCGAGCGGGCACCCAGGGTGTGGAGGAGCAGGATCGGCTGCCCCATCGCGACCTTCAGCCGACCGCGCGAGAGCGGGATCAGCCAACGGTCGATCACCGGGAAGACGTTGATGAACAGCCATCCGCCGACCGGTGAGCGGGCCACCGCCTGCATGGCCTTGTCGATCCGCGATTTGGCGCGCTGGGGCCGGTAGCTGACCGTCGGCGGAGCGGCAGGAACCAGGGGTGAACGTGAACTCATGATCGTTTCCTCTCTTCGCCTTCGAGGGCGATGGGGAGTGCGGTGTATCCGCGGGTCATCAGGCCCGGGCGGCGCACGGGCTCGCCGGCCGGACCCGCGCTATCCGATCGACACGGAGTAGGCACCCCCGCGCGGGAAGACGAACGCCTCGCGACCCTGTCCCCGCCGGGCGACGACCACACGAGCGCCCCGTGCGCGGACGCCGGCTCGGACCGCGACGGGGATGAAGACGACGGTGGCCCGCGAGTCCGCTCCCAGCGGGACCGTCGGCGACGTGGCCCGCATCCTGAACCGGCCGGTGGCGGCGTCGTAGCTGAGGCCTCGCAGGTTCCCGGCGACGTACAGCGGATACGTCCGCGAGGTCAGGCGGATCCGCGCCCGCTGCGCCACACCAGAGCCGAACGGAGGGCCGTAGACGCCCCAGAACGCCGTGGGGTTGATGTCGTTGGCGTTCTCCTTCCACAGCCACAGCGATCCGCCGAGCCCGAGGACGTCCTGCTCGCGGTAGTGGGCGGTGAGGATCGTGTGCGTCTCGGCGGGGTTGCAGCCGAACTCCCCGACCCACAGCGGGAGCCCGAGGTGCTTGGCGTCAGCGATCGCACTCAGGTAGCCGCCGTCCAAGGGGAACGTGGGCGGCGTGAACGTGCGCGTGTAGACGTGCGGCTCGTAGACGACGTTGCGATAGCTGCTGTAGCGCGACCAGCTGACGGTGATGTTGCTGGCGTCCGTGACGTCGCGCAGCGCCCCCGGTTCGATGAAGAACAACTGCCGGAAGCCGGGGACGCGGTGGCGCACGCCAGCGATCACCTTGGCGTAGAACGGGAGCAGGACGCTCGCGTCAGTGCCGGGGAGCTTGAAGAACGTCGGCTCGTTGAGCACGTCGTAGCCGGCGACCGTCGGGTCGTCGCGGAAGCGGCGCGCGAGCGCGGCGACCGCGGCGGTGAAGTGCTCGCGCAGGCCGACACCATCGGGGCCCTTGGCATCGGTGAAGAACTTTGCGAAGTCCTCCTCGACCGCGGGGTCGAGTTCGCGCGTCCCGTGCAATGCGCACACCGGTTGGGTGTGGACGCTCGCCCACCGTGGCGCCCCGTCATAGCCGCGAATCGGCTGATAGGGCGCGGTGCAGTGATCGCTGCGGCGGGAGTACAGATACTTGCTCCAGGCATCCTGGTGCATGTCGAGGATCACGTAGATGCCGGCACTCCGCGCCCATCCGACGACCTGGGCGATCCGGTTGATGTACCGGCGATCGATGTGCCCCGGCGACGGCTCGAGCAGGCTCCACGAGAGGTTCAGCCGGATCGCGTCGTAGCCGAGCACGCGCATCTGAGCAAAGTCCCGGCGACACACGACGACGCCCTCGACGCGGGGGTCATCACGGGGACAGGCGCCACGCGCGTACCGTGCCGGGTCAACCGGGTATGAGACGCGCAGGTCCGACCGCCAGTAGTCGACCAGCCCGTCCACGTTGACGCCGCGCAGCAGCACCTGGCGCCCGTGCCCATCGGTGATCTGGTGGACACCGGCCGGCCCTCCCACCGAGCCGACGCGCAGGAACTCGAGCCCGGTTCGCGGCCGCGCCGTGGCCCCGGTGGGAAGCGCGAGCGCAACGAGGACCAGCGCAAGGACGGCGGCCGGTCGTGCTCCGAGACGGCTTGCGATCAACGGGCAGCGCCTGACTATTGGCTGGGAGTCGCGTTCGGCCCCGGCGGCGGGGGAGCCAGCCGGCCGCCGCGCACGGCATGCCAGAGGACGCGATCGAACACGTCCTGCGGGACGCGGTCGATGTGAAAGAAGTCATACCCGCGCGTCAGAGCACGGTTGGCTGCCGTGTTGGGGTTGCGCTGCAGGAGCGGATAGGTCGGCGTCTGCACGCCGTAGGGGGCGCCGTTGACCGGCTGCGAGGTGAAGGCGTCGTACATTGGGGTCGCGATCCGATCGGCGAAGCCGACGGGCTTCATGCCGAGGATGAGCTCGATTGAGCGGATCATGGAAAGCATGTCGTATCGGGTGTGGATGACCGCGCCCCGCTTGGCGTAGGGGCTGAACACGCCGGCCGGCATCCGGTGAGCGTCGACATGATCGGAGCCGTCCTGGGAATCGTCCTCGATCGTGAAGATGGCCGACGAGCGCCAGAGGGGCGAGTGGGAGATGAGGTCCACGATCTGACCCAGCCCGTAATCGTTCTCGGCGACCATCGAGCGGGGCGTGCGGGCCCCCGGGGACACACCGTTGGTGTGATCGCTGGGCAGAACCATGTAGTTGAACGCCGGGACCGAGCCCGCGGCGAGCTGCTGCGTGAACGCCTTCTTGAAACAGTCAAAGCGTGACTCGGCGTTCGCGGCCGCCCCGGCCGGGATCGAGGAGTCAAACGTCTCGGCCGTCGCTCCCTTGTTGAGCGACGCGTAGATCGAGTCGGTCCCGATCGAGGTGTCGTTCGGGTAGCAGCCGAACGGATAGCCGATGTCCGAGTGCTGGAACTTCTGGGTCTCCAGCGCAGCCTGCTTGGCCGTGATGTTCTTGTCCACGACGCCGACGATCTTGAGCACGTCGGGCGGGATGGTGCCGGCGATCGCCTCGCCGTAGTTGGCGTACGGAATGCCCTGATGCTGGGCGCGGTCAAACAGGAAGCCGGTCCCCGGCCAGCTGATCGTGTAGGCCCCGAAGTCATACGGCCGGTTGCGCCCGGCGTAGTTCTGCTCCCAGTTGCGTTGCACGTAATCGGACACCGCCGCTGCGCTCGTCCAGAAGTGTCCGTCGATCGAGGCCTCGGAGTTCGCGTAGACGTGGTCGAGCAGCGGGAAACGCCGCACGAGCGCGTGCATGTTCGGCGTCACCGACTTGCCGAACAGGGTGAGCGCAGGTGCCCCGTCACCGCGAGGGTCATCGCCCAGCACCTGATCGTAGGTCCGGTTCTCGCGGATGATGAAGAACACGTGCTTGATCGGCCCTCCCGGGCGCAGCGGGGTGCCGGCCGGGGCGACCTGGAAGTTGGCCGGGATCAGTTGCCGGTTGGCTCCCAGGGTGTAGCCGCGCAGGGCGGCCGTGGTGGGCAGCGGCAGCACGCCCGCCCGGCCTGAGCTCAGGACGGCGCTGCCGGGATGCGCCAGCAGGTTGTCATCGCTCGTGTTGACCGGGTTCGGGCCGTTCGGGTTCGGCCCGGCCCCCAGCCCCTTAGCCGCGATCCACAGCAGGCTGCGCCGCGTCGTCTGCACGTCGGCCGGGTAGGCGGCCGTGGGGATGCGTCCGATCCGCAGCCCGGACGGCAGCGCGAACACGGCCAGCTCGTCAGCAGCCGACTCGGCCACGAACAGCCGCCGTCCGTCGTGGCTGACCGCCGCCGCCACCGGCGACTCCCCGCCACCCTGGGGCCGATCGACCGACAGCACCTTGACCAGGGCCATCCGCCGCGTGTCGATGACGGCCACCTGGCCCTCGTTGGCGATCGACACGTACGCCCGCGACCCGCTCGGGTTGAGCGCGATCCCCTCCGGGTGCGAAAGGTTGGCCCCGACCTGAATGTCCCTGATCTTCCGCGCGGACCTCAGCGAGACAATTGACACCGTCCCGGGACCCTCGTTGGAGACCAGGCCCGTGCGGCCGCCCGGCAGAATCGCTGCGCCGTACGGATAGGACCCCGTCGGGACGTAGCGCACCCTGTGCGAACGGGTGTCCACGATGGCGGCGGCGTCGGCGAGGTTGAGCGGAACGAGCAGGCGACGGCCGTCGGGGGAGACGGCGAGCCGGTCGGGCCAGGACTCCCGCAGCTTCGGCTTGGGGGGGAAGCTCTGCGGTGCGGGCGCCGACGCCGGCGGGGCCACCGCGATCGTGCCGGTCTCCCGGGCCCGGCCGCTGCGCGCGTTGTAGCGGAACACATGGATGACATCCCCCTCACGGCCCCGCAGATGCGGACGCATCTCATCACGGTTGGTCGAGTCCTGCAGCCCGGAGACGTATACGCGATGGTGACGCCCATCGATCGCGATCCCGCCCGAGGCGCCGGGGAGGCCGAGGATCTGAATCACTCGAGGATGTGGGCCGCCGACGGCGATGATTCTCACGTCGTTGAGTGCCCGTCCGGTGGACACGGTCCAGTAGAAACGGCCGTCCGGGGTCACCGCGCCGCCGGTGGGAAAGTGCCCGAGAGTGACGAGCTGTCCCGGGGGCCGTAGCAGCCGGCCGTTGCCGGTCAGCTGCAGGCGCGGACCGATTCGCCCGATCCCGCCTGCGCCAACCACGGCGGCGAGGCCGACGCTCGCGATCGCGACGACACCGACGGCGAGGCCCAGCACGACGCGGACGGTGCGAGATCTGGGCACGATCGCGCAAACATACCCCCACAGCCCTCGCTTGTGTGACGATTTGGCCTTCGCGTCGGTCCTCTGCATCGTCGCGCGACCGCGGCGTCGCTTGCTACGTTTGCCCGATGAATCCGAAGCCAATGAACCCCAAGTCCCTCCGTCGTTGGGGCGCCGTGCTGCTGTCCCTGGTGGCCGTCGGTGGGTCGGCCGCGGCGGCAACCGCGGCCGCCAACTACTGTGACCCGTTCGCGGGTTGCAAGCACTCACTCGGAGTGTCGCCGAGCACCGTCAAGGCCGGACAGACCGTCACCCTCCGCGGCTCGGTGGCCGGCGGCTGCCACACGCCTGGAATGGTCACGATCTACTCGCGCGCGTTCCAGGGCGCCACCGCACATCGCTTCGCCGGCGTCCCCGCCGTATCTGCGCAGGCAAATGCAAAGGGACGATTCTCAGCGAGGATCACGCTCGCCAAGAAGCTCAAATCCGGCAGCTACCGGATCAGTGGTCGCTGCGGCGGGGGCAACTTCGGGTCCACAGCGCTGAAGGTGACGTAACCCGAGGGGCGGGTCACGGGCCAGCGCCATCGCCGAGCGCGACTCGTGCGCCGGAGCTCGTCGGCGATGACGCGATCCCGGTTGTTCCGTGCGCGCCTCCGGGACCCTCGACTGGCCGGCGGTATGCCGTCCCAGCTCCCTTCGAGCGGATGGAATACCGGTGCGTACAGGTCAAAGTTGTGGTACATGAGATCCTCTCTGGCGGCGATAGCCGTCCCGTGTTTGGCCGCTCAGGGCGACCGCGGGTCAGTGGCCGCCCCTGCCACTGACCCCCCGCCCCCGCTTTGCGGCCGCTCTGACGGAGCTGGGGACGCGGCGGTCCGTCGAACCCGAGAACGAGGGTCTGCCGCTCTTTGTGTCGCCCTGCACCGTTGAGCGGAGCATGCCTGCCGGACCGCTGCGCCACCACCTAGTCCTGGACCCGGCAAGGTCCAGTTCTGGATACCGTCAGCCGGGCGTGTGCGCGCCGAACGCAGCTATCTCGTGCGTGCCCGGACGGCATCCAGCTGACGCACGATGATGCGACGGCGCTGGGTCTCGATCCAGCCCAGCCGGCGCAGCGTCTGCAGAGCTTTGGCGACCCCGGCGCGCGAGGCGCCCGTCCAAGCAGCAACCTCATCCTGGGAGAGCGGAAGGTCGATGACAATCCCCTGATCGACTCGCTGCCCGTAGCGGTCAGCGAGTTCGACAAGTAGCAGGCACAGTCGCCCGACCGTGTCCAGGCGGGCGAACTGTGATCGTCGCAGCGCCGACTCACGCACGCGACCGGTGACCACCTCGAGAAGCGCCAGCGCGACACGCGGCGTCGTCTGCAAATGCGTTCGGAACCCGCTCGACGCAATGACCGTCGCCTGCACAGGCTCGAGGGCGGTCACGGTGGCCATTCGCGCCTCGCCATCAATAAACGCCAGTTCACCCAGAATGTCACCTGGGTCGCGGACGCTCAGCAACGTTTCCTGACCGTCGGACTCGATGCGCGTCACCTTCACCCGTCCTGACTCGATGATCATGATGCGCTCGCCGGGCTCGCCCTCATACATGAGGATGGCTGCGCGCGGGAACTCACGGCGGGTGCCGAGCGCCAGCAGTGCCGACTGCTGATCGGCGTCCAGCTTGGCCAAGAAGCCGCTCGCTGGCGGTTGGTGCATGGTCCGATTCTGACCCAGATGGCGCCGCCTGGCTTCGGACACCACCGCTGACCAGATCGCCACGAAGCAGTCGCGCGTCGGGAGCTCCATTACACCCCATTTCGTCGTGGCGGCGGTCACGTTGACTTCGGTCGCAGCGGTGGCGTATGGTCGCCGTGCACTGCAATTCGCGTGACCGGCGGGGCTGGGCGACGCAAGCGATTGGGAGTCCATGCCGCTGCATTGAACGGGGCGCCGTTATGCATCGGACACATCTGCAGCTGACGGTTTGGCGTGGACAGGCTCGGCGGCTGAGCATGCGGTACCGGGCGGTCGCTCCAGCTCCAGCTCCGGATCGCCGGCGAGGTCGCCGGTGATCGCAGACCTGCACTGCCATTACCCGATGCATCTGCTGGCGAGCGACAACCATCCGCACGGCCGGGCTGGCGGATGGCTGCAGAAGCTCAAGGACGAGTTCGACCAGGAGGCGGTGAAGATCGCCGCGGACCTGCTCAATGACCGGCGCTGGTGTGCCGGCTGGCGTGTCGACCTTGACGGTCTCGTCAAGGCGGACGCGCGCATCGTCTGTTCGGTTCTGTACTGGCCTGCCGCTGAGTTTCGTTTCCCCTCGACGCCCGCACCGGGTGCGTTCGCAGACCTGCAGGGCCTACTGGACGACGTCGAGGCTGATCTCAGGAGCCTCGACCCGAAAGGCCGGCGTCACGTCGTCGTACGCCGGGCGTCAGACCTGGACGACGGCTCGCGCGTGGCGTTCGTTCATTGCGTCGAGGGCGGTTTTCACCTCGGGCCCGACGAGACGGAGATCGAGGCCAACGTGCGATGGCTGGCCGACAGGGGCGTCCTGTACATCACTCTCGCCCACCTCTTCTATCGAGGCGTCGCCACCAACGCCCCCGCGATTCCGCCCCTCACCGATACCGACTATCGCCTCCTCTTCCGCCAGCCGTCCGGAGTCGGACTGTCGGACCTGGGCAGGGCCGCCGTGCGCTCGATGTACCGGCACAAGGTGCTGGTCGACATCAGCCACATGAGCGAACAGGCCATCCGCGACACCTTCGCGTTGATCGAGCAGCTCGACCGGGAGACGCGCGGCGATCCCCGGGATTTCCCCGTCCTCGCCACGCACGTCGGGATGCGCGGCGCCAACGCGGACAGCCAGCTCTACAACTTGACCCCGGACACGGCGGGTCGCATTCTGGGACGAGGTGGATTGATCGGGCTCATTCTGGCCCAGCATCAACTGGGCTCGACAGACAGCACAGCCGCCTCCAGGGCGATCCTGAGCCGGCAGATCAAGGCGATCAAGGAGGTGGACGGGAAGCTTGAGACGTGCGCGCTCGGCACCGATCTTGACGGCTTCATCAAGCCCACGCTCACCGGGATCGAGCGCGCGGAGGATCTCGCGATGCTCGCGAAGTGGATCCGGGAGGACTTTCCCGCCGACGCGGATCGCGTGCTGCACGGCAATGCCCGGGCTGTGCTGCGGAGAGTGTTCGCGTCCCGGGCCGCATCGGCCCCGTCCTCGCCATCTGCGGGTGGACCACCTCGAGCTCCGTGAACCGCTCCCGGGACAAGGGTGGCGCCCAAAGGCGCGCGGTGCTCGACTCCTACCACCACCCGGCGAGCGAGTCCGAGCTCATCGCACTGGTCAAGATGGCCGCGGGCGAGGGACGCCAACTGCGGGTGCGCGGCGCAGCGCACTCGGTCTCACACGCAATCTACGCCGATCCGGTCGCGAGCATCCCCAACACGGTGAGCTGTCAGGCACCGCCTAAGGGCGACGGCATCGAGGTCATGCTCGACCGGTACCGCGAGTGTCACGTGCTGCACGAGGGGCGCATGCTCGTCGAGGCGGAAGCGGGGATCCATCTCGGCGCCGACCCCAGTGACCCGGCCGGTACGGCATCCGCTGAGACGAGTCTCCTGTCTCAGCTCTGGGGTTGGGGGTGGACGCTCTCGAATCTCGGCGGCATCACGCACCAGACCGTGAGCGGGTTCACCGCCACCGGATCGTCTGGCGGTTCGGTTCGGTATTCGGTCAACGACGACCTGTGGGGCTTTTGCGTCATCGACGCTCGTGGGAAGGCCGAATGGTTCACGTGCGAGGATCCTGATCCCAGCCTGTTCTACGCGATGTCCCCCAATCTTGGGCTCCTGGGGGTCGTTTCGAAAGTCATCGTCGAATGTGTGGAGGCCTACGACATCAGCGGGCAGGAGGCGATCAGCACGATTAGGGGCTGTGCGATCGACCTCTTCGGGCCCGGCGATGCGGGCAAGCCGTCGTTGGAGACGTTCCTGCGCGACGCCGAGTACGCCCGCGTGGAGTGGTGGCCCCAGCGGGGCGCCGAGCGGGTGCAGGTGTGGCAGGCGCAGCGGATCCGCCGGCAGCCGGGGTTCATCCCCAAGACCTATCGGCAGTTCACGGCTCATCCCAACGCGGCTGAGGTAGCGATGTCGATCCTGCTCACCGTGTTCGGCAACCTCGATAATCTCCCCGAGGCCCGGCCCAAGCTCGACCTGGCTCTGGACCGGGTTGAGAGCTACATCGACGAGCTGTCCGTGATCAAGAAGCTCGGGACGCTGGGCGATCTACTCGCGCGGTCTTTCAGCGTCGGAGTCGAGCTCGGGGCGGATGCAATGTTGGCGCTGCTCCAGCCGTTCGCACCGTGCCTCAAACGTCAGCTCCCCGTCCTCTTCCCGAAGCTGCTCGGGATCTTCATCCAGCTCGACTCCGACAAGCCCGGGCTCGAGAAGGGAGAGCCGCAATCGTTTCGCGACTACGCGTGGACGGGGTTGCCGATGGACAACGAGGCCGACGACGAGCTGCTGCGCACCGCGTTCACGGAGATCTGGGTCCCGATCACGCGGACGCAATGCGTCATGAGGATGCTGAAGGAGTATTTCGACGAACCCACGGACGCCCACGAGTCCTACCGGCGCACCGGCCTCGATGCGTGGGAGCTCTACGCGGCCAAGCCGACGCGCCTGTGGATGAGCCCGTCGTACACCGCGGGCAACGACGACTGGAAGCATGGAGCCTTCCGGGTCGATCCGTTCTGGTTCACCGGAAATCGCGACGATCCGGTGTCAACGTTCTACGCCCCGCTCTGGCAGCGCTTCCGCGACAAGAACATCCCATTCCGGCTGCACTGGGGCAAGTACCAGCCCCCCTCGGACGCCGACCACCCCGAATGGGTGAAGTTCTTCGAGCCTCTGTACCCACGATGGAACGATTTTCTGCAACTGCGCAAGCGTCGTGACCCGACCAACACCTTTCTCACCAGCTACTGGGGAGACCGGTTCGGGCTCTGGCCCGGGTGACGTGTGTGTCGGGAACAGTCCGCCTTGCGACCATCCTGCTCACCGACCTCGTCGGTTCAACGCACCTCGCCTCAACCGTCGGTCCGACGCGCTGGGACGCGCTGCGCGACGAGCACTTCCTCGTCCTGCGCGAGGCGATCGAGTCCTCGCGCGGCCGCGAGATCAAGAGCACCGGCGACGGCCTGATGGTCGCGTTTGACTCTGCGTCGGCCGCGGTCCGGTGCGCCCGGCTGATGCAGCAGCTGCTCGAACGGCGCTACCGGCACTCCGGCCAGCGCCTGCACGCTCGCATCGGTCTTGGCGCCGGCGAGTGCACCGTGCAGGACGGGGAGTACTTCGGGATGCCGTCGATCGAGGCCGCGCGGCTCTGTGACAAGGCGCCCTCCGACGGGATTCTCGTCTCGCCGGTCGTGAAAATGCTCGCCGGCCGTTCGGAAGACGTCCACTTTGCGTCGGTCGGCGAGCTCGACTTGAAGGGCATCGCTGATCCGATGGAGGCGTTCGCGGTCTCGTGGCAGCCACTTGACGACGAGTCAGGGGGCCAGGTGGGCCGCCGGCCGCTGCCGCCGGAACTACGTTCGGTGCCGAGGATCTCCTATGTCGGACGCCCCGCCGAGCGGGCTCGTATCGAGCGTATGCGTGCTGCTGTCCGGAGCGGACAGCGGCACGTGATCTTCGTGTCCGGGGAGCCCGGGATCGGCAAGACCCGCCTCGCTGCGTACGCCGCGCACGGCGCGCATGCGGAGGGGTTCGATGTGCTCTGGGGTGGCTGCTCAGAGGAGCTGGCGATGCCGTACGAGCCGTGGATCGAGGCGTGCTCACACCTCGTCAAGCACGCGCCGCAGGAGCTTCTGGATCGATACGTCGAGCACTACGGTGGTGAGGTTGGGCGCCTCGCCCCCAACCTTCAGCGTCGTGTGCCACGCGCTCCGGCGCCGCAGCCATCTGATCCGGAGACCGAGCGCTTTCTGCTGTTCGCCGCCGTGGCCGGTCTGTTGCGGGCGGTGTGCGACTCGCTGGCGTTGTGCCTGGTCCTTGACGATCTTCAGTACGCAGACGGTCAGACGATTGCGCTGCTGAAGTATGTCGCGCGTACCGTCACCGACGCGCCGCTCATGGTGATCGTGACCTACCGCGATTCGGACGTCACCAAGGACCATCCGTTGTCGGGAGCACTTGCTGATCTACACCACTTCGAGGGTGTCGAGCGGCTCGCGCTCGCCGGCCTTGGCTCAGCGGACGTCGTCAAGATGATGAGTGACACCACGGGGCACGAGCTCGACCAGGACGGGGTGGCATTGGCCACGAGGATCGCCACTCAGACGGGAGGCAACCCGTTTTTCGTGGGCGAGATTCTTCGGAGCTTGGTCGAATCCAAGACGCTCTCCTTCGACGCGGCCACGGGTCGCTGGACGACGGACCGCGGTGCGCGCATTCGGTTACCGCAGAGCGTGCGAGACGTGATCGAGAGACGCGTCAATCGCCTGGGTGAAGCAGCGCTCCATCTTCTGTCGCGGGCGGCGGTACTGGGCAACTCGTTCGATGTCGAGCTACTCTGCGAGCTCGTCGACGTCAGTGAGGGCGTCGTCCTCGACCGGCTGGAGGCGGCCGTCGAGGCCGCCCTGCTCGTCGAATCAAGTGATCGGATTGGCCGGTTCACCTTCGTGCACGGGCTGATCAACCAGTGCCTGTACGAAGGGCTCGGCGCCACACGGCGCGCGAAGTTGCACCATCGAGTTGCGCTGGCGCTCGAGTCGCTTGAGGCCGGCCACGACGACCGGAGACTCGGAGAGCTCGCCTTGCACTGGCGCCTCGCCACGGCCCCCGAAGCCTCGCGCAAGGCCGCGGAATACGCACGACGGGCCGGTCAGCACGCACTGGCAAGCCTGGCGCCCGCTGAGGCGATCCGCTTGTTCCGGGACGCCGTCGAGCTGAGCGGAGTGGCGGGCACCATCGAGCGCTGCGAATCGCTCATCGGGCTCGGGGAGGCTCAGCGTCAAACCGGCGACCCCGCCTATCGCCGGACTCTGCTCGAGGCGTCGGCAATCGCCTACCGGCTCAACAACGCTCAACTCGCCGCTGACGCCGCACTGGCGAACAGCTCGGGGATGTACAGCGCGATCGGCGAGGTTGACGAGGCGCGCCTGCAAGCGATTCGGGCCGCGATCGAGATCGATGATCCATCATTGCCCGCCCGGCGCGCGCTTCTGCTCGCGCTGCAGGCGCTCGAGTTGGGGTGGGACCGCGATATCGAGCGGCGCAGGGCGCTGGCCGACGAGGCGGTATCGCTGGCGCGGACCGCCGGAGACGTACGCGTGCTCGCGAGTGTCCTGCGCTACGCGGCGCTGGCGTGCACGTCTCCCGACACCCTCGAGCTGCGCTCCGCGATCGCCACCGAGTTGGCCCAGACCGCGAAGCGGGCCCAGGACCCGGCGCTCGAGTTCTGGGCCGACGTGGTCGACTTCAACGTGATGGTCGAGAAGCTCGATGCCGGGGGCGCAGAGAGCGCGTTGCAACGGATGGACGCTCGCGCGAGTGTGCTCGGCCAGCCGTTACTGACCTGGAACGCGGCCTACAGCCGCGCCGGCTGGGCCCTGCCGCGGGGGCACCTCACGGCCGCCGAGCAGAGTGCCGAACATGCTTTTCAGCTTGGTCAGCACGCGGGGGAACCCAACGCGGCGGTCATATATGGCTCGCAGCTGGCGTGTCTGCGGTCCTACCAGGGGCGGGCCGAGGAGGTCGTCGGAGTGCTCGAGCAGAGCGTGGCCAACTACCCGGACGTGGCTGGCTGGCGTGCCGGGCTTGCGTCCTGCTACTGCCTGACCGGCCGACGTGCCCAGGCTGCCGCGATTGTCGAGCGAGCGGCGAGGGACGGGTTTGCGCATGTGTACTGGGATCAGGGCCGGAGCACCGCTCTGGCGCTGTACGCGGACGCCGCCTACGAATGCAAGCTCCGAGGTGCGGCGGCGGCCTTGTATGACCTGATCGAACCGTGGCGCGACCAGATGGCGTGGAACGGGGGATCGATGTTCGGCCACGGCGCAATGTGGCTCGGCCTCCTGGCCGCCACCCTGGGATGGGACGATCGCGCTGAGGCCCACCTTGACGCAGCGTGCACCGTCCAAGAGGAGAACGGAGTGCTTCTGTGGGCGGCTCGCGCGTATCTCGGTTGGGCCGAGACGCTTGGCCGCCGCGGCGATGCTGCGCGCGCAAGCCAAAAGGCAAGCCGGGCGCTTGAGCTCGCCCAGAAGCACGGGTACGGAGCGTTTGAACCCCGCGCCGCCGCGATCGTTGCCGGGTCGTCACCAGCCGGGGTTCACATCGCCGGTCAACACGAATCCATGCCGACGCCATGAGGATCCCGCGAGTCAAAGCGGTCAAAGCGGAGTCAGGCCGGGTCAGCCGGGCAAGCCGGGTCAGCCGGCCACGATAGCTTGCGCTCCCGATCCCGTAAGCTCGCGGCATGGAGCCGGTAGCCCCAGGGGATCTCGTGACGGTCGCCGACGGGAGCGCGCAACTCGACGGGATCGTGTTCGACACGCCGAGCAGCGCCAAGGTCGTCGTCGCCGTGGTCGACCCCACCCGGGGACCGCGGATGCGCACCGTCAATCCGAGCACGTTGAGCGAGCGCTCTGAGGAAGGTCCACACGATCGGGCTCTGCGTCTGCTCATCCGCCGCACCGCCCCGGCGACACACGGAGCCGGGCGTGCCGCCACCAGCGGCAAGCAGCAGCGCTCGGGCTTTCAGCGCGGCACCGCACATCGCCCCACCGGCCGGTAGGACGATCTCAGCGCTGCGCGCGCTCACAGAGCCCGTGCGCTAGCGTCGCGCCATGGCGAAGGCCGAGCCGAGATGGGAGCGCCCTGCACTCGCCGCCCAGTCCGAGATCGAATTGCGGCGGCTCGATAAGCGGGGCTATGAGAAGGAGCTCGAACGCCTGCAGGTCGAGCTCGTGCGCCTGCAGGATTGGATCATGCATAAGCAGCTGAAGGTCGTCGTGCTGTTCGAAGGTCGCGACACCGCAGGCAAGGGCGGGACAATCAAGCGGATCGCCGAGAAGACCAACCCGCGCGTCGTGCGTACGGTGGCGCTGGGCACGCCGACCGAACGCGAGCGCACCCAGTGGTACTTCCAGCGCTACGTGGCCCATCTGCCCGCCGCCGGCGAGATGGTCCTGTTTGACCGCAGCTGGTACAACCGCGCCGGCGTCGAACACGTGATGGGCTTCTGCACGCCGGACGAGTACGAGGAGTTCATGCGGACCTGCCCGCAGTTCGAACGCGACCTGCTGCACTCCGGGATCATCCTCATCAAATACTGGCTGTCGGTCAGTGACGAGGAGCAGGAGCGCCGCTTCAAGGCCCGCCTCAAGGATCCCGCCAAGCAGTGGAAGCTCAGCGGCATGGACCTCGAGGCGCGCCGGCGCTGGGTCGACTACGCCGAGGCCAAGGACGACATGTTCGCCTACACGGACACGCGCGAATCGCCCTGGTATGTCGTCGAAGCTGACGACAAGCGCACCTTGCGGCTGAATCTCATCAGCCATCTTCTCAGCCTCATCCCCTACGAGGACATCCACACCAAGCCGCTCACCCTCCCGCCCCGCCAGGACCGGGCCTACGCCCGGCCCCCGCGCGAGGAGCAGAACCACGTCCCGGAGCGCTACCGGGTCGGATAACCGCGCCGGATGAGTGGTTCCATGTCGAGAAGTCCCGATCGGCTCCGCTCACCAGGTGAAGGGCCACGAGAGACGCGGCCCACGACACCAGGAGATCACCATGCCGAAGTACCTGCTCCTCAAGCACTACCGCGGCGGCCCGGAGCCGCACCATCCCTTTCCCCCGCTGGATCAGTGGGCCCCCGAGGACGTCGAGGCGCACATGGCCTTCCTCAAGCACGTCGGCGAGCTGCTCCGGGAGAACGGCGAGTACGTCGACGGGCAGGCGCTCACGCCGGCGCAGACCTGGGTGCGCTATGGCGGCCCGGACGCCGCGCCCGTCACCACCGACGGCCCGCTGCCTGAGACGAGCGATCTCGTCGCGGGCTGGTACATGGTCGACGTCGAGTCCTACGAGCGCGCAGTCGAGCTCGCCGCGTACATCTCGTCTGAGCCCGGCCCGGGCGGGGGGCCGCTGTATGAGTGGATCGACGTCCGTGAGGTCATGTCCGGGGCGCCGTCGAACGACTGATCCGGGATGAACGACGCGCCAACGCGCCGGCTGGACGAGAGTGCCCTGCGCGCTCTCGTCCCGCGGGTGCTGGCAGGCCTGGTCCGGCGGGGCGAGGACTTTGACGCCGCCGAGGACGCGCTGCAGGAGGCCCTGCTCGAGGCGCTCCGGGTCTGGCCCGAGCGCTCGCCACGCGACCCGAGCGCGTGGCTGGCGACCGTCGCCACCCGGCGGCTCGTCGACGCCCGCCGCAGCGAGGCGGCCCGCCATCGCCGTGAGGAGGTGAGCCACGCCGAGCCGCCGCCCGGCCCCACCGAGGAGGGCGACGACACCCTGTTCCTGCTCTTCTGCTGCTGTCATCCCGAGCTCGCGCCCACCTCGCAGGTGGCGCTGACCCTGCGCGCGGTCGGCGGGCTCACCACCCGGGAGATCGCCGACGCCTTCTTCGTGCCCGAGGCGACGATGGCCCAGCGGATCAGCCGCGCCAAGCGCACCCTGCCGCGGGCGTCCTCTTGACCAGCCCGGTGACCTCGCCGTCGTGCTGCGCGTGCTCTACCTGATCTACACGGCCGGCCATGTCGGCCGGGTTGACCTGGCCGGCGAGGCGATCCGGCTCGCCCGCCAGCTCACCCTCGCCACCGAGGAGCCCGAGGCGCGCGGGCTGCTCGCGCTGATGCTGCTCAACCACGCCCGTCTCCCGGCGCGACTCGACGCCGAGGGCCGGATCGTCACGCTCGACCGCCAGGACCGCGGGCAGTGGGACACCCGCGAGATCGCCGAGGGCGTGCGCGTCCTGCAGTCGGCGCTCGCTCGTCAGCGCCCCGGCCGCTACCAGGTGCAGGCCGCGATCGCCGCCCTGCACGACGACGCGGCCAGCGCCGAGGAGACCGACTGGGCGCAGATCCTCGCCTGGTATCGACGACCTCGTCGCGCTCACTGACGACCCGGTGCGCCTGGACCCCCTTGCGGTGCTCGGGCGCGCGGTCGCGGTCGGGCACGTCCGCGGCGCCGCCGCCGGGCTGCGCGAGACCGACCGGCTGCGCGAGGTGCTCGGCGAGCGCCACCGCTGGCACGCCGTCCGCGGTCATCTGCACGAGCTCGGCGGTGACCTCCCGGCCGCCGCCGCGGCGTACGCCGCGGCCGCTCGCCGGGCGACCGTCGTCGCCGAGCGCGACCACCTCGTCCGCCAGGCCGCCCGGGCCCGGGCCGCGGTAACCCAATGACCGGCCTCACGGCTCGCCGGTCCGGTCCTCGCGCCGTCGCCGGTAGACGCGCGCGAGCGCCCGGGGAAGCGGGTCGAGCTCGCAGCCCGCGGGCGGTGCGCAGCCGGCGCCGGGTGCGCAGCAGGCCGATCACGCCCACGCCCCAGAACAGGTACTGCACGCAGAAGGCGAGGCGGAAGTCATCGAGCGTGTAGCTGGTCGGACCGCCGCTGCTGCGGAGGCTGAGGATGATCCCGATCAGCGCGATCGTCATCAGCGAGGCGACGAAGCCGCCGACGTTGACGATCCCGGTCGCCGAGCCGATCCGCTCGGCTTCGTTCTCCGTCCGGGCATAGTCAAAGCCCATCAGCGAGCCCGGCCCGTTGGACGCGAGCACGACGACGAGCACGACCAGCAGGGCGAGCGGGGCCCGTCCCGGCCAGGCCAGCACGATCGTCCAGATCGCCACCGTCGAGCCGAGGATGGCCAGCACCGGAACCGAACGGCGGTAGGGCCAGCGGCCCGCGAGGTGGCCGAGCACCGGTCCGATGACCATCGCCACCAGCACGAGCAGCGTGATCAGCAGGCCCGCCAGCGCCGGGCTGCGGCGCTCGCCGACGACCAGGAACGGATAGCCCCACAGCAGCGCGAACACGGTGCCGGAGAACTGGGTGACGAAGTGGGTCCACAGCCCGAGCCGGGTGCCGGGCTCGCGCCACGCGTGCCGCAGGCGCCGGAGCGCCTCGTGCCCGGGGACCGCCACGGCCACGCGCGGGCGCCCCCGGCGGGGTGTCGCGCAGGGACGCGAACGCGCTCACTCCGACGGCCAGTCCGGCCGCGGCGGCGACCAGGAAGGAGACATTCCACCCGGCTCCCTGGAGCAGCGCCACCAGCGGGTAGGCGGCGACGATCTGGCCGAGCTGTCCGAGGATCCCGGTGAGCTGGGTCAGCAGCGGGCACCTGCCGGGGCGAGAACCACGCCGCGATCAGGCGCAGGACGCAGATGAACGTCATCGCGTCGCCCGCGCCGACCATGATCCGGCCGATCACCGCCAGCGCAACCGCGTGGGCCGTCGCGAGCACCAACTGCCCGGCCCCCATGGTCAGCGCACCGACAGCGACCAGACGCCGCGGGCCGACCCGATCCAGCACGACGCCGACGGGGATCTGCAGGCCGGCGTACACCGCCAGCTGCATCACGCTGAACAGGCTCAGGACCGCGGCCGAGGTGTGAAACCGGTGCTGCGCCTCCACGCCCGCCACCCCGAGCGAGGCACGCTGGAAGACCGCCACGGCGTAGGCGGTGACCCCGAGGCCGAAGGTCAGCCAGGCTCGCCGTGAGGTCACGATCGTGTCCACGCGGACCGTTCTAGCTGGTCATCTGCGCTTGACAGGCGCGCTCGAGCGGCCTATTTCCTCTCTCAGAGGTCACAGACATATCACCAGCGGCTCATCGATCAGGTGGAGCCCGGGTCCGTCACCGCGGGTCATTTGACGTGACGACCCCCCGCCTCGAGTAGAGGCATCAGGGGCCGGGCTCCCACCTCGCTCATCGTCATCTCGAGTCGTGTGGGCACTACCGGAAAGGAGCTGAACCCAGAATGTCCGTTCGTCGCCGTTGGCGCATCGCGTCGGTGCGCCGAAGCCTGGGATCGCCGGCCCGCCGCGTGATCGTGCTGCCCCGCGCCCGGATCGCAGGCTGACCCGGCACCCGACTGCAGCGCTGACCGAGAGCACGATGTGAGTCAAATCGCAGCTCGCCGCCCTGCTCGCCGACCACGGGCAGGGCGGTGCGCTGAATAGTGACGCGCCAGCCCGATATGTCCGCCGACGCCGATCACATCAGCCAGCACGAGACCGACGCGCTCGAGACCGAGTCGCGCGACGCGCGCGGTCATCGACCAGCAACTCGCGACCGAGCTCAGGCGCGGCCGGCTCGCACGGCCCGACCAGTTCGGCCTCGCGCCTGCGCGAGCTCGGAGAGCGGCCGCGGTTGCCGCTCGCGACCGAACGGCGGCTCGTGCGGGCGGCCCAGGACGGGGACCGGCGCGCGCGCGAGGAGCTCGTCGAGGCGTTCCTGCCGCTGATCGCCGGGGTCGCGCGCGTCTATCGCGGCTCCCCGTCGATCACCCGCGTGGAGCTGATGCAGGAGGGGGTGGTCGGGCTGCTGCGCGCCCTGGAGCGCTACGACCCGACGCTGGGCGTGCCGTTCTGGGGCTACGCGACGTGGTGGGTGCGCCAGGCGATGCAGCAGCTGATCGCCGAGCTGACCCGTCCGACGGTGCTCTCCGATCGCACGCTTCGCCACCTCGCGCAGCTCAAGCGCGCGCACGGCGACTACCTGCAGCGACCACGGGGACGAGCCGACCGGCAATCAGCTCGCGAGCGACACCGGGCTCACCCATGCGCAGGTCGGCGAGCTGCTCGCGCTCGAGCGGATCCCGCAGTCGATGGACGAGCCGGTCAAGGGCGCCGACGGCGAACTCGGCGCGTTCGGCGAGCTGCTCGCCGACCCGCTCGCCGAAGACGCCTACGAGCAGCTGCTCGACCACGCGAGATCGAGCAGGTCCGGGCGCTGCTCGGCAGCCTCAACGAGCGCGAGCGGACGATCCTCCGCGCCCGCTACGGCCTCGACGGCCCGGAGCAGTCGCTGCGCGAAGTCGGCGAGCGGATCGGCCTGTCCGGCGAGCGCGTGCGCCAGATCGAGAATCGCGCGCTCGGCAAGCTCCGCGCCGCCACGAACCGGACCACCCCGACCGGCGAGCAGTTGATTGCGGACGGACCGTCGCGGCGCCTGTCTGAGAGAAGCAGCCGGCGAACAGATTCGGAGGTGGATCTGATGCACGCCCTTCCTCGCCTCCGTCTACCGCACCTGATCGGCGTGCCGCCGCGGCCGTCCTCGCGATCGTGATCTCGCTCGCGCATACGCGGCCAGCCTGAGCCCGGTGGCCCGGCCGGGCCGCCACTCCGGACCCTGACCGCGGGCGGCCCGCGCTGCCCCGCGTGGGCGGAAACCCATTCGCGAACCTGCTCAGCCGCCGCTGCCTCAACCGTGGCGGGCTGCGCGCGACCGACCGGGCCGCGGGCCCATGCCGCCGGCGGCGCGCTACCGGGCGCGGCGCTGCGTCCGGGGCCGTCGGCGCCGAGGCGCCGGCAGGCCCCGGACCGACCGGCACGCCGCGGTCCGCACGCTCCCGGACTACCCGCCCCGACCCGGCCGCCGCGCGCTGCGAGCGACCATGCTCCCCACCCGCGCGACGGCTCGCTCGCCCTCGCCGTGCGAACTCTACCCGCGAGCGGCTGCCGCGACCACTCGTCTGGCTCGACCGCCACGGCCTCGCGATCGTGCTGCCGCCGGGGTCGGCGACGGCGACCAGGTCACGTTCGGCGTGCCGGAACGCGGGGCGCGCTCACCGTTCGCGTCGATCGTGGCGAAAGACTTGATACGAGGCCACTGAGATCTATTAGCGAGAAGTGGACGCAGATCAACTCGATTCACCCAAAGGAGGTTCGCAATGGCACTGATTCGCTGGGAGCCGGTCGCCGAGCTGAACACCATCCAGAACGAGATGAACCGGCTCTTCAACACCTTCTTCGAGCAGCCCGGCAAGTCCGGACGCGGGAACGGCACGACGCGACGCTGGCTGCCGCCGATGGACCTCGTCGAGACCGCCGACCACTACGTCCTGCGCGCCGATCTCCCCGGGCTCTCCGACGGGGACGTGAACATCCAGCTCGAGGACAACGTGCTCACGATCTCCGGTGAGCGCAAGGCCGAGCACGAGAACCAGCAGGAGGGCTATTACCGGCTCGAGCGCGCATTCGGAGCGTTCTCCCGGTCGCTGACCCTGCCCGACGGCGTCGACCCTGACAGCGTCCAAGCCCACTTCGACCGCGGCGTGCTCGAAATCCGCATCCCCAAGCCGGAGCAACGGAAGCCGCGAACCGTCCAGATATCACCCTCGGCCGGAGCCAACCCCGACACCCAGACGATCGAAGGGGCCGACGGCGCGGCTGAGACTCGCGACCCGGTCGCCGCGATCTGAGACCGAAAGCCTGCCAGCGCGGGACCTCCAGCGAGGCCATGCGCGGACCGCGGCCGCCGCCGCGGTCCGCGCATGGCGGTCGTGATAAGGCGGGGCCGCAGAGCCTGGGGGTGAAACAGGCCGGCCCCGGGACTCTCTCTGGGCATGGCGCCCCACGCACACCCGACGGCGCCCGGGCACCCGCGCGGGTGGTGCGGACCCGGGAGTTCTCGGCCTGGGCGCGAACCCTCGACCCCGAGCAGCGAGCCAGGGTCCAGGGCGCGATCGCGCACGTCGAGAGGCGGCCCGACCCAGGGCGCCCGCATGTCGACGTCGTCCACGGATCCCAGCTGCCAAGCTCAAGGAGGCCCGGGTCGGTCGCAGCATGCGGCTGCTGTTCGCCTTCGATTCGCGCGGGAGCGCTGTCATGCTGCTCGGCGGCGACAAGGCGGGGAAGTGGAACCGCTGGTATCCGAAGCAGATCGAGCGCGCCGAGCGGCTGTACGCCGCCCACGAGCGCGGAAACGGAGGGCAGCCGCCATCGCACAGGAGCCGCGCAAACGGGCCCCGCACACCGCCCCGCACACCACCCGGGAGGAGCCGGTGAACGCGATGCGCGCCGAGCTCTACCGCCGGCTGATGGAGGCCCAGGAGCAGATCGCCGCACGCGCTCTACCCCGCGGCACCAGCGACGCGCAGATCGGCCGCGCTCGACACCGCCGACGAGCAGCTCACCGACGACGAGCGCCGCGAGGACCTCTACCTGTCAGCGCTCGAGCACTACGTGGCCGCGCTCGGCGGCCGGCTCGAGGTCCGCGCCGTGTTCGGTGACCAGGAGGTCGTGGTGCGCCGCTCGCCGGGGAGTCGACCTGAGGCACTGACCGCGCCACGAACTCACGCGCCCGGCGGCATGTCGACCCGCGATCGGGACCACCCGGCTGTTCCGCGTCAGCCGCGCCGCGGGCCAGCCAGACCGCGTGCTGCGGCCCCGAGCTCACCGACCGGCGCGTCACCCTCGATCAGCTCGGCAGCAGCGGACCCCAGGGCGCAGCACGCGCGCAGGATCGACGCGGTCTGAAACAGCAGCCCCTCCATCCGCCGCAGCAGCAGCGCGTCGGGCGGAAGGGTCATCTGGCGCAGCTGGGCGACGTGCGCGCCGCCGCCCTCCTCGCGCAGGCCTGCGGTGCTGCGCCACAGATCCTCGGGGCTGAGCCGCAGCGGCTCGTCGGTGCGCAGCCACCACGAGACCTGGCGCATGTAGTCGAGCAGCAGCGCCCCGTCCCACTGGTCGAGCTCGCCGGGCAGGTAGCCGAGCTCGTGCAGCCCGGTCAGGACCGCCGCCACGTCGGACTCGCGCACCGCGCGTGAGATCCGCGCCTCGCGCCCGAGATAGTCAGACGGCAGCGCGCGCATCATGCCGAAGTCAAAGAACGCGACCTGCCCGTCGGCGCACAGCAGGTAGTTCCCGGGATGCGGGTCACCGAGGGCGAGGCCGAGCTCGCGCACGGTGCCGTAGAAGAAGCGGTAGACGATCTCGGCGTAGCGGTCGCGGACGGCGTCGGGCTCGCCGGTCACCTCGTCAAAGCCCTGTCCGTCGATCCAGTCGGTGACCAGCACGCGGCGGTGGCTGAGCTCGGTGTCGACGGCGGGGACGCGGATGAACGGGTGATCGCGCCAGAAGCGCTCGACGCGGCGGTGGTTGCGCGGCCTCGAGCTCGTAGTCGCACTCCTCGACGATCCGTTCGCGCAGCTCATCGAGCACGGCCGCACCTCGAGGCCGGGCATCAGCTGGCGCAGCAGCGGCGAGAGCAGGCGCAGGTTGCGCATGTCGGATTCGACCGTCTCGGCGATCCCCGGGTACTGGACCTTGATCGCCAGCGCCCGGCCGTCGCGAGCGGTTGCCCGGTAGACCTGGCCGATGCTCGCCGCGGCGGCCGGCTCGGGGTCGATGTCGGCCGAGCACCCGCTCGGGCGCCTGCGCCCCACTCGGCCTGCCAGGATCCGGCGCATCTGCGTCCACTGACGGCGGGCACGTCATCGCGCAGCGACGCCAGGCGCGCCTGCAGGTGCGCGGACTGATCCGGGTCCAGGACGGGAACTCGACCGTGGAGAGCACCTGTCCGGCCTTCATCGCCGCGCCGCGCATGACCGCGAGCTGATCGACGAGCGCGTCGACGGTGGCGACGATCCGGTCGCCGCGGCGCCGGCGCTGCTCCTCCGGGGTGCCGCGGGTGTCAAACCGATCCCCGGCCCACCGCACCGCAGCCACCGACGGCGACCCGCCCCAGCCGCGTAGTCCGCGCGCCCCGACCCTGGGTCGGCGCGCGGCCGCCCTCGCGGCGGAGCGGGATCGGCGTCGGTATCAGGGCGGGATGAGGGCATCGGTCTGGAAACCAGAGAAGAGAGGGAGGGGAGGAGGCACTACGCACGCGCGCGTTATTCAACAACGCGTGACGAGAAATCTCCACAGGACGCTAGCGGACCGCGTCCGTTCGCGGGCCGGTCAGCCGCCCTGCGTAGAGTGCGGGCCATGCAGAACGAGCCAGCGATCGAGGTCGAGAACCTGGTCCGGGAGTTCCGCAAGGGCCCGCGGGCCGTGGACGGGATCGACCTCGCGGTCTCGCCGGGCGAGATCTACGGCTTTCTCGGACCCAACGGCGCCGGCAAGTCGACGACGGTGCTGATGCTCACGACGCTGCTGCCGCCGACCAGCGGCCGCGCGACCGTCGGCGGCTTTGACATCGTCCGCCAGGGCGCCCAGGTGCGCGCCGTGATCGGCGCCGCGCTGCAGGAGGCGGCGCTCGACGCGATCCTCACCGGCCGCGAGCATCTGATGCTGCAGGCCACGCTCCAGGGGCTGCCCGGCGCCGAGCGCCGCCGCCGCACCCAGGCGCTGCTCGAGCGCGTCGGGCTGACCGAGGCCGCGGACCGTCGCGTCGGCGGCTACTCGGGCGGGATGAAGCGCCGCCTGGACCTCGCGCTGGCGCTCGTGCACTCGCCGCGGATCCTGTTCCTCGACGAGCCGACCACCGGGCTTGATCCCGCAGAGCCGCTCGGCGCTGTGGGAGGAGGTCGCCCGGCTGGCCCGCGAGGACGGCATGACCGTGTTTCTGACCACGCAGTACCTCGAGGAGGCCGACGTCCTCGCCGGCCGCATCGGGATCATCGATCACGGCCACATCGTCGCCGAGGGCACCCCGGCCGAGCTCAAGGCCGAGATCGGCGGCCCCAGCGTCGAGGTGACCCCGGCCGAGCCCGGCGAGGGCGGCCGGCTGGCCGAGCTGCTGTCGGGCTTCGGCGAGATGCGGCGCAACGGCGACGGCGCCGTCACCGTGCAGCTGCCCGGCGGCGAGGCCGAGCTGGCCGAGATCGTCCGCATCCTCGACCGCGCCGACCTGCACGTCGAGACCCTGCAGCTGCACCAGCCCTCGCTCGACGACGTCTTCCTGGCCAAGACGGGCCGCAAGCTCGAGGGCTCGGGCGACGGCGACGGCCGAGGCGACGAGGCACGGCGAGCGCCGCAGCCCGAGGGCCGGCGGGGCCGGAGGCGGCGTGGCCGCTGAGCTGGCGATCGGTCCGGCCGCGCTGGCCGCCTCGCCGCGGGCGAGCCTCGTCGAGCAGACCCTCGCCGTCGCCCGGCGCGCCGTCGTGCGCACCGCCCGCCAGCGCGCGCTGATCATCTTCCCGATGATCTTCCCGCTGATCCTGTTCGCGATCAACGGCTCGGCGCTGTCCACCGCGACCCGCATCCCGGGCTTCCCGACCCACAACTACCGCGACTTCCTGATCGCGATGCCGTTCGTGCAGGGCGCGATGTTCGTCTCCATCAGCGCCGGCGTCGACCTGGCCAAGGACATCGAGACCGGCTTTCTCAGCCGCCTGGCGATGACGCCGGTCCGCGGCGAGGCGCTGCTCGTCGGCCAGCTCGGCGGCGCGCTCGTGCTCGGCGTCATCCAGGCCTTCGTCTACCTGCTCGTCGGGCTGGCCACCGGCGTCACCCTGGCCAGCGGCGTCGGCGGCGCGATCGTGCTGCTGCTCCTCTCGATCCTGATCTCGTTCGCGTTCGCCAGCCTCGGCGTGCTGCTGGCCCTGCGCTTCGGCAGCGGCGAGGCCGTCCAGGGGATCTTCCCGCTGCTGTTCGTGACGATCTTCCTCGTCCTCCTCGAGCCTGCCGCGCAACCTGATCAAGGCGAGCTGGTTTCGCGACGTCGCCACCTACAACCCGGTCTCCTACCTGCTCGAGGCGCTGCGCAGCCTGGTCATCACCGGCTGGGACACGCAGGCGCTGGCGCTCGGGTTCGGCTTCGCGCTCGCCCTGCTGCGTGATCGCGCTCGGGCTCTCGCGCAGGCTGATGCGATCGAGGCTGACGCGGACATGAGGCGCTTTGTCAACGTCGCCCGCGGGGTCGCGTGGCGCTCGATCCACAACACGCTGGTCAACCCGGCGATCCTCGTCCCCTCGATCATCTTCCCGCTGTTCTTCCTGATCGCCTTCGCGGGCGGCCTGTCGCGGATCAGCGACCTGCCCAACTTCCACTACGCCGCCCGGCTACACGTCGTTTCAGTTCGTGTTCGTGTTCCTGCAGTCGGCCGCCTTCGGGGGCGTGTTCACCGGCTTTGCCGTCGCCCGCGACTTCGATTCGGGCTTTGCCCGGCGGCTGATGCTCACCGCCCCGCGGCGCAGCGGCATCATCGCCGGCTACACGCTCGGCGCCCTGGGCCGGTGGGCGCTGACCGGGACCGTGGTCACGATCGCCGCCCTGATCGCCGGCATGAACGTCGACGGCAACGGCGTGCAGCTGATCGGCCTGCTCGGCCTCGGCATCGCGATGAACCTCGTCGCCGCCCTGTGGGCGGTCGGGCTGGCCATGTTCCTGCGCACCGAGCAGGCGGGCGCCCTGATCCAGATGCCCGTGTTCGTGCTCCTGTTCCTCGCCCCGGTCTACGTGCCGGTGACGCTGCTCACGGGCTGGATCCACGACGTCGCGACGCTCAACCCGGTCACGCCGGTGCTCGAGGCCGGCCGCGGGCTGCTGGCGGGATCGCCGGTCAAGGTGGCGATCGCGTTCGCCGGCCTTGGCGTCGTCGCGGTGCTCTGTCGGCGTTCGCGCGCCGCGGGCTGGCCTCGGCCGAGCGGGCCGGGTAGACAGGACCGTCTGGGGCTGCTGTGAGTTGCGCGATGCCGGCCCTGGGGCGGGCTGCTCCCGGCCACCGCCGGGCGATAGCCTGTCGCCGATGGGGAGGTTGCGGGTCCTGAGCATCGCTGCGCTGGCGACGGGATCGATTGCGCTGCTCGCGTCCGGCCCCGGGCGTGGCACGAGCAGCCCGCGGTCGCGCAGTGCGCCCTGGCGTCGAGCGCCGACCCGCGGCTGCACCGGTGACTACGGCAGCGCCGCGCCGGTACTGGCGGCTCAGCCGCTGCGCTTCGGCATCGATCCCGCGTCGCAGGCAGCGTGGGGGGTGCCCAGCTGCCGGCGGTGCCCGACGACGTTGCCAGGGATGTCTCCTTCTCGAGCCAGCTGCGGCCGGCCGGCCATGTGCTCGTGGTGCGCCTCAACCGGCTCTTCTGGTCCGGCGGCGAGCCGCTGATCGAGCCAGTTCAAGGCGTTGGTCGCGCAATATGACCGAGCCGGGCTGGAGGTCGAGCTCCAGGTCCGCTATCACCCGCCGCCGGGGCAGGACGGCGACCTCGCGGCATGGACAGCGTACGTCCGCCACGTCGTCGACGTGTTCGGCAGCGACCCGCACGTCGTGGCGATGACGATCACCAACGAGGTCAACGTCACCTTCTCGCCCAACACCTCAGACGGCAGCTACACCAACGCCGAGGACGCCCTGATCCAGGGGATCGAGGCCGCCCACGACGAGGCGGCCAAGCGCGGTGACCAGCAGCTGCAGTTCGGCTTCACCTACGCGTATCGCTTCTCGCCGCCGGCGGATGCCGCCTTCTTCTCCTACCTCGGCAGCCACGGCGGCGGCGCCTTCCGCCAGGCGCTGGGGTTCGTCGGCGTCGACTTCTATCCCGGCTCGGTCTATCCCCCGACGATCGGGACCGACCGACACCTACCGCAGCGACACCGCTCAGGCGCTCGGCACCGTCCGGGACTGCTTCATGCCCCTGGCGGCGCTCGGTGCCACCGTCCCGATCTGGATCACCGAGAACGGGATCCCCACCGGAGCCAGCACCAGCGAAGCCCAGCAGGCCAGCGGACTGACCCAGCTCGTCCACGCAGTTCGTGACTACGCGGGCACTTTCAACGTCACCGACTACCGGTGGTTCAACCTCCGTGACTCGAGCTCGCCACGCGGCCGGCTCGCTGCCCGGGCGTGGCGACGATCTTCGCCACCGACGGCCTGCTGCGTGATGACTACACCCCGAAGCCGGCCTGCGGCGCCTACCGAGCGGCGATCGCCGCGTTCGGACGGTCGGTCGCGCCGGTCCCCGGGCGCTGCCGCGCGCGGGTTCCGGATCGGTCTGAGGCGCGAACGCCGGCCGATTCGTCGCTCAGCGTGTATCTGGGCCGCAGGCGAGTCGGCCACGCGGTCGGTCGGCGGGTCCGGTCTGTTCTGTGAGGCGGCTGAGATCGGGTCGGTTCACGCTGAGGTTCGCGCTCAGGCTCAGTGGCGGGCGCCGGGTCGGCTATCGCCGGCGCTACCTAGTCGTCAATTGTCGCCTGGTCAGGAGCAGGTAGTCCAGCGCGGCCGCGGGACGGAGCGCCTGAGCGGCTCGATCAGAGCTGACCGCCTAAAAGAACAAAAATGTACCGATATGGCGGTACACGGCGGCGCGGCGCACGACCACGGCGCGGTAGATGGTCACGGCGCGGTAGATGGTCACGGCGCGGTATCCGATCACGGACCGTCAGTGTGCTCGGGCAGCCCCTGGTCGGCCAGCGGGGAGGCGCGTTTGAGCCATTCCGCGAACAGCGGATCGACGATGTGCCAGACGCCGTCTCGGCTGTCGACGAGCCCGCGGCCCTGGAGACGCTCGAGCGCGGGACGGACCCGAGAGTGGCTCGAGAACCCGTACAGGCGAGCCACCGGGCGACTGGTGATCGTCTTGCCGCCCCGGTCAGCGAGCAGCTGGAGCGCTCTGATCTCATTGATCTCGCCTTCGTCTCCGCTGATCAGGACGTTGAGGACCGCGGCGTACTCAGAGCGTTCGATCGTCTGCACCAGGCGGTCGTGGGCTCGTATGACCGACTCGAGGGTCACCGGCCTGCCGGCCGGGGTGTCTGACCAGGCCTCCCAAGCCAGCTGCTGGGTTCCGCGTGGGTGCGCGCGCGTGAGGTTGAGCAGATGGCCCAGCGCCTGTTCATCGGCCGGCTTGCCGGTGGCCGCGAACTGTAATCAAGGTATTCGATGAAGTCGATTCGATCGATGACCGGGAGTTGCTTCTGAGCGGCTTCACCGAAGACCGGTTGCTGGGAGTCCTCGAGCATCATCTTCAGCGCGTTGCGGATCGACCCCGTGAAGAGCAGCGACACGTGATTGGCCCCCGAGCTCATGAGCGCCGAGCGGATGATCGAGAGTGGCTCGCCCGGGCAATGCCTGAGCCTCTGGAACTCATCGAAGATCACCACCAGGTGCGGGGACAGCGAACGCAGGCTGACGAGCTGGGCGTGCAGCGTCTCGGCGTCCTGCTCGGGCTGGGCGGCGGGGCGGCGGACGGATCCCTTGATGACCTTGATGTCGAAGCCGATCTCCTTCTCGAGCGCGCCGATCTGGCGCTGCGCCGCTCGCCGCAGGTGCTTGACCGGATGGCTGACCATGGCGTCGTGGACGCAGCCGATGAATCCGGGAAGGCTGACCACCCGTTGCAGGTTGACCTTGACCACGTCAAACGGCGGGGCATCATCGCCATGGGCCTTGCCGAGCTCGAGGGCGAGCTGGTTGGTGAAGGTGGTCTTGCCGGTGTCCCGCGGGCCGAACAGCGCGACGTTGGTCTGGCCTTTCAGCGTCAGCGCCACCTCGTGGGCGAACGGCTCCATCCCGACGATCTTCGCCGGATCGTCGAGCGGTCGGTCCCAGATGAACGGGTTGAGCGCCACACCCCGATTGTACCCGATACTAGGTACCGACTCGTACGCACTTCATGGTACATTTAGATCAGGAACAACCCGGACGGCTCCGAGTGTGCCGTCAGACCAGACGGTGCGACTAGCCTGAGGTATCTCCGTGACCGCACATGATGGCGCCGCCGGCCCGGCTTCGCCGATGCCCGACGAGTTCAACTCCCGGCACCTTCTCCGCCGGCTGCTGGCCCTCGCGGTTCTCGTCGCCGTCGTCGCCGCTGCCGTGAGCTCGCTGCCAGGTCTGGCGACCTTACGCCACCGCTTTGCGCAGGCAGAGGTGGTTTTCATCGTTCTCATCGGTCTCCTCAAGCTCGGGTCCTGCCTGTCCAACGTGGTTGCGTTCCGGGACGTCTTCTGCTCGCGGATGGGCTGGCGGTTCAGCGCTCAGCTGGCCCTGTCAGAGCAGGCGACCAACGTGCTCGTGCCGACCGGAGGGGCCGGCGGGCTGGCGCTGGGAGTCTGGGCGCTGCGCCAGGGAGGAATGTCGACGGAGTACATCGGTCGCCGCAGCATCGCCTTCTTCGTGCTCACCAGCATCCCCAACTTCGCGTTCGCGGCGGTGCTCGGTCCGCTGCTGCTGACGGGCTGGTTCTCGGGCCACGTCCCAGTCGTGCTGACGGCGGCTCTGTCCGCGGCAGCCTGGATCGCGGCTGCCATCGTCGTCCTGCTGCCACGCCTGCTGGGTCGCGTCAATGCGGCCCGGGCCGGCACCGGGATCGGGGGCCGGCTTCGCTCCGCGGCCGTGACGCTCGAGCTCGGGATCCGGGACACGGGGCAGCTGCTGCGTTCCGGTCAATGGCAGGCGATCGCCGGCGCAATCGGCTATCTCGTCTTCGACATCGCCGCCTTGATCGCCGCCTTCGCCGCCTTCGGCGGGGGCATGGCGCTCGCGCCCCTGGTCTTTGCCTACGTGATCGGCCAGCTCGGCGGGTTGATTCCGCTCCCCGCCGGAGTGGGGGGGACCGATGGCGGCCTGATCGGCGCGATGGTCCTCTACGGCAGTCCGCTGTCGCTCGCGGTGGCCGCCGTGCTCGCCTACCGGCTGTTTCAACTCGCTGTCCCGGCCGTGCTCGGAGCGATCGCCTTCATCCGCCTGCGTCAGAGTCTCAGCCGCTCATCGGCTCCCGCGGCCGAGTGCGCACCCCTCGGGGAGCCGATGCCGGCCCGAGCGATGAGGACAACGGCCTGAGCGCTCGCATCGCTAGCGTGTTGAGCCATGTCCAACCATCAATCAGTCAACGAGTCCCGCTCTGAACGCTTCGCATTTCGCTTTTCCCCCGCCTATCGCCGGGCGGCACGCCCGTTTGGAGTCACGCCCGACAAGGCCTGGGTCGAGGTCGGCGCCGACCGCTTGAGCGCTCGCTTCGGTCCGTGGCGCCTGGATACGTCGCTCACGAACATCTCGGGCGTCGACATCACCGGTCCGTACGCGTTTCTCAAGACTGCCGGCCCCGCGCACCTTGGATTCACCGATCGCGGCCTGACCTTTGCCAGTAACGGCGAGCGCGGCGTGCTCATCTCGTTTCACACACCCGTGTCGGGCATCGAGCCGACGGGCCGGCTGCGCCACCCCGAACTGACGGTCACCGTGGCCGACGTCGACGCGCTCGCCGCGCGGCTGCGCACCCGCGGCGACCGGTAGCCGGCCCGGGCTCGCGGTGAGGCGCGACTGAGGTCAGCGCCGGCGCCGACGCCTCGTCGGAGGCCTCCTCGACCTCGTGCAGCGCGCGGGCGAGCAGCTTCCAGAGGGTGGCGCGCTCGTCGGCATCCAGGGCCTGCAGGACCTGGTTCTCGACCTCTTGCATCGCCTGTCCGGCGCGCACCAGCGCCTCGCGGCCTTCGGTGGTGATGCTGACGCGGTGGCGGCGCCGATCCTCGGAGTCGCGGCGCCGGATGAGGTACCCGCGCTCCTCGAGCTCGTTGAGGAGCAGGACGATGTTCTTGGCGTCCATGCACAGTGCGTCGACGAGCTCCTGCTGCGGTGTCTCGTCGTGGTCGCCCAGGTAACTCAGGGCCATCAGCAGACGCAGGTCCAACCCGAGCCGCTCCGGGCTGCTGCGTCGCATCACCTGCTTGGCCAGGCGCGGCAGCAGAAACATCGTGCTGGCGGGACAACCGCGGTCTGTTCGACGGAACCCATGACGCCGGCGATTGTAGCGCATTTCGGGCATCGTGAACTGAACAGGATAATACCCAGCAAGTAATTGATACCTGCAACATGGATCATCCGTGCTAGGCTGCACATCACATGCAAACGAAGGAATCCAGATGAGCATCGGCAAGCCCGCGATCCGCCGCCCCAACCGGTGGGCTGTCCTGGCCCTGCTCGGCGTCGCGCAGCTGATGGTCGTGCTCGACGCGACGATCGTGAACATCGCGCTGCCGTCGGCGCAGCGCGCGCTGCATTTCTCCACTGACAACCGGCAATGGGTCATCACCGCCTATGCGCTGGCCTTCGGCAGCCTGCTGCTGCTCGGCGGCAAGCTCGGGGATCTGTTCGGGCGCAAGTGGACGCTGATCGGGGGCCTGATCGGGTTTGCCATCGCCTCGGCGATCGGCGGGCTCGCCCAATCGTTCGGGATGCTCGTCGGCGCCCGGGCGCTGCAGGGCGCGTTCGGTGCGATCCTCGCTCCCTCGGCGCTCGGGCTGCTGACCGTGACCTTCCAGGGCTCTCCGGACCGCCCCAAGGCGTTCGGGATCTTCAGCGCGATCGCCGCCGGCGGCGCGTCAGTCGGGCTGCTGCTCGGCGGCGTGCTCACGCAGACGATCTCCTGGCGCTGGTGCCTGTACGTCAACCTGCTGATCGCCGTGCCGACCGCGATCGTCGCCTTGCGGCTGTTGGGCAACGAGCGCCAGCCACACCGGCCGCGAATCGACCTGCCGGGCACGCTGCTGGCCTCGGGCGGACTGTTCGCGCTCGTCTACGGCTTCTCCAACGCCGAGACGCACTCGTGGTCGCACCCGATCACGATCGTCGCCCTCGCCGCCAGCGCCGTGCTGCTGAGCGGCTTCGTGGTGCTCGAGCGGCGCGTCGAGCATCCGCTGCTGCCGCTGCACATCATCTGGGACCGGGCCCGCGGCGGCGCCTACGCGACGATCGCCCTGGCCGGCTCGGCCGTGTTCGCCGTCTTCCTGTTCCTCACCTACTACCTGCAGCAGAACCTCGGCTACTCGCCGCTGAAGACAGGGCTGGCCTTCCTGCCGATGACCGCCGGGATCGTCGTCACCGCGACGACCGTGCAGACCCGGGTCCTGCATCGCACCGGGGCCCAGCCGCTCGTCATGGGCGGCATGAGCCTCGGGGTGATCGCGATGCTCCTGTTCACCCAGCTGACCCCGACGGCGCCTACGTCAGCCATGTCATGCCCGGGCTGCTGCTCACCGGCGTCGGGATGGGCTGCATCTTCGCGCCCGCGTTCTCGACCGCGACCCTCGGGGTCAAGAACAGCGACGCCGGGATCGCCTCGGCGATGGTCAACACCTCCCAGCAGGTCGGCGGCTCGGTCGGCACCGCGCTGCTGAGCACGATCTTCGCCAGCGCGGCCGCCAGCTTCGCCTCCACCCACGCCGGGCGGCGCGGCTCGCCAGCGCCGCCTCGATCCACGGCTACACCACCGCATTCGAATGGGCCGCCGGCCTGTTCGCCGCCGGGCTGCTCGTCGCGGTCTTCGTCCTCCCGAGGGACGGCGCCGCCCGTGCCGCGCGACGCCCAAGCCCAAGCCAGCAATGACCTCAAGCTCAGCCTGGAGACCTCATGAGAACACGCATCATCCACACCCCGTCCCACAGCGGAGATCTCATCTCCGAGCGCGCCGCCCGCCGGGTCACGGCGCATCGTCGGCCCGGGGTCGCTCCAGAGCCGGCAGCGGCCCCCGGGGCTCCTGCGAGCCCGGCTGTGGCGGTAGCGGAGCCGACCGCAACGCCGGCGCCCGCAGCGACAATCTGCCGCCGCTGGTCAGTTGCCGAGCTCATCGCCGCGGCGGGAGCGGGCCGCCCGTGGTCGCCTGAGGCACGGAGGCCGCTCAGAGGGGCGGTCAGCGGCCTTGAGCCTCCCCACCTCTCTCGTGCTCACTCGCCTCTCCCGACTTTCCTCCGCCCTCCTTCAACCTCTCATCTGCCCTCCGGGGCCTTCGACCACTCACCCCCCCTCCCTCTGCATCAGCCGGCTCGCTATGCCTCCGGCCTCCCCCACCTCCCTCCCTCCTCCCCCCCCCCTCCCTCCCTTCTCTCTCCCCCCCTCCCCATCCCCCCCCTCCCCCCCTCCCCCCTCCCCTCCCCCTCCCCTTCCCCCCCCCCACGCCTTCGTCGCGGCGCTCCCGAGCCATCCTCCTCTCGGCCCCTCCCCCCTCCCCCCCCCTCCCCCCCCCCCTTCCTCCTGCCTCCGTGATCATCTCCACCCCGTAAGACCCCTCCCCTCACACCATCCGGGCCGAGTGGGCACGGCTGGGATGCGGGTTCGCCCCCCCTCCCCCCCCTTCCCCTCCTCCCCCCCCTCTCCCCCCTCCTCCCCCTCCTCCCTCCTTTTCCTCCCTCTCCCTCCTCCCTCCTTCTCTCTCCCTCCCCTCTCCCTCCCCTCCTCCTCCCCTCTTCTCCCTCTCCCCCCCGAGAAACTGATCAGGCCGCGGAGGTCTCCGGTTCGGGCTCAACCGGTTCGCCGCCATTGCGCAGCAGCTGGCATTCAGGGAGCCCTGGAGCTTCTGCAGTGAGCGATTCTCGATCTGACGGATTCGCTCCCGGGTGACGTTGAAGCGGCGCCCGATCTCACTGAGTGTGGACGGATGCTCGCCGCAGCCCAAAGCGGAGCTCGATCACGCGGCGCTCGCGTAGGTGAGCCGTGCCAGCACCTCGTCGAGAGCGGTCTTGCCCATCGCCTCCACGGCGAGCTCGTAGGGGGACTCGGCCCGGTCGTCGGCGATCAGCTGGCCGAACTCGGTGTCGCTGTCATCGCCGATCGGCCGCTCGAGTGAGATCGGCTCCCGGGCTGCGCGCTCGATCGACTGCACCTCGTCCGGCTCGACCCCGGTGACGAAATCCGCGATCTCGTCGGACCGTCGGCTCGCGACCGAGCGAGGTCACCAGGCTGCGCTCCGCGCTGGCGATCTTGTTGAGCTTCTCGACCACGTGCACGGGAATCCGGATCGTCCGCGCCTTGTCGGCGAGCGCGCGAGCGACCGCCTGGCGGATCCACCACGGTGGCGTAGGTCGAGAACTTGAAGCCCTTGCGGTAGTCGAACTTCTCCGCCGCGCGGACGAGCCCGATCGTCCCTCCTGGATCAGGTCAAGGAACGGCAGCCCCTGGTTGCGGTAGTTCTTGGCGATCGAGACGACCAGACGCAGATTTGACTCCACCATCTTCTGCTTGGCAGCCAGGTCGCCGCCTCGATCCGCTTGGAGAGCCGGACTCCTCCTGCGCGGTCAGCGGGGGGATCTTGCCGATGCCCTTGAGAAACAGCTGCAGGGCGTCGGTCGTCGCATCGGGCTTGAGATCCAGTTGCGCTTTGGGACGAGCCGGCTTGGCCGGAGCCCGCGCTGCATCCCCGGCCAGCGCCGGCTGCGGATCCATCTCCTCCACCAACTCGATCTCGCTGCGCTCGCACATGCCGTGCAGCTCCTCGAGGTCACTCTCATCGAGATCAAGTTCCGCCGCGGCTCCCGCGATCTCCGTGTAGGTGAGGACGCCAGCCAGCTGTCCGCGAGCGATCAGACCCCTGTATCTCGTCGAGCTCCTTGAGCTCTGCGACTGACACGAGCTAGGCGCCCCGCAGAGTGCGGTGGGCCCGTGAAGCTGCCGCCACGGGCTCAGCGGCATCTCGTGGTGGCCCCGACGCAGGACGCAGACGTCTCCGCGCCTCGACGGCCAGCCAGAGCCGATGTGCGCCGCGCTCGCGCGCCTGCTTGCCGCGGGCGATCGCTTCCTGATCGCGTCGTGTGTGGGTCACCATCGTGCACCTTCCCTCTGTTCGATGGAGAGCCGCGAAAAATCCCCGGCCAAGACCCGCGGTCAAACCATTACCCTCGCCTCCCGCCTCGTGACGCACAATGCGCCGTCGGTGGCAATCAAGCTTGGGCTGAGGATTATGGCCGCAGGGCCAGCGCGCCCCTTCGACACTACTCTCCTGCGGCCCGTGCCTCCAGAATTATTTTTTCCCCACCGAACCTGACCTTGCCCAGGTCCTCGCTTCACCGCTGCCGAGATGGACCGCCGCATGGCCGTACTCGAGACCGCCATGGCAGCCGCGATGTGGCAGCACCTCGTCCTCTACGGCGCCAATCGCACCGGCACGGCGATCGGGTGGTTGACGCGCTGGTCGGTTACCCGTGAGGCGCTGGTGATCCATACGCCGGGCGAGCCTCCGCTGCTGCTGGTCAATTTCTATAACCACGTGCCCAACGCGACCCGGGTCGCGACCGACGCCGGAGGTGCGCTCGGCGGGGAGAGGCCTGCGCAGACTGCGGCCGAGGAGCTGCGCCGCCGGGGCGCGGCGGGGGCGCGGATTGGCGCCGATCGGGACCTTTGGACCATCGGGCGCACACGGTGTTGGCTGCGCTCGGCGAGCCGGTGGACATGAACGCCGACTACACGCGGCTGCGGCTGATCAAGTCCGCTGAGGAGATTGAATGGGTCCGCAGCGCCGCCGCCATGACCGATGACGCGGTGCGCGCGCTCCAGGCTCATGCGGCGCCCGGAGCGACCGAGTTCGAGCTCGCCAACGCGGTGGAGCGCGCGTACGTCGGGCGCGGTGGGGCGCCACCCACATCCACTACTTCGGCGCCAGCCCGATGTCCGAACCCC
>CAVXPV010000002.1:0-29584 GCA_963763715.1 uncultured Solirubrobacterales bacterium
AGTGACGATCGCGTAGCGGCCGCTGAGATCGATGCCGGCCAGAACCTACCAGCGGTGGACTCGGCGCCGAAGCCGGAGTTGATGCGGTGCTGTTGGTTGGTCATGACCATCAGCCTAGGTGGGCTGCAGGCGGCAGGACCACACCAGGATCCGGCAGAACAGATCGGCCATGAGCAACCCGGCCGCCGTCCCCCCCGCGCTCGGCGGCCGCGGTGCGGCCCGTCCGCGCCGGTCCGGTCTCACCGCTACCTGCCGATGGTGCTCCGGCTGTCGCCGCGGACGATCCATCACGACCTTCGGGCGGTCGATGGGTTCAACGCCAAGGTGGCGATCGTGCTGACCAAGGTGGTGGGGACGATGTGGTGCTTCTACGTCTTCAACGGCATTGCGTTGATCAGCCTTCCGTCAGCTCTGCAACCGGCCAGCTGACGATCATCATCAACTGGGTCTCATCTAACTGGATTCAGCTGATCCTGCTGCCGGCACTGATGGTCGGCCAGAACGTGCAGTCGGCGGCCGCCGACGCCCGCGCGGTCAAGACCTTCGACGACACCGAGCGGATCCTCGACCGCTTGGACGTCCACACCGCCGGCGGGCTCAAGGAGATCCTCGATGCCGTGCAAGCCCTCCAGCGCTGAACGAGGCCGGGCGGCACGACCCGGTGGTAGGGTGCGTCCCGGCCGTCTGGGCTCCCGTCAGGCGCCACCGAGGAGGAGCTGCATGCTGAGGTCCTTGTTCGGCGGCGTCGTCGCGACGCTCGTGATCGCCCTGTGCTCGGTCGCCCCGGCGCAGCCCGGGTGGACTTCTCCGGGCCGGCGTTCAACATTCTCGCCCCCGGCCAGTTCGGCGGCGTGCCGGCCAACCAGTACTCGACCGATCAGGGTGCGCTCTACGACGCGTTGACGCCGCTGCAGGGCCACGTGACGCCCGCCGACCTCAACCGCTACTACCTGTCTGAGAAGTTCGGCGTCACGGGTCCCGTGGTGCGCCGCGAGCAGACCGGGCGGCCCGGCCTGCAGATCCTCCGCGACAGCAACGACATCCCGCACATCTACGGACGACGCGCGACGACGTGATGTTCGGCTCCGGCTGGGTGGCCGCCGAGGATCGCGGCCTGCTGCTGGCCGAGGGCATCGGGCCCGGCCTACCTGGCGACGCTCGACGTGCCGGGCATCAACCCTTCAGCCTCGTCACCTCAGCCCGCTCGTTCACCCCGAGCGCCCAGACGATCCGGTTCGTGGCCGAGCCAGGAGAACGTGCTCCGACGCGCCGGAGCGCCGGGGCGCCAGGTCCTGCGCGACCTCCAGGACTGGGTCGACGGGATCAACGCCTACGAGGCCTCACCCCAGCCGGCCGGCCCGAAGCTGCCCCACGCTCGGCTGACCGACGCGATCGCCGGCTTCGCCTTCATCGGCTCGATCTTCGGCAACGGCGGCGGCAACGAGGTCGCCAACTCCGACTTCCTCGCCCGCCTGCAGCGCCGGCTCGGGACACACGGCCGGCCTGAAGGTGTTCCGCGACCTGCGCGAGGTCAACGATCCCGAGGCGCCGACGACCATCTCCAAGCCGTTCCCCTACGACGGCGTTCCCACGGGCCCGACCCCGGGCGCGATGGTGGTCGACCCCGGGTCGCGAGAACAGCTCCGTGGCCGCGGCCGCGACCGCTCACACCGCGTCGCATCGCCAGGCCTCGAACTTCCTCCTCGCCGGCGCGCAGCACTCGGCCAACGGCCATCCGCTGGCCGTGATGGGTCCGCAGCTCGGCTACTTCTACCCGGAGATCGTCATGCAGGGCGACCTGCACGGCGGCGGCATCGACGCCCGCGGCATCATCGCGCCGATCTCGCCATACGTGTTCATCGGCCGCGGGCGCGACTTCGCGTGGAGCCTGACCAGCGCCGACTCGCAGAACGAGCAGCAGTTCCTCGAGCAGCTCTGCAACCCCGACGGCAGCCGGCCGACGCGGGCCTCCACGCACTACGTCTACCGGGGCCGCTGCCGCGCGATGGCCCACTTCGACGCCGGGATGCTCGGGGCCGGCGGCGGTCAGCCCGCCCGCGAGCTGCGCTTCCTCGAGAGCGTCCACGGCCCGATCAGCGGCACGGTGACCGTTCACGGTCGCCCCTACGCGGTCGCCTTCGACCGCTCGACCCGCGGCCACGAGCCGGGCGGCGAGCTCGCGCTCAGCGCGCTGGACTCCAACCAGGTCCATTCGCCCCAGCAGTTCTTCCGCGCCATCAATCACTTCGGGACGACGTTCAACTGGCCCTACATCGACAGCAAGCACATCGCGTACTTCTCGTCGGGACGGCTGCCGATCCTCGCCCCCGGGACCGATGCGAGTCTCCCGGCGCTCGGCACCGGGAAGTACGACTGGCGTGGCTGGCTTCCCCTCAACCGCCACCCTCACCTGATCGGGCCGCGCTCCGACGTCCTCACCAACTGGAACAACAAGCCCGCGCCCGGATGGGGAGCGGCGTCGGACAACTACGCCTATGGTGCGGTGCACCGTGTTCAGCTCTACCGGGGCTTCACCACCGGAATGCACGAGAACAACGACGTGTCGATCATGAACCGAGCGGCGACCGAGGATCTCCGGACCGTTGCGGTCTGGCCGATCATCCGCAGGGTGCTCGACGGTGGGCCGGCGCCGAGCCGGCTGGCGGCGCGGGCGGCCGGCCTGATCGACCGCTGGCGCGCCCAGGGCTCCAGCCGGCTCGATCGCAACCTGGACGGAAAGATCGACGCGCCGGGCGCGGCGGTCATGGATACCGCCTGGGACGGCATCGCGCGCGCGGTCATGCACCCGGTGCTCGGGCCACTGACCGACACACTGGCGAGCATGATCTCCACCAGCTCGACACCGTCCTTCGATCCCGGCTGGTTCGGGTACGTGTCCAAGGATCTGCGTTCCGAGCTCGGGCTCAAGGTCCGCGGTGCCTACAGCCGCCACTACTGCGGCCACGGAAGCCTGAAGGCCTGCCGCGCCTCGCTGTGGGCGGCGATCGCGCGTGCGGCCGCCAAGTTGGCCGCGGCCCAGGGCCCGAACCCGTCCCATTGGTCCTCGAGTGCGACCGCGGAGCGGATCACCTTCACCCCCGGCTTGATCCCGTTCACCATGCGCTGGACCAACCGCTCAACCTTCCAGCAGGTGATCGAGTTCACCGGTCACGCCGGATCCTGACCCGACGGCGGCGACACGCGAAGCGCCGCCGCCGCGGGCGTGACTGATCAGGCGTTGGCCGTCTCGGGCGCCGGCGTGGCCGCCGGAGCCGTGTGCTCGGGGATCATCGGACCGCTGCCCGCCGGATCGAGCACGTCGTGCTCGAAGAACGTGTAGCGGCCTTCGAGCACCGACTGCGCGAGGTCGTACTGCTCGGCGTCGTCGTTGGCCCACAGAGCGTGGAACAACGCGTCGGCACGGCGGCGCGCCTGTCCGCAGAACAGGTCCGCGAGCTCGAACACGGCCTCGCGGTTGGCCGGGTCCTCGTTGCCGAGCGTCGAGGCGTACACGCATGCGCAGGAGATCGCGTAGAGCTCGGCGCCGATGTCGACGATCCGGCCCAGCAGCTCGCCCTTCTGCTCGAGCTTGGCCTGGTAGCGGCCCATCGCGTAGAACGTGGAGCGGGCCAGCTTGCGCGACGAGCGCTCCGCGTAACGCAGGTGACGGGCCAGCGATCCGAACTCATCGAACGAGCGCGGGTCCTGGCCGGTGCCGACGGTCAGTGACGGGAACCACTTGGCGTAGAACGCCCCCGCCTTGGCGCCGAGCTTGAGCTTCTCGCCGATGCCGCCGTCCCCGAGCAGGATGTCGCCGGCGATCTGCAGGTGCTGATCGACCGCCTCGCGGGCGATCATCAGGTGCATGATCTCGGTCGAGCCCTCGAAGATGCGGTTGATCCGCATGTCGCGCAGCATCTGCTCGGCCGGCACCGGCTTCTCGCCGCGCGCCGCCAGCGAGGCAGCGGTTTCGTAGCCACGCCCACCGCGGACCTGGACCATCGTGTCGATCGCCTCCCAGCCCCGCTCGGAGCCGTAGAGCTTGGCGATCGCCGCCTCGATCCGGAAATCGCGGCGCTTCTCGTCGGCCAGCCGGGAGGAGACGTCGACCAGCGCCTCGAGACCGAAGGCGGTCCCGGCGATCAGGGCGATCTTCTGCGCCACGGGGTCGTGCTTGCCCAGCGGCTGGCCCCACTGCTTGCGCTCGTTGGCCCACTCGCGGACGATCTTCAGTGAGTACTTGCTGGCCCCCACGCAGATGGCGGGCAGCGACAGACGTCCCGTGTTCAGGGTGCCGAGGGCGATCCGCAGGCCCTTGCCCTCGCCCTGGATCACGTTCTCCTTGGGCACGAACACATCCTTGAACTCGGTCACCGAGTTCTCGATTCCCCGCAGGCCCATGAACTCGTTGCGGTGCAGGATGGTGATGCCCTCGGCGTCCATCGGGCAGATGAAGGCGGTGATGCCGCCCTTGGCGCCCTCGCGCTTGGGCACGACCGCCATGATCACGACGACGTCGGCGATCACGCCGTTGGTCGCCCACAGCTTGGTGCCGTTGATCCGGTAACCGCTGCCGTCCTCGGTGGGCACGGCCGAGGCGGACATCCGCGCCGGGTCAGAGCCGACGTCGGGCTCGGTGAGCAGGAAGGCCGAGATGTGGTCCTTGGCCACCTTGGGCAGCCACTCGCGCTTCTGAGCCTCCGAGCCGTAGGTCTTCAGCGGCTCGGGGAGCCCGATCGACTGGTGAGCGGAGAGCAGCGTCGAGATCGCGGCGTGCCACATGCCGGCCAGCGACAGGGCCCGGTTGTAGTCGACCTGGGTCAGGCCGAGGCCCCCGTACTCCTTGGGGATCTTCATTCCCAGCGCGCCGAGATCCTTGAGCCCCTGGATCACGTCGTCGCCGAGCTTGCCCGTCGCCTCGATCTCGAGCGGGTCGACCCGCTCGGTCAGGAAGGCGCGCAGCCGGCCGAGGAACTCCTGTCCCTCGCGAGCACGCTCGGGGTCGGGCTTGGGCTGCGGGTGGATCAGGTCGAGCTGGAAGTTGCCGAGGTACATCTCGCGGCCGAAGGACGGCTGCTGCCATTCGCTCTCGCGGCTTTCTTCGGCGACCTGCTTTGACTCTTCATATGAGGGATTGTTCGAAGACATGAAGGAAGGTTTACCCGTGCGAGGCACTCTTTGCACTGCGGGCGCGGCGGGGTATGGAGCCGGGATGCGGAGGCCGGGATGGCCCGGCGGCCCGACCGCACGCCGAGAACCCTGTCCATATGGCCCTCGCCGCTTCCGCCGTCCCGGGCGGTTCAATTCCCGCCATCGACGCGTGCTCTCATCCGCCGGACCTGAGGCCGGACAGTCCCGGCCGCTGATCGTGGTCAGCACCTCCGAACTGCGCCGCGGCGGGGTGGTTCAGGTCGCCGAGAGCGAGCCCGCACGCCATGAGATGGTGCTCGGGCTGCGCTACCTGCAGGCGATCGAGGCCGCCGGCGGCATCCCCGTGGTCGCGGCACCGATGCCCTCGGCGGGTCTCGAGGCTCTGCTGGATCGTGCCGACGCGGTCTGTCTGTCGGGCGGTCCCGACCTGGATCCCGCCGGGTACGGCGCGCAGCGCAGCTGCCGAGTCGGGCCCACCGAGCCCCAGCTGGACGCGTTCGAGATCGAGCTCGTGCATGCCGCCGACGCGCGTCAGCTGCCGATCCTGGCCATCTGCCGCGGAATGCAGGTGCTCAACGTCGCCCGGGGCGGGACACTGCACCAGCATCTCCCCGAGAGTCGTCGGCGAGTCGATCGGCCACCGCCAGCGCCTGCCCGGGCACGTGCCGACCCACCCCGTGTCGGTCTCCCCGGACAGCCGCCTGGGCCGGATCGTCGGCAGCAGCTGCCAGGTCAACTCGTTCCATCACCAGGGGATCGAGCGGCTCGGTAACGGCCTGGTGCAGACCGGCTGCGCGCCGGACGGGACCGTCGAGAGCGTCGAGGGAGAGGACCGGGATTTCGTGATCGGGGTGCAGTGGCATGCGGAGGGCTTGACCGGCCGTCCCGAACAGGCGTCGTTGTTCACGGCCTTCGTGGCCGCCGCGCGAGACCGTCACCGCGGCGATCTCGCCCTGGTCCGCGCGGCCTGAGCCTAAGCTTTCAACTGGCCATGACCGCGGGTGGACGAGCCGGAGCGGATGCTCCGGGATGGGCTGAGTGGGCCGAGACGGCTTCCTACTCGGTCGGCGCCGAGGAGGAGGTGATGGTGCTCGAGCCCGGCCACGACTGGGCGCTGGCTCCGCGGCTGGAGGAGCTGATGCCGATCCTGTCGCCGCAGATGGCCCGTCAGATGACGCGCGAGACCCAGGACGCGGTGCTCGAACTGGCGACCCACCCTCACCGGTCAGCCGAGGCGACCGGCGCCGAGGCGGCGATCCTGCGCGGTCGCCTGACCGCCGAACTGGCGCCCCTCGGGCTCCGCGCCGCCTCCGCCGGCACGCATCCGTGCGCGGTCTGGAACGACACGAGGATCTCCAGCGGCGATCGCCATCAGGAGGTATACGGATCGATGCGCGAGCTCGCGCGCCGCGAGCCGACCTTCGGCCTGCACGTGCACGTCGGCGTGGCCGAGGCCGAGGCGGCGATCCTGCTCTACAACCGGCTGCGCGGCCACCTGCCCCTGCTGCTCGCGCTGTCGGCCAACTCACCTTTCTGGCAGGGACGCGACACGGGCCTGGCGTCCGTCCGGACGCCGATCTTCCAGGCCTTTCCGCGCGTCGGGACCCCACGGCCCTTCTCCGGCTATGACGAGTACGTCGACACCGTGGACCGGTTGCTGCGCTGTCAGGCATTCCCCGATCCGACCTACCTGTGGTGGGACGTCCGTCCCCAACCGCGCTTTGGCACCGTCGAGATCCGGATCATGGACGCCCAGAGCGAGTCCTCGGGAGACTCACGCGCTGATCGCACTGGTCCAGGCGATCGCCCACCTCGAGCTCGAGGAGGGCTACCACGTCAGCCCCCTGGTCGGCTCACCCGAGATCGTGGCCGAGAACCGTTTTGCCGCCGCTCGCGATGGGGCACATGCCCGGCTGATCGACCCGGTTCACGAGGTCCAGGTCCCGGTCACCAAGGCGCTCGAGGATCTGCTCAGCGCGCCGAACCGCATGCGCGGGCGCTGCACATCGATGCCGCCCTGGACGATGCCAGGCGACTCGCCGCCGATCCGGGCAGCGACCGCCAGCGCCGCGCCGCCGCCGCCGCAGGACTGCCGACCGCCGTAGTGAGCTGGCTGGCCGAGGTGTTCTGAGCCGCTGCGCTCGCTCGGATCGTGTTCTGCGCGCGGTGACCGACCGGCCGCCATGCTGAGGACTCACGGCCCAACGTCTGCATGCGTACCCCCACCCGGGTGGCGGTGTCTGAGCTTGCGACGGCTCGGGTAGGTCAAGGCCATCACGTCCACGAGGTAAGGGAGAGGTAGTGATCACGCTTGGCATCATCCTGTTGATCGTCGGCTTCATCGCCAAGGTCGCAATTCTGTGGACCCTGGGGATCATCCTGCTGGTGGTCGGGGCGATTCTCGTGCTGATGAGCTCGATGGGGCGGGCCGTCGGCGGACGGCGGCACTACTACTGACGCACCCGAGCGTCCGGCCCGGCTGGACGCTCTCGCACTATCGGCGGGGGCGCGGTCGATGCTGCGCCTGCGCTGAGCGCTCGGGGGCGTCGCGACCCGAGCCGGCGGGCACACGGTCCGGACCTCAGGGTCCGGGCCGATGTGTCCGGACATGCATCGCCGGCGATCCAGCACAATGACCGCCGTGAGTCGCCTGCACGTTCTCGCCGCTGCGGTCGCCGGCGCCCTCGCGATCCTCGTTCTGAGCGCATGCGTGGCGAGCGCCGGCCCGAACGCGATCCCTGCCGGGACCCTGGTGGTCACCCGCGCCGCGGCGAGCCGGCCGGTGGCCAGCGGCTTCGTCGGGCTGTCGATGGAGTATCGCGGGCTCGCCGCCTACGCGGGCACAGACCCGCGGGCGATCGACCCGCCGTTTCTCAACCTGGTGCGCGGCGATCGCCCCCGGTCAGCGGCCGGTGCTGCGGATCGGCGGGGACAGCACCGACTGGACCTGGTGGCCGGTACCGGGGATGCGCCGTCCGGGCGGAGTCAGGCTCGATCTCACGCCGCAGTCGATGGCGGTGACGCGAGTCGGTCGCCCGCGCTCTCGGCGCTCGCCTGATCCTCGGGATCAACCTCGAGGCCAACAGCACCCGGGTGGCCGCGGCCGAGGCCCGCGCGTTCGTCGACCGGATCGGCGCGGACTCGATCGCCGCGCCTGGAGATCGGCAACGAGGCCGAGCTCTATCCGGCGTTCGCGTGGTACACGACGGCGCTCCGGGCACCAGGTCAGGGGCCGCCCGCCCGGATACAGCTTCGCGGACATGATCGGGGACTTCTCGCGCACGAGCGCGGTCATGCCCCGCGTCCCCCTCGCCGGGCCGAGCAGCGGCTCGGCACTGTGGCTGCCCTCACTCAGCAACTTCCTGAACGCCGAGCCCCGCGTGAAGATCGCCACTGTGCACGCCTACCCGCTCAAGCACTGCGCCGGCTCGCAGCTCGTCACCGAGGCCGACCTGCTCTCCGACACCTCCTCCGACGGCCTGGCCGCGACCGTCGCGCCATGGGTCTCGGCCGCCCATGGCCGCGGGATCCCGCTGCGCGTGGACGAGATGAACGCGATCACCTGCGGCGGCACCCGGGGCATCAGTGACACCTACGGCTCGGCGCTGTGGGCGCTCGACACGATGTTCGCGATGGCCCAGACCGGCGTCGACGGAGTCAACGTGCACACGGTGCCGGGTACGATCAACGAGATTCTCGGACCCTCATTCGCTCACGGTCACTGGTCGGTCGTCGTGCACCCCGAGTTCTACGGGCTGATGATGTTTGCCCAGGCGGCACCAGCGGGATCGCGTGTCCTCGCCCTGCAGGGCACCCCGCCGCCGGGCATCAAGGTGTGGGCGACCGCCGGCCCCGACGACCACGTGCGCGTCGTCGTGATCAACAAGCTCAGCCGCCGCACGATGACCGTGCCTGTCCGGATCCCCGCGGGACGCGGGCCCGCGATCACCGAACAGCTGCGCGGGCGCAGCCTCTACGCGTCCGGCGCGGTCAGCCTCGGTGGCCAGAGCTTCGGCGTGGCGACGAGCACCGGACGCCTCGCGCCGGCGCAGACCTCGACGCTGCGCTCGATCAACGGCGCTTTCTCGGTCACTGTGCCCGCGTCGAGCGCCACCCTGTTGACCATTCCGACGCGATGACCGCCGCCCGTCCCCGATGACCGGCCGACGCTCGTCACCGCGCGTGGGCCGGCTGCTCGTCGCGATCGCGATCCTCGTCGGCACCCTCGGCTCCGCAAGCGCGATCGCCTCCGGCGGCGCCTCGTCCTCCGGTGCCCCGCGACCCCCGACCTCTCCGGCGGCGGCGGCCGCGCTCGGCCAGTCTGCCTATCTCTACGGTTTTCCCCTGCTCGAGTTCCTGCGCGTCATGCGTACGCAGACGAGCGTGCGGTGCGCCGACCGCGCCGGGGATTCTCCCCTCAACACCTTCTCCAACGCTGCCCATTTCGCCCGCCCTCAGGACCGGACGGTGGTCGCGCCCAACGTCGACACGCTGTACTCGCTCGCGCATCTCGACCTCAGCCGTGGCCCCGTCGTGCTCAGTCACCCGGCGATGGGACGGCGGTATTTCGTGTTTGAGCTGCTCGACCCCTACACCAACGTGATTGGCTACGTCGGCTCGCGGACGACCGGATCGGCGGCCGGGCGCTTCGCGATCACCTGGTCAGGACACCGGGGTCCCCGGGTGCCCGGAGCGCGCGTGATCGCTTCGGCCTACCGCCGGGTGTGGGTGATCGGACGCACCCTCGCCGGCGGCCCCGCTGACCAGCGCCGGGCGCAGGCGCTCATGGCCCGCTACGACCTGCGAGCCGCGGGAAGCCGCGGCTCTCCGCACCGCTGCCGACCGGGGACCGTTCGCCACGCCGGCCCGCCCGCCGCAGCGACCTTCCTCGCGGACCTGGACCGCGCCCTGACCGCCAATCCACCGCCGCCGCGCGACCGCCCGCTGCTTGCTCAGCTGGCGGCGATCGGCATCGGACCGGGTTTGACGCCCGGACGCGCTCGCCTTGATCATGCCGCCCGTCTGGCCCTCCGGGCGGCGATTGCACAGACCGCAACGCTGCTGCCCACGATCGCGCGCACGACCGTGCTGGCCGAGGCCGAGCGCAACCACGGCTGGGCCAACCCGTCTCGCGAGATCGGCGCGTACGGGACCGATTACCGCTTCCGGGCCGGCGTGGCCGTCGTCGGCCTGGGCGCCAACACGCGGGCCGAGGCGATGTACCCGACCGCGCTGACCGACGAGTCCGGGCAGCCGTTACAAGGCACGCGGCGCTACCGGCTTGTCTTCGGCCCCGGCCAGGCCCCGCCCGCGCGCGCCTTCTGGTCCCTGACGATGTATGACTCCGCCGGCTACCTGGTCACCAATCCCGAGCGCCGTTATGCGATTGGCTCGAACCACCCGCCGCTGCGCCGCGAGCGCGACGGCACCATCCTCGTCGCCTTGCAGCGCAGCCGTCCGGCAGACCCGCAGGCCAACTGGCTGCCCACCCCCGCCGGCGCCTTCCGGCTCAGCCTCCGCCTCTACTGGCCACGAGCCCGGGCGTTGAGCGGCCGCTGGCAGCCGCCGCCGGTACAGCCAGTCACACCCTGACGCCGACGGTGTCATCCCGGCGCCGGCGCGCCGAGGTGCTCGTCGAAGAAGTCGAGGATCCGCCGCCACGCGTCCTCCGCCGGACCGTGCCGGTAGTCAAGGCCGGCGAAGTGCATGACCGGGCCAAACAGCGGCCCGGCATTGATCCGGTTCATGAAGCTGTGCCCCGCGTCAGGGTATTCCTTGACGTCGTGGGGCACGCCGAGCCGGCTCAGGGCCTCCTCCAGACGGGCGGCCCGGCCGGGGACGAGGCGATCACGCCGTCCGTAGCTGGCCACGACCGGGCAGGATCCCGCCAGGGCGGTGCCGGGATCGCGCGGCAACTCTCCGTAGTTGGGCGCGGCCGCGGCAAAGTCGCCCCGCGGTGCACATTGCAACGCGAAGCCACCCCCCATGCAGAAGCCGATGATCCCGATTCGGCCCGTGCAGTCGGCGCGGCCGGCCAGAAGCGCATTCGCGGCGGCGATGTCCGCGTACGCGGGGCCGTGGCCCGAACGCGAGGCCTGCACCGTGGCCACGACACAGCGTGGGCCGCGGCCTGAGTACAGATCCGGCGCCAGCGCGAGGTAGCCGGCCGTCGCGAGCCGGTCCGCCTGCTCGCGGATGTCGTCTCCGAGGCCCAGCGCGTCCATGATCACCACTACTCCCGGCCACGGGCCCGATCCGCGCGGGAAGGCGAGATAGGCCTTCAGTTCCGCTGACGGCGCAGCGTAGGTCAGCTCCGGCACGGCGAACCTCCTCGATTGCGATTGACCCTTGCCTGGTGTCGCGACGGATGCGATCGTCGCAACAGGGGATTCACACCACCAGGAGGTCATCATGACGAATGTGCCGTTCCCCACTCGCCGGAGGCCCGGCCGAGCCGCCCGGGACCGTCGGCTCAATGGTGCCGCGGTTACGCTCTTCGTCCTCGCCGGGCTGATTGCCGTGCCGGCCGGCTCGGCGCTCGGCCAAGGGCGCGCGGCGAGTACTCCCGCCTGTCCTGCGTCCAGCCTCGTTGCCTGGCTGGACACCAACGGAAACGGAGCCGCGGGGACGATCTTCTTCAAGCTGCACTTCACCAACCTGTCCGGCCACCGTTGCGCCGTCCGCGGCTATCCGGGCGTGTCGGCGGCCAATCCGTCGGGCCAGGGGATCGGCCCCGGCGCCAGCCGCTCGAGCGGTCCGGTGCGCACGATCACGCTCAACCGCGGCGCCACGGCCGCGGCCAACCTCGGGATCGTCGAGGCGGGCAACTTCTCCCCGGCCCTGTGCGGGCCGACCACCGCCGCCGGCCTCCGGGTGTTCGCCCCGGGAGCGACGTTGGCCAGATTCGTCCCCTTCCCGTTCGCAGCCTGCACCCACCACGTAAACCTCCGGATCTCGCCGGTCGCAGCGCCTTAGCGAACTCCACCGCGCAGGCAGGGCCAGTCAGGGATCGGTTCACGCCGTGGCCGCCGTCACCCGACCCTCACCGGGCTCGGCGGCCGCCTCGGTGGCCGGCTCGGTCTCGGTGGCGTGACGACGCAGGAACAGGTGGACGCCGGTGAGCACGCCGGCCATCAGCGGGATCGCCCAGACGATCCCCTGGCCGATCTGCGTAGCGATCGGGCCCGGGCAGGCGTCCGAGATGCCCCAGCCGAGGCCGAACAGCAGGCTCCCGGTGATGTGGCGGCGCTCGACGCGTTCGCGCGCCCAGCCGATCGGAACGTCAACAAGCAGTGCGCGTCCGCGCAAGCGGCGCAGCACGGCGAGACCGATCGCGGCGGTGAGGACGGCCGAGGCGAAGAACAGGAACAGATACGAGCGCTGAAAAAGCAGCGCCTGGCGGATCACCACAGGGCTGCTCATCCCGCTCCAGGACAGGATGATCCCGAACGTGATCCCGATCCCCAGGCCCGCGACACGACTGCGCATCAGGCGCTGCTACCGTAGTGCTTGCCGGCAAGCAACTACCTGTATCCCGCGTCGACCGGCCCCGACAGCTCCCCTGACCTCCACTCCCTCCCCCACCCATCCCCCGGCTCGCACGATCCTTGACGAGGAGACCGCGGTTCGCCTGCGGATCGCGATCCTGCGCATCTCGCGGCGGCTGCGACCGACTGACGCCGGGCGCGCCGCCGGGCTGACCCCGACGCGGAGTTCGGTGCTGCTGACGATCGTGCGTGAGGGACCGATCGGGCTGTCCGCGCTGGCCGACGGCGAGAGCCTGAACCCGACCATGCTGTCCCGGGTCATCTCCGATCTCGTCGAGGCCGGCTACGTCGCGCGGGTCAGCGATCCGGGAGACCGGCGCGCCGCCTCGGTCCGGTGCACCGCCGCCGGGCGCCGGCTCGCCGAACGGATTCGCCGGGAACGGACCGCCGCGATCAACGCCGCGCTGTCGGATCTCGACGCCGCCGACCGCGACGCCCTCGAGGCTCGCGCTCTCCGCCCTGGAGGGGCTGGCCGGATCGCTGCAGGAGCGTCACCCGTGACTCGGGCGATGAGCGTCGGGCGGACGACCTTCGCCGCCCTCGCCGTGCCCAACTACCGCCGCTACTACAGCGGCCAGGCGATCTCGCTGATCGGAACCTGGATGCAGATGACCGCCCAGTCGTGGCTGGTCCTGACATTGACGCATTCGAGCACCTGGCTGGGGGTCATCATCGCGCTGCAGACGCTCCCGGTCCTTGTCCTCGGCCCCTACGGAGGCGTGATCGCCGACCGCGTCGACAAGCGGCGGTTGATGGTGATCCTGCAGACGCGCGATGGGCGTGCAGGCGCTCATCCTCGGGGTGCTGACGGTGACCGGCGCGGTCACCGTCGCCGAGATCGGCGTGCTCGCCACCCTGCTGGGCCTCAACAACGCCTTCGAGAATCCCGCGCGCCAGTCCTTCATGCTCGAGCTCGTCGGCTCGGAGCACCTTCGCAATGCGGTCAGCCTCAATTCGGTCCTGTTCAACGTCGCGCGAACGGTCGGACCCGCTGTGGCCGGAATCCTGATCGCCACCGCGGGGGTCGGGAGTCTGCTTTCTGTTCAACGCCGGCAGCTTCGTCACCGTCGTGGCCTCGCTGGTCAGGCTCGACCGCACCGCGCTGCGGCCGACCCCTCCGGCCGTCCGCGCCCGCGGCCAGCTGCGCGAGGGGCTGCGCTACGTGCGGGCCACGCCGCAGCTGGCGGTGCCGCTGGCGATGATGGCGGTGGTCGGCTGTCTCACCTACGAGTTCCAGGTCTCCCTGCCGGTGATGGCCGATCGCGGCCTGCACGTCGGCGCCACCGGCTTTGGCTTCATGACCGCGGCGATGGGCCTCGGCGCCGTGCTCGGCGGTCTGTTCGTGGCCGCCCGCGGTCGCACCGGCCTGCGCCCGCTGGTCATCTCCGCCACCGCCTTCGCGCTCACCATGGCCCTGGCCACCGGCGCGCCGTCGCTTGACGTCGAGCTCGTCGCGCTCGCGCTCGCCGGGGGCGCCAGCATCGGCTTCATGTCCACGGGCAACTCGACGCTCCAGCTCACCGCCGCCCCGGAGATGCGGGGGCGGGTGATGTCCCTGTGGTTCGTGGCCTTCCAGGGCTCGACGCCGATCGGCGGGCCGATCATCGGCTGGGTGATGGCGGTGATGGGGCCGCGGGCCGGCCTCGGGGTCGGGGCGGGCGCGGCCGGCCTCGTCGCCCTCGGGGGCTTTCTCGCCCTGCGCCGCCTCTCAGGGGTCACCGCCACGCCCCTGGCCGGGCGCACCGTCACCACCTGAGCCCGTCGGGCCGGCCAGCCGGGGCAGGCCGCTCGCTACTGTCGGTCGGGTGATCGGCGCCGCCCTCGACACCGCGCTTGACCTGTCCGTGGTCGGCGGGTACTCGAGCCTCGGATATCGCCTGCGGCGCCCATGGTGGAATCGCAGCGACCTGGCCTCGATGCGCGGCCGAACCGTGCTCGTGACCGGCGCCACCTCCGGGTTGGGCCTCGCCGCCGCCGAGGGGTTCGCCGCTCTCGGGGCCGACGTCTGGCTGCTGGCCCGTGACCCCGACCGCGGCGAGGACACCCGCGCCGCGGTCGCCGAGCACGCCGAGGGCAACGTGCGCCTGGAGATCTGTGACCTCGCCGAGCTGGCCTCGGTGCGGGCATTCGCGAAGCGCTTCACCGCCCAGGCGCCCAGGCTCGACGTGCTCGTCAACAACGCCGGCGTGATGACTTCGGGGCGCGAGCTGTCGGCCGACGGCATCGAGCTCACCTTTGCCGTCAACGTCGTCGCCGGCTTCCTGCTCACCGAACTGCTGCTCGGCCCGCTGCGGGCCGCGGCGCCGGGCCCGGGACGGATCATCAACGTGTCCTCGGGCGGTATGTACGCGCAACGCCTGCGCGCCGACGACCTGCAGTCGCAGTCCGGGGACTTTGACGGGACCGCCGTGTACGCGCGCTCCAAGCGGGCCGAGGTGGTGCTGACCGAGATGTGGGCCAAGCGGCTGGCCGGAACCGGCGTGACCGTCCACGCGATGCACCCCGGCTGGGCCGACACGCCGGGGGTCAAGAGCTCGCTGCCGCGCTTTTATCGGATCACCCAGCCGCTGCTGCGCACGCCGGCGCAGGGCGCGGACACGATCGTATGGCTCGGGAGCGCCGGCCCGCCCGGCGAGAGCTCGGGTGGTTTCTGGCACGACCGCCGCCAACGCCCCGTACACCTTTTGCCCCGGACGACGGAGACCGCCGCCGATCGCGAGCGGCTGTGGGCCGAATGCGAACGGCTGGCCGGCCGGCCCGCGTCCACAGCGGACACGGACCGGTCGGCGGCGCCGTCCTGAGCTCAGCCCTGACGCGGTGTGCGGGCGACCACGAACGTCTGCTTGGGCGCCTGGACGACGATCACGCGCTGGCCCTTCTGCAGTGACGACAGGCTCGCCGTCTGCTTGTTGTCACGGACCCTGGCCGCGGCGGGGATGGTCAGCGTGATCGTCTTGTAGGTCTGCGTCTTGGTCCCCTCGGCGATCGTGAGCTGGTTGCCGGAGACCGAGTCCACGGTGCCGCGGTCGACGGTCACGTTCACGAAGCCGTGCTGGGTCGCAACCACGAGATCGGCGTGAACGGCTCGCCGCGCCCAGCGCATCCCACGACCCCTCAGCCCCTGGTGAGCGCCGTGAGGATGGGCCGTCTTGGCCGTGGTTCCGGTGGCGGCGCCGGCGCTGGCGATTGCGCTCGCCCCCGCCCCGAGGGCGACGCAGCTGAGCGCCACGACGGCCATCCGGGAGTGACGACGGAGAAATGACATGGTTGACCTCTCTTTGGCCTGGATGGGAAGAAGAGCGCCCCGCAGGCCTCACGGGACGTCTGAAACTGTTGCTCCGGCCACCCAGCAAGCTGTCAGCGGAAGGTCAGCAGCGTGTAAAACCCCGACCGCACAGGGCCGGGCCGAGCCTACGATGAGCGTGTGACCACCACCGTGATGATCGTCGAGGACGAGCCGAACATCGGGAGCTTGGTGCGCACCTACCTGCAGCGCGCGGGGTACGGGGTGGTCTGGGTGCGTTCGGGTGAGGCGGCCCTGGTCGAACTGCCTCGCCACCCCATTCGCCTCATCGTGCTCGATATCGGCCTGCCGGGGATCGACGGCTTCGAGGTCTGCCGCCGGATCGGTGGAGCAGTGCCGGTGATCATGCTCACCGCGCGCGACGAGGAGCCCGACCGGGTGGCCGGACTCGAGGTCGGGGCCGACGACTATGTCGTCAAGCCGTTCTCCCCGCGTGAGCTCACCGCCCGGGTCAAGGCGGTGCTCCGCCGCGCCGGACGCACACCCGAGAGCGATGATGTGCTCGAGCTCGGGCCGCTGCGCGTGGCCCGGGGCGCGCGCGAGGTGACCGTCGACGGTGACGAGGTGGCGCTCACCCAGCGGGAGTTCGAGCTGCTCGAGTACCTGGTGCGCCACCGTGGGCAGGTGGTGACGCGCGATCAGCTGTTGGAATCGGTGTGGGGCTTCGTCTCCCCCGGAGAGACCCGGACCGTCGAGGTGCACGTGGCCTCGTTGCGCAAGAAGCTCGGTCGCCCGGAGCTGATCCGCACCGTGCGCGGGGTCGGCTACAAGACGGCGGCGTGACCCTGCGCCGCCGCGTGCTCGCCGTCTGCGCGCTGGTCGCCGTCACCTCGTGCGGACTGAGCTTCGGGCTCGCGGTGATCCTGGTGCGCAACCGGATTGCCGGTCAGCGGATCGCCACGCTGCGCGCGCAGGCCTCCGTGCTGGCCCTCGTCGGCGGCGCCCCCGGCGCGCTGGCCGCCGGCCAGCACGTGTACCGGATCGGCTCAGGCCGCCCGCTGCCCCTGCGGATCGGGGCCGCCGACAGACTCCTCGCCCGGATTCCCGCCGGCAACTCCGAAGGGACGCTGACGCTCGGCTCGCGTCCGATCCTGTACGTGGCCCGGATCACCGCCAACGGCCGCGTGGTGCTGATTCGCCTGGCCCGGCTGGCTTTCGCCGAGTGGCGGCCGTTTCTGGTCAGCCTCGGACTCGCCGCGATCGGCGGGGTGCTGGTCGCCGTCGTGCTCTCGACCCTGCTGGCCCGCCGGCTGACGCGCCCGATCGGGGAGCTGGCCTCGGCGACCGAGCGGGTGGCTGCGGGCGAGCCCGATGTCGCCGTGCCCGTCCGGGGCGAGGACGAACTGGCCGGCCTGGGGCGGGCTTTCAACGCGATGGCCGACGACCTGGGGCGCGCCCGCGCCACGCAGCGGCGCTTTCTGGAGTCGGTCAGCCATGAGCTGCGCACCCCGCTGACCGCGATCCGCGGCTGGGCCGAGGGGCTGCAGGAGGGTGCGGTCCCGCCCGCCGAGGCGGGACGCGTGATCGGCGCCGAGGCCGGCCGGCTGGAGCGGCTCGTGGTCGACCTCGTGGACCTGGGCCGGGTCGGGCGAGCGGGCTTCACGGTCAACCGCGAGCGCGTCGATCTGCTGCCGTCGCCGCCACCTCGGTGCAGCGGCACGCGCCGAGGGCTGAGGAACTCGGCATCACGCTGACCGCGAGCCCATCTCGGTCAGGCCGAGCCGGACGCGCCGGGCCTCGGCGATGCCGATCGCCTCCTGCAGATCACCTCGAACCTGATCGAAAACGCGCTTCGGCTCACGCCCGAGGGAGGCACCGTCTCCGTTCTCGCCGGGCCGGGCCGCATCATCGTGGCCGATACGGGGCCCGGGCTGGCTGACGAGGATCTCCCCCACGCCTTCGAGCGCTTCTACCTGACCGAGCGGTACCGGTCCGAGCGCGCCGTCGGGTCGGGGCTCGGGCTGGCGATCGTCAAGGAACTGGCGCAGGCGATGGGTGGCGCGGTCCAAGCCGTCGCGCGCCCCGGCGGCGGCGCCGAGTTCACTGTCTCGGTGCCCCTCCCCTAGCCACCCACGCATGCGGACCCGGCTTGGGCCGCGCTCGATGCGGTCAGGCCGCGATCGCGCGCTCGGCGAGGTGCGCGCCAACCTTGCGCTTGACCCGCTGCAGGGCGTTGTCGACCGTCTTGCAATCACAGTCCAACCGCCGGCCGACCTCCTCGTAGGAGTGCCCGTCAAGGTAGAGCGCGAGCACACGGGACTCGAGCTCTGACAGAGCCGTCGAGATGCAGCCCACCAGAGCCTGCAACTCCTCGGAGGAGATGACCTGGTTGACCGGATCGTGCACTGTCGAGCCGGGCAGCATCTCGTCCAGCGTCGGCTCGTTGTCGCCCGAGGACCCGGCCGGCGTGCTCGAGAACGACACGTACTGGTTCAGCGGCGTGTGCTTGTTGCGGGTCGCGGTCTTGACCGCGGTGATGATCTGGCGGGTGATGCAGAGCTCGGCGAAGTTGCGAAAGCTCGACTCACGGTCAGTGCGGTAGTCGCGAACCGCCTTGTAGAGGCCGACCAGGCCCTCCTGGATGAGATCGTCGGCGTCGCCGCCGGCCAGGAAGTACGAGGACGCCTTGAGACGCACGAATCCGTAGTAGCGACGGACGATCCGATCGTACGCGTCGGCGTGCCCCTGCTTGGCCAACGCGATCAGATAACGATCCTCAACCTTAGGTTGAGGCTGAGAATAAGAGGACAATCGAGCCACGAGCAACACCTTTCCAGCCCGCGCCGTCCGGCGCGAGTTCGACTTTCGTGGCGCGCTACCTCCCCTGGCGCCGCACCATTATTCATCTTCCAGAAAGAAGGCTTGCTGGCCTCTCTCCCTTCAACCCGAGCCCTAAAGCTCCAGTTGATCCTTATTTGCGGCGCGAGCTTGACATAGCAACGCGCGCGTGTCAAGCCCTGGGCGCCGGCACCCCACGATCCGCGGCCGCCGCGAAGATCAATACGGCCGCGGCTGCGCTCACGCTCAGGGACTGCACACGCCCCCGCAGCGGGATCGAGACGATCGCGTCGCAGGCGCCGGCCACCCGGGGCCGCAGCCCCCGGCCCTCGGAGCCGAGGACCAGCACCACCGGGCCGCTGAAGTCCATCGCAGCGTAGGTCGTGGCCCCCTCCTGGTCGGCGCCGTAGCACCACAGCCCCGCGCGCTTGGCATCGGCCAGGAAGTCGGCCAGGTTGCGGATCTTGGCCACCGCGAGATGCTCCACGGCGCCGGCCGAGGCCTTGCAGACCGCCGGGGTGACCTCGGCCGAGCGCCGCTCGGGCAGGATCAGGCCGGTGACGCCCGCGCATTCGGCGCTGCGGGCGATCGCCCCGAGATTCTGAGGGTCCTGGACCTGATCGAGCGCGACGATCAGCGGTTCGGGCGCGGCGAGCAGGGCCTCGGCGTCGGCGTACCGGTAGGCGGAGACCTCGGCACACAGCCCCTGGTGGCCGTCGGAGCCGCAGATCCGCTCGAGCTCACCCCCGTCGGTCCGGGTGGTGATGCGCTCGAGGGGCGCCAGCCACGGCTCGCGGGCCGCCCCGCTCGTCGCCCACACCCGGGTGACGGTGCGCGGGCCCCGGATGCACCTCGTGCACGGGGTTGCGGCCGTAGACGATCATCGACCGGCCTCAGGCTCGCACGAGCTCGGGGCCGTCCGGACCGTCACGGACATCCCAGCCCATCGCGCGCAGCTCGTCACGGATCGCGTCCGCGCGGGCGAAGTCGCGCCCGCGCGGGCGCGCTCGCGCGCGTCCAGCAAGCTCCCGGGCCTCGGCCGGCACCGTCGACCACCTCGCGATCGAGCAGGTTGGCGAGGCCGAGGACATCGAGCATCGCGCGCAGATCCGCATCGCCGATCGGCTCCCCGGTCCGGCGGTTGGCCTCCCGCACCCAGTCAAACACAGCCGCAAGCGCGCCGGGAGTGTTGAAATCTGCCGCCAGAGCAGCGAAAAAGCGCTCTCGCAGCGGCTCGGACCAGTCCGGGCTGGGGCCCGGAACGAGTCCTCGCGCGCGCCTCGCGGATGCGCTCGCACCGAGCCGCCGCCTCGGCCAGACGCTCGGCATCGAACTCGACCGGCTGCCGGTAGTGCGCCCCGCAGAAGTACATCAGCAGGGCGTCGCGTCCGTACTGCGCCAGCGCCTCGTGCAGGACGAACACGTTGCCCACGGACTTGGACATCTTGTCGCTGGCGGTCCGGACCATGCCGTTGTGGACCCACAGCTGAGCGAGCGGCTCGCCGTGAGCGGCCGCCGACTGCGCCGCCTCATTCTCGTGGTGGGGGAAGAGCAGATCGCTGCCGCCGCCGTGGATCTCGAAGCCGAGCCCGAGGATCTCCTCGGCCATCGCCGAGCATTCGATGTGCCAGCCGGGCCGTCCGGGCCCCCACGGCGAATCCCAGAAGGCGTCCTCATCCTCCTTGCGCGCCTTCCAGAGCGCGAAGTCGAGCGGGTCACGCTTGCGGTCAACCCCCTGGATCCCCTCGCCCTGGTCCATGTGATCGATGTCGCGATGGGATAATTCTCCGTAGGTCGGGTAGGACCGCACCGAGAAGTAGACGTCACCGCTCACCTCGTACGCATGACCATCACTCCACCAGACGCTCGATCAGAGCCACGATCGGGCCGATCGTCTCGCTGGCCAGCGGCTCGCGGTCCGGGTCGCCCGAGGCCGAGCGCATCGGTGTCGGCCACGTAGGCCGCGGTCATCTCGCGCGCGAGCTCGGTGCTGCCGATCCCGGCCTGACGGGCCGCGACGTAGATCTTGTCGTTGATATCCGTGACGTTCGCCACGAACTCGACGGTGTAGCCCTGGCTGATGAGAAAGCGCTTGAGCAGCGAAAAGACCACGTAAGGCCGCGCGTTGCCCACGTGGATACGGCCGTACACCGTCGGGCCGCACGCGTAGATCCGCACGTGCGGCGGCCGCACCGGCGTCAGCGCCCGGACCTGCCCCGTCCACGTGTCATGCAGGGAAATCGTCCGCACGTCGCGCCAACCTTAGTGCGACCGGTTGTGATCCACGCGCCCGCCGGCGTTCCGTCACTCGCTCCGGTCCTCGGCGATCCACGCCGATAACCAGGTTGCCCGCCCGCATGTCTCCGTCACAGCCCTCCGAGCGCCTCACGGCTGTGCTTGAGGGTTTCCGAACTCTCGCGGACCGCTACCTGGGGGCCGACCCGGGCTTTGACGCCACCTACCAGGTCAGGCTCGGCGATCTCGGCCGGACCTGGGAGATCCGCTGCACCAGCCACGCCGCCCGCGTGCGCCAGGGCGTGACCCGCCGGCACCCGGACGTCACCCTCGCCACCGATGCCGCGACGTGGCTGGCCCTGCGCGCCGGCGATCTATCCGGGATCGACGCCTTTGAGCAGCGGCGGCTGTCGGTGCGGGGCAATCTCGACTATGCGGTCGGGTTCGAGGGCATGTTCCGCCTGCCCGGCGGCCGCCCACCGCTGCTGCAGATCCATGACGTACCGGCCCGCCGACCAGCGGATCTCCACGCTGACCATCGGGCACGGCCCCGACGTCCTGCTCCTGCACGGCCTCGGCGGGACCCGGGCGTCCCTGTTCGCGACGGCGGCCGCGCTCGGCCAGCGCTACCGCGTCCACGCGCCCGATCTACCCGGCTTCGGCTCCTCGAGCAAACCGGCGCGCGGGCGTTACAACGCCCGCTGGTTCGCCGAGCACATGCTGGCCATGATGGATGCCCAGGGGATCGAGTCCGCCCACGTGGTCGGCAACTCGATGGGCGGCCGGATCGCGATCGAGATGGCCCTGATCGCTCCCGAGCGCGTCCGCGCCCTCGGGCTGCTCTGCCCCGCCGTCGCGTGGGTCAAGCGCGACTTTCACCCGGTCGTGCGTCTCCTGCGTCCCGAGTTCGGCCTGCTTCCGCACAACTTCTCCCGTGGCGCGGTGCAGAGTCAGTTCTGGAGCATGTTCTATGACCGTGACCTGATCGATCCCGCCGTGGCCGAGGTCATGGTCGACGAGTTCCGCCGGATCTATCACTCCGCCGGAGCGCGCTATGCGTTTCTCTCCTCGGCGCGCAACATCTATCTCGAGGCGCCCTACGGCCGCCACGGCTTCTACCCCCGGCTGGCCGGTCTGTCCAAGCCCGCGCTGTTCGTGTGGGGCACCCACGATCGGCTCGTCCCCTCCGCCTTTCGCCGCCACGTCGCCAAGTGGTTGCCCTCGGCCGAGCAGATCACGCTCGAGAACTGCGGGCACGTCCCTCAGGTCGAGCGCCCGGACGAGACCAACGAACTGTTGATGGAGTTCTTCGCCCGTGCCGAGGCCGCCGAGGCCGTCCGGCCACGGCGTCGTCAGTGCCCCGGCGGCCGAGGCCGGCCGCCGCGACGACCACGCCGCCGCCGCCTGATGCTCGATTGCCACGCCGCGGATTAGACTGCGCCGATGGCGGTCGCCGACCGAGCCCGCAGCAACGGTCACGTCTCCGAGGCAGAAGCCCGGCGGGGAGCCGTCCCGCTCGCTGCTGAGCCGGGCCCTGCGCGGGATCGCCGCCCAGGCGCAACTGCGGATCCCGCGCGCTGACCTCGACGAGCGCGATCCCGACTTCATCCGCGAGCGGCTGCCGCTCATGTGGCTGATGGCCAGCCTCTGGTACCGCGGCGAGGTCCGGGGACTGGGCAACATCCCCGATGATGGGCCCGTCCTGCTGGTCGGCAACCACTCGGGCGGGAACATGACGCCGGACACGGTCGTCTTCACGCTGGCCTTCAACACCTACTTCGGCGTCGAGCGGCCGTTCTTCCAGCTCGCCCACAACCTCGTGCTGTCGATGCCGGGGCTGGGCTCGCTGCGGCGGTTCGGCACCGTCGCCGCGTCGCCCGCCAACGCCCGTAAGGCGCTCGAGTCGGGCGCGGCGCTGCTCGTCTATCCCGGCGGCGACTACGAGGTCCATCGGCCCAGCTGGCACGGCAACCGGGTGGACTTCGGCGGCCGCAAGGGGTTCATCCGCCTCGCCCTGCAGCAGGACGTCCCGATCGTGCCCGTGGTGGCGATCGGAGGCCAGGAGACGGCACTGTTCCTCAGCCGCGGCGAGGGACTGGCCCGCATGTTCGCGCTCGACCGCCTGTTCCGCCTCAAGGTCCTGCCGATCTCGCTCGCCCTCCCCTGGGGGCTGAACGTCGGCGACATGTTCGGCCATATCCCGCTCCCGGCCAAGATCACCGTCGAGACGCTGCCCCCGATCGACCTGCGGGCCGAGTTCGGTCCCGATCCCGACGTCGACGAGGTCTATGACCACCTGATCCGCCTCATGCAGGACACCCTGGACGCGCTGGCCGCCGAGCGGCGGCTGCCGGTGCTCGGGTGAGCCGGCCGTGAGGTCGAGCGCCAGCACGGTCGTCTCGGCGCCGATCGAGACCGTCTGGGAGATCGTCTCCGACCCCGAGCGGGCCCTGAGCTTCATGTCCGGGGTGACCCGCTGGGAAGTGGACGGCGAGAAGGAGCGCGGCCTCGGCGCGCGCTACCGGATGCTGATGCGGGTCGGCTCGGCCGAGGTCGGTGGCCTCGTCGAGGTCGTCGAGTGGGACGCCCCCCGCGATCTCGCCTGGACATCGGTGACCGGCGTGGACCAGCGCGGGCGCTGGCGGCTGCGCCCGGCTCCGGGCGGCCGCACCCGGGTCGAGGTCCGGCTCGCCGGCGGTGTGGCCGGCGGCGGTCTGGCCGGCTGGCTGGCCGAGCGGATCGCCGGCCCGGCAGTGACCTCACATCTGCGCTCGACCTGCCGTCAACTCGCCCGGCTGGTCGAGCATGAGCGGATGCGCAGCCAAGCCGCCGCGCGCCGGTCCGCGCGTGCGGGCTGACTCGAAGTGGGCTGACCCGAAGCGGCTGACCCCGCGTCAGCCTGACCGCGGCGTCCGGGTCACCGGCAGGGTCAGCCCGACTGGACGGTGGCCACGGCGAGCGCCGCGGCGCCCTCGCGGTGGCCGACGAAGCCCATCCCCTCGCCGCGGGTGGCCTTGACGCTCACCTGGGCGAGCCCGAGCCCGAGGGCACCGGCGAGCTTGGCCCGCATCGCCTCGCGGACCCCCGCCAGCTTGGGTGCCTCGAGCATCACCGTGGCGTCGACGTGGGAGACCGTGAACCCGGCCTGCGCGGCCAGTTCACCCGCGGCGCGCAGCAGCGCGATCGAGTCCGCGCCCGCATAGCGGGGATCGGTGTCGGGAAAGTGCTCGCCGATGTCGCCGAGCGCACAGGCGCCAAGGATCGCGTCGGTGATCGCGTGCGCGAGCACGTCGGCGTCGGAGTGGCCGTCCAGGCCGAGGTCGGATTCGATCGTCACGCCCCCGATCACCAGCGGGCGCCCGGCCACGAGCCGGTGGCAGTCATAGCCGATGCCGGTGGCGACCCTCATCGCGCCAGCGGTCCATGCCGAGGCCGCGGGCGCGGCTCGCTCGGCGAGTACCAGCTCGGCGATCCGCAGATCCTCGGGAGTGGTCACCTTGAGGTTGCCCGGGTCACTTCCCACGATCCGCACCGTTCCGCCGGCGTGCTCGATCAGCCAGGCGTCGTCGGTGGCACGGGCCAGGTGCGCGTCGGGGCCGGCCAGCGCGGCGGCCAGCGCCGCGCGACGGAACACCTGGGGAGTCTGGATCGCCCACAGTCGCGAGCGGTCCAGGGTGCGGGCGACGGTCCGGCCGTCGGGCGCGCACTCCTTGATCGTGTCGGTGACCGGCGCGGCCGCGATCACCGCGTCGGCCTGTGAGCGCTCGAGCTCGTCAAGCGCCTGCGCGAACAGCGCCGTGGTGACCAGGGGACGGGCGGCATCGTGCACGATCACCGGGTCACCGTCGCCGCTGCGCTGGAGGGCCGCCCGAACCGAATGCGAGCGCTGCGCTCCGCCGGCGACGGCGATCACACCCTCGGGGCGGCGTGCAGCCAGTCGCCGGGCAGCGCGACGATGATCTCGTGCACGGCATCGACGGCGCGCAGGGCGTCGAGGCTCCACTCGAGCATGGGACGACCGCCCAGCGACACGAGCGCCTTGGGCCGATCCGTCCCAAGGCGCTCACCCCGGCCGGCGGCCACAATCAGTGCGACCGCCACGGTGACCCTAGGGCTCTCGACGATGCAGGTGATGGGATTGGGTGGTCGGCTCGTGGATGCCAGACGGCCACGGGAGCGCAGCAATAGCAGCGCTATTGCGAGCGAGCGGGTGGTGTCTGGCGCCGCGAGACGGCCGACCAGGACCGCCAGATGCATCGTCGAGAACCCTTACTTCGCGGCGACGGCCACCTTGCCGTTGCCGTTGCCGTGGCGCTCCGGGCCCAGGAGCAGGTCGTGGAGGTAGGTCTCGACCTCGGCCTCCTCCATCTGGAGGGCGTACATCAGTTCGGAGCAGAGGATCTTCTTGGCCCGCGTGAACATCTGCTTCTCACCGGTCGAGAGCCCCTTCTCGGCCTCACGGATGGCGAGGTTGCGGACCACCTCGGCCAGCTCGTAGATGTCCCCGGTCTTGATCTTGTCCCGGTTGTGCTTGAAGCGCCGGTTCCAGTTCTTGGGCATCTCCGAACACTCGTCCTGCAGCACCGCGAGGACCTTCTTGATCGTCTCCTCGTCGATCACGCGCCGCAGACCGGCCAGGGCGGCGTTCTCGGTCGGCACCATCACGGTCATGTCGTTGTGGAGGATCTGGATCGTCAGGTACTCACGGCTCTCGCCGAAGACCTCCTTGCTCTCCTTGCGAAGGACCCGTCCGGCTCCGTGGTGCGGATAGACGACGCTGTCGCCGATCTCGAAGTCGACCTGCACGGGCGGCACGAGCGCCTCAAGGTCATCCAGGTGCTCTTCCGTTAGCTCTGTGATGGTGTCCTCCTCATTGAATTGCGGGCCGCGGTGGCCCGCTCGGGTATTGCGGTGAGGGTCATCGCGACCCTACGTCTGCAGGTAGCGATCAACCAGGTTGATCTCCTGCTGGCGACGAAGGCCCTCGCGGATGTCCTTCGCCCGGATCTCGCCGACGCCGTCGACGGTCTCCAGCTCGCCGTCGGACGCGGCGAGCAGTTCCTCGAATCCCCCGAACTCCGTCACGATCCGCTGGACGACGAGTCTGGGCAGCCTGGGTATGCGCCCCAAGATGCGGAAGCCGCGCGGTGAGGAGGGATAGTCGAGCGTGTTGAGCTTGCGGTCGTAGCCGAGCAGTTCGGCGAGGCGACCGAAGTCGAGAAGATCCTGATGGGGCAGGCGAACGAGCTGATCGACGACCGCGGCAAAACCGTCGTCGGTGTCCTCGACGACGTAGTCGTGCAGCAGCGCGGCCTTGTCGGCGGCGACCCCGACCATCGTCTCGTCGAGCTGCATCTCGATCAGCCGGCCCTCGGTGCCGAGCTCGACGATGTAGCGCTCGATCTCGACCGCCATCCGGGTCACCAGCTCGGCCCGCTGCAGCACGGTGAGGACATCGTGCAGGGTGACGCCACCCTCGAACTCGAGCGCGGTCAGCCGGGTCGAGACCTGGTCCAGACGGCTGCGGTACTTGTCCAGCGTGGCCAGCGCCTGGTTGGCCTTGGCGAGGACGACGGGGATGTCCTCGAGGATGTACTTGGCGCCGTCCACGTAGAGCGAGACGACCTCCCGCCGCTCCGACACTGCGATCACGATCGCGTCGGTCTGCTTGGAGACGCGCTCGGCGGTGCGATGACGGGTCCCGGTCTCGAGTGTGAGGATCGTCGGGTCCGGCGTGAGCTGGACGTTGACGTGCGCGATCTTCGTCGCGTTGGAGCTGAGCGCGATCGCCCCGTCCATCTTGGCCAGCTCATAGAGGAAGGCCGGCGAGTAGTCGATGTCGAGCTTGATCCCGCCCGAGAACAGAAAGCCCAGCTCGTCGGCGTCGCCGATCACGATCAGCGCACCGGTCCGCGCGTCGACGATGTTGTCGATCCCCTCCCGCAGCGAGGTGCCGGGCGCGACCATCTCGAGCGCCCTCATGATCCGGGACTCCTGGCGAGACTCGAGCTCGGTGGTGAGCTCTTCCCCGGAACGCGGCGGCATCGGAGTCGATTTTAGCCGGTCGCCCCCCTCGGCTGACTTGCGGAGCTCCTGCTCAGGCCGCGTTTGCGAACGTTTGCGGCCGGCCAAGGGCGGCACCGAGCGCCTCGCGCAGGCTGCCGCGCGCTCCCGGCTCGACCACAGGAGCGAGTCCGAACCGCTCGCGCCTCGGCCAAGCGCCGGTCTCCGTGGCCGACGGTGCGCAGCTCGCCGGTCAGGCCGAGCTCGCCGAAGCAGGCCAGCGGACGCCCTGCGGGCCCGCAGGGCAACCCGCTTGGCGGCGCTCGCCACGGCCAGCGCGACCGCCAGATCGGCGCCCGGCTCATCGATCCGAACGCCGCCGACCACGTTGACGAACACGTCAGCGGAGCCGAGCCCGATACCGCCATGGCGTCCGAGCACCGCGAGCACGAGCGCGACCCGGTTGCGGTCCAGGCCGCTCACCACGCGGCGCGGGGGCACGAGCTCGGACGCGGTCACCAGTGCCTGCACCTCGACCAGCAGCGGCCGCGAGCCCTCCATCGCGCATAGCACGACGCTGCCCGGGGCCCGGGTGGCCTCGGCCACGAACCGGGCGGAGGCGTCGAGCACCTCGACGAGCCCGTCATCACGCATCTCGAAGACTCCCGCCTCGTTGGTCGAGCCGAACCGGTTCTTGACCGCCCGCACGGTCCGGTAGGTGCGCTCGCGCTCACCCTCGAACTGCAGCACGCAGTCGACGAGGTGCTCGAGCACCCGAGGGCCGGCCAGGGCCCCCTCCTTGGTCACGTGGCCGACGAGGATGACCGCGATGTCCAGCCGCTTGGCCACGTTCATGATCGCATCGGCGACTTCGCGCACCTGGGCCACCGAACCGGCCGCGCTCGAGAGCTCGGCGGAGTGGATCGTCTGTACGGAATCGACCACGCAGACCTCAGGCCGCTCGGCTTCGAGGGTCGCCAGCACGGTGTCGAGGTCGGTCTCCGCGATCACCGGGATCGCCAGCGGGTCGCCGCCGCGCAGCCGCTCGGCCCGCAGGCGGATCTGCGCGGCTGACTCCTCGGCCGACACGTACAGCGTGCGGCGTCCGGCCGCGGCGAGATTGGCGACCACCATCGTGGTCAGCGTGGATTTCCCGATTCCGGGCGCACCGCCGATGAGCACGAGCGAGCCGGGCACGATCCCGCCTCCGAGGACGTTGTCGAGCTCCCCGATGCCGGTGCTCAGCCGGACGTGGTCGGCCGCGATGACCTCGCCGAGCGTGGTGGGGACGACGGGGGGCGCGCCCGATCCCGACAGCCCGCGTCCGCGGCCCGGACCCGCCGCCATCGCGCCGCGGGCGCTGCGCGCGGCCCCGGCCGGCCGGCGCACCTGCTCGACCAGCGTGTTCCACTCCCCGCAGCCCGGACAGCGTCCGGCCCAGCGCGGCGTCTCGTGGCCGCAGTCGGTGCAGACGTGGACGGTGGTCGGACGAGGCACCGTTCGAGCCTACGTCCTGGGCTGGACGGACCGTGGGGTCCGACGGGGCCGTGCGGCCGCGGCGGTTCCCGGCCCCCAGCGCCGGCGCGACCGCAAGCCACGCCGGCCGCAGCGCCCTCGTCCCCGAAAACGACTCGCGCCCCACCGGAGGACCGGCGGGGCGCGACCCGTCAGAGATGTGTCCGCGTGCCCCGGCGGGAGCCGCGGGCCGGATCTGTTCCACGAGGGTGTTCCACTCACCGCAGCCCGGGCAGCGACCCGCCCAACGCGGCGCTTCGTGGCCGCAGTCGGTGCAGACGTGGATGGTGCTCGGGCGGGGCATCGTTCGAGCCTACGTCCTGGGCTGGACGGACCGGGGCGGCGCTTCGGGGCGCCAGCCCATGCGATCTGCGCCAAACGCGGCGTCGCCGAACACTCCGGCGCACGATCGCGGTCAGACGTGCGTTATGCGCCGAGCATCCTCGGCCGTGGCGTATTTGGCGCGCAGGGCATGCGCGCAGGGCATCCCCGCCGGGCCCGCCCGCGACGCCCCCACAAACGACTCGCGCCCCACCAGCAGGCAGGGCGCGAGACCGCAAACCGATGAGCGGGCGCTACTCGGAACCGGACGAGGCTCGGCCTCGGGCGCGTCGCCCGCCGGCGCGTGGCGGAGTCCTCACCGGGCTCCGTGGAGCCGCCGTCGGCACCGACCCCGACCGGGGTGGGCTTGGGCGCCGGCTCGATCACCGACAGCTTGACGTCCTCGTCGTCGGTTCGTCGACACCGGGCTCGACGAGCACCGTCGAACCCGGGCGGCACCTGCGCGCGGAGCACGAAGTCGGCGAGCGGATCCTCGATGTAGCGCTGGATCGCCCGGCGCAGCGGACGAGCGCCCATGGCGGGATCCCAGCCCTTGTCGACGAGCAGGTCCTTGGCCTCCTCGGAGAGCTCGAGCTGCAGCTCCCGCTCGGCCATCGACTCGCGGATCCGGCGCAGCAGCAGCTCGACGATCTCCTTGATCTCGTCCTTGGCCAGCTTGTGGAAGACGATGACGTCGTCGATCCGGTTGAGGAACTCGGGCCGGAAGACC
>CAVXPV010000003.1:0-74019 GCA_963763715.1 uncultured Solirubrobacterales bacterium
CCTCACGCAGCAGACCGAGCAGGATGTGCTCAGTCCCGATGTAGTTGTGCTTAAGGGTCCGCGCCTCTTCCTGGGCCAGGACGACGACCTGACGCGCCCGCTCTGTAAATCGCTCAAACATTGGCTTCCTAGCTGTTGGGGCCGGTACTTCGGGAGCTGGTCGGTCGCGGTTTCTTCCGGGTCTGCTTGTTCCTACGCTGCCAGAGTCGCTTTGGCTCACAGCCGCTGAGGGGACGCTGAAGAGGCCGTTCCACCCTTAGTGTCGGCGTACCCGCCAAAACGATGAGGGCAAACGGTGTGCTCTTCGGGCCATAGCTCAGTCTAACAGCCGCCCTCGGCGACCCAGACCGATCAGGATGCCGCTGCGAGCGGCGTTCACACCCTGTTCATCGGGCGTGCGACGGCTCCCACGGGGCGTCCGCCGCAGCCACGCGGCCGGGCCGCCGGCCGGGGGCAGGCGCCCGCCGGTGGACAGCCACGAGCCGGCGAGGATCAGCAGCAGCCCGGCCACCGCGCCCGCCCCCGGCTGCTCACCGAGCAGGCTCACCCCGAGGGCGACGGCGATCACCGGGTTGACGTAGGTGATCACGAGTGCCCGGCTCGTGCCCGCCTCCCGGATCAGGACCGCGACGACCACGAACGCGGCCGCCGTACAGACCAGCCCGAGCACGACGACGCTGACCAACGCGCCCGTAGTCGGCGTGCGCGCGGGCACGCTCAGCGCGGCCGGGACCGGCGAGCGCCACAGCGGCCACCGCCAGGCTGGCCCCCATCATGGCCCGCGGGTCGACCCCGTCGAGCTTGAGCTTGAGAATCATCGGTCCGATCGCGTAGCCGACCGCGGCAACCAGAATCGCGCATGCTCCGAGCAGCTCGCGACCGCTGGCGGTGCCGTCGAGGCCCATCAGCACGACCACGCCGGCGAAGCCGACCATCAGCCCGGCCGCCCGCGCGGGGTCGGGCGCTCGGTGTGATCGAAGCGCAGCGCGAGCACGGCACCGATCAGCGGCACCGAGGCGATCACGATCGCGGCCAGCGAGGAGCTGACCTGCTGCTCGCCGGCGGCGATGAGCGGAAACGGCAGCGATATCTCCACCACGCCGTAGGCGATCACCGCGCGCCAGCGTCCACGCAGCTGGGGCAGGGTTCCGGCCCGGGCGGCGAGGGCCAGCAGGACGACCGCCGCCAGCGCCACCCGCCCGAACGCGACCAGCGCCGGCGGCACCCCACCCCGGACGGCGATGCGGATGAACAGATACGGCACGCCCCACAGAACCGAGCAGCCGGCGAACGCCAGCCAGGCCCGGCGGCTCATGTCCGCAGGGCCGGGAACAGCACCACTTCACGGATCGACCGCACGCCGGTCATGAGCATGACGAGACGATCGATCCCGATCCCGATCCCGCCGGTCGGCGGCATCCCCTGCTCGAGAGCCTGCACGAACGCCTCGTCGTATGGCTGGGCCTCATCGTCGCCCGCGGCGGCAAAGCGCTGCTGGCTCTCGAAGCGGCGGCGCTGCTCGTCAGGATCGTTGAGCTCCGTGAACGCATTGGCGATCTCCATCCCACCAACGAAGGCCTCGAAGCGCTCGACCAGCCCGGGTGCCGACCGATGCTGCTTGGCCAGCGGCGAGATCTCGATCGGGAAATCGAGCAGGAACGTCGGTTGCACGAGCGTCGGTTCGACATAGCGGGAGACGAGCTCGTCGACCAGCTGGGGCCAGCGTCTCACCCTCGGGCACGGGGAGACCGCGCTCGCGCATCGCGGCGGCCAGCGCATCGCGCTCGCGCACCGCGAGGATGTCGACGCCGGTGCGGTCGGCGATCGCCCCCGCGAGCGTCTCGCGCTTCCAGGGGGGCGCGAAGTCGAGCTCGCCCGCGTACCCGACGGACTCGGCGACCGTCGCCACGAGCTGCTCGCAGCGTGCGGCGATGTCCTGGTAGTCGGCGTACGCCTCATACCACTCGAGCACCGTGAACTCGGGGTTGTGCGTCGTGTCGACACCCTCGTTGCGGAAGTTCTTGCCCAGCTCGTAGACCCGCTCCAACCCGCCGACGATCAGGCGCTTGAGATACAGCTCGGTCGCGATGCGCAGGTACAGGTCACGATCCAGTGCGTTGTGGTGAGTCGTGAACGGCCGCGCCATCGCCCCTCCGTAGAGCGGCTGGAGCACCGGCGTCTCCACCTCCACGAAACCGTCCTCGTCGAGAACGCGGCGGATCGTGGAGATCACGCGCGCGCGGGTCATGAACAGCGCCCGCGCCTCGTCGTTGGCGATCAGGTCCAGCTCGCGGCGGCGAAAGCGGGTCTCGACGTCCGTCAGGCCGTGATGCTTGTCGGGCGGCGGGCGCAGGGACTTGGCCAGCAGCGCGAAGCCGTCGATCCTCAGCGTGAGCTCACCGCGCCGGGACTGAAAGGTGGTCCCGTCGATCCCGATCAGGTCCCCGAGGTCGAGGCCGAGCAGCCGCTCCATCGCCTCGGCGCCGAGAAGGTCAGATCGGGCCTGCAGCTGCATCCGGCCCGAGCGGTCGACAAGGTCGAGGAAGGCCATCTTGCCCTGGCCCCGCCGGGCGGCGAGTCGGCCCGCGATCCGGTGGGTCTGGTCGGTCTCCTCGCCGGCCTCGAGGTTCGCGTGGGCGGCGCGCACATCAGCGATCGGCTGCACGCCGGCGAAGGCATGCGGGAACGGGTCCACGCCGGACGCGCGTAGCGCTTCGAGCTTGTCGCGGCGGACTCGGAGGAGTTCCGAGGAGCCGCCGGGGTCCTCGGCCACGGCTTGACCCCCGGCCCTACTTGCCGACGACGTCGATCTTGGTGATCTTGAGCTTGCGCTCGCCGCGGGGTGTCGTCACGGTGACATCGTCACCGCGCTTGCGGCCGATCAGCGCCTTACCGACCGGTGACTCGTTGGAGAGCTTGGCGTCGGCCGGGTTGGCCTCGGCCGTACCGACGATCGTGTATTTGGCCGACTTGCCGCCGTCATCCTTGACGTGCACGACGGATCCGACGCGGACGACGTCGGTGCCGAGGTCGGAGGCGTCGACGACCGTCGCGGAGCGCAGCTTCTCCTCCAGCGTCGCGATTCGCGCCCTCGAGCATGGCTTGCTCGTTCTTGGCATCGTCGTACTCGGCGTTCTCGGAGATGTCCCCGAATTCGCGCGCCTCCCTGATCCGGGAGGCGACTTCGCGGCGGCGGGTGGTGGAAAGATGGTCGAGCTCCGCCTTGAGCGTGGCGAGGCCCTCCGGGGTGAGGATGACGTCCTTGGGCATACGTGTGACCTGTGGTTTCGGGGCCGGTGACGCGCGGCGCACGGCCGCTGCCCAGCGAAGAAACCCGCCCTCTGCAGCGGGATGGATACGCGACACGGGCTCGCGTCGGCCGATGAGTATAGACACCGCTTTCAGACCTCCGGCCGGAGCCCTGCCGATGGGCGACTCGATGCGGCACGACCCCGACCGGGGCGTACGCTGGGGGCGTCGGGGCGCTATCCCCCGGCGGCCCTGGATCACGCGGCCGGCGGAGGCGGGGCGGTGCGGCTTCAGACCGGCACGAGCCCGAGCAGCGCCCGGACATCGTCCAGATCGGCGTTCGCTGAAGTGCGTCCTGCAGCGGCTTGTCGCCGCCGAGGCGCTCGATGTACCAGGGGTAGAACTTGCGCAGATAGCGGTTGGCGCGCTCGGGGCCAAGATGCTCGCCGGCGCGATCGATCACCCAATCGAGCTCGGCGAGGATCTCGTCTCGGGTCGGGTCACCACCCAGGTTCCGAGCAGCTCTCCGAACAGCCACGGGTTTCCCAGCGAGCCGCGCGCCAGCTGGATCGCGGCGGCTCCGGTCTGCGCGAACGCCTCGACGGGCCTGCTCGGCGGTGCGCAGGCCGCCGGAGATCAGCACCGGAACGGGCAGCTCCTCGATCAGCCGCCGGGCGAGCTCATAGTCGGGACTGCCGCCGTGGCGCTGCGACGCGTGTCGCGGATGGATGCAGAGTCCCGCCACGCCACCGTCATAGGCCAGCCGCCGGGCGGTCTCGATCCCCTTGTCATCCCCGGGACGCAACCCGGAACGCAGCTTGACGGTGACGGGCAGGCCACTGCCGCGGGCCGCCGCGAGCGCCAGCGCAACCGCCAGATCGGGGTCATCGAGCAGGGCCGCGCCGGCGCCGGTCTTGCAGACCTTCGGGACCGGGCAGCCCATGTTGATGTCGATCAGGTCCGCGCCCGCCGCCGCGACTCGCTCCGCGGCGGACGCCATCACATCGGGATCGTGGCCGAACAGCTGGACCGACACCGGGTGCTCATCGGGGTGGATCCGCAGCAGCTCGGTGCAGGTGCGCTCGTTGCCGTGGTGCACGGCAAAGCTCGAGACCATCTCGGACACGGCCAGGCCGGCGCCGTGGCGCTTGGCCTGCAACCGCACGAACCAGTTGCCGATCCCGGCCAGTGGCGCAAGCACGACCCGGTTGGGGATCTCCACCCCACCCAGGCGCCACGGGTCGGTCAGCGTCGCGGTCATCGTCCCTGAGACGTTACCGCCGCCTCACCGCACCGCCGTTGAGCCTGCCGCTGAGTGTCACCTGCTAGGAATTGCACCCCGATGGACATGTCCGCCCTGGTGACGCCGTGGTTTGAGCTCCTGCGCGGGCAGGTGCCGGGTGTCGAGCTGTTCGATGCGCACACGCATCTGGGCCAGAACGACCCCGACGGGATGAGCCAGACGCTCGAGCAGCTGCTGGCCACCCTGACCGCGGCGCACGCGCGGGGCGCATTCGTGTTCCCGATGCATGAGCCCGAGGGCTACCCGGCCGCCAACGACATGGTGATCGCGGCCGCCGAGCAGGCCCCGGGCGTGCTGACCCCCTTCTGCCGGGTGAGCCCGAACACCGGCGGCGCCCTGGCCGAGGCGCAGCGCGCCCTCGCCGCGGGCGCCAAGGGCATCAAGCTTCACCCCCGCGCCGAGCAGTTCACGCTCGATCACCCGGCGATGCGCGAGCTGGGAGCACTGGCCGATGAACGCGGCCTCCCGATCCTGATCCACGCCGGTCGTGGCATCCCGGCCCTGGGCAGCCACGCCGTGCAGTTGGCCGCCGAATTTCCCAACGCGAGGATCATCCTCGCCCACGCCGCCATCTGTGACCTGTCATGGATCTGGCGGGTGGCGGCCGACTATCCCAACCTGCTGTTCGACACCGCCTGGTGGATGCCGGCCGACCTGCAGGCGCTGTTCTCGCTCGTTCCCCCCGGGCAGATCCTGTTCGCCTCCGACGCGCCGTACGGCGCCTCGGCCCTGTCCTCGGTCTTCCAGCTGCGGATGGCCATCCAGGCGGGACTCTCGACCGTGCAGATCCACTCGATCGCCTCGGGCCAGTCACTGCGGATCGCCGCCGGAGCGCCGCTGCAGAGCGCCGGGCCGGCGATCGGGGAGCGCGAGCAGGCGCCTCACGTCCTGCTCGACCGGGTCTCGGCCTTCGTGATGCTCGGCGCGATCGCGACCATGCGCGGCAACGAATCCGGGCCCGAGATGCTCGCGCTCGCGCGCCAGGCGTGTGACGTGCCCGATGAGATCGACGACGCTCCCCTGTTCGCGGTGATCGTGGACCTGCTCGATGCGTTTGATGCCGCCGAGATCGCTCACCCCGAGGACCGGCGGCGGCTGGGGTACCTGATCCTCGCCGCGACCGTCGCTCGCACCCCGGACGTTCCCGTGCCGCCGCCCCTGGCCGCGGCCACCGCCGGGTAGCTACCGGCCCGTCCTCAGTCCGCGTTGCGCTCCCAGATCAGTCGCAGCCCGGTGAGGGTCAGCAGGTCATCCACCTCGTCGATCGTCTCGCGCACCTCGGGGACGAGCGCACGAGCCAGGCCGCCCGTGGCCAGCACCTTGGTGTCGGGCCCGAGCTCCTCGCGCAGCCGGCGCACGATGCCGTCGACCTGAGCGGCGAAACCGAACACGATCCCGCTGCGGATCGCGTCCACGGTGGACTTGCCGATCAGCGAACGGGGCGGGGCGAGCTCGACCTTGGGAAGCTTCGCCGCGCGCTCGTAGAGCGCGTCGATCGAGATCTCCGCCCCGGGCTGATGATCCCGCCCAGGTACTCACCGTCCTCCGAGACGACGTCGTAGGTGATCGCGGTCCCGAAGTCGACGACCACGCAGGCGCCCTGGACGCGCTCATAGGCGGCGACGGCGTTGACGAGCCGGTCGGCGCCGACCTCGCGGGGGTTGTCCATGCGGATCGGCATGCCGGTGCGGATCGTCGGGCCGACGACGAGCATCTCGCTGGAGAGGTAGCGCTGGGACATCGCCGTCCACTGCTCGGAGAGCTGGGGCACGGTCGAGGAGACGATCGCGTGCGAGATGTCGGAGAACTGCCGGCCGCGCAGGGCGAGCAGGTTCGAGAGCGCCGCCCCGAGCTCGTCCCGAGTCGATTCGCGCACGGTGGCAAAGCGCCAGTCCTCGGCGATCGTGGTCTCGCCCGGTGGGAACACCCCGAAGTGCGTCTGCGTGTTTCCTACGTCAACGACGAGCAGCATCGGTTCATTACAGCAGCGGGGGGCCGGCCCGCCGCACGTCCTGGCCCGGGGCGAGCCCCGCCAGGCGGTCAGCGAGCCGATCGCCGCCGGGCAGCGTGAGCTCGGGATCGAGCTCGAGCAGGGGAACGAGCACGAAGCGCCGCGAGCTGACCTCGGGATGGGGCAGCCGCAGCCGCTCGGAGTCAAAGGTGCGTCCGCCGAGCAGCAGCACGTCGACGTCGATCACCCGCGGTCCGTGGCGGGGGCCTCCGCTGACGCGCCCGACGTCACGCTCGACCGCCTTGGCGGCATCGAGCAACGCGAGCGGCTCGAGGTCGGTCTCGATCCGTAGGCACGCGTTGAGGAACTCGGGCTGGTCGACCACGAGCCCGACCGGCTCGGTGTCGTACAGCGAGGAGGCCGCGGTGACAGCGACACCGTGCACGGGCAGCGCAGCGGCTGCCGCCTGAAGGTGGGCCCGCCGATCGCCGAGGTTGGAACCGAGCCCGAGGTACCCGGTGGCGCTCACGCCGCGGCGCTCACCCGTTGGCCTCGCGCCACACCTCGACGGAGACCTCCCCGACCGGCAGCGCCAGCGGTGGCTCCGGCTTGGCCGCCTTGACCCAGACGGCGCCCGCGTCGTACTGGTCCAGCAGACGGTCGGCAATCGCCGCGCACAGGCGTTCGAGCGTCTTATAGGTCCGCTGTTGGGCCACGAGGTTGGCCATCTCGCAGACCTGGCCGTAGTCGATCGTGTCCTCGATGCGATCGGTCACGGTCGCGTCGCACTCCCCGACGTCGAGGCGAAGGTCCAGCAGCAGGCGCTGTCCCACCTCTCGCTCGGCAGCGGTGACACCGAGGTGCGTGTAGAGCGACAGGCCACTGATCTCGATCGTGACCTCGGGCTCGGAGTGACCCTCCTCGTCCTCGTCTACGTCGTCGACATCGTCGTCGAACTCGTCGGCGTCGTGGTCAGCCATGGGCGCTGGACCGTAGCAGCCAGGACCTGCAGGGCATCGTGGATCGGAGCCACGTCGTGGACCCGGAAGATGCGGGCGCCGCGCTCGTAGGCGAACAGGTTGGTGGCGATCGTGGCCGCGATCCGATCCTCGACCGGGCGGGCGGTGATCTTGCCCAGGAAGGACTTGCGCGAGGTGCCGATCAGCACCGGGCGCCCGAGCGCGACGAGCTCGGCGACGCGGCGCAGCAGGGTGAGATTGTGCTCGGTCGTCTTGCCGAAGCCGATACCGGGATCGAGCGCGATCCGTTGCTCGGCGATCCCGGCCGCCGACGGCGACGCCCAGCCGCTCGTCCAGGAACGCCTTGACCTCGGAGACGACATCGTCGTAGCGGGGGTCGCGCTGCATCGTGCGCGGGTCGCCGAGCATGTGCATCAGGCACAGGTCGGCGCCGGCGCTCGCCACCACCTCGGCCATCGCCGGATCGCCCCGCAGTGCGGTGACGTCGTTGACCAGCGTGGCCCCGGCTCGCAGCGCGGCCGCGGCGACCGCCGCCTTGGAGGTGTCGATCGAGATCTGCGCCGCCGACCCCTGCGCGCGCAGCCCCTCGATGACCGGCACGACCCGTCGCAACTCCTCGGCCTCGGGAACCGGGTGGGCTCCGGGGCGGGTCGATTCCCCGCCGATGTCGAGGATGCTCGCGCCGGCACGCTCGAGCTTGAGGCCATGCGCCACCGCGGCTGCGTGATCGAGGTACAGGCCGCCGTCGGAGAACGAGTCAGGGGTCACGTTGACGATCCCCATGACCTGGAATTCCCCCGTCGCCGCCGCAGTCACCGCGCTTTTCATCGCCGCTCGGGATCCTCATCGGGCCAGCGCCCGGTGCGGTCAAAGTGCACGCGAGCCGCCTCCTCGGCGTCACGCTCGCGGTTTGACTCCAGGCTCATCCGAAACATCCAGTTGAACATCCAGACGATGATCGCGACGACCAGCAGCCCGACTCCGGAAGCGGCCTTCAGCGCCCGGCCGTCGGCATTCTGCGACAGGCTGGCGTGGCCGAGCACGATCAGCACCGCGCCGGCGGCCGCGATCGCCAGCGGGAGCCAGACACGGGTCAGGCCGAGCAGGATCCGGCCCGGGGTGACGGGTGGCTCGCGGTCGACCCGCTCGGGCGTGGGTGGGTGTGGTGCGTCGGGGCTCATCGCGTGGGTCCGGCGGGGATCAGCTCGAGGCGGTCACCGCCGCAGAGACGTTAGTGCTATACCGCGCCGTATGCCTGGGGTGCGCAGTCAGGACGTGACGCGACGGACGCTCCTGCGTGGGGCGGCCGGTGGCGCCGCGCTGATCGCCGGTTCCGGTCTGCCGGCCTGGGCACGCCCGGTGCGCGACCTGCCGTCGGTGCGCCGGCCGGACAGCCTTCCCTTCCCGCATCTGCCGGCCGGTCATGCCTCGATGCCGCAGATCGAGCACATCGTCGTGCTGATGATGGAGAACCACTCGTTTGACAACCTGCTCGGGATGGTGCCCTACCAGGTGCCCGGACGCTCACGCGTGGACGGCCTGACGCGGCGCGGGGGGCGCCTGCGCAATTTCAACCGCGACCCCGCGGGCCGCCGGGTCTACGCCTCCCCCGCCTCCTCCCCCTGCCAGCTGCACGCGGTCCCGTCCCAGGCCTGGAACGCGTCACACACGAGCTTCAACGGTGGCCGGATGGACGGCTTTGTCCGTGCCAGCGGCGACGTCGCGATGCGTTACTGGGATCAGCACGATCTGCCCTTCACGTACTCCCTCGTGCGTCACTTCCCGATCGGGCAGCGCTATTTCTGCTCGACGCTGGCGCAGACCTATCCCAATCGGCGCTTCTTCTTCACCGGCAGCTCGTCCGGGTCCGTTGACGACCTGTCCGACGCTCTCGCCAGCCCGGCCCCGAACGGGACGATCTGGGACCGCCTCGACGACCACGGAATCGGATGGGGGGTGTATAGCCAGGGGGTGGCATCGCTGCTGATCGTGCCCAGTGCCTACACCGTCGCCCGCCAGCCCCGCATACACCAGTTCGACCAGTTCGCGCTCGACGCCGCCGCCGGGCGGCTGCCCGCCTTCTCGTTCATCGACCCCGACTACACGACGACCTCGGAGGAGAATCCCCAGGACATCCAGCTGGGCGAGCGCTTCGTGGCCGACGTCGTCGGCGCGCTGATGGCCTCGCCGCAATGGCGCTCGACGGCCCTGTTTCTCACCTGGGACGAGCACGGCGGCTACTACGACCACGTGCCCCCGCCCCGGGCGATCCGCCCCGACGGCGCGCGGCCGATCCGCTCCCCGGGTCAGGCCCCGCTGGCCCCGGGCGGCTTTGACCGCTACGGCTTCCGGGTGCCGATGATCGTCGTCTCCCCCTGGGCCCGGCCCGGCTACGTCTCGAGCGTCGTCCAGGATCACACCTCGATGACCGCGTTCATCGAGCGCAAGTGGAACCTGCCGGCGATGACCTTCCGCGACGCCAACGCGGCTGCGATGACCGACTACTTCGACTTCCGCCATCGCGCCGTCGCCCATCCGCCCCACCTCGCCGCCGCCCCCGCGCTCGCCCCCGGTCTCGCCGCCTGCCACGCCCAGGGGCTCACCCCGCCCCTGCCACCGGCCAGCTGAGCGTCTGGGCCTCGGCTCCGCACGGGCGCCCGGCCCCGGGCCTGCACCCCGTGCCGTTGACACCCGTCATTCGCATCCGTGGCGCGAAACGCACGCCCGGCACGCAGGCAGCGCCCGCGATGCCACCGACGGCCACCTCGGGCGCAGATCGCAGGTCAGACGCGAGCACCAGAACACCGCGGCCCAGGTGGTCTACGCCACCGCGGGCGCTCTGGCTGGCGACCGTCGGAAAGAGCTACTCTGCCGTGCCGCCGGCCAGGCCGGGACGCGGGAGGGGTCGGGGCGCGTCACGCCGCTCGGCGGCGGAGCCCGCGACCTGGGGGATCTCGGGCGGTGCGGGCGCCTCGGCGCCGAACACGTCCTCTTCGCTGCGGCCGTCGAGCAGGGCCTCGAACTCCGCCTTCTCGATCGTCTCGCGCTTGATCAGGATCTCCGAGAGCTTGCCCAGCGCCTCGCGACGCTCGGTGAGGATTTCGCGAGCCTGCACGTGCGCGGACTCGATCACGCGGCGGATCTCGTCATCGATCTCGCGGGCGATCTCGTCAGAGTAGTCGGGCTCGGAGCTGAACTCGCGGCCGAGGAACGGCTGCCCGTGGTCGTGGCCGAAGACGCGCGGGCCGAGCTTGTCGGACATCCCGAAGCGCATCACCATCTGCTTGGCGGTGGCCGTGACCTTCTCGAGGTCGTTGGAGGCACCGGTGGTGATCTCGTCAAAGCAGATCTCCTCCGCGGCGCGTCCGCCCAGGGTCATCGCCATCTGGTCCTGCAGCTCGCCGCGCGTGGTGAGGAACTTGTCCTCCCCGGGCAGCGAGATCGTGTACCCGAGCGCCTGGCCGCGGGAGATCACCGAGATCTTGTGGATCGGATCGGAGTGGGGCAGGTAGTGGCCGACGATCGCGTGGCCCATCTCGTGGTAGGCGGTGATCTTGCGTTCCTTGTTGCTCATCACCCGGGTCTTCTTCTCGGGGCCGGCGATCACGCGCATGATCCCCTCCTCGAGTTCGACCTGGGTGATCTCGCGCTTGCCGTTACGGGCGGCGAGCAGGGCGGCCTCGTTGACGAGGTTGGAGAGGTCGGCGCCGGTGAAGCCGGGGGTCTGGCCGGCCAGCGCGTCGACGTTGATCTCCCGGGCGAGGGGCTTGCCGCGCGTGTGGACCTCGAGAATCTTCTTGCGGCCCAGGCGATCGGGGCGGTCGACGACGATCTGACGGTCGAAGCGGCCCGGGCGCAGCAGCGCCGGATCGAGGATGTCGGGCCGGTTGGTGGCGGCGATGAGGATGATGTTGTCCTTCATCTCAAAGCCGTCCATCTCGACGAGCAGCTGGTTGAGCGTCTGCTCGCGCTCGTCATGGCCACCGCCGAGGCCGGCTCCACGGTGGCGCCCGACGGCGTCGATCTCGTCCATGAAGATGATGCAGGGGCTGTTCTGCTTGGCCTGCTCGAACAGATCGCGCACGCGCGAGGCGCCGACGCCCACGAACATCTCGACGAAGTCCGAGCCGGAGATCGAGAAGAACGGCACCCCGGCCTCGCCGGCCACCGCGCGGGCCAGCAGCGTCTTGCCGGTGCCGGGAGGTCCGTACAGGAGCACGCCCTTGGGGATGCGAGCGCCGAGGGCCTGGAATTTCTTGGGGTTCTCGAGGAACTCCTTGATCTCGTGCAGCTCCTCGACGGCCTCGTCGACGCCGGCCACATCCCGAAAGGTGATCTTGGGCGAGTCGACCGACATCCGCTTGGCGCGCGACTTGCCGAACGACATGACCTTCGAGCCGCCGCCCTGGACCTGGTTCATGAGGAAGATCCAGAACCCGATGAAGATCACGAAGGGCAGGATGTAGGTCAGCAGCGAGAGCCAGCCGTTGGTTGACTTGCTCTGCACGTCGAAGCCCTGCGCTTGGACGTCCTTCTGCGCGGTGTCGATCAGCGTCGTGGCGTAGTTGTCCGGATAGCCGACCGAGTACTTCACCGTCTGGCCGTTGACGCTCGCGGTCACGTTGGCCTGATTGGACTTCTGGTCGAGCGAGAGCTGCTTGACCTGGCCCTGATCGAGTTGGGTGAGCAGGTTGCCGAACGTGTAGTGCGGCCCGTGGTTGGAGCTTCCGATCAGTTTCTGAGCGAAGAAGGCCAGTACGACGACGATCAGAATCGGAAAGGCTGCGCTCTTGAAGAACCTGCTCATGAGAGTCTTTCAGTCGGTCCGGTGCCCCGCGCGGAGAGGAGTCTCTACGTTGTAACCGGGATCAGCAAGCGTAGCACCATGGTTTCCCGCTCCGGGGCGGGTACCTGCGCACGCAACGCGCGTGTCATTGCTTGAGCGCGGCCACGTACGGGAGGTTGCGGTAGCGCTCGGCGTGGTCCAGGCCGTATCCGATCGCGAACCGGTCCGGGATCTCGAATCCGACGTAACGGGTCTCGAGCTCGACCTTGCGCCGCTCGGGCTTGATCAGCAGCGCACAGACCTCGAGCGAACGCGGGTTGCGCCCGGCCAGGTTACGCAGGAGGTACTGGAGGGTCAGCCCCGAGTCCACGATGTCCTCGACGATCAGCACATCGCGGCCGTCGATCGCGGCGTCGAGGTCCTTGAGGATCCTCACCACCCCGGAAGACTTGGTCGCCGAGCCGTAGGACGCCACCGCCATGAAGTCGACCTCCACGGGGATCTCGATCGCCCGCATCAGGTCCGCGAGGAAGAACACGGCCCCCTTGAGTACCCCGATCAGGACGAGATCCTTGCCCGCGTAATCACGCGACACCTCGGCCGCGAGTTCGCGGACGCGGCGCTCGAGATCATCGGCGGGGACGAGGATGTCCCCGATCGCTGCGTCGTCGCTCACGGGTTTTTAGTCTATGGGGCGCTCCGCGCCCGGTGGGTTGCCGCGGGGGGGCCCCGGCGCCGGCTGCGGACTGCGCTCTCGCTCCGTCCGCCCGAGCGTCACCACTCCGTCGCGGACCCGGGCGCTGATCCCCTGAGGGAGGTGCAGCTCGCTCCCCTCGCGAAGCCCGGCGACCTCATCGGCGCGCCGGGCGACACCGGCCGCGGGCGCCTCGATGACGGCATCGGCGAGCCGCTGGATGACCAGCCGGCGCACCGCTGGGGCCAGCTCGCGCAGGCGCGCGAGCTCGATCTGACCGACGCCTTCGGCGTCGATGCCCCGCCCGTCGAGCGCTGTGGCCACGACCGCGTCGAGCACATCGGCCTCGCCGCGTAGCAGCGCGGCGAGGGCAAGCAGGTTCTCCTGGGCGGCGGGATGGACGCGCTCGAGCGCAGGCACCAGCTCCCGGCGAATCCGGTTGCGGGCGTACGCGGACGATTCGTTTGACTCGTCGTCGCGCCAGCGCAGCCCCCGCTCGGTGCAGTAGGCCCCGGTCTCCTCGCGCGTGAAGTCAAGCAGCGGGCGGATCAGCGCACCCTCCCGGGGGCGCATGCCGAGCAGCGCGCGGCGGCTGGGCGAGGAGGCGATCCGGTAGAGGATCGTCTCCACCTGGTCCGAGCGGGTGTGGCCGGCGGCGACATCGGCGTCGCGGGCGATGGCCAGCTCGGCCGCGGCCCGATAGCGCTCGGCCCGCGCCCAGGCCTGGAGGTTGCCGCTCTCCGACGGACGGACCGGGCGGCGGACGTCGAGCTGGACCCCGAGTGCCTCGCAGACCTCGGCGCAGTGACGCTCGTCCGCGTCGGCGGCGCCGCGCAGGCCGTAGTTGGCGTGCACCGCGCTGACCGCGTCCACACCGGCGATCCGAACCGCGAGGTCGAGCAGACAGGTCGAATCGCGCCCGCCCGAGAACATCACCACGACCGGCCGGGCCTGGACCAGCAGGCCCGCATCGCGGATCGTCTGGTAGATCACGCCTCCGCGCCCTGGCGGGCGATGAAGATCTCGGTCGACTCGCGGAAGCCCTTGAGCTTGACCTCACCGATCCGCTCGAATTCGAGGTGAGGCGCCCGGCGCTCCATGTACTCGACGACCGGCCGGGTGACGAGCACCTCCCCCCCGCCGACCGGGCCGCAACACGCGAGGCGATGTTGACCTCGCGCCCGTAGTAGTCACCGTCGCGGTACAGCGCGACTCCGTAGTGGATGGCGATCCGGGGCAGCGGCCGCTCGGTCTGCAGGCGCTGGAAGCCGACCGCCCAGTCGGTGAGCGACCCCGGGTCCGAGCTGACGATCATCGCCTCATCGCCGATCGTCTTGATCACCCGGGCCTCGTCGGGCAGCGTGATCTCGACCGCCTCGACGAAGCGCTCGACGGCGTCCACCGCGGTGAGCTCGCCCTCCTCCTCGGTCATGCGCGTGTAACCGGCCAGGTCGGCGAAGGCGATCGCCACCCGCATCCGGCCAAGGTCGACCCCGTCGAGGTCGACCTCCATGTGGCCGACCACGTCCTGCTCGATGAAGTGCTGCAGATAGCGCTGGTGGATGTGATCGAGCACCGGTGCGGCGAGCGGGAGCACCTCGCGGGAGATCGCGTGCATCTGCTCGGCGGTCTCCACGCCGCTGGAGCCCGACCGCAGCAGCGGCTCGTGGACGTACAGGTGAAACAGGCGCACCTCGGCGTCGGCGATCCCGGCCATCGCCTGGCCGTAGACCCGCACGAGCTGCAGCAGGGCCACGAGCGGAAAGCCGGAGGCGAGTACCGCGTCGACGTAGCGCAGCAGCTGAACCTCATCCTCGGAGACGGTGTCGGAATGGTCTGGGGTGAGACCGAGACCGGACACCAGGCGCCCGACGAGAGCCTCGTCCAGGCCCGTCTGGACCGCGGCCTCCCGGATCGTCATGCGCGCCTGATCGGAGGGGAACAGCTCCTCCAGAAAGCCGAAGGCGAGACGGCCCTCCTCGGTCGCCCGCGCGATGTCAGCGACCGAGTGACCGCGCTCGCGCATCCGGGCCACGACCCGCGCCGTGCCGATCGCGGCCTGCGTCCACTCACCGGCGTACTGCGGGATCAGTCCGCGCTGGGTCCAGCGCCGCAGCGTCGCGGGCTTGACGCCGACCCGGCGGGCGGCCTCGGCGAGGGTCATGCGCGCACGGCGGGCGAGGCCGGCCCGCACGATCCGGCGCGGTCAGCAAGATGGCGGCGGAGTCTCGGTGAGGTCGAGGCCCCGCCGCCCGCGGGCATCGCGGCCCGCTGCGTCGGCCGTCGGCGCTCGTCACGTTTCCGGCGGCGCCTCGCGATCGCGCACATTGGCGCGGTCACGCTCCGGCCTGTTGCCTTGCTTGATGCGTGAGGTCTACTCGGCACGCGGGGAAAAGTCAATCCTGCCCGGGCCGCATGGCCAGCGCGGAGACTCAGAGTTCCAGATGGGGGTAATCGGCGGCCACCATCGCGCTGTATCGCGCGTACAGCGGCTTGGTGATCGGGATCAACGCCAGCGCAGCCTTGACGTCGCCGCCGGTCTTGATCCGTCGGCGCGCGATCGCGATGGCCACGTTCTCCTTGCCCTGGAAGTACTTGTTGGCCGTCTCGGAGGTCATCGTCATTCTGACCTTGGGCTCCCACGCGACGTCGTCGGACCATTCCCAGGCGAGGTTGGGCTCGCCGCCGGCTCCGGCGCGGACGTTGACGACGAGGTCGAGGTCGGTGAACTCGAAGCGCTGCGGCGTGTCGGCGTCGCGCAGCTTGGGCCCCATCTCGGGGTCCTCGCTCATGATCGTGAAGGTGCGGTCCATGACCTCACGAAACTCCTTGGCCGATGCGAACTCCGCCATCGGGGCGGCAGTCTATTGCGCCAGCCGGTCCAGGCGCCACTCCCCCGCCGACTATGCTCGCCGACCTCGTGAGCGCACCGATCCATCTGCACCCCACCGCCCCCCTGGCCGAGCGGGTTCTGCTCCCCGGTGACCCCGGGCGGGCGTTGCGCCTGGCCGAGAATCTGCTGCAGACCCCGAGGATGTTCAACCACAATCGGGGCCTGTGGGGCTACACGGGTACCGCCGCCGATGGCGACCCCCTGACGATCCAGAGCACCGGCATGGGCGGCCCCAGCGCAGCGATCGTGATCGCGGAGCTCCACGACCTCGGCGCGCGCACGATGGTCCGGGTCGGGACGTGCGGCGCCCTGCACCCCGCGCTCGTCCTCGGTGAGCTGCTCGTCGTTACCGAGGCACTGAGCGCCGACGGCACGAGTCGCGGCCTCGGCGCGGGCGAACGGGTGTCCGGCGACCCCGCGCTGCTCGAGCGCCTGACCACCGCATGCGGCGCCGGGACGGCACGGGGACCGGTGGTGTCGACCGACCTCTTCTATGACGGGCGCGAGGGCGAGGAACACGACTGGCTGGCGCAGGGTGCCCGGGCGGTGGAGATGGAGGCGGCGACGCTGTTCGCGCTCGCCACTCGGAGAGACTTCGCCGCCGGAGCGGTCCTGATCGTCTCAGACGTGCTCAGCCCTCAGCGCTCTCGCATTGATGCTGACGCTCTCACCGCTGCCGAGTTGCGGCTCGGCACGGTCGCGGCCGCGGCGCTTGCCCCGGAACCGACCTCCGCCGGCTCGGCCGAGGCTCCAGACGCGGACCCCGCGGCGGCGGCTTAGGCTTTCTTCGTCGTCGCTGGCTTGGGCGCGTTGGACGATTTCGCGGCGGCGGGCGGCTTGGCCGACTTTCCCTTGGCGGGCGTGGCGCGGGAGGTGCTGCGGCGCGCCGGAGCGCGCTGAGTCTCGAGCCGCGCGAGCGTCGCCTCGATCTTGGTCAGCCGATCCTCCAGACCCTGGTTGCGGTCCGCCCGTTCCATGCGGGTGTCGAGCCGATCCAGCCCGTCCTCGATGCCCTCCAGGCGCTGCGAGACGCTGCGCACCCGGCGGGTCAGCCGCTCGAGATCGTTGGCCGACGGGAGGTTGAGGGCCCCCAGGGCCACCTCCTGGGCGCGCATCGCCCGTTCGCGCGTCTCGAACGCACGCGTCAGCGCGCCTGACACGACAGGGTTCTCAAGCAGATCCTGGGCGAGCTTGCCGATTGCCTCTTCGCCCTGCTTGGTGACACGGCCTCGCAAACTGTTCTCATCGCTCATGGCCACAACTCTACTCGGCACCGCCCGTGGCACGCCACCGGGCGCCACCGGGTCGTGCCGCTGGGTTCGCGGCTACCATGCTCAGGCTTGACCTGAGGGTGAGGCATGGGTAAACGACGGTTTTTTGTGAGGAGATCGGGGTTCCGGCGCCGCCCTGACGGCCTGCTCACCGGTCGCTTCGATGACGATGCTCTCGCGCGCGCGAGAAACGCCCCTCGTGGCATCGGCCGATGAGCAGCTCCAGCCAGCTTCCAGACGCCGCCGAGACGCGGGGGTGAGGCCCTGGGCGTAACGGTTCCCAATTGCAATGCCCCGGAGCAATCAGTAGCTTCATGCCCACGTTGCCTTGTGTCGTGGACGCAAGCTGCCGTGTCTGGATGTCAAGCGTGCCGCGAACATCGTGATCTCAGGAGGAGTGGGAGACAGTGAGTAGCCGGAAGCTGCTGGTCGTGCTCGCGCTGGCGAGCAGCCTCCTCGTCGCGCTCGCTGGACTCGGTACTCCCGCTGCTTCGGCCGACACGTGCACCGTCACGATCACGACGGTCGGCGGTCAGACTTACATGTTCACGGTTCCCAACGTCGCTCCCGGGACCCCGGTCGCAAGCCTCAACCTCCCGCCCGTCGGTGACGTCATCGTCTCCGAGACCGAGAACTGCGTCCCGGATGGCTCCAGCTCGTCGAGCACGACGACCAGCTCATCGTCCTTGAACGCGAGCGGCACCGGGTCGAGCTCCAGCAGCTCCGGCTCCAGCAGTTCCGGCTCCAGCTCTTCGTCCGCCTCCACCTCGAGCACGACCACGAGCTCGACCCCAAGTTCGAGTTCGACCTCGACCTCGACCTCGACCTCGAGCTCGACTTCAACCTCGTCGTCCTCGAGCACGGCCCCCAGTCCGGTGCCGAGCCGGCCGACCGAGAAGCAGAAGCCCTCCACCCATCCGCAGACGACCACCACCACGACGACGGCCCCGGCCGGGCATGCCAAGGCCAAGGCCAAGGCCAAGGTCAAGAAGAAGGTCGCGCTGCCCACCGGCAAGGGCGTGCCGTTGTCGTCGAACCCGAGCTTCTCGCTGTCACTGCCCGGGCCCGCGCCGATCGGGGTCCCGAACTTCTTCATCGACTCGTTCCGGATCCCGCCGTTCCTGATCCCGATCTACCAGGCCGCCGGGATCGAGTACCAGGTGCCGTGGCAGGTGCTGGCGGCGATCAACGAGATCGAGACCGACTATGGACGCAACCTCTCGGTCTCCTCCGCCGGCGCCGTCGGCTGGATGCAATTCCTTCCCTCCACGTTCAAGACGTGGGCTGTGGACGCCAACGGCGATGGGGTCGCCGACCCCTACAACCCTGTCGATGCGATCTTCACCGCCGCACGCTACCTGCACGCCGCCGGGGCCTCGCAGAACCTGGGCAAGGCGATTTTCGCCTACAACCACGCTCTCTGGTACGTCCAGTCCGTGCTGCTGCGCGCCAAGCTGATCGGCGGCATCCCGTCGCAGCTGATCGGCGCGCTGACCGGCCTGGTCCAGGGCCACTTCCCCGTCGCCGCGCCCGCCAAGTACGCCGACAACCAGATCCTCGCGCTGGCCCACCATCGCGCCCGCAAGGCCAACGCCGCGATCGCGATCGACTCCACTGGGTCCACGGGCACCAGCATCTACGCCAAGCCGGGCTCGCCGGCGATCGCGGTCAACGACGGCAAGATCGTCCACATCGGCCACAACTCAAAGCTCGGCAACTACGTACAGCTCCAGGACGCCACCGGCAACATCTACACCTACAGCCAGCTCGGGACCGTCAGCCACACCTACCCCGTCCCCAAGCCGGTCAAGATCACCCCCGCCGATATCACCCGCGAACTCGCCACCCCCGCCGGCAAGGCCCCGAAGGTGGCCAAGCTGCCGGCCGGAGCGACCAGCGCCCCGGCTGGCCCGACCAGCGCCGCCAGTGCCGGCTCACAGGTCCCGAAGATCAGCGCGGCCAGCGCCGGAATTCAGACCACCAAGACGGCCACCGCTCCCCTGCGCCACGCCGGGCGGGCGGGACATGCGATCAAGGCGGCCTCGGCCGGGCCGATCTCGCTCCCCGTCACGCCGGCCACCCCCGCACCGTCGGTCGCCGCGCCGATGGCCAAGGAGCGGCTGTTCGCCAACCCGTCGCGAGCCGCGTCTTATGCCGCGGGCGGGGTCACCCAGATCCGCAGCTCCGGCCAGCAGATCACCAACTTCCAGAACTACTTCTCCGACACACTGCACCTCGGGCGTAACCAGTACACGCTCAAGAAGCTGCGCAAGGGCGCGATCGTCGTCGCCGGGACGATCCTGGGCCGGATCGGCGGTCCCTCGCAGGGCGTCGCCTCCCACCTGTACTTCCAGATCCAGCCCGCGGGCAAGAACGCCCCCGCGATCGACCCCAAGCCGATCCTCGACGGCTGGAAGCTGCTGGAGGCAACCGCCGTCTACCGCGCGGCCGGCGTTGATCCGTTCGCCGGACCCGGCGCCAAGAACCCGACCGTCGGTCAGGTCCTGCTCATGTCCAAGACCCAGCTGACCGAGCGGGTCCTCCAGGACCCGAAGGTTCAGATCTACAACTGCGGCCGCCGCGACATCGCCACCGGCGTGATCGACCGCCGCGTTCTGGCTACGATCGAGTTCCTGTCGGCCTCCGGCCTGGAGCCCGACGTGACCGGGCTGAAGTGCGGCGCCAGCATCTCGGGCGCGACCGGCACCGACGCGGCCGGCGCGAGCGGGGCAAGCCTGGACATCTCCAGGATCAACAACATTCCCGTGCTCGGACATCAGGGCTCGGGCTCGATCACCGATCTCGCAATCCGTCGTCTGCTCACCCTCCAGGGCTCGATGCGACCGGATCAGATCATCTCCACGATCGGCTACAAGGGCCAGCCCAACACGCTTGCCCTCCCGGATCACAAGAACCGGATCCAGATCACCTTCACCCCCGAGTTCGGGACCAATCGGAAGCTCTCCAAGCAGGTCCGGAGCCTTCTGCAGCCGGGCCAGTGGGTGCAACTGATCAACCGCATCAGTCAGATCCCCGAGCCCGTCGTGCCGATCGCACCCAGCCGGTACGCGCTGCGCGCCGGCCACCACTGATTCGGCCCTGCCCGGCGGCGCTCTGACCCCAGCGCGGTTCCGCTTCGCCCAGTTCGAGGTGCCATGGCGGCTCGGACCGCCTGACAGCCGCTACATGCTGCGCGACCCCCGCAGCCCGGACGGGCCGCCGAGCCACATCATCGTGCTCGCCACGCTGGGCGCGCCCGAGCGCCGTCGCCTGAGCCGCCGCAGCCGCGAGGCGCCGCCCCAGCCCGACCCCACCCCGGTGAGTACGACCCGGGCCACCGTGATCGACGTGGGACGGGCCGCGGAGTCAGAGGACGAGGCCCGCTCGTGGCTTGCCTCCGCCGGCGAAGACGAGCTCTTGAGGGCGCTGGCGCAGCTCAACCGCGCTCTGCACGCGTTTCGGGTCATCACCGCCGACCCCTATCTGCACCCCGTCGGTCGCACGCAGGTGATCGTCGCCCGCCTGGGCTACGGTCTCGGGGAGCAGGTCGCCGACGGACATTGGACCGCGGCCCGCGAGCTCGAGGCCCGCGAGCCGCGCCGCAGCCGCTCTCGGGTCCTGCATCCACAGGCCCGTCTGGCCGCGGTGCTCGGAGCCCGTGAGGCGGTCCTGGCCTGTGAGGATCTGGCCCTGCGGTCTCGGCTCGACCTCGACCACGGGCGCGAACGCGAGGCCGCCCTGCAGCTCGTCGTCGCGCTCGATGCCGCCCTGGCCGAACTCGGCGCCGAGGGCACACATGGACTGGCTGAACGGCTGGCCGCGCTGCGCGAGGACCGCGACGCAGTGGGCGGAGCCGCCCAGGCCGCACTGGCCGGCCCCTTGACGACGGCACAGACCGAGACCGTCACGGCCACGCTTGACCGGATCGAGGCCGCGCTGCGCGCTCGCGCCGTGGCCAACGCCTGATCAGCCGCCGTCGGAGAGGCCGAGCACGGCGAGGACCGCGTTCAGCTCGGCGACGACATCGCCCGAGCAGCGCACCGCCGCGTGGTCATCGTGCGGCGTGCGACCTTGGGTGACGATCGCGATCTGACCGCCGGCCCGCAGGGTGAGCAGCGGTAGCTGGCCGACCGGGTAGACCTCCAGCGAGGAGCCGACGCACAACAACAGGTCGGCACCGCCGGCGAGCGTTTCGGCGCGGCGCAGGGCCGGCTCGGGCAGATACTCACCGAACAGCACGACGTCGGGCTTGAGCGGCCGGCCGCACTCACAGCGCGGCACCCCGTGCGCGTCGGCTTCCTGGCGGGCGCGCACCTCCTCCAGGGAGTGGCGGTCTCCGCAGTGCAAGCACGACGAGTGGTCGATCGTCCCGTGGACCTCGACCAGCTCCCGGGTGCCCGCCCGGGCGTGGAGGCGATCGATGTTCTGGGTGATCACGGCATCGAGCCGGCCGGCGCGCTCGAGCGTGGCCAGCGCTTCGTGGGCGGGGTTGGGACGCTTGTCCTTGAGGCTCTGAAATCGGTCGCCGTAAAAGTGCCAGAAGCGTTCCGGGTCGCGGCGGAACACGTCAATGTGGGCGACCTCCATCGGGTCCACGTTCTCCCACAGCCCGGTCTGAGGGGTGCGGAAGTCCGGGATCCCGGAGGGAACCGAGATGCCGGCCCCGGTCAGCGCCACAACCGAGTCCGCCGCGGCGATCAGCTCGGCCAGCCGGGTGGCCGACGCGGTGGCGCCGACCGCGCTCACCGGCCGCGGAACCGCGGTGTGCGCTTGCCCAGGAAGGCGGCGATCCCCTCTTGAGCGTCCTCGGAGGCGAACACGCTCGTAAAGCCCGCCTTCTCGGCGGCGATGCCGTCGTCGAGGCTCCCATAACCAGCCGCTCGTTTGACCTGCTCAATGGCCAGCGGTGCCTGACCGGCGAGCTTGCGCGCCCAGGACAGCGCCGTATCCAGCAGCTCGTGGTCGGGCACGACCCGGGTGGCGAGCCCATGGTCGAAGGCCTCGACGGCCCCGATCGGCTCACCGGTCAGGTTGAGCTCCAGCGCCTTGCCGGCCCCGACCAGCCGGGGCAGCCGCTGGGTCCCGCCGAAGCCGGGGATGATCCCGAGGTTGATCTCGGGCTGCCCGAAGCTCGCTGACTCAGCCGCGATCCGGAAGTCGCAGGCCATGGCCAGCTCGCAACCACCCCCGAAGGCGAGTGCGTTGACCGCAGCGACCGTGGCGATCCGCGAGCGCTCCATGTCGCGCAGGAGCCCGTGAGCGGCGTCCAGCAGCTCCCGGCCCGCGTCCGCGCCCATGCTCGTGAAGGCCTTGATGTCGGCTCCGGCGCAGAACAGCATCGGGTTGGCCGAGGCGACCACCAGCGCACGCACCGTGCCGGCCGCGCTGACCGTCTCCCACGCCTCGCGCAGCTCCGAGATCATCTCGGGGGACAGCGAGTTCGCCGGCGGCCGGTCCAGCCATACGATCGCGATCTCGCCCCGGGTCTCGAGCTTGACCGGGCGATCGGCCCAGCCCGCATCGGCGCGCGGGTAGGGATAGAAGCCCTGCCCGGACTTGATCCCGAGCCGGCCGGCCACCACGAGCCGCCGCAGGATCGCGGGCGGCTCGTAGGCGTCACCCCAGCGCTCCGCGGCCGTCTCGAGCTTGTCGAGCACGACGTCGAGTCCGGTCTGGTCCGCGCGCTGAAACGGCGGCGGCATGATCCCGGCGCCGGCCATCATCCCGAGATCGATGTCCTTGAGCGCGGCCTGGCCCTCCTCGAGCACCAGACACGCCTCGACCAGCGCCTTGAGCGTGAAGCGATCGAGCAGTTCGTCGCGGTCCAGCGCGTGCTCAGCGGGAGTGCTCATAGAAGCCCTTTCCGGTCTTGGCGCCGAGGTCGCCCGCGGCGACGAGTGCCCGCATCTCGGGATGGATGAAGAAACGCTCGCCATAGGCCTCGCGGAGGTGCTCGGCGACATGCAGCACGGTGTCGAACCCGAGCAGATCTGTGAGGTAGAACGGTCCCATCGGGGCGGCCTTGGCCTCGGTCACCGGCACGGTCGAGCTCCGGGATGGGAACGCCCGTCTCGGCCTGGTAGCGCCAGAGCTCCGAGACCGCCGCGTTGAGGATCCGGTTGACCACGAACCCGGGGGCCTCGCCACAGCGAATCGGCATCTTGCGGATCGCCGAGGCGAAGTTGGCCGCCGACTGGGCGGTCTCCACCGAGGTGTCCTGGCCCTCGACGATCTCGATCACCCGCATCATCGAGGCCGGATAGAAGTAGTGAAAGCCGACCACCCGGTCCGGGCGGCCGGTGGCCTCACCGATCTCCGTGATCGACAGCGAGGACGTGTTGGAGGCGAGGATCGCGTGGCCCGGCGTGACCTCGTCGAGCTCGGCGAACACGGTCTGCTTGATCTCCATCCGCTCCGGGACGGCCTCGATCACGAAGTCGACGTCACCGAACCCCTCATAACCGGTGGTGCCTGTGATCAGGGCAAGCTGGCGGTCGCGCTCGGCCGGATCCAGCTTGCCGGCGTCGACCCGGGCCTGCCAGATCGACCGGGCCTTCTCCAGGCCATGCTCGACGAATCTCTCCTCGACGTCCTTGAGCACGACGGGGATGTCGGCGGCGGCGATCGTCTGGGCGATCTCGCCTCCCATCGTGCCGGCGCCGACCACGGCGGCGGTGAAGACGAACATGGCTCTCTCGATCGGTCGGGGGGCGATGCGCACGCCGCGGCGGCGGACAAGCGGGCGGGCAGGATCGGAGTTTACGGCGGCGGCACCGTGCTCGCCTCGAGCTCGGCTCCGAAGCGCGACACGGTCGCCTGCAGCGACGTCTGCATCGGACCGCGGATGAACAGCCGGTCGACCACCGCCATCACCGGCGAACGGCGCCGCAGCCGGTAGTCGAGCGTCAGGGTGACCTCGACACGATCCCCGTCAGGTGAGAAATGGACGCTCTGCTCGCCCTCCAGGCTTGCGTCGCTGACGGCCAGCGTCTGACCGCGCAGCGGCTCGCGCGCCGTCACGCGCTCGGTCACCTCGCCCCGACCCGCCGGGCCCGAGACCCAGTGCACGATCGCGCCCGCCTCCGGCCACGGCTCGCTGACCGCAGTGACCGAGTCCAGGCCATCGACCCACCGTGGCCAGCGTGCGGTGTCATACCAGCAGCGCTCCGCCTCAGCGACCGTCGCCGCGAAGCTCTCACTGGCCCGGATCGCCGCCATCGGTTCATTGTCGCCAAACCAGCGCTCCCGGGAGTAGGCTGCGCCAAGGCGCCATGACCGACAACCTGCCCGACACGGTCGAGCCGTACCCGGAGATCTCTTCCAAGGCCTACGAACATCCGGCTGACCGGGCCGCCACCGCCGCGCTCAAGGCCGTCCCGATGCTCGACACCGTCGTGCGCAAGCTCGTCGAGTTCCGCTACGAGCGCGCCCTGCGCCAGTTCTATCTCGGAAACTCGGTCAAGGTCTCCGATCGCCAGCTACCGGAGCTGTGGACCTCGCACCATGGGGTGGCGCGGATTCTGGACCTGACCGCCGTGCCCGACCTCTACGTCTCGGGCCAGCTGGAGATCAACGCGCGCACGATCGGCTCCCAGGATCCGATTGTGGTCATGGACTCGGCGCTGCTGACGCTGCTGGGGCCCGGCGAGCAGCGGGTGGTGCTCGGTCATGAGATCGGGCACATCCTGTCTGACCACGTGCTCTACATGACCGCGTTGGACATCCTGCTGCGCGGCGTCAACCTGCCGGGCATGATCGGCATGCCCCTGCGCGCCGTGCGCGCGGTGCTGCTCGAGTGGATGCGCACCGCCGAGCTCAGCTGCGACCGGGCGGCCACGCTGGCCGTCCGCGACCCGCGGATCGTCTGCCGCACGCTGATGGTCGTAGCCAGCGGCATGCCCGCCTCGAGCCTCGATCTCGACGCCTTCATGTCCCAGGCGATGGAGTACGAGAACTGGGAGGACTCCCACGATCGTGTGCGGCGCTTCTTCCTGGAGATCGGCGCCACTCACTCCTACGCGGTGCGCCGCGTCTCGGAGGTAATGCGCTGGGTGCAGAGCGGCGAGTACGACCGCATCCAGCGCGGCGAGTACCGCCGCCGCGGCGACGAGACCAACGTCCGCGAGGAGGCCGGCGAGGCGATGGAGTTCTACGCCGAGCGCTTCCGCGCCCTGTTTCGCGAGCTCGGCGAGAACGTCACCAACCTGGGCACTCAGGTCGGCGACGCCAGCCAGCAGGTCGCCGACTGGCTGCGCAACCGCGGCGGCTCCGGCCGCTCGGGCTCCTCGGACTGACGCGCCCGGCGCCCCCCGCGGCGCCCGCCGACGCCACGGCGGGTCCGCGTCACACCCGGGCCGGCGCGTGGCATCCAAGCTCCCGACCCTCGGGAGCTGGATGCCCCGCGCTCCCGTCCAAACCCCAGCTCGCTTGACAACGATCTGTTTACGATATATCGTTACTGCATCGGTATAGATCAAACACAAGGAATTTCACCTATGACTGGCAATTCATTTGCACAAGACTGGTCCGGGCGTGGCGCCTGGGCCCCCCGCGGCCGCCACCACGGCCCCCACCACCATCGACCAGCACGACCAGCACGACCAGCACGACCACGAGGAGCACGGTCCCGGGCGTCACGGCCACGGACACCGCCCGGGCGGTCACGGACGACCAGACCGAGCCGAGATCGCCCTGCGCGCTCTCGCCGCGTGGGCCTTCGCCAAGGGCAAGGGCCCGGGCAAGGGCCGGCACGGCCGTCCCTCGCCGGAGGACATCGAGAACCTGATCGCGCTGCGGCGCATGCGCGGCGGACCGTTCGGCGCCGAGGGTCCGTTCGGCCCTGGCGGCTTCGGCGGCGGCCCGTTCGGGCACGGCCCGCGTGGCCGCGGTCGCGGACGCGGCCGTGCGCGGCGCGGTGACGTCCGCCTCGCGCTCCTGCGGCTGCTCGGCGAGGAGCCTCGCAACGGCTACCAGCTGATGCAGACCATCGAGGAGCGCAGTGACGGGCGCTGGCGTCCGAGCCCCGGCTCGGTCTACCCGACGCTCGCCCAGCTCGAGGACGAGGGCCTGGTCCGCTCCACCGAGTCCGAGGGCGCACGGCACTTCGAGATCACCGACGCCGGCCGAACCCACCTGGAGTCGCGCGCCACCGAGCGCGACCCCTGGGAGCCGACCGACGAGGACGCGGAGTCCGTGCTCACCGAGCTCGGGCCGCTCGTGCTCGGGATCGGCAAGGCGGCCTGGCAGGTCGCCTCGGTCGGGGACGAGTCCCAGCGGGCTCGTGCCACCGAGCTGCTCGCCGAGACCCGGCGGGCGCTCTACGGGATCCTCGCCGAGGAACCGCAGGATGCCGCCGAGTCCACGCACCCCACACAGGCGCAGGATCCTGACGAGCCGCAGACTCCCGACGAACCGCAGGTCTGACCGGCGTAACGTACGCCGTCACATGACCGAGCCGGCCGTGCACTCCAGCCAACCCCCCGCGATCACCGTCCGGGATCTCGTCAAGACCTATGGCGATGTCCGGGCGGTGCGGGGGGTCAGCTTCGAAGTGGCGGCCGGCGAGGTGTTCGGCTTCCTGGGCCCCAACGGCGCCGGCAAGACGACCACGATCAACATGCTGTGTACCCTCGCCAAGCCGACCTCCGGGCAGGCGCTGGTCGCCGGTCATGACGTCGTCCGCAGCCGCGACGACGTCCGGCGCAACATCGGCCTCGTCTTCCAGGACCCGACCCTGGACGGCTACCTGACCGCCGCACAGAACCTGCGCCTGCACGCCGATCTCTACGGCGTGCAGTCCGACCTGGTCCGCCCGCGCATGCGCCAGGTGATGGAGATGGTCGGCCTGTGGGACCGCCGGGACTCGACCGTGGCCACATTCTCCGGAGGCATGCGCCGCCGGTTGGAGATCGCCCGCGGACTCATGCACTCGCCGCGCGTGCTGTTCCTCGATGAGCCGACCATCGGTCTCGATCCCCAGACCCGGCGGTCGATCTGGGACTACATCCGCGAGCTGAAGGAGCGCGAGGAGATCACCATCTTCATGACCACGCACTACATGGACGAAGCCGAGTGGTGCGATCGCATCGCCATCATGGATCACGGCGAGATCGTCGCCCTTGACGGACCCGAGACCCTCAAGGCCGGGGTAGGTCGTGACCGGGTGACGATCGCCACCGACGATGACGCCGGGGCGATCGGCACGCTCCGCGAGCGGTTCGGGATCGAGGCCGGCATCGCCGAGGGCGCGGTCACCTTCGGCGTCCCGTCCGGCGAGGAGTTCGTTCCGCGCCTGTTCGCCGAGTCCGGTCTCACCATCCGCTCGGTGTCCGTCAGCCGTCCGACGCTCGACGATGTCTTCATGTCCTTCACCGGCTCGACGATCCGCGACGCGGAGGAGGACGCCGGCAAGCACCGCAACCGGGTGATGATGCAGATGATGGGCGGCGGGCGGCGATGAGCAGCACCCTCCCCCGGCCCGGCTCTCGCCACCCGGGCGCCGAGCGCGAGCCGGGAGACGGCCGTCCCGAGATCGTCCGCGTCAGCGTCCCCGAGCGCTCGCTGGGCTCGGAGCTGCGCGCGATCCGGATCGTCTGGCGCCGCGAGCTGATCCGCTTCCGCGCCGACCGGCTGCGCATGGTCACCTCGCTGGTCCAGCCCCTGCTGTTTCTGTTCGTGCTCGGTGCCGGACTGCAGCGGCTCTCCAGCGCCGGCACGCATGGAGTCAGCCTGAAGACGTTCATCTATCCCGGGATCCTCTGTATCGCGGTCATGTTCACGGCCATGTTCTCTGCCGCCTCGATCGTGTGGGATCGCGAGTTCGGCTTCCTGCGGGAAATGATGGTCGCCCCGGTGCGGCGCAGCTCGATCGTGATCGGCAAGTGCCTGGGCGGCGCGACCGTGGCCGGGTTTCAGGGTGTGATCGTGATCTGCCTGGCGGGCTTGGTCAGCGTGCCCTACGACCCGCCGCTGCTGCTGGGGATCTTCGGCCTGCAGCTGCTGCTCGCCTTTGCGATCACCGCCTTCGGTGTGATGATCGCGGTCCGGATCAAGCAGATGCAGTCCTTCATGGGCGTGATGCAGATGGTCGTGATGCCCATGTTCTTCATCTCGGGCGCCCTCTTCCCCGCGTCGGGGCTGCCCGGCTGGCTGACCGTGCTCAACCGCCTAGACCCGCTCACGTATGCCGTAGATCCGATGCGGCGGCTCGTCTTCAGCCATTTGACGATCTCGCCCACCGCCCGTCATGCGCTCGATCCGGGCGTCACCTGGTGGGGATGGCACGTGCCCTCGCTGCTCGAGGCGGGCGTGATCCTCGCGCTCGGCCTGGTCATGCTCGGCGTGGCCATCTGGGAGTTCAGCACCACCGAGTAGGACCCGCCCGCACTCACGCCTCAAGCGCTCATCGCCGGACCCTCAGAGCCGGACGATGACCAGGCCCGCGGCGAGCACGACCAGCGCCAGCCACAGAGCCGACAGCGCCCCCTCGAGCGGCGCCCGCACCGAATCGGCGCTGAGGGCGCGGACCTGCCCATCGTCGAGCCGCTGCTCGCCGGCCAGCTCGATCGTGCGGCGCCGCAGATCGCGGACCGGGGTGCTCAGCCGCCGCTGGGCGACGCTGAGCAGGTAGCAGGCAGCGCTGACCAGCAGGCCGGCGGGCGGATCGCGAGCGCGTTTGAGAAGTAGCCGGTGAAGGCGGGAAACGCACCCCAGGACAGCGCGAACCACGCGTCGCCGTGGAAGCGGCCGCCGGCCAGCTCGAGGTTGTAGGCGGGGACGAGCAGCGCGCCGGCCAGCACGAGCGGGATCAGCAGCACCGACACGGTGAGGATCCCGGCCACGCCGATCATCACGGCTCCGAGCAGGCCGAGCGCGGCCAGGGCCTTGAGCGTGCGCCGCGTTCAGGGTGGTGTGGAGCGGCCGTCCGCGCAGCTCGTCGAGCGCGTGCGCGCTGATCCCGACGGCAAGTGCGAAGGCGCCCAGCGCCGCACCGAGACGATCGGCGTGCAGATGCGGAGCGGCCGCCGCGCCCAGCGCGACGTAACTCAGATGCCAGGCCGTATAGGGCGGATGCAGCAGCGTCACGAGATCGCGCCAGCCGCCACGCCCCAGCGCGTAGAACGCCGGGCGCTCCGCGCTCACGGGCCGTCGTCGCCGGCGGTGTCCGGCGGCCTTGACCCCCCACATCACGAGCCCGGCCCCGAAGCTCATCTTCCGCACCCGGATGTCGGTGATCCCGGCGGCGCGCCAGAGGCCGGCGAGGTCCGGCTCGGCGGCGTGGAACCGCTCGATGTTCGGACCCAGAAAGCGGCCGACCTCGAACCACGCCCGGGAGACGAGACGGCCGAGCAGGGGAAGACCGACGCGCGTGTGCACGCGCCACAGGGCCCGCAGCGACCGGCTGAGAGGGGACGCCGAACTCGAGCATTCCGATCCGGCCTCCCGGGAGCCAGCACCCTGACGAGCTCGCGCATGGTCGCCGCGCGATCGTCGACGTAGCGCAGCAGGTAGGTGAAGGTGAGCACCTCGAACGCTCCGTCGGCGAACGGGAGCCGCTCGGCCTCCGCGCGCACGAGCTCAACCCGCTCACGCAGGGCGCCGTCGCCGGCCACGCGCGCCCGGGCCCCGTCGAGCATCGCCTCACTCTGGTCCACGCCGGTCACGTGCGCGGCGCCCTGGCGGATCAGCTCGGCGGTGACCAACCCGGTGCCGGCGGCCACATCGAGCACGTGCTCGCCGCCGGGGGCGACGCCGCGCACCAGCGCGCGGCGCCAGCGCGGATCCTGCCCGAAGCTGAGCACCGCCCCCATCGGTCCGTACTGGCCGGGCAGGCCGGTGAACAGGTGCAGCGCGTGGCGCTTGCGGGGCGAGGCCGAGGTTTCCAAGGCAACCAGAGCCTACGGGTCCACCGGCCACCGGCGCGCCCGACGCCCGCAGGAGCCGCCTGCGCACGCCGGCCGCCCCCGTCAGCCGCGGGTTGGTAGCTTGGCGGCCGTGAGCACCGGCGACGCCGAGCCCCCGCGCAAGCTCACGCTGCGCGTGCCGTGCCTGGCCAATCCGGACCAGGCGCAGATCAGCACCCATCTCAAGGACCGCAATTTCGTCTGGATCGATCTGATCGACCCCGACGAGGCGGCGATCAAGGAGCTCGCCGACACGATCGGCCTGCACCCGCTGACCATCGAGGACGCGCGAACCTTTGAGCAGCGCCCCAAGCTCGAGGAATACGACGGCTACCTGTTCATGGTCGTGTTCGGGGTCGACCCGGGCATGGAATCGGGCGGTCCGCTGCTGCGCGAGGTCCATCTGATCATCTCCGGCGACTACGTGGTCACGATCCGACGGCGCGGCATTCCGGGTCTCGACGCCCTGCGCGCACGCTACGACGGCACGGCGGTCCGCAGCGAGCAGTTTCTCGTCTACAAGATCCTCGACGCCATCACGGCGACCTTCGTCCCGGTGCTCACCCGGATCGATGACGACATCGACGACCTCGAGCAGCAGCTGATCGACGAGCCCAACGCCCAGCAGCTGCAGAGCATCTTTGCGCTCAAGCGCGACCTCGTCGCGATGCGGCGGATCGTGGCCCCGATGCGCGACATGTTCGCCCGGGACGCTGACACGATCAGCTCACTTCCTGGCCTGGAGGCCGATGACCGCCTCTACTACCGCGATCTCTACGACAGCCTGGTCCGGGTGTCGGAGCTGGTCGACTCCTATCGTGACCTGCTCAGCGGAGCCACCGACATGTACCTCTCGACGGTCGCCAACCGCCAGGGCGAGATCAACAAGCAGCTGACGGTGATCGCCACGATCTTCCTCCCCCTCACCTTCCTGACCGGGTTCTTCGGCCAGAACTTCGCGTTTCTGACCGGGCACATCATCAACCACACGTGGACGTTCTTCGTGTTCGGGCTCGGACTGCTGCTCGCGTCGGCGATCGGCTTCCGCATCTACTTCCGTCGCAAGCGCTGGCTCTGACGCCGGGCGCACGGCCTGAGCCGCTAGGAGAGCGCGAGGATCAGCGCGAGCACGAGCGGGGCGCCGAGCGAGAAGCCGATCAGCAGCCAGATCACCCAACGCACGAGCGGATCCTCGGGGAGGATGCTCACCTGACGTAGCGGTGATAGGCCGTGACCCAGTCGCGCGCGATGGCCAGCTGGGCGCTGGCCAGGCTCATCTCCCCCGCACAGACGCGGGCATGGAGCCGGTTCTCGAGCGCGTCCTTGACGTTCGGACTGCCGCCCGGCTCTGGCCACAGGTTGCGAGGGTCGTTGCGCGCGCCGCCCAGCTCGAGCGAGACGAGGTGGTCGTACTCAAAGCCGTGCCGCGGCCCGTGCTCGCCGTAGGCGAGCAGGCTGGCCCGCTTCTCGGGCTCGGTGATCGACTCCGGCGGTCGGACGCTCGCGCTGTAGCCCGAGCGGCAGATCGTCGTGCCCAGGTCGGCCTGGGTGACCGCCGGGTCGATCGCGCCCGGCGTGCACCTGGGGTCCGGGAGCGTGAACGGCCCGTGCCCGCGCGCGTGGCAGCTCCCGGGGCGGGCTGGGGCTGGACCACGTGCGCGCTGGCCCGGCTGCGAATTAGCGTCCGCGGGCGCGATCGCCGCCGACCGCGACGCGGCCGACGATGAGCACGGCGGTCAGCGCGGCAAGGGGCAGGACGCGGCGCATGCGGTGAAGTGAACCACTTTGGCCCGACAGCCCTGCAGCGGCCGAGCACGCGAAACGGGCCGCTCCCGATCGGGAGCGGCCCGTTGTCGCAGATCGTGCTGAGGGCCGCTCGCGGCAGCCGTCGGGTCAGGCGGTGGCGGCCGCCGGCTCCTCGAGGCGCCGCGGCAGCAGCGTCTCGCGGGCGATCACCAGGCGCTGGATCTGTGCCGTGCCCTCGTACAGCTGGAGGATCTTGGCGTCGCGCATCAGCTTCTCGACCTTGTACTCCTTGATGAAGCCGTAGCCACCGTAGACCTGGACGGCATCGGTGGTGACCTCCATCGCGGTGTCGGCGGCAAAGCGCTTGGCGTGCGAGGACTCGATCGTGTTGCGCTTGCCCTGGTCGAGCAGCGCCGCCGAGTGCCAGGTCGCGAGGCGTGACAGATGGACCTTGGTCGCCATGTCGGCGATGATGAACTGGATCGCCTGGTGCATCGCGATCGGCACGCCGAACTGGACGCGCTCCTTGGAGTAGTTGATCGCGAACTCCATCGCGGCACGGGCCACGCCGACGCCCATCGCCGCCACGCCGGGGCGCGTGCGATCCAGGGTCATCATCGCGATCTTGAACCCCTTGTTCTCCTCGCCGACGAGATGGTCGGCCGGGATCTCGACATCGTTGAACGAGATCGTCGCGGTGTTGGAGGCGCGCTGGCCCATCTTGTCCTCGTGCTTGTCCACGACGACGCCGGCGTCACGCGGGACCACGAAGCAGGAGATGCCGCGGTGTCCGGCCTCCTTGTCGGTCTTCGCGTAGACGGTGTAGAAGTTGGCGTACTCGCCGTTGGTGATGAAGCACTTGGAGCCGTTGATGACCCACTTGTCGCCCTTGCGGACGGCGGTGGTCTTCATGCCGGACACGTCGGAGCCGGCGTCGGGCTCGGTCAGGCAGAACGACGCGAGCAGCGGCGCCTCGGACAGGCGGCCCAGGTACTCCTTCTTGAGCTCGTCGGAGGCGGCGAGGATGATCGGCGCGGTGGCCAGCCCGTTGCAGGACAGCGAGGTGCCGATGCCCGAGCAGCCCCAGGCGATCTCCTCTTCGATGATCGCCCCGTCGAGGTAGCCGAGGCCGGGGCCTCCGTACTCGGACGGAAGATGGTTGTTCATCAGGCCCAGCTCCCAGGCCTTGTCCAGGATGTCCTGCGGCCAGGTGCCGTCGCGGTCGTACTCCCAGGCGACGGGTCGGATCTCCTTCTCGGCGAAGTCGTGCGCCATCTCGCGCATGCTCTGCTGCTCATCGGTGAGGGTGAAATCAACCACGTGTGGGTTCTCCTTGACGTACTCGATTGACTAGTCAGTCAATGCCTGTGATGAGAGTACCCCATCGGCACGGGAAGGCAACAGCTTTCGCGTCGACCGATCTCCCCGGCCGAGGGCCGGGAGTGCAACACTGAGGGTGTGCAGGATGCCTTCGGCACCGTCGTGTTCGTGGTCTGCGCCGTCGGCGTCGTCGGCGCGCTGGCCGCGCTGGTGTTCAACCGCAGCACCTGGGAGCACTACGGTCGCGACCATCTGCTGCTCGACTCCGATCTCGGACGTCCCTCGTCCGGGGCGAGTACCGGCTCGTCGGCGGAGCGCGACCTCGAGATCCGTCAGATGCTCGAGGCCCGCAACGCTCGCCGCCGGCGCCGCGGTGAGCCCGAGATCGACGTCGAGGCCGAGCTGGCGCGGCTCACCACGCCGGTGATCGATGCCGAGCTGCGCGCCGAGATCCGCGACCTCGTCGTGGCCCGCAACCACCGCCGCGCGCGGCGCGGCGAGCCGCCGCTCGATATCGAGGCCGAGATCGAACGTGAGATCGCGGGCCTGGCCGGGGTCTGACCGAGGTAGGCTGCCCGCCGATGCCCGTCCCCCGCCGCATCGAGCTCGAGGAGCTCGTCAACCGTCCCGGTACCTATCTCAATCCTCAGACCGAGGTGCTGGTCATCGTCGATGACTCCTCGGCGCTGGACACCGAGGGCCTCGATCTCGAGGTGTCCGACGGCGAGGACTGGGTCGTCGTCTCCGACGAGATTCCGCTCGACGAGCACGAACGCGACGCGCTGCTCGAGCGCTTCCAGGTCCGATACCAGGAGAGCACCGCCCTGACGGCGGGTGACGACGAGGTCGAGGACGAGGACGAGCTCGAGCCCGACGCGGAGCACGAGGAGTAGCACCACTCTCGGGCGCGTCCGGCGTCCCGGTCAGACCGCTCGGGCGCTCAGCCGCCCTGCAGCAGCGTCGCGCACTTCTGCATCTTGGTCACGTCGCCGGCGGCCTTCTGGATGCAGGTGCTGTACTTCTGGACGTTGGCGCACGCCCGCGGCCGCACCCGCGGCGCCGGTGGTCGCCGAGCCCGACGCCGCCCCGCCGGCGCCGAGCCCGCCGGCCCCGAGGCTGCCCTGGATCGAGCCGATGATGCTGCGCAGCTGGGCGGTGAACTGCGAGAAGGGCCGGACATTGGCCGGCGTGGCCACCGTCTGGGGCTGATTGAGGCTGCGCGTACTGCAGGGTCATCGCGATCTGGGCCGAGCTCAGGCCGCCGAGCAGGCTGGAGATCGTGCCGCTCACCGGGACGTTGAGATTGATGGCCAGCTTGCGCAGCGTCCGGTCGCTGGTGCCGGTCCAGATGTCGACGGATGGGTTCTTGATCTCCGCGGCGATCTTCTGGCGGGTGGCCGCGCGACAGCGTGGTCGGGAGCGAGGCCGTGCCGGTGGCGCCGCTGGCCGCGGCCTTGGAGAGCAGCGTCGAGACGTCACCCAGCAGCGCGGCCACGTCTACCTTGGCCCGGATGTGGGTGGTCGGAGTCCCGGCGACGCTGTCGGTACCGACGATCGAGGGCGCGGTCAGCCAGTGAAGGGGCTTGATCCCGAGCTTGGCCAGGCCGCCGGTGCCGCCGCCGGCCCCGGACAGGCTCGAGGCCAGCTTCTGATACTCGGCCGCGGGAAGCTGGTAGGCGGCGCCCTTGAGCGTCACGTATCCGGCGGTGCCCGTGGAGACGATCCCGAGCTGGCCGTGATGGCCGAGCGCGTCGATGCTGATGGCCAGGTCGGACTCGGGCAGCCGGCCCGATCCGCGGCTCTGGAAGGGCCCGGTGAGACCGAGCGAGATCGGACCCTTGATCGTGCTCGATCCCGACGGCGTCAGCGTGAGGTTGAAGCCAAGCACGCCGCTCTTGACGGCATGGGACCCGGAGAAGGTCGCGTTGAGCAGGCTCTGCGCCGCCGGCCGAGCCGGCCTGACCGGAGCCCGAACTGGAGCTCGAGCTCGAGCCACAGGCGGCGATCACCAGCGCGAGCACGGCGGCGGCGAGCAGCGCGACCGGGCGGCGCCCGGCTCCCCTACGCATGCAACATCCTGCTCATGCTTCGCGGCAGCACTGGCGCGAATGTAGCATCGCGGGGGTGCTCAGGAGCGCGGCTGTATTGCTGGCGCTGCTGGTCCTGCCTTCCAGTGCCGCGGCCGCTCCGGTACTGGTCCTGGACCATCACGGACACGCCATAACTCGCAACGACCCGTTTCTCGACGGGCCGGCGCTCACGCCTGCTCCGGCCACGGGCGGCAGTCCGGGACCGCGCACCCCGGTCTCCGCGCTCGCCCGGCCACGGGTCGCCTCGGCTGCGCCGCGTCTCGCCGGGCCGGGCCGTCACGGCCGCCAGCGCGGCCGGAGAAGACCGTCGCCTCCGAGCTCGCGCGGCTGCTGCGCAGCGGCGCCATCTCGCCCGGTGCCTACGCCCTGTACAGCTCGGCCTTCACGCGGGCCCTGGCCACCGAGCGGCGCCTGCGCGGCACCCGCCGGACCGAGCTGACCGCGGTGACCGAGACGCTGCACCAGATCGCGGCCTCCGGGGCGCTGACCGCCTCGCGGCTACCCGCCCTGTTCACCACCCTGACCCGCAACGTCCAGTGGTGGACCACCGGCCCGCTGCTCGCCGCCCATCAGCGGGTCGAGTTCGCCGGCGACCAGCTGGTGTGGGAGTACTACCCGGGCCAGGGGATCCAGCTCCAGGTCCTCGGGACCTTCGGACGCGCCAACGGCCTGTACTCATCCGGGACAGGCCGGCTACCCGGCCCTGCGGCAACTGCTGGCCGAGATGATCCCGCTCGCGGCGCGGCGGGGCAACAGCCTGGCCTGGGAGTACTACTTCAGCTTCGACGGCGGCCAGCCCCCGTGGACGAGCGCGATGTCGCAGGCCACCGGGCTGCAGGCGCTGTCACACGCCTACCTGGCCACCCAGGACCCGAGCTACCTGTCGGTGGCCGGGCAGGCGCTGCCCCTGTTCACCGCCCCGCCCCCGTCCGGCGTCCAGGTCGCCGACGCCGGCGGGCACGCGGTATCTGCAGTACACGTTCGCGCCCGAGCACCTCGATCATCAATGCCTTCCTGCAGACGCTGATCGGCCTGGATACCTATGCCCAGGTCAGCGGTGACCCTCGAGCCGCCCAGCTGTTCTCGGCCGGCAGCGCCGAGGCGATGGCCGAGCTGCCGAGCTTTGACACCGGCGCCTGGTCGCTCTACCAGCCGGGGATCGAGGACGACCTCAGCTACCACGAACTGGTCACCGGCTTCCTGTCCCAACTGTGCACGTTGACCGGCGCTCCCGTCTACTGCACGACGGCCCAGCATTTCACCGCCGATCTGACCACGCCGCCGGCGCTGACCCAGCTGACCGTCCGCGGCCGCGCCAGGCATCCGACCCGGTTGCGCTTCCGCCTGTCCAAGACCTCGCACGTTGGGATCACGATCACCTACGGGAGCCCGGACCGTGTTGGCGACCAGCGCGAGCTTCCCCTACGGCACCGATTCGTTCACGGTGCCGGCCGTCGCACACCCCGGCACCTACAGCGTGCTGCTCACCGCGACCGATCTGGCCGGCAACGCGCAGCGGAGCACGGGGAACCTGCAGATCAGCCGCTGAGCCGCCGGGGCGTCGCGGAGCGGGCTCCGGCGCACCCGGAGCGGGCGCCGCCTCGCGCGTCAGTCCATAGACTCGCCCGATGCGCCCGCGGACCATCCTCTATACGGGTAAGGGCGGGGTCGGCAAGACGTCGGTCGCCGCTTGCACGGCACGCCGGTGCGCCGCCGCCGGAATGCGCACGCTCGTGATCTCGACCGACCCGGCGCACAGCCTGGCCGAGTCGCTGTCCTGCGAGCTGGCCGGCGAACCGGTTCAGGTCGTCCGATCACCTGTGGGGACAGCAGGTCGGCGCCCAGCAGGAGCTGGAGCGCCATTGGTCCGGGGTTCAGGATTGGCTCGGCGAACTGTTCATGGAGCGCGGCGTGGACCGGATCTCGGCCGAGGAGCTGACCGTGCCGCCCGGCATGGACGAGCTCTTCTCGCTGCTGCGCCTGCAGGCGCACAACGAGTCCGGACGCTGGGACCTGATCGTGGTCGACTGTGCCCCGACGGGCGAGACCCTGCGGCTGCTCTCCTTTCCCGACGTCGCGCGCTGGTGGATCGACAAGGTGTTCCCCTACGAGAAGCAGATTCTCGCCGCCGCGCGGCCGCTGGCGCGCTCGCTGCTGGACATCCCGCTCCCCAGCCCGGCGGTGTTCGCCGATATCCAGCGCCTGTCGGAGAATCTGATCGCGATGAACGAGATCCTCCGCGACCGCAAGCGCTGCACGATCCGGCTGGTCATGAACCCCGACAAGATGGTCATCGGGGAGGCGATGCGGACGTTCACGTATCTCAATCTGTACGGGTATCTGACCGACGCCGTGATCGTCAACCGGCTCTTCCCGGCCGGGGTCGGCGAGTATTTCGCGGCCTGGCGCCAGGTCCAGGAGGATCACCTGGAGCTCGTGGACTCAGCGTTCGCGCCCGTCCCGGTCCTGCGCGCGCCCTATTTCGAGCAGGAGGTCGTCGGCCCGGAGATGCTCGATCGCCTCGCCGCGGCGCTGTTCACCGAGCTCGACCCTGCGGCCGTACTGCACGATTCGGTCACCCAGCAGCTCGAGGTCGATGCCGACGGGGCCCGGCTGCGCCTGACGCTGCCCTTTGCCGAGAAGGGCGCGATCTCGCTGAAGAAGATCGGCCTCGAGCTGATCGTCGGCGTCAACGGCCACAAGCGCACGATCATGCTGCCCTCCGCGATGCCGGGCTACACCCCGGCCGCTGCGACCTTCGAGGACGGCGCGCTGGAGGTGCGCTTCGATGGCTGAACGGCTCTGAACCGGGAGGGCCGACCGGGGATGAGCTGCTCGGCCGGCTGGAGGAGCGCCTGGATCGCGCCTCCGAGGCAGCGGAGCGGCTGATCGCCGAGGCCGCCGCGGCTGCCATCCGCCGCCCGCCGCCCGCCGGCTGGCAGCCGCCCGACCCCGATCCAGCCATCGAGCCCGCCCGCGCAGGGCGAACTCGAGCTCCTGCTCGAGGCGATCCTCTCGCTGCGTGACCGGATACCACCGGAGCTGCAGCGGCGTCTGGGCGAGGCCTTGCGCGATCTCCTGCTGGCGCTGCGGGCGCTCATCGACTGGTATCTGGAACGGAGCGAGCGCCAGCCCCGCCGCCGTGCCGACGTGCAGGACATCCCGATCCTGTAGGCACCGGACCTCCGGGCCGGGTCCTACAATCGAGCCGTGGCCGAGTCCGGCAGCACTGCCAGCCGGGCCCCGCGCTCGGCGGGGGGTCGGCTCCGTTTCGCGTGGCGCGCGCTGCCACCCGAACGGAAGCTCGCCGCGGTCGCCGCGGTGGGTCTGTTCGCGACCCTGTTTCTCCCCTGGTATCAGGAGACGGTGATTCCCACCGGTTTCGGCGCCAAGACTGCCCTGCCCAGCGCCAGTCTGACCGGCTGGGCGGCGTTCTCGTTCGTCGAGGCGGCGGTCCTGCTCGTCTCGCTGGCCGTGCTGACCCTGCTCTTCACCCGGGCCGAGGGCCGGGCGTTCCACGTCCCGGGGGGTGACGGCGGGGTGATCACCGGTGCCGGCTTCTGGACCGGCGTGCTGATCCTGTGGCGGATGTTCGACAAGTCCGGGACCGACGGCCACGGCCAGTTCGTCACCACGTCGGGAATCGAATGGGGCATCTTCATCGCCCTCGGCGTCTCGGGCCTGCTCGCCTACGCCGGTCAGCGGATCCGCCTGCAGCACACCCCGGAGCCGCTCCTGCCGGGCGAGCGCTGGACACCGCGGGCCAGCGCGGCTATCGCGGCGCGGCCGCAGAGCGCAGCGCCGAGCGAGCGGGGCGCGGCGGTGCCGCCGGCAGTGAGCCCGACGACGGCTGGGTGACCCCGGACTCGCACGACCCACCGACACCGCGGCGCGCTCCAGACCCCGCCCCCGGCGCGGCCATCCGCCGGCGTGCCGCCGGGCCGCGACGACCGCCCGCGCGGCGTCAGCCGCTCCGATGCCCGGGCGATCGAGTTCGACGATCCGCCCGAGGCACGCCGACGGTTCGGCGCGCGGCCGGACCCGATGAGCAGCTGACGATCCCGCTCGAGGACCCCGAGTGAGCCGTGCTCAGCGCCCGGACTGGACGTAGATCAGGAAGTAGGCGCTCACTCCGCCGATGATCAGGATGCCGGTGAGGATCAGCCAGGCCGCCTGGGCGAGATGACCCAGGATCCCGACCACCAGGCCGAACACCAGCACGACGATCAGGGAGACCAGCTGGGTGTGCTGAGAGGCGATGAGCAGGAGCATCCTGACGATGAACCCTATATTTGAGACGGGCCGCACACGCCGGTCGCGCTCCAGCGCCCCGCCGTCCACCCCTCTCACATGCCCGCTTCCGTCTCCTCACCCGAATCCGTCGCACAGGTCACGGCCGGCCTGCGTGCCGCCGGGATACCTGCCGGGCGCCAACACCGCATTGGTCTCGTTTCTGGCCACCAAGCTCGACAAACCGATCCTCGTCGAAGGTCCGGCGGGCGTCGGCAAGACCGAACTGGCCAAGGCGCTCTCGCGCTATCTCGGGCGCAACCTGATCCGCCTGCAGTGCTACGAGGGCCTGGACGAGGCCAAGGCGCTGTATGAGTGGAACTACCGCAAGCAGTTGCTGCGGATCCAGACGGAGGCCGGGCGACACCGGCTGGAAGGACGTCCAGGCCGACATCTTCGGCGAGGAGTTCCTGCTCGCCCGGCCGCTGATGACCGCGATCTCCTCGCCCGAACCCGGTCGTCCTGCTGATCGACGAGATCGACAAGACCGACCAGGAGTTCGAGGCGATGCTGCTCGAGCTGCTCTCCGACTTCCAGATCTCGATCCCCGAGCTGGGCCGGATCGAGGCCCGTACGCAGCCGGTCGTCCTGCTCACCTCCAACAACACGCGCGAGCTGACCGAGGCACTCAAACGGCGTTGCCTGTATCTGTGGCTCGATTACCCCGAGCTCGAGCACGAGCTGGAGATCGTGCGCCTGCACTCACCCGGGTTGGACGAGACGGTGGCCCGACGGCTGGTCGAGATCATTCAGCAGGTCCGGGACCTGGACCTCAAGAAGCCCCCGAGCATCGCCGAGTCGATCGACTGGGCCCGTGCCCTGATCCTGCTCGGGGCGACCGAGATCGACGCCGAGACCTTCCGCCAGACGATGAGCGTGATCGTCAAGCACCGCACTGACCTGGACACCGTCGCGGCCCGCGTCGGGGTCAAGCTCCAAAGCGCGCCCGGCGAGGACGCCGCGGCCTGAGCCCCGGTGGCCGGTCCGCCGCCCTCCGGCCGGCTGTACGCCCGGATCCCCGAACGGGGACCCGGCGGCTTCAGTGGCCACCTGCTCGCCTTCGCCGAGGAATTGCGCGACGAGGGGATGGCGGTCGGCACCTCCGAACTGCTCGACACGTTCGCCGCCCTGGAGCAGATCTCGTGGACAGACCAGGACAACTTCCGCGGCGCACTCTCCGCGACGCTGGCCAAATCGCCTGACGACGCCCGCATCTTCGCGCTCGTGTTCGAGCGCTTCTTCTTCCGCGCCGCCGAGGCCGAGGCGTCACGCCACGAGATCACCGAGGGGGCCGCCGGCAACGGCCAGAGCCTCGACGTCGATCTCGACGAGCTGCGCCGCCAGATCGCCGCCGCGCTTCAGGACGGCTCCGAGGCGGCGCTGCGCGACCTGGCCCGGCTGGCCATCGCCGCGTTCGGCCGGGGTGAGGGCTCCGGCGTGCTCGGGGTCGACGTGCAGCGGATCCGCCGCGCGCTCGGACTGCGCTCGGAACCTCAGCCCGACCTGCCCACCGATGACCCCCGCCGCGATGGCGTCCCCCGCGATCAACTGCGCCGCTTCGAGCAGCAGCTGCGGCGCGAACTCGAGCGGGGCATGATCGAACGCACCGCGAGCCTGCCGCCCAAGCGACCGCTCACCGAGCTCGACCGCGCGCTGCCCAGCGGCCCGATCCAGGATCTCGCCAGCGTGCACCGGGTTGTGGCTCAGCTCAAGCGGCGACTGGCCAGTCAGGGTCAGGAACACAAGGGCCATCGTCATCACGCCCACGTCGACGTCCGGCGCACGATGCGCGCATCGCTGCAGACCGGGGGCGTACCGATCGAGCTCAAGTACCGCCCGCGGCGGCCGCGGCGCCCGGAGATCTTCGTCCTCTGCGACGTCTCGACCTCGGTGACGAGCGCGAGCACGTTCTTCCTCTCGGTGCTGCACGCCCTGCACGACTCATTTCGCAAGTTGCGCTCGTTCGTGTTCATCGAGCGGATCTCGGAGGTCACCGAGGTGTTCGAGCGCGAACGTGACTTCCGGGCCGCGACCGAGGCCGTCTCCAAGGACGCCGGCGTGGCGGACATCTCGGGCTACACCGACTATGGGCGGGTATGGACCGAGTTTCTGGCCCTGATCGAGGACGAACTGCATCCGCGGGCGACCGTGATCGTGCTCGGCGACGCCCGGACCAACGGCCGCCCGCCGCGCGATGACGTGTTCGCTGCCATCACCGCCCGGGCCGGCCGGACCTTCTGGCTCAATCCCGAGCCACGGCTGTACTGGAACTACGGGGACTCGGTGATCTCAGCCTATGAGCAGCACTGCCAGGCCTTCGAGTGCTGGCGCACCGATCAGCTCGAGGACTTCGTACGCGTTCTGTCCACCGCCGTCTCGTCCTGACCACGCCGAGGCGACGGTCGGGCGCGTTCGCCTCACTGCTCGGTGAAACGTGTGGTCAGCGTGCGCGTGTCGCCGTTGGCGTCGTGCAGAACCCAGGTCGCGGTGTAGGTGCCCGGGGCCAGAGCCGGCACCGGCACGCCACGCCGGGTGTCGACATTGACGGCGTGAAAGACGCGGTGACGTGATCCGGCGGGACGGATGCTCAGCGCGATCGGCGTGCCCGCGGCCGCGATCGATCCGTGCACGCCGGGCAGGCTGGACTGCGCCGAGGCGATGAAGCGTCCGTACAGCGTGTCGTTCTGCAGCGGCGCGGTCGAGGCGATCCTCGGCACCTGGGTCACGGTCTGACCGCCGCTGCGGTCATCCGTCTGGGCGATGTCGGCGGTTGACAGGCCCGTCGCCCGGCCGCTGTCCGGACACGCCGTGCCGCCGCCTCCGGGGCCGATGCCGACCGTGCTCGCGGTCGGGGCGTGGCTGAGCGGGCGGCCGAAGAAATCACCGGGCTGGCAGACGCCGGACGCGATCACCGTCTGGTCACCGGTCAGGTCCACGCGCAGATGGGCGACATGGAGCGTCGTCAGCCGGCGGCCGGCCGCGTTGACCAAGGTCAGCACCTGGCCGCCGCGCACCGCGATCGCACCCGCGAACAGGGTTCCGTCCCTTCCGGCCCGGACCGCGCGCGCGGCGAGCCGGTAGCGCTCACCGGGCACCAGGCCGGTGCAGCGCACGGAGTGGATCCGCAGGAATGCGGTGCAGCTGGGGAAACCGGTCGCGAACGCCCCCGACTGCCCGGTCGGAGCGGGGAGCGCGCCGGGCTCGCCGAGCCCGACGGACAGGGACACGAGCGCACCATCGGGCTCCGACAGGCTGACCGATCGATTGTCCGAGCTGGTCAGTGAGACCGACGTGCCGAGCCCGATCCGAGGCGTCGGGACCGCCGCGATATCGGTCTCGGTGCTGCACAGCGGAACCGGCGAGGGGGCCGGTGAGGTGCCGACCCGCAGTGACAGCACACCGACCTGCGAGCAGGGGCCGAGCGCGACCCCGCGAGGCTCGACCGCGGCGAAGTGGTCCAGGATGTACCAGCCCGTCGTGCCGGACTGAGTGAAGGGATTGCCTCCGTCCCCCGTGGCGATCAGTTCAGGGGTGGGGGCGCCGTGCCCGAACCCGTAGCTGATGATCACCCCGTCGCGGTCATCGCCAGGCGCGTGCAGCGCCCCGTCGGGACCGCGCAGGGCCACCGGCCCCCAGGACCCGTCGGCCCGCGAGGTCGTGCGCCCGATCGCGATCGGGTCCAGGCCGCGTACGAGGGACACCGTCACCGGCACCCGCTTGGGGGCGCCAAGACGCCCGCTGACAAAAGGGCTGAACTGGCGCAACGAGACGGTGTGCAGCGGCAGTGGGGAGCCGGTCGCGGTTGAGCTCTGCACACAGCCGGTGGCGGCGTTTGACCACATGTCCTGCAGCAGATACTGGTGGCCGTTGATCAGCTGGTTGTAGGGCGAGCCGTCCGGCGCGTAGCCCAGCGGGGCCCCCTGCTGGGGGCCGTTCTCGCACTTGTCTCCGGTCTCGAGGCCGTTGGGATCCATCCATGCGGTGCCGTAGGGGTCGGTGACCGCCTCCTCGTACTCATGCGCCATGGTGTCCAGCGCGGACTCGGCCTCCGGGTTGCCCTGCGGGTCCGAGCCGGGCGCCGGAGTCAGCTCGACGAGTGGATCGGGAATCGGCGCGTAAACGGTCGCGCCGTGGCCGAGGTCGAACAGGGAGTGGTACCCAGCGAACGCATTGGTCGCGCAGGCGCCGGCGTTCAGGCAGCTGTCCACGTCGGGGGGCAGCAGTACGAACCAGACGTTGTTCAGGCCGCGGGCGCTCGGTGACGAGGCGGCGATGAGACGGTCCAGCGCGGTCTGGATCTCAAGGTCCGTGACGCAGGTGGCGACGCTCGAGGGCGAGGCGCACTGCCTGCCATGAGCCGGATAGGGGGCGGTGAGGTCGACCGCATCGACCGCCGGGTCGTAATGCACCGTGCTCGCGCCGGCGCCGGCGCCGTCGTGGTACTGGGTGAGCGTCGAGAAGATCCCCGTGGGCGCAGCCGAATCGTGGGCGACATCGGAGAAGAACTGCTTGACCATTGCCTCATAGCCGAGCGCACCCGCTCCCGGGGAGCCATCGAAGTGGTAGCCGGGGGGCGCCCAGAAGACGGTGTGGACGGTCACGTCGCGCATCACCGGACCGCCGTGGTAGACGACGGGGATGTTCTGTCCGGTGGCAACCTCGGGAGCTCCGAGGCGGGGCAGGATGCCCATCGCCGTGCCGATCCGGGGCTGAGTCTGACGCGCGGCGTCGGCGGCACCGCGCACCGTCGCCGGCGCTTGGCGTGGGGCCGCCGGCGCCAGGCCGGTGGCGGCGAGCAGCGCGAGCGTGCACACCCCGGTGCTCAGCGCCATGGCGCGCAGACGGCGGACCCGCGAGGCATGGCGCATCGGCGGCACGTTATCTCACTACGTCCTCGCCGTCGCCGCCGGGCGTTAACATCCGGATCGCATTGACCAACCAGGGGGGCTGGCGGAAAGCCGGCTGAGATAGCGCCCGGATCCGGCGCTGACCCTTCGAACCTGTGGGGTAATGCCCGCGGAGGGAGCGTGACGAGGTGATGGAGGCTCCGTCAGTGGAGCCTCGCGAGGGTGACGGCACCGGCGGTGTGCACGTCGAGCTCGTGAGTCGAACCTTTGCCGGCCGGCGGGGACCGGTCCCGGCGCTCGACGGCGTCTCGTTCCACGCGGGGCCGGGCGAGATCATCACCGTCGTGGGTCCAAGCGGCTCGGGCAAGACGACCCTGCTCGAGCTCATCTGCGGCCTGCAGACGCCCGACGCCGGAACCGTGCGCGGCGAGCCCGCCGCGCTCATGCCCCAGCGCGACCTGCTGCTGCCGTGGCTCGGGGCGCTCGACAACGCGGCGCTCGCCCTCCGCGCGCGCGGACTGGACCGCACCCGGGCTCGGGCGACGGCCGCGCCGTGGCTGCAACGGTTCGGACTGGCCGGCTTTGAGCACACGCGGCCCGCGGCGCTCTCGGGCGGGATGCGACAGCGCGTCTCGTTCCTGCGCTCGCTGCTGGCCGGCAAGCCGGTGCTCGCCCTGGACGAGCCGTTCGCCGCGCTCGATGCGATCACTCGCGCCGAGATGCAGGCGTGGCTGGCCGGGACGCTCGCCCAGGAGCCCCGGACCGTCGTGCTCGTCACCCATGACGTCGAGGAGGCGGTGCTGCTGGGCGATCGGGTCATCGTCCTCTCGCCACGCCCCGGCCGGGTCAGCGCCGAGATCGTGGTCGGGCTCCGGCGGCCGCGCCGGCGGACCGCGCCGGAGTTGATCGACCTGCGTGAGCGCGTCTACGCAGCCCTCGGGATGACCGCGTGACGCGGGTGCTGGCCTCCTGGCGCACGGTGCTGGCGCTCGCGGTGCTGATCGGACTGTGGGAGCTGTACGTCGACACGGGCGGCGCCGACCCGCTGATCCTCCCCTCCCCCCACGCCGTGGCGAGCTCCCTGTACGACGACCGAGCACTGCTGTGGAGCAACTTCGTCGTCACCGCCGGTGAGGTGCTGCTCGGGATCGTGCTGGCGGCCGTGGCCGCGCTGGCCGCAGCGGTGGCAATGCATTTCTCGCACACCTTGCGCCGGACCCTGTACCCACTGCTGATCGCCTCCCAGACGATCCCCGTGCCGCTATTGGCGCCGGTGCTCGTGCTGTGGCTCGGCTTCGGTCTGTTGCCCAAGCTCATCGTGGTCGCGCTCGTCTCGTTCTTCTCGATCGTGGTCACCACCCTGGCCGGGTTGGCCTCGATCGACCCGGACCTGATCAAGCTGATGCGAACCTTCGACGCCTCACGGTGGCGCACGTTTCGTCACGTTGAGCTGCCCGCGGCGCTCCCGGGAATGTTCACCGGGACCAAGATCGCCGTCATCGTGGCCGTGATCGGAGCCGTGTTCGCCGAGCAATCCGGCGCCAGCGCCGGCCTCGGGTACCTGTTCGAGCAATCCATCCCCCAGCTGCTCACGGCGCGCGCCTACGCCGCCGTCGTCATTCTCTCGCTGTTCGCCATTGCCCTCTTCGCCGTGCTGACCCTGGCCGAGCGGCTCACGCTGCCGTGGGCCCATCAACCTCCCGGAGACAGACCATCCTCATGACACGACGCCTGCTGGTCCCGTTTGCCGCCCTGCTCGCCGCCCTGACGCTGGCCGCCTGCGGCGAGAAGAGAGACACGATCACCCCCTCGGCCGCCCCCGCCCAGTCGCTGCGGGTGATGCTCGATTGGGTTCCCAACCCTGATCATGTCGGCCTCTACCGGGCCCTGGCCACCGGCGCCTTTCGCTCCGTGGGCCTCGACGTCCACGTGCAGGTGCCCACGGACCCGGCGACCCCGCTGGAGCTGCTGGCGGCGGGCAAGGTCGACCTCGCCGTGTCCTATGAGCCCGAGGTGCTGCTCGCGCGCGACAAGGGGCTGCCGATCGCTTCGATCGCCGCGTTGGTGCAACGGCCGCTGACCTCGATCGTGTCATTGGGTGCCAAGCACATCACCAGCGCCGCGCAACTGCGCGGGAAGACCGTCGGCGACGCCGGCATCCCCTACCAGCACGCCTACCTGCAGACGATCCTCAAGCGGGCCGGAGTGCCGCCGAGTTCGGTCAAGGAGGTCAACGTGGGCTCCAACCTGGTCGGGGCGATGCTGTCCAGCCGAGTCGACGCCACGCTTGGCGCCTACTGGAACGTCGAGGCCCTGCAGCTGCGCCAGATGGGGCGCCGCGTCAACGTCATCCACGTCGAGAACGTCGGCGTGCCCAACTACAACGAGCTCGTGCTGGTGGCGCGTACGAACGAGATCGCCAGCGCCAACAGCAACGTGCTGCGGCGCTTCGTCCAGACCCTGGGGCGCGGCTACGAGGCCGTGCGCGGCGATCCGGGCGCCGGCGTCGCCTCCCTGGTCAGCGCCAACCCGGGCATCAGCGCGAAGCTGGCGCACGCATCGGTGAGTGCGACGTTGCCCGCGTTCTTCCCCTCCGGCGGCAAGCCGTGGGGCTGGCAGGCGCCGGCCCAGTGGACAGCCTACGGCCAGTGGATGCTCTCCCATCACCTGATCACCAACGCCGGCGCGGTCTCCGGCGCGCAGACCAACCAGCTGCTCGCCGGCCAGGGACCGTAAGCGAGGGTCATGATGCTCGAGGACGTCGGCGCGGCGGTCAGTCAGGCGGCGGCGTAGGCCGCCAGGTGCTCGCCGGTGAGGGTGGAGCGGGCGGCGATGAGATCGGCGGGGGTCCCCTCGAAGACGATGCGACCGCCGTCATGGCCCGCGCCGGGGCCGAGGTCGATGATCCAGTCCGCGTGCGCCATGACCGCCTGGTCGTGCTCGATCACGATCACCGACCTGCCGGAGTCCACCAGCCGGTCGAGCAGTCCGAGCAGCTGCTCGACGTCAGCGAGGTGCAGGCCGCTGGTCGGCTCGTCGAGCACGTAGACGCCGGATGAGGCGGACCGTTTTTCGGCCATGTGGGTGGCCAGCTTGAGCCGCTGGCGCTCGCCGCCGGACAGCGTCGACAGAGGCTGGCCGAGGCTGAGGTAGCTCAAGCCCACATCGGCGAGCCGGTGCAGGATGGCGTGCGCAGCCGGGGTGCGCGCCTCGCCGGCCCCGAAGAACGCCTCGGCCTCGGCCACCGACATCGCGAGCACCTCGCTGATGTCGCGGCCGCCGAGCTGGTGGTGCAGCACCGACGCGTCAAAGCGCTTGCCCTCGCACTCCTCGCAGGTGCTGGCGACGCCGGCCATCATGGCCAGGTCCGTGTAGATCACGCCGGCGCCGTTGCAGGTGGGGCAGGCGCCCTCGGAATTGGCGCTGAACAGGCCCGGCTTGACGCCGTTGGCCTTCGCGAAGGCCGTGCGGATCGGATCCAGGAGTCCGGAATAGGTCGCCGGGTTGCTGCGTCGCGAGCCGCGGATCGGGCCCTGGCCAACTGACACCACCCCCGCGCCGGCCGAGATCGACCCGTGCACGAGCGAGCTCTTGCCAGAGCCGGCCACGCCGGTGACGACGACCAGGACCCCGAGCGGAATGTCAACGTCGACGTCACACAGGTTGTGCGCGCTCGCGCCGCGGATCTCGAGCGTGCCGGTGGGCGTGCGCACCGTCTCCCTGACTGCCACCCGGTCGTCGAGATGGCGCCCGGTGACCGTGGTGGCCGCCCGGAGCCCGGCGACGGTGCCCTCGAAGCAGACGGTCCCGCCGGCGCTCCCGGCGCCGGGACCGAGGTCGACGATGTGGTCGGCGATCGCGATCGTCTCCGGGTTGTGCTCGACGACGAGCACCGTGTTGCCCTTGTCGCGCAGCCTGAGCAGCAGGTCGTTCATCCGCTCGATGTCGTGAGGGTGCAGGCCGGTGGTCGGCTCGTCGAAGATGTAGGTGACGTCGGTGAGCGAGGAGCCAAGGTGGCGGATCATCTTGACGCGCTGGGCCTCGCCGCCCGAGAGGGTGCCGGACGGCCGACCGAGCGAGAGATAGCCCAGCCCGATCTCCACGAACGAGTCGAGCGTCTGCACCAGCCCCTCCAGCACGGGTGCCACCGAGGGCTCGTCGAGGCCACGCACCCATCCGGCGAGATCGCTGATCTGCATCGAGCAGGCGTCGGAGATGTTGACGTTCTCGATCTTCGACGATCGAGCCTCGTCGCTGAGCCGGGTGCCGCCACACGCCGGGCAGGCGATGAAGGTCACGGCTCGGTCCACGAACGTCCGGATGTGCGGCTGCATCGCCTCCCGGTCCTTGGCGAGCATCGACTTCTGGATGCGCGGCACCAACCCCTCGTAGGTCATGTTGATGCCCGCGATCTTCATCCTGACCGGCTCGTGGTGGAGAAAGTCGTGACGCTCCTGACGGGTGTACTTGCGGATCGGCTTGTCCGGGTCCACGAAGCCCGACGCGCTGTAGAGCCGGTAGTTCCAGCCGCCCGCTTTGTAGCCGGGGACGGTGATCGCGCCCTCGGCGAGTGATTTGGAGTCGTCGTAGAGCTGGGTCAGGTCGATGTCGGAGACCGCCCCGCGGCCTTCGCACTGCGCGCACATGCCACCGGTCCGGGTGAAGCTCCGGGTCACGGTCTTGCCGCCACCGCGCAGCACGGTGATCTCGCCGCTCGCGACGGTCGACGGAACGTTGAATGAGAACGCACTCGGCGACCCGACGTGCGGCCGTCCGAGCCGGCTGAAGAGGATGCGCAGCATCGCGTTGGCATCGGTCGCGGTACCGACCGTGGAGCGGGGATCGGCACCCATCCTTTGCTGGTCAACGAGAATCGCTGTCGTCAGCCCCTCGAGCACGTCGACCTCGGGCCGGGCCAGCGTCGGCATGAAGCCCTGCACGAAGGCGCTGTAGGTCTCGTTGATCATCCGCTGTGATTCCGCCGCGATCGTGCCGAAGACCAGCGAGCTCTTGCCCGAGCCCGAGACGCCGGTGAACACCGTCAGCCGGCGCTTGGGGATCTCGACCCTGACGTCGCTGAGGTTGTTGACGCGGGCGCCGTGGACGCGGATGAGATCGTGGCCGTCGGCAGCATGCGACGCGGGCGCGGCCGCCGTGCGCGACGCACGTGACCGCCTCGTAGGGCTCACGCCGCGAGCGTCGCCAGCAGCGCGTCGATCCGCTCGAAACCGGCCTTGGCGCCCTTCTCGACGCCGTACTGCATCGAGGTGTCCCGCAGTTCGGTCGTCTCAAAGCGCATCGTCTGGGTCAACTTCGTCTGCTCACCGAGATCCTCGAACACGAGCGTCTGCAGGTGATTCTGGAAGGTCTGCACAAGGCGCGCAGGTGGCTCGACCTCTCGAAACTCACCCGCGACGACACCGAACGCGGTGCGGAAGCGCCAGGTGCCGCCCGGACGGACGTCCATCTCCTCCACCACGGTGCCGTCGCCCCACCATTCCGGGATCAGCTTCGGATCTGTCCAGACCGAGAAGACGTGTGCGCGCGGCGCGTCGAAGACCCGCTCGACGCGGATCTCGAGCTCGTTCGGGGTGCTGACGGTGGTGTCCATCACGCTCCTTTCGTACGTTCGACAACCTGCGCGAAGCGGTCGAGCCGTGCCAGCCAGGTGCTGATGCCCTCAAAGGCGTAGGGGACGAGCGTGCACCGGCGAGCCCGACCAACCTTCGCGGTGGAGACGAGATTGGCCTGCTCGAGCAGGCGGATGTGCTTCTTCATTCCGGTCAGTGACATCCCGAACGGCTCGGCGAGCTCGCTGATCGCCGCACTGCCCGCGCCGAGCCGTTCCAGCACGGCGCGCCGCGTCGGATCAGCGAGGGCTGCGAACGCTCGGTCGACCGTGGTCGGATACTGAACCATCCAGTTCAGTATTGCAGAATCGTCCAGAAACGGCAATCGGATCCGGTCGCACCGGATCGGCGGTCGCGTCCGTAGTCAAAGCGCCCGCAGGGCGTGCAGCCCGGCCAGCCCCGACCACGGCGCGTAGGGAGCGAAGAACCGCTCCACCTCCTCCTCGGTGGCCCGTGCCCGAGGGTCAGCTCCGCGCAGCCGGCCGACCAGCTTGATGTAGGCGAGATCCCCGGCGGGGATCTGATCCATCCGTCCCTGGCCGACGAGACCGAGCGTCTGCAGAGTCCAGTTGCCGACTCCGCTGATCGCGCGCAGTCGCCGCCACCCCGGCTCCTGATCGGTGGCGTGCAGGTTGACCCGGCCACTGGCCACTTCGCGCGCCACCCGGATCAGCGTCAGCGCGCGCTTGGGAGCCAGATCGAAGGAGGCCAGCAGCGCAGGAGCCTGCACCGCGAGTACGTCCGCGGCCGGTGAGTCGCGCAGGCCGGTGAGCGGGCAGCGGCGGCCGAGGCGCGCGATCAGCCGACGCTGAATCGCGACCGCGCGCTCGTACTCGATCAGTTGCTCGCAGATCGCCCAGGCCAGGGCCTCAAACGGCTCGGGGCGACCGGTCACCCGCAGGCCGGGGTCGGCCCGGACCGCGGCGCCGATCAGCGGGTCGAAGCGGAACCGCTCATAGAACGGCCGCAGATCCTGGTCGATGCCCAGCGCGAGGCGCATCCGCTCGATCCCCCACTCCGCCGCGCCCGAGTCCACCGCGCGGGCGCCGAACAGCACGCGGTCGGGCGTGATCTGCGCCACGCGGACGCTGACGGGCTCATCACCGGCGTGCAGCAGCCGGGTCAGGACGCCGCCCCGGCGGCGCAGGAGTCCGTCCATCCCGCGTCCGGCGCGGCAGCCGGAACGGCCACGCGGGCCGGACCTCGATCCGGATCTCGCGGCCCTCGCGGGCGCCGGCGCGGCGCCGGCGTCACTCGCCCGGCTTGGCGATCAGATGCACGTCGACCAGAAACGAGCGGGTCCCGATGATCGGCAGACCGCCGACGCCTCGCCGCGAGCTCACCCGCGCGAGCTTGCGCGCGCCGTGGCGCCGCACGAGCGCGAGCGTCGCGGCCCCGGCGACGAAACCCGTGGCGGCCGCGGCGGCGGCCTGGACGGCGGGCAGCACCGGGGAGGCACGTTCGATCGCTCGCACCTCGGCGAGCACGGGCAGGCCGTCGATGATCTCCTCGGGCTCGAGGGGCGTCACGACACCGGAGGCCTGCGTCGTCGCCGTCAGGCGCGGCGGAGGGGTGCGGTGGCTCGGCGGACATCGGACAGCACATGGTGACAGCGGCTGCGGTCGGGTGCCAGGGTCGCCGCCGCAGCCGGCTTCAGGCCCCACGGGTCCGGGGGGTCGAGCCACTACCATCACGGCTGTGATGCCCACCTCCATTGACGTCTTCGCCAAAGCCCGTGAGTTCGAACGCCTCGACCTGCTCAAGGCGGCGCGCGAGGCCGACATCCTCCCCTACTTCCGCGTGCTCGAGGGGCCGACCCTCCCCGTGGTCGAGATGGAGGGCGCCCGGCGGATCATGCTCGGCTCCAACAACTATCTCGGCCTGACCGGGGACGAGCGGGTCCGGCAGGCGGCGATCGACGCCGTCAACAAGTACGGCACCGGTCTGACCGGCTCGCGCTTCCTCAACGGCACGACCGACCTGCACCTCGAGCTCGAGGCCGAGCTCGCCGAATGGATGGGCGCCGAGGCGGCGATCGTCTTCACCACCGGCCACCAGGCCAACCTCGGCGCGCTGGGGACGATCCTCGCCCCCGGCGACACGGTGATCGCCGACTCCGGGGATCACGCCTCGATCCTCGACGGCTGCATCCTCTCCCGGGCCAAGCTGCGCCCGTTTCGCCACAACCGCCTTGATCGGCTCGAGCACCAGCTGCAGCGGGCCGCGGGCGACGGCGGCGGCGTGCTCGTCGTCGTCGACGGCGTGTTCTCGATGGAGGGTGACGTCGCGCCGCTGCCCGAGATCGTCGAGCTGTGCAACCGCTACGGCGCCCGGCTGATGGTCGACGAGGCTCATGCCCTCGGCGTGCTCGGTCCCCGCGGCGCGGGGACCGCCGAGCTGTTCGGCGTCGAGGACCGGGTCGACCTGCGGATGGCGACCTTCTCCAAGTCCCTGGCTTCCTGCGGCGGGGTGATCGCGGGACCGGCCGACGTCATCGAGTTCCTGCGCATCCAGTCACGCCCGTTCATGTTCACCGCCTCGGGCGTGCCGGCCGCGGTCGGAGCGGCGCTGGCCGCGGTGCGGATCTGCCGCTCCGCCGAGGGCCAGGCACTGTTCGCACGGGTGCTCGACAACGCGCGTTACCTGCACGCCGGGCTGCGCGAGCTCGGCTTCAAGGTCGTCGATGCGACCCAGCTGGCGGACGGCACCGAGGTCGTCACCCCGGTCGTCCCGGTCGTCGTCGGCGACGACTGGAAGGCCGGCCTGCTCTGGAAGGCGCTGTATGAGGGCGGTGTGTTCGTCAACACGGCCCTGCATCCCGCGGTCCCGCCGGCCGGCGCGCTCCTGCGCACCAGCGTGATGGCAACCCACGAGCGCAGCACGCTGGACGAGGCGTTGGAGATCTTCGCCACGGTCAAGCGGCGCTTCGAAGCCGAGCACGGGCCTCTGCCGACCGGCTGAGCACGCGCCGGCGCGATCCTCGTCACTGTGGCGCACAAGCTCGCTTCGTCGCACAAAAAAGGCGCTCTATGCACACCAACCGCACTTGTGACGTTGCTGTGACCCGCTCGATGTTCTAGGTTCCTACACGTCGCTCGGGGGTGGTCGTCTGAGCGAGAGTGAAGGCCCACCGGACGGGGCAGTCTCCGGTCGTGGGATGACCTGACAGACGGGGCCGCACGGTCCCTCCAGATTCGCAGCGAGAGGCCGGGGTGGCCGGTGCTCGCCGCACCGTCACCCGGTCGCAATGGTCAACGTCCGCGTGCGCGCGGACCCCAACGAAGAGAAGCAAGGGGAGTGAGCCAGCTACATGACGCCGCAGACCGCCACGAGGACCCCTGAGCCTCAACGGCTCCGGGCGCTTGAGCGCGCCAACGAGATTCGTCTCGCCCGGGCCTCGCTCAAGCGACGCATCGCCCTCGGAGACGTCTCCGCTGCCGAAGTTCTCCTCACATGTCCCAGCGAGGCAGCCAGCTGGTCGGTCGGCGACCTGCTGATGAGCCAACGCCGCTGGGGGACGACGAGGTGCCGCAAGTTCCTGTCGCGCAACCACATCATCGAGACCAAGCAGATCGGGACGCTGACCGACCGTCAGCGCCGGATCCTCGCCGCCGCCCTGCAGGCGGCAGCCGAGGGCGCCGCCCGCCGGCCTGGTCCATGAGGCGGGTCGCCGGGACATGGTGCTCGTCGGCGGCCTCGACGGCGCTCGCCGGCCGGTCGCCGGGACCTCGAGGTGCTGTTCCGGTCCCTGGGACGTCCGGACTACGGTTCGGACGTCCCGGGTCACCGCGGCCGGCCGGCGTGATCCCGGGCCCCGGCCCCGAATCAGAGGTGCATGCCAAGCGGGACGGGACTGGCCCCGGCCAGGAAGAAGAACCAGAACACGAACACGATCAGCGTCAGGCCGGCGCTGACGACGAGCACCGCCTCGAGCACGACGTGCCCCGGGTCGTTCATCCCCCGGGCGAGGCAGTTGCCGCGGTAGATGTCACTGAGCTTGGCCAGCACCGATGCGATGCGGTGATGGTGATGATCACGCCGACGAACATCGCGCCCAGGGCGGTACCCAACGATTCGGTCGCGCCCTGTATCTGGGAACCGACCCAAAGCCACAGCAGCGGCGTGCCGACCCACAGGACGAGGCTGCCCATGAACATGATCAGCACGACGAGCACCGCACCGGCGCCGTTTCTCATCAGGGCGCGCATCGACACCGACCTGAGGGCCCGCCTGCGGGGGTCAACGGGCCACGGAGCGAACTCCGCGGCCCCCGGCTAACGGACAGCCGGATGAGAGCTTGACGTGCCACCAGCCCGCGAGCATCCCGATCAGGCCCAGGCGGGGCCGGACCTCCCAGGCGCCGCAGCCCTGCTCCCCGAGTTCTGAGCGGGGGATCCGCACGAAGCGATAGGAGCCGGGGTCCAGCAGCATCCGCTCGAGCGTGAGCCGCTTGGCCTCCTGGGCGTCGGCGCGGCTCGCGATCCGGATCCGCGCGGCACGCAGCCGTTCGGCGAGATCGTCGCGAACCCGCTCGAGCTCGCCGAGTCCGAGCAGGTGCGGCGTCGCGGCCACGGCGAGCGGCGGCTCGAGGCCGCCCATCCCGAACGCCGTCACGAAGGCATCGGACAGCTCGCGCTCGAGGCGGGCGATCTGTGTTCTCAGTGACCGACGCGCGGCGCGTTCGTCGGGCGCGGTCTGCGGACCGAGCAGGCCGGTTGGGTCGACCGGAGCCGAAGGTGCAGCCGGGGTGTTCGCGATCGCGCTCCCCATGACATGACCTTAGCAACTCCAGTCACGACCGACGACGATTCGGATCGGTCGCGCGCGCCTATCCGAGCAGCTCGAGAACGACCCACAGCGCCTCCTCGAGATGGATCGCGGGGACCCCGTCGACCCCGATCGTGTAGAGCGTCACACGCTCGGTGGCGGGACCCGGGCCGTGACCGGTCACGGGATCGCCGAACAGTGGCGCATGGATCGTCCGGCGGTCGGCGACGGCGAGCGTTCCCGGAGCCAACCAGCCAGCGTCGGTCCCGGCGTCCTCCATGTCCCCGGTGACAGCGGGACGGATGCCGAGCCCGCCGGCGTCGACCACGCCGGCGTCGAGCGCCGTGACCGGGACACCGGTCTCGATCAGGGCGATCAGGCAGGCGTCGGTGATCAGGTCCACCGAGCGGAACCCGCCCTGCACGAGGCGCGCGAGTGCCGCCCGCTCACTCGGGATCCGCTGCACATCGGGATCGAGGCCGATCTGGCGAAAGAACGCCCGGTAGGCGTGTGGAACCGGTTTGGTCCGCATCGCCACGACGCTCGCCCCGCGGTAGCGGTTGGCGACCTGCTGCAGGCTGCGCACGACCGACGGCGGGCTTGGCCGTCGTCGGCCGTCGGCCGTGGCCCACTGCAGACGCAGGCCCGGGAACTCGGCAGCGACCTCGGAGTCGACGAACCCCTCGGCCGGGCGCAGCGCCGCATCGGGCTCGCTCATCGTCCCGCGGCGCGGGCCAGGGCGGCGACCCGCGGGGTGAGCTGAGCCACGGTCTGCCACTGATTGCCGACCAGCCGGTCGCGAACGATCCCGCCCCGGGTCGGCGAGCTCGGCCATCGGGCAGACCGCGACTCCGTAGAGACCGCCGACCGTGCCGTCCCGGTCATACGCGATCGGGATCGTCCAATGATGCGAGCGGACGAGCGCCGCCGTGTCCGCGCGGCTGCCGTTGATCGCCACGGCGGCGAACTGGATCGCCGGATAGCGGCGCGACAGCGCCTGCAGCGTGTCGACCTGATGCTCGCAATCCGTCGAGCCGATCACGAACAGGGACAGGACCAGAGGGCGCTGTGACGCGATCAGGCAGATGTTGAGCGCGCGGGGATCGTGTTGCGCGAGCGTGCACGGCGGCGAGACGTTGGGATCACCGATCAGCGTGCTGGTGGCCAGCGGGGCCGCGAACCAGTGCAGCCGATGCCCGGGCGCGACGCCGGTGCTCGCCACGCCATTGGTCGCGAACTGGTAGATCGAGGCGACGATCACGAGCGCGAGGCCGAAGATGCCGAGCATCCAGCGATACCGGCGGGTGTCGACGGTGACCGGCCGCGTCAGGCGGCCGGGGTCCGGCGTCGGCGCACGGCGCCGCCGCCGGCGGTGGGCGGCCGGAGGCGAGATCAGGGTCCAGGCGGCGCAGCGCCGCGGGTGGCGCAGCGTCGCCGGTCGAGCCGGCGCGGGCCCGATCCGGGCGGACCGGACTCGGGCAGGGCCGGGCTCGGGCGGGTCCGGATCTTCCGGCGCGTCGCTCACGCCACCCGGGGGCGGCGCCGCAGCCGGGTCAGCGGCGCGGCCGTGCCGTCGGTCACGCACGCGCAGCGGAGCGAGCAGGTCGCCGCGTTCGGAGAGGGCCAGCACGGCGGGGAGCACGAGCAGCACGCCACCGAGCGAGACCGTGAGATCGACCAGGGTGACAAAGCCGAAGTCGCGCAGCATGGTGATGTTGGAGAAGATCAGGACGCCGAAGCCGACGATCGCGGTCACCCCGGAGGCGAGCACCGCGGCGCCGGTGGAGCGGTAGGTCCGGGCCAGGGCCTCGCTGAGATCATGGCCGGCCGCGCGTTCCTGGCGAAAGCGCTCGGACAGCAGCACGCTGAACTCGGTCGAGATGGCGATCACCAGCGCGCCCAGCGTGGCGGACATCGGGTTGAGCGGGATCCCGATCAGGTACAGGATCAGCGCCGACCATCCGGTGGCCAGGGCGATCGGGACCATCGGCACGACCGCGCGCCCGATCGCGCGGAAGACGATCGCGAGCACGAGTCCGACCGCGATCAGTCCGGCCAGCAGCGTGAGCAGGCGATGCGATGAGGACGAGAGCGACTGGTCGGCCTCGGCCGCGAGGACCGGCAGCCCGGCGAGCTGGGCCGTGACCCCGGCCGGCGGGTGCAGCTGAGCGCGCATGTAGTCGATCACCGCCTGCTGGCGGGCGAGCGGCATCAGCCGGATCCCGAACGCGAGCGTCGCCGCGCGATGGTCAGGGGTGATCACCGCCTGCGAGAAGTAGGTCGGGCACCGCGGCCAGGAGCTGATCGATCTGCGTCTGGGTGAGACTCGAGCTCGTCTTGGCCGCCTGGCTGCCGGTCGAGAACAGGTCGGGCAGGGACAGCGCCGGGCACAGGGTCGAGTGCGCGCAGCCCCGCGTCTCGAGGTATCCGTAGTGGGTCAGCAGCTGGTTCTCGTAGCGGATCATCCACCCCACCACGCTGGGACTGGCGACGTTGGCGCCGCTGACGGTGACATCGATCTCGCCCGAGACGCCGGTCACCCGCTCGAGCGTGCGCAGGTTGCGCAGCGCGGGCATGTTCGGCGGCACGAGCTTGGTCACATCGGACTGCACCGCGGTCTGCGTGTCGGCCACCCAGCCTCCGAGCGCGAGCACGGCGGCCACGGCGAGGACGCGACCCGGGTGAGCCGCCGACCGCCCCGATCAGCCCGCGCGAGCTGACCGGGCGCACGGCCGCAGCCGGCGCCGGCGTCCCCAGCGTGCGTCGCGCCGGCCGCCCGCGTGAGCGCCGGATCGGTGCGCGGCACGGCGCGTGCACCGGCTGGCGATGATCTCGCCGCGCCGGCGCCCGCGTCGCGCCGGCCGGCCAGGATCTCGCGCCGGCGCCGCGGACGCTCGGCCGCGATCGCGCCGGCGCTGGCGCAGGCCCGCCGCGATCCGAGCAGGCCGCGAGCCGCCGAGGCGCGCGAGCACGAGCGCGGCCGAGCCGGCGGTCAGCGCGCAGACGAGGGCGACGCCGATCCCGACGACGAGCAGCAGGCCGAAGCCCTGGACCATCGGCACCGGTGAGAGCAGCAGGACGAGAAAGCCCGTGGCCGTGGCCAGCGCCGCGGTGGCGATCGTCGGCGCGGCGCGACCGGCGGCCTGGGCCACCGCGGTGCTCGGCGGCGAGCGGGCCCGCGTGATCGGGCCCGCGTGCCTCCTGGGCGCGCGCCTGGAACTGGATGCCGTAGTCGACTCCGAGCCCGATCAGGATCGGCAGCACCGCCACCGAGGCCAGCGTCAGCGACGCGCCGAGCACCGCGAGCAGACCGAACGTGATCCCGGTCGCGGCGAGCGCGATCGCGAGCGGGAGCAGCCGCAGCCGGCTCTTGAACACGATCAGCAGGGCCGCCGCCATAACCAGCAGGACGGCGATCAGCATGCCGGCGATCGAGCCCGAGATCGTGCTCGCGAGGTCATGCAGCACGACCGGCTCACCGGTCACGGTGTACGTGCCGTGGTAGGCCGAGCGGAACATCGGCATCGCGATCGCCTGCCGGATCCAGCCGATCGCCTGCGCCTGCTGAGCGTCGGTGAGCGAGGCCCGCAGCCGGATCTGGATCAGGGCCGAGTCGGCCGTCGGGAACAGGTAGGCGAAGCGCGACTTGGGCTGATTGACCCCCTTGGTCTGGTCATAGACGACCTGGGGGATGAACTGCGGCGAGTCGATCGAGGGCAGCGCCGTGATGCCGGAGGTCACAGCGAGCTGCTCGAGGGTCTGGTACTGCTGCTGCTGCTCGAGCTGGCCCGCGGCCTTGGCCGCCGCCGCGGCCCGCTTGGCGCCGAGGTGCTGGCCGATCGCCAGCTGGTAGGCGGCGCTCTGCGCGCTGCGCACGGCGGTGCCGACACCGGCCAGCATCGTCTGGATCTCGGTGTTGACCGCCGCGACCGCGCGGTTGAGGAAGGTGCCCGGTCCGTAGACGACCTGGGCGGGCCGGTAGCGCGCCAGCTTGCCGCACGGGCTGCCGGCGCCGCCGTAGGGAGCGTGGGCGCTGGTGAACGTGAACGCCCGCAGAGTCGAGCTCGGCACCGCGTACTGACCGGCGAAGCACGCCTCGAGCTCGGTCAGGGTGGCGAGATCCCTGGTCTGCAGCAGGTCGGGCAGCGGCTCGTGGATCAGCACGATCACGGCGTCCTGACCGAAATGCCGCTGGTCGGCGACGGTCGCCTGATAGCTGACCGAGGATTTGGAGACGAACGTGTCGATCCCCGCCGACGGCTTGAGCGACAGGGCGAGCAGCGCGCCGCCCAGGGCGAGCACGGCGACGATCGCGAGCGTGACCAGCGGCCGTCGCGATGCGGCGCCGACGAGCCGCTGGAACCTCTCTCCGACTGTCATCGCTATTGCACAGCGTACCGGCGCCTTGCGCCGGCTCGCGCCGGTCTGATGCGGCGGTGAGCTCAGTCCATCGTCAGCGGGCCCTGGGACTCGCCGGAGAGGAACTGCCGGATGAACGGGTTCTCGGAGTTCAGCATGTCCTCAGCCGGCCCGGCCTCGACGATCCGGCCCTTCCACAGCACGTTGATGTAATCCGCCACGCGGCGGGCGCTCATGATGTCGTGGGTGATCACGCAGAAGGTGGGCAGGTGCTCCTTCTGCTTCTCCTTGGCCTCGTCCATCATGTCGCGGTGGATCTCGAGGATGAGCTCGCCGAGCAGGGCCGTGCGGACGGGGTCAAGACCCGAATCGGGCTCGTCAAAGAGGACGATGTCCGGCTCGAGCACGAGCGCCCGGGCGAACCCGGCGCGCTTGCGCATCCCGCCCGACAGCTCGTTGGGCATCTTGGTCAGAGCGCTGGCCAGGCCGACCTCGTTGAGCCGGCGCATGACGATGTCCTCGACCTCGTCCTCGCCCTTCTCGGTGTGCTGGCGCAGCGGGAAGGCGACGTTGTCGTACAGGTTCATCGAGCCGAACAGCGCTCCGTCCTGGAAGAGCAGCCCGAACTTCTTGCGCATGTCGAACAGATCATCGTCGGCCATGTTGGGCACCGACTGGCCGTGGACCAGGCAGTCGCCCTTGTCGGGGTACAGCAGCCCGACCATGTGCTTGATGCAGACCGACTTGCCGGTGCCCGACGGGCCGAGGATCATCGACACCATGCCCTCCGGCAGGCCCATGTTGAGGCCGCGGAGGATGTGCGAGCGGCCGAAGGACTTGTAGGTGTCGATGAACTCGACGGCATCCGGACGGCCGGACGGATACACCTTGTAGGTGTGCCACTTGTACTCCTCATCGGAGACCCCGTCCGGCGGGACCGGGCCGCGGCGGCGACTCGTTGGTGACCGAGACCCGTGAACCGCCGGAGTCCTGCTCCTGAGCGGCTGACTCGGACTGGCCCTCGTCGTGCTGGGCCTGCTCCATGCTCGGCGTGTCCTTGATCTCGCCGCCGTCGGGCGCGGCGCTCTTGATGTTCTGCTCGCGCTCCTCCGGGCTCATCTCGACCTCGGCACCGCGCGCCGAGGCGCTGTTCTCCTCGCTCTGATCACCGATGTTGCGGGGGTCGTTCTCGGCCCCCACACCGCGACTCGCGAGGGCCGTCCCCGCCGTTGTCTGGACTGCTGATCAGTCATGTTCAGCCTCCGATTGGTGCACGTGGGTTCGCGCCCCAGAAGAGCTGCGTTCCGAGCATTCCGATGAGATGGACGGCGACGATGTTGAGCACCATCGACTTCGCGGTCGCGGTGCCCACACCGACGGGCCCGCCGCTCGCGTTGTATCCGTAGTAGCAGCCGACGAGCACGATCACGATCGCCATGCTCATGGCCTTGATCAGGCTGTATAAGAGATCGGGCGGGTTCTGGAACTGCCAGAAGATCAAGAAGAAGCCGCCCGACGAGACGTAGCCGATCTGCTGCACCACCGCCAGATAGCTGGCGAAGAAGCCGGCGCCGATCGAGCACAGGTAGACGAACGGCAGCACGAGCACCGCGGCCAGCAGACGCGTCGCGCACAGGAACGTCATGCCGCTGATGCCCATCACCTCGAGCGCGTCGATCTCGTCGGAGATCCGCATCGAGCCCAGCTCGGCCACGATCCCGGTCCCGACCTTGGCGGCCATCATGTAGCCGAACACCAGCGGGACGAGCTCGCGCAGGTCACACCAGGCCGCGAACACGCCCGAGTACGCCGGCGTGCCCTCGCCATAGGTGAAGTAGGCGCCCTCGATGCCGCACTGCAGGCCGATGATGAAGACCAGGCCCCAGATGACCAGCGTCGAGGAGATGATCAGGATGCCGGCCTGGCGCAGGGCCTCGCCGAAGAACCGCAGCACCCGCAGCGTGAGCACCTCGCGCACGATCTGCCAGGTGAACTTGATGATCTCGCCGAAGGCCTCGACCCACCCGCGGGGGGTTGCGATCAACTCACCCATCTAACAACCGGCTCCGTTCACTTGATGATCGTGGTGACTTCGGGATGCGTGGCCAGCAGCGTCTGCGTGAACGCGTAGTTGAACGCGAAGATGCCCAGGAAGGAGATGACGACCGCCTGGTTGACGGCCCGTCCGACGCCCTCGGCTCCGCCCGAGGCGGTCATCCCCTTGTAACAGCAGACGATCGCGATGATCGCGCCGAACAGGGTCGTCTTGACGACCGAGCCCCACAGGTCGGTGGTCGAGGCGTTGTTGAAGAAGGTCGCCCAGAAGGGGCCGAGCGGGGCGTTGTTGACCAGCGTGGCCATGATGCCGCCGAACACGCCGAAGATCAGCGCGTAGACATCGAACAGCCCGGTGAGCAGCATCAGGGCGAGGAAGCGCGGCACCACGAGGTTCTTGACCGGGTCCACGCCGAGCACCTGCAGCGCGTCGAGCTCCTCGCGGATCTTGCGCGCGCCGAGATCGGCGGTGATCGCGGTGCCGGCCACGCCGGCGAGCACGATCGCGTCCACGAAGGGGGCGAACTCGCGGATCGAGGCGAGCACGAAGAACCCACCGAGGCGGTCCAGCGCTCCGAACAGGACGAGGAAGTTGGCCGCCTGCAGACCCGGCGCCTCGTAGCCGAAGGCGATCGTCGAGACGAGCAGCGGGAACCAGCACAGGCGCATCGCGAACAGGAACTGGCCGACGAACTCGCTCCCGTACGGGTACGGAGGGCCGGACCGCCGAGGCGAGCGTCTTGCCCGTCAGGATCATCATGTTGCCAACCTCTTCGAGCACGTTCTTGGTCGGCAAGAACGCTCGGTCGGCGACGGCTCGGATCAACTGGTCTCTTCCTCCACGATGGTGGGCCCGGCGACGTGCGAGGCTCCGGCCGGTAACACTACGCGACCGCAGACCGAAAGACCAACTGGCAACCGGCGATCCACCGGGAAGCGGTGTCCGAGCCCGACCTCCCGTGGTATGTTCCGGACGCTTTGCGGGCCTGGAGAGTGAGGAGTGTCGGAATCGCCGTCGGGATCGGAACCGTTCTCGCGGTCTCCGCCTGCGGTGGCGGCGCCCGTCAGGACGCGACCGAACCCAGCGGCAAGTTCCCGGTCACCGTCAGCACCGCCAGCTTCCCGTCGAGCCAGACCCTGTCCGAGCACACGCACCTGCGGATCGCCGTGCGCAACGCGGGTCGCAAGACGATTCCCGACGTCGCCGTGACGATCTGCAACGTGACCTGCGCCTACCCGGCGCCCAAGGGCGAGGGGACCAGCGCGGCCGCCTTCGCGGCTGACCTCAATCAGACCGGGCTGGCCAATCCGTCGCGGCCGATCTGGGTGGTCGAGCACGGGCCCGGCGCGTGTCAGTACAGCTGCCAGAACGGCGGGGCCGGCGCCGGGGTCAGCGCCTACTCCAACACCTGGGCGCTCGGCGCCCTGCACCCGGGCAAGACGGTCAGCTTCGACTGGCCGGTGACCGCGGTCTCCGCCGGCCACCACGTGGTCGCGTGGGAGGTCGCCGCGGGCCTCAACGGCAAGGCCCGCGCCGTGCTGGCCAACGGCTCGCTGCCGCACGGCGTCTTCACGGTCCAGATCAGCCGCAAGCCCGCCCAGTCCTACGTGGACAACAGCGGGCAGATCGTCCAGGGCTCCGGCCAGTAGGGTCAGGCCGTCCCGGTCGCCTCGGGCCGGCGCCCGGGGGCCGGCGGCTCTGGCCCGGCCTGCGACGCTCCGCCGACGGTGCGGCGATGTGGCTGTTCATCCCCACGCTCCCGCAACTCCTCGCGACGGACGTAGAGCGGTGGCGATTGTGGTCGCTGCGATCACGTAGCGGCAGCAAGCGCGGGCGAGTGGCGCGGGTGGCGCGGGTGGCGCGGGTGGGCTGCGCAGCGGACGCGAGTGCGCGCAGGCCGCGTGACCCAGATGTCGCGCCCGAGTGACCGCGCGCTAAGCGTCGCTCGACGACGCCCAGATGTTGATCTGCCCGTCGACGGCGTGCGCGCTCGATCGCCTCGAGCTCGCCGGCGTCGAACTCCAGGCCGTCCAGCGCGGCCACGTTCTGCTCGAGCTGGGCCACGCTCGAGGCGCCGATCAGCGCCGAGGTGACCCGGGGATCGCGCAGCACCCAGGCGATCGCCAGCTGGGCCAGGGTCTGACCGCGGCCCGCGGCGATCTCGTTCAGCGCCCGCGCGCGGGCCACGTTCTCGTCGGTGAGGAGGCCGGCGTCGAAGGCCTGGCCGCGCCGCACGCGCGAGTCCTGCGGGATGCCGCCGAGGTACTTGTCGGTCAGCAGGCCCTGGGCGAGCGGTGAGAAGGCGATCACGCCGACGCCCTCGCGACCGACGACATCGAGCAGATCGGACTCGATCCAGCGGTTGAACATCGAGTAGGACGGCTGGTGGATGAGCAGCGGCGTGCCCATCGACCGCAGGATCTCGATCGCCTCCTCGGTCCGGCGGCCGGAATAGCTCGAGATGCCGACGTAGCGCGCCTTGCCCGAGCGCACGGCGAAGTCCAGCGCCCCCATCGTCTCCTCGCAGCGGAGTGTCGGGATCGAAGCGATGCGAGTAGAAGATGTCCACGTAGTCGAGGCCCATGCGCCGAAGGCTCTGGTCCAGCGAGCCGAGCAGGTACTTGCGCGAGCCGTGATCGCCGTAGGGTCCGGGCCACATGTCGTAGCCGGCCTTGGTCGAGATCACCAGCTCGTCGCGCAGCCGCGCGAAGTCCTGCGCGAAGATGCGCCCGAAGTTCAGCTCGGCGCTGCCGTACGGCGGCCCGTAGTTGTTGGCGAGATCGAAGTGCGTGACGCCGAGGTCGAAGGCGCGGCGCAGGATCGCCCGGCTGGCGGCCAGCGGACGGTCGTCGCCGAAGTTCTGCCACAGGCCGAGCGAGACGGCCGGCAGCAGCAGGCCGCTGCGCCCGCAACGGCGGTAGGGGATGCGCTCGTAGCGGTCGGCCGCGGGCGCGTAGGCGCTGATCGGGCCGCGCTCGGCGGCTTCGGGAGGGGTCTCGGTCATGCTCCTCACGGTATCCCACCCGCACCCGCCATTGGCCAAAGATCGGGCAGATCGCTTCGCCGTCCGGCGAACCGTCGCGCGTACGGTTTGGACATTGGGATAGTGACCGCGTCCGGGCCGCTCGCCTACGCTTCAGGAGCGCTCGCGCATGCCGCCGCGTGCCGGCCCGGCGAGCGACGAGGCGCGCTGGCGAGACTCACCAGCGCTTGCCCGAGATGACCATTTACGCGACGCCCCGGCCGCCAGGGCGACGAGAGGAAGGAACGAGCACCGCATGCCCATCCGCCAGCAGAATGTCCTCGCCGCCCAGTGGGCTCCGGACGGAGAGATCCTCGGAGCCCCTGACCTCACCACCTCCGACAACCAGGTCTTCGGCGCCAACGTCTTCAGCCCGGCCATTCAGCGCCAGCGGCTGCCCAAGGACGTCTACAAGCAGCTGGCCAGGACGCTGGCCAGCGGCGAGGCGCTGGACACCTCGCTGGCCGACGCCGTCGCGCTGGCCATGAAGGAGTGGGCGCTGGAGAAGGGCGCGACGCACTACAGCCACGTCTTCCAGCCGCTCACCGGCCTGACCGCCGAGAAGCACGACAGCTTCTACAGCCCCGTCGGGGACGGCACCGCGATCGCCGAGTTCTCGGGCAAGGAGCTGATCCAGGCCGAGCCCGACGCGTCGAGCTTCCCGACCGGCGGCATCCGCAGCACGTTCGAGGCGCGCGGCTACACGGCGTGGGATCCGACCTCGCCGGCGTTCATCCTCGAGAACCCCAACGGCGCCCTGCTCTGCATCCCGACCGCGTTCGTGTCCTGGACGGGCGAGGCGCTGGACGCGAAGATCCCGCTGCTGCGTTCGATGGATGCGCTGTCGAAGTCCGCGATGCACGCGCTCAAGCTGTTCGGCAACACGAGCGCCCAGCGGATCTTCACCACCGTCGGACCCGAGCAGGAGTACTTCCTGATCGACGAGCAGTACTACTTCGAGCGGCCCGACCTGATCACCACCGGGCGCACGCTGTTCGGGGCCAAGCCGCCCAAGGGCCACGAGCTCGACGATCACTACTTCGGTTCGATTCCCGAGCGCGTGCTCGCCTACATGCTCGACACCGAGCGCGAGCTGGCCAAGCTGGGGATCCCGATCAAGACCCGCCACAACGAGGTTGCGCCGGCTCAGTACGAGGTCGCGCCGATCTTCGAGAACTCCAACGTCGGGTCTGACCACCAGCAGCTGACCATGCAGGTGATGCAGAACGTGGCCCGCCGCTACGGCCTCGTCTGTCTGCTGCACGAGAAGCCGTTCGCGGGCGTCAACGGATCGGGCAAGCACAACAACTGGTCAATGGGCACCGACGACGGCGAGAACCTGCTCGAGCCCGGTGACACGCCGCACGAGAACCTCCAGTTCCTGTTCTTCTGCGCCGCGGTCATCCAGGCCGTCAACAAGCACCAGGGGCTGCTGCGGGCCTCGATCGCCTCTCCCGGCCAGGACCATCGCCTCGGCGCCAACGAGGCCCCGCCGGCGATCATCTCGATCTTCCTCGGCGCCGAGCTGCAGAGGGTGTTCGAGGCGATCGAGCGTGGCGAGGTCGGCGAATCGACGCCCGAGTCGTTCCTCGGCCTGGGCACGCCGGTGCTGCCGCCGCTGCCGATGCACGGCGGCGACCGCAACCGCACGAGCCCGTTCGCGTTCACCGGCAACAAGTTCGAGTTCCGGGCGCTGGGCTCGAGCATGTCCCTGTCGCTCCCCAACACGGTGCTCAACACGATCGTCGCCGAGGCGGTCGACTATCTGGCCGAGGAGCTCGAGGATGCACTCGGCGTCGGGCACCGAGCTCGAGGCGGCGCTGCGGCCGATCCTGCAGCGCAGCTACTCCGCCAACAAGCAGATCGTGTTCGACGGCGACGGCTACTCCGACGAGTGGCACGCCGAGGCGGAGCGACGCGGCCTGCTCAACCTGCGCACCACCCCGGATGCGCTGCCGTACCTGCTCCACGATGACGTCGAGACGGTGTTCTCCAACTACGGCGTGCTGTCGCGGCGCGAGCTGGAGTCCCGTTACGAGGTCCTGCTCGAGCAGTACGTGACCAAGCTCAACATCGAGGCCGAGACGGCGGCGGCGATCGCCCGCACGATGATCGTGCCGGCCGCCGCGCGCTACATCGCCGTGCTGACCGCGGCTCAGCTGCCCGAGCTGGCGAGCGAGGTGGACGGCGTGCTGCGGACGACGGTCGACGCTCTCCGGCACCTCGAGTCGACCAACCTGGAGGAGAATCAGCCCGACGACGAAATCCTCAAGCACGCCGAGTACATCCGAGACATCACGGTCCCTGCGATGGAGGCGGTCCGCAGCGGCGCCGACCAGCTCGAGAAGCTGGTCGCCGATGACCTGTGGCCGCTGCCGAAGTACTCGGAGATCCTCTTCATCAAGTAGTCGCCGACCGCTCCCCGGCGCGGGATTTCGACGAGCCCGCCGGACGCACCGCAACTTGCGGGCGACCGGCGGGTTCTCCGCTACGGTGAGCGTCCGAATGGTCGAAGTCCGCGTCGCACGCGGTGTTCGAGCTGGGGGGAAGCGCCGGCTGCGCCACTTCACCGTCGTCCTGCTCACCCTGGTGGGCCTGGCGATGGGAGGTGCTCCGGCCCTTGGCGCCTCGGGCGGGGCATCGATTCCCGGCCTGGGCAGCACCCACCGCTCGGCACCGCGGAAACACAGGTCAAAGCACCGTCAGAGCCGGCGCCACAGCGCGCTGGGCGCGGCCAACGCGTTCGCGCGCCGGTCGATGTGGATCTGGGAGCTGCCCAACTCCAGCGGTGGCAATCTCAGCTCGATCGTCGCGTCGGCCAAGCAGTTCGGCGTCGGCACGCTGATGATCAAGAGCAGCGACGGGACCAGCTTCTGGGGCACCCAGTTCACCCCGCAGCTGGTCAGCGCCCTGCATGCGTCTGGGATCAAGGTCTGCGCCTGGCAGTACATCTACGGCAACCACCCGATCACCGAGGCCTACATGGGGGCCGCCGCCGTCCGCGACGGCGCCGACTGCCTGATCATCGACGCCGAGAGCGAGTACGAGGGCAAGTACGTGGCGGCGCAGAAGTACATGACGCGACTGCGGACGCTGATCGGCGCGAACTTCCCGGTCGCCCTGGCCGGCTTCCCGTACGTGGATTACCACCCCGCCTTCCCCTACTCGGTGTTCCTCGGCCCCGGCGGCGCGCAGTACAACGTTCCGCAGATGTACTGGCGCGACATCGGCACCACGACCGACGCCGTCTTCGCCCACACCTACGCGTTCAACGAGCCCTACGGCCGGCGGATCTACCCGCTCGGGCAGCTCTACGGACATCCCGCGATGCACCAGATCGTCCGCTTCCGTCAGCTCTCGCGCGCCTACGGCGCACCGGGGATCAGCTGGTGGGACTGGCAGGAGGCGAGCGCGAGCGAATGGAACGCGCTCTCGCGACCGGCCGGCACGCTGGCGGGTTACGCCGCCGAGACGACGATGGCCAGCATCGCCAAGGGCGCCGTCGGGGATCTCGTCGTCTGGGCCCAGGAGCATCTCGTGGCAGCCGGCCAGCCGGTCACCGTCGACGGCGGCTTCGGTGCCGCGACCCAGTCCGCGGTGCAGGGCTTTCAGACCGCCAGCGGGCTCACCCCCGACGGCGTCATCGGTCCGGCCACCTGGGCGGCGCTGCTGCGCTACACGCCGGCGACGATGATCTGGGGCCAGGCCGCGAGCCGGCACGGCGCGATGGCGCGATCCGCGCTCGCCCGCCGCCGCGGCGTGCGCATCCTCGCGCTCCCGCGGTCGGCCTCACGCCCGGCCCGGCGCGACGAGATCGCCGGGGCCGGCGGCGCCGGCGGCCGGCCCGGCCGCTGACGCGCGGGTCGCCGGCGATCAGATCAGGCCGAGTCCCCGGGCGTGCGCCACGAGCTCGGCCCGGCCCGAGCGGCCCAGCTTCTGCTGGATGCGCGCCCGGTGAGACTCGACCGTGCGCACGCTCAGATACAGCTGGTCGGCGATCTCGGCGTTCGTGTGGCCGCGCGCGATGAGCTTGAGGACTTCGACCTCACGGCGGCTGAGCTCGCGCCCGGCCGATTCGTCAGCACGATGGCGCCGGCTGCTGTCGATCGCCAGCCGGGCGCCGAGCTCGGGGCTCAGGTAGGTGCGCCCGGCGGCCGCCAGCCTGATCGCCCCGATCAGCTCGGCACCCGGCGCGGACTTGACCACGAATGCGCTCGCGCCGAGCCCGAGCGTCTCCCGGGCCAGCTCGGGGTCAGCCCTGCAGAGCGAGCACGACGATCGCGCAGCGGGGATGCGCCTCGCGCAGCTCGGGGAGCGCGGCGAGGCTCGCGGGGCCGCGGAGTCCGAGGTCGAGGACGAGCACGTCCGGGTCAAACGCAGGTGAGCGCATCGGCGGCGGCGGCGGTATCGGCCACATCGGCGACGATCACCAGGTCCGGCTCGCGCGTCGAGCAGCAGACACAGGCCTGTGCGCACCATCTCCTGCCCGTCGCTGATCGACGATCGTGATGCGATCCTGCCGACCGACCCGGGCGCGCTCGCCGGCGCGGCCCCACTTCGGCCGTCACGCGGACTCCAGCACCGTGCCCGGCTCAAGGGTCGTCGCATCATCCTCGTCGCAGGGTCACCGCGCCGCGGACCACCACATCAGCGCCGAAGGTGACATCGCCCTGCACGATCAGCCGCTCGGCGTCGCGCAGGGATGGTGGCCCGTCCGGGAAGCGGGCCTCGAAGCGGTCCAGCAGCTTGTAGTAGCGCGAGTCGAGCGCCACGTAGGGCAGGTTCAGTCGCACGGTCGGGGAGCGGATCGACCTCCGATCCGGGTCCGAGCGTGTACACGTCCGAGCGCAGGACGAGCAGGTCGTCGGTCGTCTTGACCGGCACGAAGCGCGTCCGGGGAACGAGCAGCAGGCCGGCGCCCGGGAAGCTCTCGATCGCCGCCCCCATCGCGCTCTCGAGCTGGATCACCGGGGTCGAGTCCGCGTCACGGGGATCGACGGTCTTGCGGTTGACGATCAGCGGCAGCTCGAGCACTCCGTCGGACGCCTCGAGCGTGTCGGCCAGGATCTCGAGGTCGATCCACAGGTTGTTGGTGTTGTAGAAGCGCCAGCGCCGGTAATCGCGAAACGAGTCCTCGTCCTCGGGCGGGGTCTGGGCGGTCTCGCGCAGCACGAGCTGGCCGTCGGACCGGCGGCGAGCGATGTGGCCGCCCTTGCGGTCGGCTTCCGTGCCCTGCACGACCTCCATCAGAAACGGGATCCGCTCGCGCCGCAGATGAGCGGCGATCCGCGGCTCCAGGCGCGAGCCGAGGTTGTCGGCGTTGGAGATCATCGCGTAGCGAAAGCCCCGCTCGAGCAGGGCGTCGAGCATGCCCGAGCGCCGCAGCGCCCCGTAGACGTCACCGTGACCGGGTGGGCACCACTCCAGCCCCGGCGCGTGCGGCCAGCTGACCGGGCCCAGGCGCTCGGCATCGAGCTTGGGGATCATGCTCTGCATGAAGTCGGGCGCGATCCCCTCGTGCGCGATGGCCGGCAAGGCCGCGAGCGCGCGGTTGGTCGCCTCCCGGGTCGCCTCGCTGTTCATCAGCACCAGCGGCAATCGCACCTGTGGCGTTCGCGGAGGGCGAGCGTCTGGCCGACGATGATCTCCAGAAAGGACCGGCCGGCCCGCGCCTGCACGAGTGACTTGGGCTCCTGCAGCCCCATGCTCGTGGCCAGGCCGCCGTTGAGCTTGATCACGGCGACGTCGGCGAGCGCCTGCGCGGGATCCGCCTCGGGCAGATCATCGAGTGCCGGTACGTCGCCGGCGGGCTCGAGCTCGGCGGTGGGCAACATCGCCTCATGGCCGGAGACGAGCCGGCCGTAGGCGCTCTCAAACGCGCGGATCGCCTCGGGGTGCGCGCCCGCGGCCCGCATCTTCTCCGCCGCGGCGCGGCGGCCGTCGTCGCTCATGGCCCTCATTGTGACGATCCCCGGCCGGCAGCGGTGCCCACGCGGGCCTGGGTGGACCGGCCGCGTCTAGTCGATCCGGTGCGCGCCGGGCCCGGCGGTACCACCCGGTCGCGCCCGCCGGGCGCGCCCTCCGGGGCAGCAGAGCCCAGCACGTGACCGCCGAAGCCACCGCCCATGATCCGGGCGCCGATCGCGCCGGCAGCGCGCAGGCGTTCGACCGTGGCCTCCACGGCGGGGTGGAGATCTCGAAGTCGTCACGCAGACTGGCGTGCGAGGCGTTCAGCAGCTCTCCCAACTGAGCAGGTCCTCCGGGCCAGCGCCGCTACCGTCGCCCGGCACCCGCTCGTTCTCGGTCACGATGTGGCGAACCCGGGCCGCCAGGGGCTCGGGCAGGCCGCTCGCGTCGTCGAGGCTGGCCTCGCGCAGACTGCCGATCCTGAGTTCGCGCAGGCCTGCGCACACTCCGCGCGGCGCTGGTTGTAACCGCCCTGCGGCCCGTCCTCAGCACCCTCGCGTTGGCGTGACGCTCGCCGGAATCCAAGGTGACGAGCGGTGTTCGCCGAGCGGCAGCGGGACCGGCGTCACCTCCAGAGCTGTCGAAGTCGATCTCCAGCGCCCGCTCGCTCTCGCCGTAGAGCGAGGAGATCTGGTCCAGCAGGCCGGTCTGCGCCCCGACCCAGTCATTCTCGATCCGCGAGCAGAGTTGGCGAGCGCCAGTCGATCGGGCACCTCGGCGTCGGCGACCCCGAGCAGGGCGAGACACAGGGCCACCTCGAGCGCGGCCGAGGAGGACAGTCCCGAACCGCGCGGTACGGTTCCCTTAATCCGCAAACGCGCGCCGGTCAGACGAGCTCCGGCAGGCTGCAGCTCGGCGACGGCACCGCGGGCGAACGCTCGCCAGCCGCGGGCCGGCTGCGGCGTATCGAGCGAGAAGCTGTCGTGACCGCGCAGGTCGACGGCGACGACGTCGATCATGCCCCGCCGGCCGGGCGCGCGCGTCACGGTCACGCCCTCGCTGATCGCGAAGGGCAGCGCGAGGCCGCGGTTGTAATCGGTGTGCTCCCCGATCAGGTTGACTCGGCCGGGGCGAACGCTGTGACCTGCTCAGCCACTCAGTACCCTCCCGCACAGCATGATGGCCGACTTTCTCTCTCCGCGCCCGCGAGCGAGACCCGTCTGGTGAGCCTGCGCCGGCGAATCCTGTCGATGGCGAGCGCGAACGGCACGTTCATGTCCCGCTGCGCCTCGCCCGAAGCGACCACCGTGGCCGGTGGGGATGCATCGGCCCCGGCCTCCGGCCCGGGAGAGCCAGGCGATGGATAGCGAGCTGCAGCGGCGGCTGGCCTCCAACGAGGCAGTGTTTCGCGAGGTCAATGAGGGAATCCAGCGCGGTCAGTGGCCCGGCGAGTCCTCCGAGCCGGTGCGCTTTCGCTGCGAATGCGCTCGGCTGGGGTGCAACCTGCTGATCGAGCTCACCCCCTCGGCATACGAGGACATCCGCGCTCACCCGCGTCGCTTCATGATGATCGAGGGACACCAGGTCCCGGAGCTCGAGCGGGTCGTCGAGCGTCTCCAGGGTCTCGTGGTGGTCGAGAAGCTCGACGAGGCGGGAGAGGTCGCCGAGGCGGAGGACTCCCCGGGACTGAAGCTCTCGGCAGGCGCTGAGCGCACTGGGGCGAGCATCACGGTCCGCCCGCGGGTGGCAGGGCACGGACGCCGGATCAGGCTGGACGTCGGGCACGGCGATCCACACTGCAGCCACGATGTTCGGCGGGGCGGGCTGCGTTCGCGCTGTGCAGGTCGGCTGCCATGCCGCCGATCGGCGCCGACGAGGACGGCTGCGATCGGTCGGCACTGACGAGCGCGAACCGCATCCGCACCTCGGTGCCACCACCGGCCCGGGCCACGACTGACATCTCGTTGCTGACCTGCGAGATGAGCGCGAGACCGAGGCCGAGACCCGGCCGGTCGGCCCGAGCCTGCATGCCGCCACCGTCATCACTGACGAGCACCCAGAGCTCACCGCTGACCGATGCCGCAGTGACATGAACGTCCCCGGGAACGTCGCGATAGGCATGCAGAACCGCGTTGGTGACCGCCTCCGACACCGCCAGTCGAACCGACTCCGCCTGCCGGGGGTCGGCCCCCGCCTCGGTGGCGAACGTGGTCAGCGCGTGGCGAGCAGAGGCAATGGCCTCCGGATTTGCCGAATAAGTGACCGTCAACGTGTTCCCGTGGCACTGCATATCGATCCTTTACCCGGTTGAGCGCAAGCCTACGCGCTGGACCGGTCCGTGGCTACGTGTGCCGGGCAGCCTAACTCCGGCCGACACGGCGCCGCAGCGACGATCCGATCCGAAGCCACGGTGCGCGTCGCGCCGGGCCGCCGGCACCGAGCACGGCCAGCTGGTTGTGGGCCTCAAAGCATTGCGGATCGGCGCCGAGCGCCGCGCAGAAGGCCGTCTTGGCGTCGCGCCGGCGCCCGGCGGCCAGGGCGACCATCCCGACGGCCAGGTGGGGGCCCGGCTCGGCGGGCTCCAGGGCCCGGGCACGTTCGGCCGCGCGGCGAGCGTCGGGGAGCCTGTTTCGCAGCGCGGCGAGAGAGCAGGCCAGGCGAGCATGGGCCTGCCAGGAGTCAGGCGCACAACGGGTCGCCTCGACAGCGGCCGCAGCGGCCTCGGCGCCCAGACCGAGCTCGCCGAGCGCGAGGCTCGCGAACCGATGGGGTTCCTCCGCCGACGGATCCAGCGAGCTGGCGGTGCGGGCCGCCTCGAGGGCCGCCCGGGCGCGGCCGAGGCCGAGCTGAGCGCGGGACATCAGGCACCAGGCTCGCGGAGACCGAGGATTCGCGGTCATCATCTCTCCACTTGTGACGGCCGCATCTGTCCAGCGGCGCAGGTCACACAGCACGGTGGCGCGCTGGCCGGCATCGGGGTCCGGAGCCAACGGTGTCTGGGTCTGCATCTCGCAGCACATCCTTGTTCTCGTTCTCGCGTGGTATCGGACCCAAGGCGAGCATCGTGCTCGCAGTGGATGGAGGCTCAGATGACGCTGGCCATTCCGCCCGTTGCCCACTGCTATCGGGGCGCACCACGAGGCGCTGCAGCGAACGGGGCCCGAACCGGATATCCGTCCACGGGACCGGGACCCGGCAACCTTGCCACGATCTTGTCAAGGTTTGAGCTACCATCCGGGATGCGTGACTACCTCGCCGCGGTTCGCCAGCGCACCGTCGTCTTCGACGGCGGCATGGGCGCCACTCTTGAGCAGTTCGACCTCAGCCTCGAGAAGGACTACCGGCTGCCCGGGCGGTGCCATGAGGCGCTGGTTCTCAACCGTCCCGACGTGATTGAGGACCTGCACACGTCGATGCTCGACGCGGGAGCCGAGGTGCTGGAGACCGACACCTTCCAGGCCTCGCGACTGAAACTGTCGGAGTGGGGGCTGGAGGACCACACGCAGGAGATCAATCTCAAGGCGGCGCAGATCGCCCGCAAGGCGGCGGGTGAGCGGGCATTCGTGGCCGGCTCGATCGGCCCCACCGGTTTTCTGCCCGCCAGCGACGATCCCACGCTCGGTCAGATCAGCTTCCGCGAACTGGTCACCGTCTTCACCGAGCAGGCCAATGGCCTGATCGAGGGAGGCGCCGATCTGATCATCATCGAGACCGCCCAGGACATCCTCGAGGTGAAAGCCGCGATCTTCGGGGTTCGTGAAGCGGCCAGGCAGCTGGGGCGCCGGGTCCCGATCCAGTGCAGCGTGTCGCTGCTGCCCAACGGCGGCAAGATGCTGCTCGGCACGGACATCAGCGCCGTGCTGGCCACCCTGGAGGGGCTCGAGGTCGACGTGATCGGCCTCAACTGCTCGACCGGCCCCGAGGACATGCGCGACGCAATCCGCTTTCTGGGCGAG
>CAVXPV010000004.1:0-54582 GCA_963763715.1 uncultured Solirubrobacterales bacterium
GCTGTCACACCACATGGTCATCCGTGAGGGCAAGATCGCCAACTATCAGCCGTATCCACCGACCCCCTGGAACGCGAGCCCGCGCGACAGCTTCGGGACCCCGGGACCCTACGAGGACGCGGTGCAGAACACGCCGATCTTCGAGGAGAACGGACCGGAGAACTTCAAGGGGATCGACATCATGCGGGCGGTCCGCTCCTTCGATCCGTGCCTGCCGTGCGGCGTGCACATGTACACCGGCGGCGGCATGGTCCGCAAGGTGACGCACACGCCGACGGCGATGGCCTAGGCGGCCGCGATGAGTACCGTCACCGAGGCGGCGCCGGAGGCGCTGTTCGCGCGCGTCCAGGAGTTGCAGGAACAGCTCGACGCGTACCGCCGACGCCGAGACCCGCGAGATCGCCGGTGAGCTCGTGGCGGCGATGGTCGCGATGTACGGGGCCGGCCTGGAGCGGATCGTGCGCGGCCTGCACGAGCTCGACAGTCAGGCCGGTACCGGCCTCGCCGATCGGCTCGGCGAGGACCCGATCGTGGCCACGTTGCTGCTGATCCATGACCTGCACCCGGTGGCCCTCGAGGACCGGGTGCAGCGGCGCTGGACAGCGTGCCGTCCGTACATGGAGTCCCACGGCGGCAACGTCGAGCTGCTCTCGGTACAGGACGGCATGGCCCGGATCCACCTGCGGGGCAGCTGCTCGGATTGCTCGGCCTCGTCGGTGACGCTCGAACTCGCCATCAAGAAGGCGCTTGACGATGCCGCGCCCGACCTGCCGGCCTCGAGGTCGAGGGGGTCGCCCGCCGATGACCGGATCGGCGCTGCCGATGGTCACCGGGAGGACCGGGGATCGCGAGCTGCCGGTGGTGATGTCGGGGCCCGGGCCGGCCTGGGTCGAGCTCGAGGCCGGAATCGACCCCCGAGCCCCGGGGGGTTGACCGCGATCACGGTGAAGGAGACGAGCTCGTCGTGGCCAACGTCGAGGGGACGCTGTTCGCCTACCGTGATCGCTGCGGTGCGTGCGGGAACCGCTGCACGGCGGCGAGCTGACCGGCGGTGCCCTGGCCTGCCCGAACTGTGAGCGCTCGTTCTTCCTGCCCCGCGCGGGCCGCTCGCTGGACGCCGAGCAGCTGCAACTCGAGCCCGTGCCGCTGCTGCACGAGCAGGGCCGGGTCAAGGTCGCCGATCGGCGCGGCATGAGCGGGCGCGGCGCGGTGGTCAGCAACCTGCGCGGCCTGACCCGAGCCACCGCCGGGCCGGGCCGCGCCGGCCGCGCACCGGGCACCACCCTGCCCGCCGGGGTCGGCGCCGGCACCCGGGTCGCCCAGGACGAGCAATGTGACCTGTGTGGCATGGCCATCGCCGAGGATCATCGTCACCTGCTCGCGCTCGTCGAGCGGCGCATCGTCTGCTCGTGCGAGGCGTGCTGGGGGATGCGCTCGGGCGAGGGCGATTACCGCCCGGTCGGGGACGCGGACGATGTGGCTGCCCGAGCTCGACCTCCCCGACGAGCTGTGGGCGAGCTTTCAGATCCCGATCGGCCTGGCCTTCTTCATGCACTCGACGGTGACCGACTGCGTGGTCGCGATGTACCCCTCGCCGGCCGGCGCGACCGAGTCCGAGCTGCACTTCGAGTCCTGGGCGCAGATGTGCCGGCTGCAACCCGGTGCTGGGCGGCCTGGACTCCGACATCGAGGGCCTGATCGTCAACCGGTTGTCCGATCCGCCCGTGTACGCGATCGCCCCGATCGACCGCTGCTACGAGTTGACCGGAGCGATCAAGGCAACCTGGGAGGGGATCTCCGGCGGAACCGGCGTCGAGCACGCGGTGACGCGCTTCTTCGCCGAGCTGCAGGCGATGGCGGTGCCGGCATGAGCTCGCTGGCGGGTCCCGCCGTCAGCGACGCGCCGTGGGCCGGCCCCGAGCCGGAGTTCACGGTCCTCGGCGTGCGCGCCGTCCGACATGCGGCCGCGCCGCAGCTCACCCTCGACCTGCAGGTCTGCGAACCGAGCGGCCGGCAGGTGTACATGATCGCGCTGTCGATCAACGTGATGATCGAACCCGCCCGGCGCAGCTATGACGATGCCACCCGAGCCCGGCTGCATGAGCTCTTCGGTGAGCCCGAGCGCTGGGCGCTGACCACGCGCAGCCTGGTCTGGAGCCAGCTCGACGTGCTCGTCCCCGCCTTCACCGGCGTCACCACGGTGCCGATCCCGATCGCCGCCAGCTACGACCTCGAGCTCGCGGCGACCAAGTACCTGCACGCGTTGCCCGAGGGCGTGGCCCCGATGGCCCTGCACTTCAACGGGACGATCTACTACCAGGCCGACGATGGGCGCCTGCAGATGGTGCTCGTACCCTGGAACACCTCGATCGATTTCCGCCTCCCGGTCTCGGTGTGGCGCGAGACGATCGAGCATTACTACCCCAATACGGGCTGGGTGGCCCTGACGCTGGCGAACCTGCGCGCGCTGCAGGAGGTCAAGCGCCGCCGCGGTCTGACCACTCTGGACGCGACCGTCGAGGCGCTGGTGCGCGAGGCCCGGCGATGCCTGATCCGCTCGCTGCTCTGATCGATTCGCTGCTGTGGGAGGGATACGCCCTGTACCCCTACACCCCGGGAGCGACCAAGAACGCCACCCCGACGCCGTTCGGGATCGCCTACCCGCCGGCGTACGCAGAGAAGCTCGCCTCCACCTTTGACCACCTCGAGCTGCGGATCGGCCTGCGCGCCCCGGCCGACGCCGTTCTCCGCGCCGAGGTCCACCTGCTGGCTCCGACCGGCGAGCGCCATCATGCTCAGCCGCACCGGCTGACGCTGCCCGGAGCGATGGTGGGGGCACTGGCCCATGTGCCGGCCCAGAAGCTGACGTCAGTCCGCGGTGGGGCGAGATCGCCCCGCTGGAGGTCGCTCTGAGCCTGTCCGCGCGGGAGGTCGCCCGTCACGAGTACGAGGTCGTGTTCCGGGTGCAGAACCGGACGGTCGCCTCCTCGGGCCTGGAGCGCGCCGGGGCGCTGGCGCGTTCGCTGATCTCCACCCACCCCGTGCTGACCGTGGCCGGCGGCCAATTCGTCTCGCCGCTCGAGCAGCCCTGTGGCTCGGTCAACACCTTCCCGGTGCTCGCCGCCGACGACGACAGCGCGGTGGTCGGGGCGGCCATCATGCTTCCGGACCATCCCCAGATAGCTCCCGAGAGCCAGGGCGGGCTGTTTGACTCGACCGAGATCGAGGAGGCACTGCTCCTGCACCTGCAGGTCCTCTCCGACGCCGAGCGCGCCGAGATCGGCACGCAGGACCCCGCGGTGCGCGAGATGCTCGCCCGCGCCGACGCCGTCTCATCGCAGGACATCCTCGCCCTCCACGGCCGGGTCACGGTCTCCGATCCGGCGACCGCGCCTGCCGCGCGCTCCCGCGAGACGCACACGCCCCCGCCCGCTCCGCCCGGGCTGATCGACCCTCGGGCCGGCGAGGAGACCGCCGAGATCGACGGCAAGCGTCTGCGCCAGGGTGGCAAGGTGATCCTCCACCCCGACCCCGGCGCCGATCTGCAGGCGCGGATGGTGGCCGGGCGCATGGCGACGCTGGAGCGCATCTTCACCGCCTACGACGGCCGCCTGCATCTCGGGGTCACGATCGATGACGACCCGGGCCAGGAGCTGATGCGCGAGACCGGCCGCTATCTGTACTTCTTCTCCCAGGAGGTCGAGGTGATCGACACATGAGCGGCGACCCCGAGCAGCTGAAGGCAATTCTCATCGCCGGCGTCGGCAACGCGTGGCTGCGCGACGACGGCTTCGGCGGCGCGGTCGCGCGGCGGCTGCATGAGCAGCCGCTGCCTGAGGCGGTATCCGTGATGGACGCCGGCACCGGCGGCCTGGACCTCGCCTACGAGGTGATGCGTGGGTATGACGCGCTGGTCATCGTCGACGTCACTCAGCAGGGCGGCGACCCCGGGACCCTGTACGTGATGGAGGCCGACGAGGACTTCGATCCCGGGCGCGATCGAGGACGGTGAGAACATCAATCCCCACGGCATGGACCCGACGACCGTGTTGCGCTTCCTCAAGGCGGTCGGCGCATGGCCCGGCCGGGTCGTGGTGATCGGCTGTGAGCCGGCTGAGATCGAAGTAGATGGGCTGGGGGCTGTCGGAGCCCGTGCGAGGCGTCCGTCGAGCGCGCGGTCGGGCTGGTGCTCGAGACGATCGCCGAACTGCGCGCCGGGCAGCCGGCACCGAGCCGGAGCTGACGCGTGCACGAGCTGTCGCTCGCCGGGGCGATCATCGCCACCGCCGCCAAGCACGCCGACGGCCGGCCGGTGGCGATCGTCAGCCTGCGGGTCGGGACGCTGCGTCAGGTAGTCCCCGACACGCTGCGTTTCTACTTTCAGTTCGTGGCTCGCGACGGGGTCTGCGACGGGGCCGAGTTGGAGATCGAGATCGTCGCAGCGCGGCTGCGCTGCCGGCCGTGCGGCCACGAGTGGCCAATCGATATTCCCCACTTTCGCTGTCCGACCTGCGGCGGCAGCGAGGTCGAGATCGCATCCGGCAACGAGTTCGAGGTCGAGTCCATCGAGATCGAGGAGGTCGCATGCATCGCACCAAGGTGACAGTCGTCGAGGAGGCCCTGGACGCCAACAACACGATCGCGGCCGCCAACCGCGCCGACTTCGACCGCCACGGGGTCACCGTGGTCAACTTCATGAGCGCGCCGGGTGCGGGCAAGACCACGCTGCTCGAACGGGCCGGCCCTGAGCTTGACGGCGTGCGCATCGGGGTGCTGGAGGGCGACGTGCAAGGCGCGATGGACGCCGACCGGCTCGCGCACCGCCACATCCCGGTGGTCCAGCTCAACACGGGCCAGGGCTTCGGTGGCGAGTGTCACCTGGACGCCAACATGGTCCGCTCGGCGATCCCCTCACTGCCTCTGGACGCGATCGATCTGCTGATCGTCGAGAACGTCGGCAACCTCGTGTGCCCGGCCGAGTTCCGGATCGGTGAGGACGCCCGGGTAATGGTCTGCTCGGTGACCGAGGGCGAGGACAAGCCGCTGAAGTACCCGCTCATGTTCCGCGCCTGCGAACTGGTGGTGATCAACAAGATCGACCTGCTCCCCCACCTCGACTTCGATCTGGAGAAGCTCGAGTACCACATCGATCAGGTGCATCCCGGCGTTCGGCGGATCGTGCTCAGCGCACGAACCGGCGAGGGCGCGGAGGAGTTCAATCAGTGGCTGGTCGGGGTCACCGGCCGCCGACCGGTGGCGGCGTAGCCCGCCGAGGAGCCGCGTCGTGTCGCAACCCGCACTGGTCACCGACCGTCTCGATGTGCTGCTCGCGCGGCGCACCGAGGCCAGCCGGGCGTTCTTCACCGGCGAGGCCGACCGCCTGGCGCGCGTCTGCCATCAGATGGCCGAGCACTTCGCCCGGGGCGGACGCCTGGTCGCCCTCGGGCGGCGCCCGGCCGCGCGCTCGGACGCTCGGCACATTGCCGTCGAGTTCGTGCACCCGGTGATCGTCGGCAAGCGCGCGTTGCCGGCGTTGGCCCTCACGGCCGACGGGGGACCACTGGATGCCCAGGTCGCGCTGCTGGCCCACCCCGATGACATCGCCGTCGCCTTCGGAGCCGAGGACGGTGACGCCGAGACGCTTGCCGCCGTACGCGCCGCGCGTGAGCTCGGCTGTCTCACCATCGCCTTCGGTGAGCGCTCGGAGGCCGAACACATCTTCGTGGTCCCCAGCGAGGATGTGGACCTCGCCCAGGAGCTGATCGAGACGCTCTACCACGTGCTGTGGGAGCTCGTGCATGTCTTCTTCGAGCATCAGGGGCTGCTCGCCGGACGGGAGCCCCGGCGAAGTCACGACGCCGGCGCCAGCAGCTTTCTGTATCCGTTCCTCGATCAGCGTGAGGACCACCTCGAGGCCGTCCTGGCCGATGTCGCCCGCTCGGTGCGGGCCAAGTCCGAGGAGACGAGCGAACTGCGGGCGCAGACGATCGGCGACAACCGGGCGGCGCTGCACGCGGCCGCCGGAGCGCTGAAGGCATGCTTTGCCACCGGCGGACAACTGCTCGTGTTCGGCAACGGGGGCTCGGCCACGGACGCGATGGACGCGGTGGCGGACTTCCGGTCGCCCGGGGGCGGCCGCCAGGCGCGGCCGGCGCTGGATCTCACCGAGGACCCGGCGATCATCACCGCGATCGCCAACGACGTCGGCACCGAGCCCGTGTTCCTGCGCCAGGTGATCGCCTACGGTCGAGCCGGTGACGCACTGCTGGCGCTGTCGACCTCGGGCAATTCCGCCAACATCGTCGCCGCGCTGAACGAGGGCCACCGGCGCGGAATGACGAGCATCGCGATGGTCGGCTACGACGGCGGGCAGATCGCCGCCGGGGGGCTGGCCGACCACGTGATCATCACCCGCTCCGAGCACATCCCCCGCATCCAGGAGGCGCAGGCGACCGCCTATCACGCGCTGCGCGAACTGGTGGGATGAGCTCGACCGCCCCCTCCGTGCGCAGGACGCGAGTGCGGGTCTCAGGGACCGTCCAGGGGGTTGGCTTCCGTCCCCACGTCTACCGGCTGGCCAGCGAGCAGGCGCTGGCCGGCTTCGTGCGCAACGACACCCAGGGCGTCGAGCTCGAGGTCGAAGGGCCGCCGGGGGCGATCGATGCGTTCCTGCTCGCCCTGCACACCCGGGCCCCGCCGCTGGCCGTGCTCGAGACCGTCGCCTGCACGGACTGCGCCCCGCGCGGCGAGGCGGGCTTCGCGATCCTCGCCAGCGCCGCGAACGGGCGTGCCGAGGCTCCTGTGACTCCGGACAGCGCCACCTGCGAGAGCTGCCTGGCCGAACTGCATGACCCTTCTGACCGGCGGTATCGCTACCCGTTCATCAACTGCACCAACTGCGGCCCGCGGTTCACGATCGTGCGCGGTGTGCCCTATGACCGCCCGCTCACCTCGATGGCCGGCTTTGCGATGTGCGCGGACTGCCAGGCCGAATACGACGATCCCGGTGACCGGCGCTTTCACGCCCAACCCAACGCCTGCCCGGTGTGCGGGCCGCAGGTGGCGCTGCTCCCCGGGGCCGGCCCCGGCAGCGGCGCGCTCGCGCAGGACCCGGCCTCCGCCGGGGAGGCCGACGCAATCCGCGCCGCCGCCAGAGCGTTGGGTGACGGGGAGATCCTGGCCATCAAGGGGATCGGCGGCTATCACCTCGCCTGCCGCGCCGACGACGCCGCGGCCGTCGCCCGCCTGCGGTCGCGCAAGCACCGCGAGGAGAAGCCCTTTGCCCTCATGGCCGAGACCGCCGGCGCGGCGGCCCAGCTGGTCGTGCTCTCGGAGACCGAGCGCGCTCTGCTGGGTTCCCCGGCCCGCCCGATCGTGCTCGCGGTACGCCGCCCCGACGCGCCGGTCGCGACAGCAGTTGCCCCCGGAGCCAGCGAGCTGGGCGTGATGCTCCCGTACTCGCCGCTGCACCATCTGCTGCTGGCCGACCTCGCCGAGCTCGGGATCGACGCGCTGGTGCTGACGAGCGGCAACCGCTCCGACGAGCCGATCGCCTTCGCCGATGCCGACGCCCGGGAGCGACTGGCGCCGATCGCCGACCGGGTGCTGACCCACAACCGCCCGATCGAGACCCGGACCGACGACTCGGTGGTCCGGGTGGTCGGGCAGGGCCGGACGGCACGGCCGGTGATGATCCGCCGCTCCCGGGGGTACGTGCCGGGCGCCCTCGGGCTCATGGGCGGCACCCCCCGGCCGCTGCTTGCCTGCGGGGCCGAGCTCAAGCACACCTTCTGCCTGGCCCGCGGCGACCGCGCCTGGGTCAGCCACCACATCGGCGACCTGCGCAACTACGAGACGCTCGAGTCCTTCCGTGACGGAGTCGCCCATTTCGAGGCGCTGTTTGCGGTCACGCCCGAGGTGGTGGTCCATGACCTCCACCCCGACTACCTCTCGACCGCCTACGCCCACGAGCGCGACGGTCAGCTGATCGCCGTCCAGCATCACCACGCCCACCTGGCTGCCACGCTGGCCGAGCACGGCGAGCCCATGCCGGCCCGCCCCGCGGTCGGCGCGATCTTCGACGGCACCGGTTACGGCGCCGATGGCACCGTGTGGGGCGGGGAGTGGCTGTGTGGCGATGCGGCCGACGCATCCCGGATCGGGTGGCTGCTGCCGGTCCGCATGCCCGGCGGCGAGCGGGCGATCCACCAGCCGTGGCGCATGGCCTGCGCCTGGCTGCACCTCGCCACCGGCCCGCGGCCCGCGCGGCCGCCCACCCTGCGTGACGCCGTCTCGCCGCGTGACTGGGCCGCCGTGTCGGAACTGGTCACCACCGGCTTCCGGGCCCCGATGACCACCTCGATGGGCAGGCTGTTCGATGCCGTCGCCGCGCTGTGTGGGATCCGGCCCGTGGTCAGCTACGAGGGCCAGGCGGCGATCGAGCTCGAGGCGGCCGCGGCGAGCGTGTCCGGAGCCGCCGACACCGCAGGCGCGTATCCGATCGCGCTCCTCGACGAGCCCACGGGCTTCGTGCTCGACCCGCGGGCGGCGGTGTACGGCGTGCTCGCCGACGTGGCCAGCGGCGTGGCCGTCCCCGTCATCGCGGGTCGCTTTCACGCGACGATCGCGGCGGGCACGGTCGCGGCCTGTGAGCGGGCCTGCGCTGAGCGGGCGACCGACACGGTGGTGCTGGCCGGCGGCGTGTTCGCCAACCGGATCCTGCTCACCGCGGTCCGCGATCGGCTGCTGGCCAAGGGTCTGCGCGTGCTCGTGCCCGAGCGGCTGCCGATCGGAGACGGTGGGATCGCCTACGGACAGGCCGCCGTGGCCGCGGCCCGGCTGTGCGCGGAACGGCTGGGAGACGCGCCGTGAGCACCGGGACCCCGGCTCCCGCTGATCGCCTGCACGAGGCGCTCGCCACCCCGGTGGCCATCGACGGGAGCCAGCGGCCGTTCGGCAGCCTGACCCCCGAGCAGGTGCGAGGACGGGCGGCCGAGCTCAAGGCCGCGGTCGGCTTTGGACCGACCGTGCGCGTGGCCCCGGTGGCGCGGGCCTGGCGCGAGCTTCAGATCGCGCTGGATGGTGCCGGCGCAGCCACCGTCGGCGAGCTCGATGCCGCGGTCGTCCTTGATCTCGCCCCCAAGCTGTGGGTGCTGCCGCCCGGAGGCACATTGCTCTGACCCTGGTGCGCGGCACACGCATCGCAGACTCCGACGATCGCGAAGTGCGTAAACCGGGCCTGATGGCCGAAACGGTCCTTGATCTGTTGGCGCACGGGGTCGAGCTGCTCCGGGCTGACGGAGGTCACGTTGGCGCACCGTTCGCAGTACAGGTATTCGACGTCGTGGGGACCGACCAGGACGTAGAGGCCCGGCCCATGCCCGAGGTGGACGTGGCGCACGAGGCCATGGCGCTCGAGCAGCTCGAAGTTGCGATAGACCGACGATTCGTCGATCGTCAGGGCGTGCGAGAGCTGCGCGGCGCTGACCGGCCCGTCGGCGGCGAACAACGCCTCGAGCACGAGCCGTCGCGCCGTCGAGAGACGCTTGCCGCCCTGGCGGACGGCCGCGATCGCCTCCTCGATCGTGGTGAAGGCGAGCCGCGGCGCCTGTGATGTGACGGTCACGCCTGATCAGTCCTCAGTGGCCGCGGTTCGCGCCGCGGCAGCCTGCTCCATCCCCACTGACCACTTCTCCTCGATCCGTGCCAGGCGCCAGACCGCGAGCGCGATCACCCACGTGCCCACGAACATGGCTGCGATGATGAAGCCGGCCGTGTTGATGTTGAAGTGCTGAAACCAGACGACGACTGAGCCCGTCCAGCCCGAGCTTCTCGGTCAGCAGTCCGACGAGCTCGATCGTGCCGATGAAGAGCGCGACGGCGACCGACAGACCGGTGATCGTGATGTTGTAATAGACCTTGCGGACCGGCTTTGAGAACGCCCAGCCGTAGGCGAAGTTCATGAACGAGCCGTCGATCGTGTCGAGCAGGGACATGCCGGCGGCGAACAGGACCGGGAGGCAGATGATCGCGTAGAACGGCAGGCCCGCGGCTCCGGCGCTGCCCGCGATGACGAGCAGGGCGACCTCGCTGGCGGTGTCGAACCCGAGTCCGAACAGCACACCGACCGGATACATCTGCCAGGGCTCCTGGATCTTGTTCAGGCGCTTTCCGAACAGCCGGCTCATCAGCCCTCGCGAGTTGAGCTCGGCCTCAAGCTCGGCCTCGTTGAACATGCCCTGCCGCATTCCGAGGAAGATCTTCACGATGCTCACGAGGATGATGATGTTGAGGATCGCGATGATGTAGAGGAACCCGCCCGAGACGCCGGTGCCGATGACGTTGGTCGCCTTATGCAGCGTCGAACCGGTGTGGCGGACCGGATCCGCGAGCGCCTTGACCCCGACGGCGATCAGGAACGCCAGGCCGAACACGATCGTCGAGTGCCCGAGGGAGAAGAAGAACCCGACGCTCAGCGGCCGCTTGCCCTCACTCATGAATTTCCGGGTCGTGTTGTCGATCGCCGAGATGTGATCGGCATCGAAGGCGTGCCGCATCCCGAGCGTGTAGGCGGTGATCCCGGTGCCCACGGCAAACGTTCCCGACGCGCCGAGCTTGTACCTGGCGGGGGCCACGACGAGGATCAGGATCCCGAAACCGACCACGTGCAGCCCGGCGATCACGGCCGCCATGTAACCCGTCCGGCGCCATTCCTCAGGTGACATCGACGCCTTCATGCGCGCCCACCGCGAGGTTCGCGGGCCCGGAACCGAGGTCGCTTCCATCAGGCCTGCGCTCCCCTCGCCGTCGCGGTCACGGCTGACGATCACCATCGCTGCAACCTAGGGCGAGCCCATCGCTACTGCAACCGACTGGTAATTGAGAGCACGCCGGTCGTCACCACCCCGATGACGCCGGCGCCACCCGGTCAGAGCCGGCCGGCGGCGCGCTCCGCGTGCAGCCAGTACAGGGCGATCAGCGACTTGGAGTCCACACACTGGGCCGCGGCACCGGCGAGGTCGTCCAGCGGCCAGGGCACGATCTCGATCCGCTCGCCGGGCTCAGGCTCGGCGTCGGGATCGTGCTCGAGGTCGCGGGCGACGTAGAGCCATACGCGCTCGTCACTGAACCCCGGGCTGGTGAAGAACACCGACAGTTCCTCCCAGCGGCCGGCCCGCTTGCCGATCTCCTCGCCCAGCTCGCGCTGAGCGGTCTGCAGCGGCGGCTCGTCCGCGATGTCTCGCTTGCCGGCCGGAATCTCCAGTGATGCGGTCAGACCCGCCGCCTCACGCGGCTGGCGGGTCAGCCAGACGTGCGTGGCGTCGATCGGGATGATCCCGACCGCGCCGGGATGCCAGACCTTCTCGCGGCTGACCTCCTCCCCGTCGGCGTGGCGGAAGCGCTCACGGCCGACGCTGACGATCGCGCCGGACCACTCGCGCTCGACCGCGATCAGCTCAAACTCGCGATCGGTCATGCGTCTGACCAGCTCGGCGGCCGCCTCGTGAACCAGCGCGACCGCGAGCTCGAACAGGTCATCCAGAGCGCCGGCACTGACCCGCTCGCCAGGCTCATGGTTGCGTTCGACGCCATCGGCCAGGCAGGCACAGGCAAAGCCGTCGGTCTGAAACGAGTTGGCGTCCGAGGCTCCGCCGGAATCGATCGGGCTCGGCTCATATCCGCAGGCGCGCAGCGCACGCTCGGCCACGGCGATCTGGGGCGCGCTGGTACGGGTGCGGTAACCCTGGAACATGCGCTCGACGGTGAGGTCGAGGTCACATTCGGCCGCGTTGGCGGCGTCCTCGAGGTGGTCGATCGTCTCGGTGGTCACGCTGGCCGCCTTGGTGTCGTCCAGGCTGCGGACCTCGGCCTCGATCCGGCAGCGCTCGGGGACCACGTTGATCGCGGTGCCGCCCTCGATCAATCCGACGTTGGCGGTCGTCTCGGGGTCGAGGCGACCGAGGCGCATCTGCGCGATCGCCGCCGCGGCCGCGGCCACCGCGCTGCGGCCCATCTCGGGCCGGACCCCAGCGTGCGCGGCGCGACCGTGGAACTCGGCCACGATCCGGTAGTGGGTCGGCGAGGCGACCACCACCCCCCCGATCGGCGTGGCGTGATCAAAGACGTACCCGAACGCGCTCTGCAGACTGCTGACGTCAAACGCGCGCGAGCCGCGCAGCGAGACCTCCTCGCAGACCGTGAACAGGAACTCAACCCCGATTGGGGGCGGTTCTGGAGCCGAGCTCAACCGGCGCGCCAGCTCGAGTGCGACCGCGACGGCGGTCTTGTTGTCAGCGCCGAGAATCCCGGCGTTGGCGTTCTCCCAATAGCCGTCGCTCAGGATGGGGTCGATCGGGGCGACCGGCGGGACGGTGTCGAGGTGAGCGCAGATGAGCAGGCTGGCCGGCGCGCGGCCAGGGATCCGGGCCAGCAGGTTGCCAGCCTCCGAGCCCGCCTCGGGGCCGCCACCGTCCTCGTGGACCACCAGGCCCATCGATTCCAGTTCTGCGATCACCCGGTCCGCGCAGGCGCGCTCGTGGCCGGAGGGGCTCGGGATCGCGCACAGCTGCGCGAACGTCTTGTGTAGGCGCTCGCGCTCGCTCGGGGTGGTCCGCCGCACTAGTCCCGCGGCGCCGCCATCGAATTTCCGACTCGCGGCACTACGGGTTGACGCCGCGCGAGACCGTGCCGTCCAGCTCTGCGCCAGCGCTCTGCCCGGCCCGGCCGTGTCCGCGGCCGTCACGGTCGGCGTGCGCCACCGCTGCACCGATGAACTCATCGAACAGTGGGGCCGGACGCTCCGGGCGGGACTTGAACTCGGGGTGGTACTGCGAGGCGACGTAGAAAGGGTGATGCTCGGAACTCAGTTCGATCGCCTCCACCAGCCGCTCGTCGGGCGAAGTGCCCGAGCAGACCAGCCCGGCCGCCTCGAGACGCTTGCGCAGATGGTTGTTGACCTCGTAGCGATGACGGTGGCGCTCGTAGACGACCGGCTCGTTGTAGAGCCGGCGGATCCGCGTGCCATCGTGGAGCTTGACCGGGTCCGCGCCAAGGCGCATGGTGCCGCCCATGTCGGCGATCTCCTTCTGCTCGGGCAGCAGGTCGATCACTGGGAAGGGGGTCTCCATGTCCATCTCGGTCGAGTTGGCGCCCTCCATGCCGGCGACGTTGCGCGCGAACTCGCTGACGGCGACGTGCATGCCGAGGCAGATACCGAGATAGGGGATCTGGCGCTCGCGGGCGATCCGCGCGGCAGCGATCTTGCCCTCCCAGCCGCGGCCGCCGAAGCCGCCCGGAATGAGGATGCCGTCGGCGGTCTCGAGCTTGTAATCGACCTCCGGCTCACCGACCGTCTCGGAGTCGATCCAGTCGACCCTGACGCGGCAGCCGTGCTGAACCCCGGCATGGCGCAGCGCCTCGGTCACCGACAGGTAGGCGTCCTCGAGCTGGACGTACTTGCCGACCAGCGTGATCCGCACCTCGCCTTGGACCTCGCTGGCGCGGCGGGTGATCTGCTCCCAGCCGGTCAGGTCCGGGGTGCCGGCGTCCAGGCCGAAGTGCTCGGCGAGGATGAACCGGTCCACGCCCTGGTCATTGAAGCCGAGCGGAACCTTATAGATGTCGTCCACGTCGTAACCGGAGACGACAGCCTCGATCGGCAGGCTGGCGAACAGCGCGATCTTCTTGCGGATGTCAGTTGAGAGCTCGGACTCTGAGCGGCAGATGACCATGTCCGGGGCGATTCCGATGCGGCGCAGCTCGTTGACCGAGTGCTGGGTCGGCTTGGTCTTCAATTCACCGGCGTGGCCGATGTAGGGAACCAGCGTCAGGTGAATGAACATGCAGCGGCGTCGGCCGACGTCGACCGGGAATTGGCGGATCGCCTCCAGGAACGGCAGCGACTCGATGTCGCCGACCGTGCCACCGATCTCGGTGATCACGAAGTCCACGTCACTTGAGTCGGCCATCAGCTTGATGCGCTGTTTGATCTCGTCCGTGATGTGGGGCACGACCTGCACCGTGGCGCCGAGGTAGTCGCCCCGGCGCTCGCGGCGGATCACGGTGTTGTAGATCCCGCCCGCGGTCACGTTGGAGGCACGGCTGGTGTTGGCGTCGGTGAAGCGCTCGTAGTGGCCGAGATCGAGGTCGGTCTCGGCCCCGTCCTCGGTGACGAACACCTCACCGTGCTGATATGGGGACATGGTCCCGGGATCCACGTTGATGTAGGGATCGAACTTCTGCAGCTGGACCGACAGGCCCCGGGCGACCAGCAGGCGGCCGATCGATGCGGCCGCGATGCCCTTACCCAGCGAGGACACGACCCCGCCGGTGATGAAGATGAAGCGCGTTTCCCCGTGAGTCATCAGACGGGAGTCCACTCTACCGCGGGTTCCGACGGAAACCCGGGCGCCGATCGGGACTTCCCCGCATTATGCGGCCCTGAGCAGCTCACGGGCGTGCTCCGAGGCGGCGGCGTCCTGCTCACCGGCGCCGAGCATCCGGACCAGCTCACCGACGACCTGGTCACCGTCCAGCGTCGTCACCGTGGTCGTGGCGGGGTCCCGGCGGGTGTCCTTGGCGATCGTGAAGTGGCGCTGGGCGAGTGCCGCGACCTGCGGCAGGTGGGTGATGCAGAGCACCTGGCGCCCGGCGGCGAGCACACGAAGATGCTCGCCGACCGCCCGGGCCGTGTGGCCGCCGATGCCCGCGTCGATCTCGTCGAACACGAGCAGCGCGCCCGCCCGCCCCTCGGTCGCCGGCTCGCCATGCGCGACGCTGAGCAGGGCGAGCATGACCCGTGAGAGCTCCCCGCCGGAGGCGACCTCACGCAGGGGCCCAAGCGGGCCGCCCGGGTTGGCGGCGATCCGCATCTCGATCGCATCGGCGCCGCGCGGCCCACAGCCCCCGTCGCGCGGGGTCAGGGTCACCTCGAAGCGGGCATCGGCCATCGCCAGCTCGGCCAGGCGCTCGCGCACCGCGGCGGCGAGTTTCGGCGCGGCTGCCCGGCGCAGCGCCCCGATCCGCTCGGCGATCGCGTCACGCTCGGCGCGGACGCCGGCAAGCGTGGCCTCGGCTGCCTCCAGCGCCTCGTCAGCGTGTTCGAGCTCGGCGTGGCGCGCCCGGCAGCGCTCGGCGTGGGCGAGCACGGCGGCGATGTCACCCCCGTGCTTTCGCTCCAGCCGCGCGAACACGGCGAGGCGCTCCTCGACCGCTTGCAGGCGTTCGCGGCCCGCGCCCTGCTCGGTCAGCCCGTCCCGGTAGCCACGCAGGTCGCTGCCGATGTCCTCGGCCTCATAGCGCAGTCCAGCCAGCCGCTCGCCGATGCCTCGCAGCTCGGGATCGATCTCCGCGGCCCGTTCGAGCTCGGACACGGCGAGCGCGAGCAGTTCGGAGATCCCCGGCCCGGTCTCGGGAGCGATCGCCTCGGCTCCGGCGGCGGCGGCGCCCTGCAGAGTCTCGAGGTGGCGCAGCCGGTCCCGTTCGGCGACCAGCGCCGCCGCCTCCTCGACACTCGGGTCCGCGGCATCGATCTCGCCCAGCTCGAAGCGGACCAGATCCAGTTCGCGCTCGCGCGCGCCGGCCAGCTCGCGCAGCTCCCCGGACCGCTGCTCGAGCTCGCGGCTGCGGTCATAGGCGTCGCGCAGCTCGGCCCGCGCGTCCACCGCATCCGGGCCGCAGAAGGCGTCGAGCACGTCCAGCTGGGCGGTCTGCAGCATCAGCTTGCGGTGCTCGTGCTGGCCGTAGAAGGCCAGCAGCCGCCCACCGAGGTCCTGCAGGTCGGCAACCGTCGCCGCCCGGCCACAGACGTAGGCACGGGTGCGCCCGTCGGGCCAGACGCGACGCGCGAGCACGATCTCCTCCGCTCCGGCCGGCAGCCGCTCAGAGCCCGCCAGCTCGGCCGGGAGCGCGAACACCCCCTCGACGTAGGCCTCCTGCGCGCCGGGGCGCACGATCCCCCGCCGGGCCTTGCCGCCGAGCAGCAGATCGAGCGCGTGGGCGAGCAGCGTCTTGCCCGCCCCGGTCTCGCCGGTGAGCATGTTCAGCCCCTCGGCGAGGCGCAGCTCGGCACGCTCCATCAGCAGCAGGTTCTCGACGCGGAGCTCGTACAGCATCAGTCACGGTCTACCACCCGGTCTGGACGGACCCGGGAGGCCCACGTGAACCGCACAGGCCGATCGCGAGCGTGTCCGCGGGTCTGGCCGGACGGTCGCGGCGACCGGCTAGGCCAGGCGGCCGAACTTCAGCCGCAGGCGCTGGTAGAAGGTCGTACCCGGCAGCTGGGCCAGGCAGCCGAGACCATCGGCGAAGCGGCACTCGAGCCGGTCTCCGGCCTCCAGCACGCAGATCGGCCGTCCGTCCACGGTCACGTCGACCGCCTCCTCCTGAGAGCGGTTGTGGATCATGAGCTGATCGTCGGGGGCGACGACCAGGGTCCGCGCGGTCAGCGAATGGGGGGCGATGAACGAGACCAGGAAGCCGTGCACGCCCCAGGCCATGACCGGGCCGCCATTGGCGAGGTTGTAGCCGGTCGACCCGGCGGGCGTGGAGACGACGAGGCCGTCACAGCGCACGCGGCCGACCTCCTCGCCGCCGACCGAATATTCGAGGTCGGCGACCCGCTTGCCCTGCTGGCGGTGGATCGAGACATCGTTGATCGCCACCCACGGCCGCTCCGGTCCCGCGACCTCGATCGCGGGCAGGGCCAGGACCTCGAAGTCCCCGTCCAGCGCGCGGCGGTAGCCCTCGCTGGCGTGCTCGCGATCGACGGTGGCGAGAAAACCCATCTCGCCGAAGTTGATCCCGAATACCGGCACCCCGCTGCGGGCGTAGGTGCGCACGGCACTGAGGATCGTGCCGTCGCCGCCGAGCGCGATGCAGACGTCCACGGACGGGTCCGGCCGCGCGTCGAGGATCAGCCCGTGACCGGGCTGGAGACCGTGCTTGACGGTCTCCGCGGGATCCAGGCGCAGTGCGACCCCGCGCTCGCGGGCCAGCGCGATCAGTTCCTGCAGCGCCGAGGTGGTGACCCCGGAGCGGCGGTGGGTGTAGACCGCCGCCGTCCGGACCGTCGTCGCGGCCGGGCCGCCCGGTGCCGGCGTGTCGCTCACGGCTCCACCTGGCGCGCGGCCGCGTCCAGATCTGAGACCGTACCCCGCTGCGCCTCGGCGATCCAGGCGAACGACTCGCGGTTGCCCTTGGGCCCGGGCAGTCCCGAGCTGGCAAAGCCGAGCACCGAGGCACCGAGCTCGATCGCGGCCTGGGCGACGGAGATCAGCGCGCCGCGGCGCAGCTCCGGGTCGCGCACGACCCCGCCCTTGCCCACCGCACCGCGCCCGACCTCGAACTGGGGCTTGACCATGGCCAGGCAGTCAAAACGATCGGCGGCGATCGCGAGCACGGCGCCCAGCACCTTGGTGATCGCGATGAAGGAGACGTCGATGACGATCAGCTCGGGCCGGTAGGGCAGCTCCGCCGCGGTCACCGCGCGGGCGTTGACGCGCTCGATCACCGTGACCTCGGGCGCGATCCGCAGCCGGTAGTCCAGCTGGCCGTAGGCGACGTCGAGCGCGATCACGTGCGCGGCGCCACGCTGTAACAGGCAGTCGGTGAATCCGCCCGTGGAAGCGCCGACGTCGAGCCCGCGGCGCCCCGCCACATCGATCCCGAACGTGTCCAGAGCGTTGGCGAGCTTGACCCCGCCGCGGGACACGTAGGCCGGGGCGGACTTCAGCTCGAGCTCCACATCCTCGGCGACCATCTGCCCCGGCTTGTCGGCGCGGCGGCGCTCGGGCAGCAGCATCACCTCGCCGGCCAGCACCGACGCGGCCGCACGCGAGCGTGACGGGAACATGCCCCGGTCCGAGAGCAGGGAATCGAGCCGTACGCGCCGCATCGCTGCGGAAACGGTACCGGCTCCCCATACGGGCTCAGCCGTGGGTCACGCCCGACCGCGGCCCGACCGCGGCCAGGACCCGCTCGGCGATCCGCTGGCCGGTGAAGCCGACCTCCTCGTGCAGCAGCGCCGGAGCTCCGTGCGTGACGTAGCGGTCGGGCAGGCCGACGCGCAGGATCCGCGGGGCAAGCCCCGAGTCCGACAGGGTCTCCCACACCGCCGAACCGAAGCCGCCGGCGAGGACGCCCTCCTCGACGGTGACCAGCAGCTCGTGCTCGGCGGCCAGCTGGGCGGCCAGACCGGCGTCGATCGGCTTGGCGAAGCGCGCGTCGGCGACCGTGACCGCGATTCCCGCGGCGGTGAGGATGTCGGCCGCCTCCAGCGCCTTGGCGACGCCCGAGCCGTAGCCGAGCAGAGCGACCCGCCCATCGGGCGACCCCGCGCCCCCGTTGGCCGTGGCCGAGCCCGCACCGGCTTCGCGCAGGATCTCGCCTGTGCCGATCTCGAGCAGCTGAGGCTCGGAGGGCAGCGGAACCCCGATACCCTCGCCCCGGGGATAGCGCAGGGCCACGGGCCCGTCCTCGTGGGCCAGGGCCGTGTGCAGCATGTGAACGAGCATCGCCTCGTCGCGAGGCGCCATCAGCGTGATGTGGGGCAGACAGCGCAGGTAGGCGATGTCGAACACTCCGTGGTGGGTCGGCCCGTCGTCGCCGACCAGCCCGGCCCGGTCCATCGCGAACACGACCGGCAGCCTTTGCAGGCACACGTCGTGGACGATCTGGTCATAGGCGCGCTGTAGGAAGGTCGAGTAGATCGCCGCCACCGGCCGGCAGCCCTGCAGGGCCAGCCCGGCCGCGAACAGGATCGCCTGCTGCTCGGCGATGCCGACGTCGTAGTAGCGATCCGGCAGAGCCGCCTGCAGCAGGTTCAGACCGGTCCCCGAGTTCATCGCGGCGGTGATGCCGATCACCCGGTCATCGGCCTCGCACTCGCGGACCAGCGCCTCGCCGAACACCTGGGTGTAGGCCATCGGCTTGGTCGGGGGCGGGGCGGTGTCGTCGGTCGCGACCGCGGCGGGGGGCGGCGGCGACGGGACCCCTCCGGTGATCGACTTGGGCTTGGCCGCGTGCCACTTCTCCATCCCCTCCAGGCCGCCCTCCTCGGCGGGCGCGAAGCCCTTGCCCTTGACCGTGGCGCAGTGCACGACGACGGGCCGCTGAGCGGCCAGCGCCTCGCGCAGCGCCCGGCGCAGGGCACGGATGTCGTGGCCGTCGATCACCCCCATGTAGGCCCAGTCGAGCTCCTCCCACCACAGGCCCGGCGCCCAGAAGGCCTTGATCGACTCCTTGAAGTGCGGGCCGAAGCGTTCAAACGCGGCGCCGATCCCGGCCGGGAGCTTGGTCAGCCCGCCCTCGACGCCCTCGCGGGCGTGCCAGAGCGTCGGGTTCATCCGCACCCGGTTGAAGTAGCGCGACAGCGCGCCGACGTTGGGCGCGATCGACATCCCGTTGTCGTTGAGCACGACGACGATCGGTGTTCCCTCGCCACCCGCCTGGTGGACGGCCTCGAACGAGACCCCGCCGGTCAGTGCGCCGTCACCGGCCACCGCCACCACCCGGCCGTCGAGACCATGCCCGCGGCGCATCGCCTCCTTGATCCCGACCGCGTAGCCGATCGACGTCGACGCGTGCCCGGCGCCCATGATGTCGTGCTCGGATTCGTCCATCGCGCAGAACGGGGCCAGGCCGCCGTACTGGCGGATCGTGGCCAGTTGGTCCCGGCGGCCGGTGAGCACCTTGTGGGGATAGGCCTGGTGGCCGACGTCCCAGAGGATCTTGTCGCGTGGGGAGTCCAGCAACGAGTGCAGCGCGACCGCGATCTCGCACGCCCCGAGGTTGGCGCCGAAGTGCCCCCCGATCTCGCCGACGGTGTCGATGATGTGCGTGCGCACCTCCTGGGCGACCTGCTGCAGCTGCTCGTCGGTGAGCCCGTGCAGGTCCTGAGGGCGGTCGATGGAAGACAAGAGGTGTGGCATCAGTAACTCCGGTTGGCGATGAAGTCCGTGATCTGCGCGAGCTCGGCGGCAGCGAGCGGGGTCGCGTCGCTCAGCGCGGCGCGCGCACGCTCGTGTGACTCGCCGGCCAGTCTCCGAGCACCCGGCAGCCCGAACGCGGTCACGTAGGTGCGCTTGCCCAGGCGCTCGTCGCTGCCCTGTTGCTTGCCGAGCGTCGCCTCTGATCCGGTGACATCGAGGATGTCGTCGACGATCTGGAAGAGCACGCCCAGTTCACTGGCAAATGTGCGGTAATGATCGATTGTCGCAGGTCGCCGGTCACCGGCCACCAGCAGCACACACTCGATGCTCGCCCCGATCAGGCGGCCGGTCTTGAGCTCGTGCAGATGGCGCAGGCCCGCCGGGTCGGGTGCCGCGGTCTCGGCGACATCCATGAACTGGCCGCCGACCATCCCCCCCACGCCGGTCGCGGCGGCGAGCTCGGCGGCGGCGGCGAGCACCTCCGCGGGCGCCCCGGCCTGAGCGGTGAGCAGCAGGCGAAACGCCTCTGCGAACAGCCCGTCCCCGGCCAAAATGGCCACATCCTCGCCGAACGCCTTGTGGCAGGTCAGCCGGCCGCGGCGCAGGTCATCGTCGTCCATCGCCGGCAGGTCGTCATGGATGAGCGAATAGGTATGGATCAGCTCGAGCGCAGCGGCGAGCGGCAGTACCGCGGCACGCTCGAGCCCGACCGCGGTCGCGGTGGCCAGCGCGAGCACGGGCCGGATCCTCTTTCCGCCGGCCAGCAGCGAGTAGCGCATCGCCTCCTCGAGGCCCGCCGTCGCGATCTCATGCGAGAAGGTCAGAGTCTCCAGGTAACGTTCGACCTCTGAGCGCAGATGCTCGGGGTAGGCAGGGGTGAGCGTGGAGCTCGAGGCGGCCACGGGCTCAGCCTCTCAGCTGCTCGAAGCCGCTGCCCCGCGCGCGGGCATCAGGCCGCGGGGAGCGGGAGCTGGCCGGGGAGGTCAGGCAGCGGCTCGAGTGCTGCGCGTCCGCGCTGGTCCACGTGGGCGCTGGCCTCCGAGGCCAGCCGGGCACATTCCTCGATCAGGGTCAGCGTGGCGTCGGGCTCGAGATCGCCGGCCCGCAGCTGTTCGAGGGTCTGCTCCAGGCGGGCGGTGAGCTCGGTGAGGGGATCGATCACCGACCAAAGGTTACCGACCCCCCACGGGTACCGGCGAACCGGTCGCGCGCCGCCTAGCGCACGCCGTCGAGCGCTTCGTTGACGAGCCGGTCGGCGTGCGCGTTCTCAGCCCGCGCAACACTGCGGATCTGCCAGCGGTCAAAGCCGCTGAGGGCAGTCATCGCCGCCCGGTACAGGGGTTTCATCGCCGGATGCTTGACCTTGTAGACGCCAGTCAGCTGCTTGGCCACCAGCTCGGAGTCATTGACCAACTCGAGCTCGCGCGCGCCGAGTTCAGCGGCCCGCTCCACGCCCCTCAGCAGTGCCCGGTATTCGGCGACGTTATTGGTCGTGGTTCCGATCGTCTCGCCGAGCTCGTCGAGCACCTCGCCGCCAGGCGTGGAGATCACGACCCCGATCGCCGCCGGACCCGGGTTCCCCCGTGCGCCGCCGTCGACGTGCACCGTCACCCGCTTGGCGCCGGCGCCGGAGGCGCTCGTCACTCGGTGGCCAGCTCGGGCAGCTCGCCGGGGATCCGCGGGCGGCGGCGATCGCGCACCTCACGCTGACCGCCGCTGGTGCTGCCCATCTCCCGCCGAGACGACCGCCGACGGTCGACGATCACCGTCACATTCGGATCCTCGGCGTAGTAATCGGTCAGCTTGGGCAGCAGATCGTCGGCCATCGTCTCGGGAACAACGCAGTAGATCACGGCCGGGATCCTAGACAAGACGAACGGCGGACGGACATCGAACGTCCGTCGAGTGGTTAATCAGAGCGCCAAGCGGCCGCCGTCATCGACGGCGGCGTTGGCGCAGCGCTCCTCGGGCGCAAGCTCGGAGAGCTCATAACCCTGGCCGGCCTTCTGCATGATCGGGTCGTCGTCGGAGAGGTCGACCTCGTAGCGATACCAGCACAGCTCCCAGGCCACGACCACATTGACGACGCTCGGCGCGCCGGAGGCCGGCAGCACCGAGGCCTCGGGGAGACCGAGCGAACGGGCGATCCCGGCAACGGTCTTGGGGTGCTCTGACCCGTTGAAGACCTCGACCGTGGTGGAGATCTTATGCTCGACGCTGGTCGGGACCGCACGCACGTGGCGTGGCTCGCGTACCTCGCCCGCGGGCCGCTGGGGCCGGGAGGTCGCAGCGGGCCGGGGGGGCGCGGCTCGTGCCGGCGGGGGTGTGCGCGGGGCCGGCGGCGCGACCGGCTCATCCTCGAAGCTGGGCGGGGTCTCGAATTCGCCCTCGGCGCGGACCGGCGCGTCGCGGCGCGTGCGCAGGCGCCCGAACAGCGAGCGACGGCGGTCAACCCGCGTGCTCGTCTCGTCATAGTCGGGCAGGGTTCCCTCGCGGATCCAGCCGCCGTGCAGCGCCCGCGAGGTGCACAGCTCGCACACCGAGTGGCGAGCGCCACTGCCGACATAGACGTGTGACCGTTCGCCGCGCAGCAGCGTGCGCCCACAAACATCACAGCTCAAGACGGCGGTGGTGGTGCTGATTGCCCTGGTATTCACGGGCAGTGAGCCTACTACGCTTTGACCGCCTCACGCTCGGCGCGGGCCTCGTCGACCACGCGGGCGGCGAGGTGACCGGGGACTTCCTCGTAGCGCAGGAACTCCATCGTGAACTCGCCCCGGCCCCCGGTGATCGATCTGAGATCCGGTGCGTAGGAGAGCATCTCGGCCATCGGCACCTCGGCCTTGATGTCCGTCATGCCACCCCCGACCGGCTCCATCCCCAGCGGGCGCCCGCGTCGGCCGTTGAGGTCGCCGATCACGTCCCCCACTGAGTCCTCGGGGGCGTTGACGCTGACGGTCATGATCGGCTCCAGCAGCGCCGGCGCGGCCTGTCCCAGCGCCTCGCGCATCGCCATCGCGGCCGCGACCTTGAATGCCATCTCCGACGAGTCGACCGTGTGGTAGGAGCCGTCATAGAGGCGGACGCGGACATCCTTGACCGGGTAGCCGGCCACCGCTCCGTCCTGCATGGCCTCCTGCACGCCCTTCTCGACGGCGGGGATGAAGCCGGTCGGGATCACACCGCCCTTGATGGCGTTGACGAACTCGAAGCCCGATCCGGCCGGCAGCGGCTCGATCTCGATGTGACAGTCGCCGAACTGTCCGCGCCCGCCGGTCTGCTTCTTGTGGCGGCCATGGGCCTTGGCGGCTTTGCGAATTGTCTCCTGGTAGGGCACCCGCGGCGGCTTGAGGCTGACCTCGGCTCCGAACCGGTCCTTGAGGCGCCCGACGATGACCTCAACGTGCACCTGCGAGAGCCCGGCGACGATCTGCTCGCCGGTCTGCGGATCGCGGTGCAGATCGATCGTCGGATCCTCTTCCTGCAGCCGGCGCAGGGCCGTGAACACCTTGTCCTCGTCCCCCTTGGTCCGCGGTTCGATCGCGAACGCCATGACCGGCGCGGGCAGCTTGATCGAGGGCATGGTGATCGGTTCGTCGCGGGTGGCCAACCAGTCCCCGGCCCGGGTCTCCTTGAGCTTGGCGACCGCGCCGATGTCCCCCGGGCCGAACTCGTCCACGTGCGGGGTCTCCGCGCCCTGGAAGGTGAGCAGCTGACCGACGCGCTCCTTGCTGTGGGTGCGGGTGTTCAGTGCATGCGTGTCATGGCGCATCACACCCTGGTAGACGCGGAACAGGTTGATGCGACCCGCGAATGGGTCGGCCCGGGTCTTGAACACGTAGGCGAACAGCTCATGGTCCTCGTCGGCGCGCAGGGTGAGCTCCCCGACCTCGAGGCCGCCGTGTTTGACCGGCGAGGGCAGATCTTCGACGATCGCGTCGAGCAGGCGGTTGGTGGCGAGGTTACGCGTCACCACGCCGCAGGTGACTGGAAACAGATGTCCATGGTTGGTCCCGTCCTTGAGCGCGGCCACGATCTCCTCGTGAGAGATCTCCTCACCCTCCAGGTAGCGCTCCATCAACGAGTCGGAGGTCTCGGACACCTCGTCCATCAGCTTCTCGCGGTACTCCTCGGCCAGGGCGCGGAGCTCGTCGGGGATGGGGATCTCGGCGCAGTTGTCACGAGCGGCCCCGTCGTAGGCGTAGGCCCTCATGTCGATCAGGTCGATCACACCGCTGATCTCATGCTCGGCACCGATCGGGATCTCGGTGGCCACCACGTGCTGGCCGAAGGCGGCCTTGAGCGAATCCAGGGTGCGGAAGAAGTCTGCGCGCTCGCGATCGAGCATGTTGACGAACACGAGCCGCGCGAGGTCCAGCTCGGCCGCGCGCTGCCACAGCCGGGCGGTGTGGACCTCGACCCCCATCACCGCGTTGACCACGAACACGGCCGACTCACACACCCGCAGCGCCCCGAGCGCATCCGCGATGAAGCTTGGATCGCCCGGCGTGTCGATCAGGTTGACCTTGCGCTCCTGCCAATCAAAGGTCTGCAGCGAGGCCGAGATCGACATCTGACGGGCCTTCTCGTCAGGGTCGGAGTCTGACGCGGTCGTCCCTTCGGTCACCGAACCGAGGCGGGTGATGACCCCCGCTCCGAACAACAGCGCCTCGTGCAACGAGGTCTTACCACTGCCGCGATGGCCGACAAGGGCCACATTGCGGATGCGATCCGCGGCCTTGTGCATGGTCCTGCTCCTCTCACTCGCTACCGATGCACGAACCCTACGCCCCGGGGCGTGCGGTTGCGAGGGGTGACTACTCGAGCTCGCCGGCGAGCTTTGAGCGCAGGCGCAGGACGGCTTTGGTGTGCAGCTGCGAGACGCGCGACTCGGTCACGCCGAGGACTTCGCCGATCTCGCGCAAGGTCAGGTTCTCGTAGTAGTAGAGCGCGACCACGAGCTTCTCGCGCTCGGGCAGAGCGGCGATCGCGTCAGCGATCCGGTCGCGCAGTTCGGACTCGTCGACGAGCACCTGGGGATCGGGCGCGCCACGGTCCGGAAGCGTGTCGAGCAGCGACACCTGGTCGCCGCTGGAGTCAGAGACGCTCCACAGCTCGTCCAGGGCGACGATCGTCGAATTGGAGATCTGCACCAGCGAGGTCTGGAAGTCGTCGACCGAGATCTCGAGTTCGCCCGCCATCTCCTCGTCGGTGGGGGCGCGCTGGAGCTTGGCTTCGAGCTTCATGTTGGCGCGCTCGAACTCGCGGGCGCGCGCCCGGACCGAGCGCGGCACCCAATCCAGCGTGCGCAGCTCATCAATGATCGAGCCGCGAATGCGGGTGATCGCGTACGTCTCGAATTTGATCTCACGACTGAGATCGAAGCGCTCGATTGCGGAGATCAGGCCTCCGAGGCCATAGGAGATGAGATCGGCCTCCTCGACGTGCGCGGGCAGGCCGGAGCCCATCCGACCAGCCACGTATTTGACCAGGGGCGAGTAGGCGACCACGAGGCGTTCACGGGCCCGCTCGTCTCCGGAGGACTTGTAGCGCCTCCAGAGGTCGTGCAGCTCGATCGCCTTGACGTTGGTTTCCAGAATTACCCCCAAGCTGAGGCGCTCACGCGCGCGGATGTGAGCTTTCGTAGGCCTGCCTGAGCCGCGCGGACTCTACCCGAGTGTAGACCTGAGTCGTCGAGATGCTGGCGTGGCCGAGCAGCTCCTGGATGGCCCGCAGGTCGGCTCCGCCCTCCAGCAGATGGGTCGCGAACGAGTGGCGCAGCGCGTGCGGATGCGTTCCGGACAGGCCAGGCGCCAGAGGCGCGGCCAGCCGCGACCAGGTCCGAAGCCGCCGGCGGACATCCGAGGTGGACAGTCGACGCCCCGATTTTGAGACGAACAACGCACGGGTTTCGCCGGTGTCGAGTCTCGGCCGGCCGGTCACGATCCAACGCTCGAGCGCCCGGAGAGAAGGCTCACCCGCCGGCAGGATGCGGGTCTTGCCGCCCTTCCCCTCCACCCGGACCGACTCAGCGTCGAAGTCGAGCGCCTCAACATCGAGCGAGACGAGCTCCTCGGCCCGCAGCCCGGAGCCGTAGGCGAGCTCGAACAGGGCCCGGTCACGCAGCTCCAGCGGGGTCGAGGCGGGGATCCGATCCAGCAGCGAGTTGACCTCGGTGGTCTTGAGCACCCGCGGCAGGCGCTGGGGACGCTTGGGCGAGTGCAGCAGCTCGGCCGGATTCTCGCGCCGTGCCCCGAGCTCGATCTGGCAGCGGAACAGTCCGCGTAGCGCGGCGAGCTTGCGGGCAATGGTGGACGGCGCCTGGCCGCGTTCGGTCAGCGATGCGACATAGCGACGCAGGGCGCGCACGTCGATCGAGTCCGGCTCGAGGCCGGCGGTCACGGCCCAGTGCGCGAACTGCCGGGTGTCGATCGCGTAGGCGGTGCCGGTCTTGGCCGCCACTGCGCGGCGGCGCAGATCGTCGCTGTGGGCGGCCAGGCCGGCGGCCCAGGCCGGCGTCAGCTCAACGGCAAGCGGCTCGGCCGGGGGGATCGAGGCGGTGTCTGGCATGCGTCCTGGGGAGATTCGCCGCCGTCCGGGCCGGCCCTGCACGGCGTCGGGGCGCCGATCGCGATCAGGCGACGTGAACCAGCGTCCCGATCGGTGTGTACGGATAGACCTTGCCGGCCACGTCAAAGGGCATCTCGACGCAGCCCAGGCTCTGCGGCGACCCGTAGGACGCGCGCGTGAAGCCGTGTAGCGCGTCGCCGCCGTTGAAGTAGCTGACCCACGGAATGCCGGTGTCGTGGTAATGGCTGCCGTCGGGGTTGGTCCCGCTCATCGTCGTGCTCGTGAAGCGCTCATAGACCGGATAGGTGCCGGTCGCCGTCGGCGCAGAGGAGATGCCGGTGTTGACCGGCGTGCTGCCGATCACGTCGTGGCCGTTGTGCCACAGGGTCAGGCTCTGAGCCGAGACGCTGACCGATACGAACGTGTAGCCGAAGCTCGAGCGGTGACCGGCGAGCACGGCGCTGATCAACGCCTTCCAGGTCTGGGGTCCGGCGACGCCGTCGGCGGCCAGGCCCTGGTCGGTCTCGAACGCCATCAGCGCGCCGCGGGTCATCGTGCCGTCCGAGCCCGGTGACCAGAAGCCCTTAAGCGCAGAGGGCGTGTTCCCCCATCGCCAGCCGAACTTCCCCGCGGGAGGGGCCACCGCAGCGGCGAGCTGATCGGAGCTGGTCAGGCCGACGCCAGCGCCGGCGTAATGGAAGCTGAGCGGTAGGTAGCCGAGCAACGACAGGATCTGCTGCACCCGCAGCGTCGATCCACCCGGGACGTTCCAGGTCGCTGCTCCGCCGGCAAGGCGCACGCCACTGGGCAGGCCGAGCTGGACCTTGGCGCCAAGGCCGTATCCGTAGCCGGTGGGACGAAACACGATGGTGTGGGCGTTGAGGGTCTGCCAGCTGCCCGCGGTGCGGGGCGAAACCGTGGGGCGACTGGTGCCCAGCGCCTTCGCGACCGGCCGCGAGAAGGTCACGGTGATCGGGGTGCCCGGCTTGATCGTCGTGCCGGGAGCTGGGCTGGCAACCGCCGCGGCGGCGCTGCCGGCCGGGAACCAGCTCACAGTGGCCAGGTGTGCGCTCTCCCAGGAGCGGGGCGCGGCCGCCACCGAGACGGACCCGGCCGGACCGGTGCGGGGCACCGTCACGACGTCACTGGGGCTCGTCAGAGTACGGCGCACGAGCTTGCCGTTCCGGGTGGTGACCAGGACCGCGACCGGAGCCTTGAAGCGCAGGTTCAGTGGGGCGTTGCCGCGAACGGTCAGGTAGTGCGAGCGCAGGCTGGCCGTGGGCGCGGTCAGCGACATGTGCAGGATCTGGGTACCGCCCCCCCACCACGAGATCCAGCCCGGGCGCCTGACGGTGAGTTCCACGGTCAGCTTCTCGCCCGCGGGGATCAGCTTCGTCGGCCAGATCCGGTCACCGCGCATCTGCACCGGAACGGCGCGACTGCCGGGGCCGGTGACGACGCTGACGCTCTGGACGGTGCCACCGCCCGCGGGCATGCTCACGCGGGCCAGCGCGCTGGCGTCCGTGGTCAGACTGGCGTGAGAGGAGGAGACGACGAGTGCTCCCGCGGCGACCGCGATGGCGACGGCGAGCACCACTGCGCCGGCGATCCAGGGAGCGCGGGAGCGCCAGCCGCCCGCGGCCACGGGGTCACGGCGGTTGCGCACCCGGCCACGCTTGTCGCCGGGCGTACGCAGATACGAGACGTTCGCCACCGGTCAGATGGTACTGAGCGGTCGGGGGGCTGCAAGGGAACCGTGAGGTTGCGCACGGTTTTGCAAGCGCGGTTTCACGCCCGAGCGACGCACAGTGTGATTGCGCAGCCTCTGGGCCTCGAGGCTGCAGACCGCACGTGCCGGCGCCCCGGTGAAGTTCCCCTCGGACGTGCAGCCCGCCATCCTGACCGCCCCCTTGTCGAGGACCAGCTTCGCACGTGGTCGATCCGTCACCGCGCGGGACCTCGTCCGGGCGGGTCGCGCGAGTCAGCTGGCGCTGTCGAGTGGCGCCTGCGCATCGCCGCGCGCGGTCTCGCGCATCCACGCCCGTTCCCACTGGGACAGGCGCCAGAGGTCACGCTTGACCCGCGCCGGGTCAAGCTGGCGGCCGGGGAGGTGCATGTTGGCGGTCGATATCAACCGGCGCTCGTCCCCGGTCAGCGCCATCCACTTGGCCAGTACGTCGTCGGAGTCGGGCAGCCGGCTCGAGCCGTAGGGGCGGTCCTCATCGGGGAAGGCGACGCAGTATTCGTTGAGCAGCCGGTGCGTCTGGGCCAGGTAGGCGACGATCGCCCGGTGGGGATAGATCAGGTACGCGTAGGCGGCGCCACCCGAGCCGCGACTGTCGCCGAGGTCGGCAGGCCCGTCGGAGAGCGTCCCCCACACCCGGATGAACCCCAGGTCGCGGTACATCCCCCACTCCTCCTCGTTGACGCAGGACTGCAGCAGCGCGCGGGCACGCTGCTCGGCCCGCCGCTCGCGGCCGGGGTCGTACGGCATCTCGGGCGCCAGCCGACGGCGGGCCCGGTGGCGGGTCCAGATCTCCTCGGCGCGGGGCAACAGCTCCTCGGAGAGCAACGCGACCGCCACCAGCACGGTCGCGACGAGGGCCAGCAGCACGGACCGACCGGGGCTAACGCCCGCCGGCCGCCCGCGGGAAGAAGATCACGCGGTCGGCATCCCGCGGGATGTCATGAAAGGAACGCACCATCCGGGCTTGGCGCCGGCCCCGGGGATCATCGAACGGCACTGCGGCCCACAGGCCGGCGTCGAGTTGCTGGCGGAACTCTTCGACGAGGCGCAGTTCGTCGTCGGCCAACTCGATGTCGCCCTCTGCGATCAACACCTCGCCGTGTCCTGGCTTCATCCTCAGAAAGCGCACATTCGAATTATGTCACGGCCAGCACGTTGACCGGACCGGGGCCCGCGCCGACCGCGCGGAAACCGTGCGCAACCGCCTCGGCGGCCATCGCACGGGCGATCCGAGCGGCCTGGACGGGAGCGTCTCCGTGGGCGAGACGGGCGGCGAGAACCGAGGAGTGGGTGCAGCCCGACCCGTGAGCGGCTCCGTCGGGGTGGCGTGGGCCGTGGATCGCGAGCACCTGCGCACCGTCGAACAGCAGATCACTGGCCTGGGCGCGATGGCCGCCAGTGACGACCACCACCTCGGGCCCGAGCGCGTGGATCGCCCGCGCGAGCGCCTCGGCGTCGTCAGTGTCGGTGCCGGCCAGGACCCGGGCCTCGGCCAGGTTCGGCGTGACCACGCTCGCGCGCGAGAAAAGGCGCCGCGCCAATGCGACGCGAGCGTCACCGGAGAGCAGCTCAGCCCCGGACTCCGAGACCATCACCGGGTCGATCACCACCGGGATCCGTCGATCCGCCGCCCCCAGCGCATCCATGGTCTCGAGCGCCTGGGCGACGGCATCGATCGTCTCCGTGGTCCCGAGCATCCCGATCTTGACCGCGTCGACGCCGATGTCCTCCGCTACGGCCCGAACCTGGGCGATGATCAGCTCCGGAGCAATCGCCGCCACGGCGCTGACCCCCACCGTGTTCTGTGCCGTGATCGCGGTGATCGCTGTCATCCCGTGCACTCCACAGGCCGCGAACGCTTTGAGGTCGGCCTGGATCCCGGCCCCGCCGCCCGAGTCCGAGCCGGCGATGGAGAGCACGCAGGGGGGTCGGCGATCAGGGAAGCGCGGGGGCACCGACGCCGAGGCTACCGACGGTCACCGGGCACGGATCGTCCACCTCCCCCCCACTTCACGTGCGATCAGGCCCGCGAGCTCCAGCGCGGCCAGCGCGGCGAGCCCGGCGTCGGTGCCGAGTCCTGCGCGCGTCAGTGCGGACTCGCTCGGTTGGCCCTCCGCAAGCGCCTCCAGGAGCGTCCGCTGCGCACCGGGCAACCCATCCGCCGATCCCGATGTGACCTGTGGCCCGGCCGCTGCGGGAATGGCGATGGCGAGCCGGTCAAGCACATCCCCGGCGCCGCTGATCAGCGCCGCGCCGCCACGGATCAGCTTGTGCGGCCCCACCGCCAGGGGCGAGGTCACGCGCCCGGGAACCGCGCCGAGCGGGCGCCCGAGATCGCGCGCGACCGTGGCGGTGAGCAGCGCCCCCGAGTCCGACCCGGCCTCGACGACGACCGTCATCGCCGACAGCCCGGCAAGCAGCCGGTTGCGGGCCGGAAACATCCAGCGCCGGTTTCCGGTCCCCGGCGGGAGCTCGGACACAACCGCGCCGGCGGCGCGGATCCGCGCGTGCAAGCCGCGCGCCGATGCCGGGTAGGGCCGCTCGGCGCCGCCGGCGAGCACCGCGACCGTCGGCCCTCCGACCTCGAGCACACCCCGAGTGGGCGGCCGAATCGATGCCACGAGCCATCCCGCTGACCACGGTCAGACCGGCCGCGGCCAGCCCCCGGCCGAGCCCGCGGGCGACCTCGATCCCGTACGGAGATGCCGCCCGCGCGCCGACGAGGGCGACGGCCGGAGCCCGATCCGAAGCGGAGGGCTCGAGCACGACCTCGGGCCGGCCGGCGATGTGCAACGCCGCGGGTGGCGCCGTGAGCTCGCGCAGCGGTTCCGGGTAGGCGGAGGCGCACCGACAGATCACGGTCAGGCCCGGCGGCGGCGGCGCGCGCCCGCGCGCGCTCGGTCGGAGAAGGCTGCGTGCGCGCGGGTGACCGCGTCGCGGTGGCGGCCCCCGACAGCGGCGATCAGATCCGCGTCGTCGAGGGCGAGCACGTCGTCCAGGGCCGCGCCGACGCGATCGAGCGGACCGGCGAGCCGAGCGAGCAGGCCGGCACGAGCCAGGCAGTCATCGCAGGCACCGTCACCCGACGCAGCGAAGGTCCGTCCCGACGCACGCACGCTCATCCGACCCCCACTGCGGCTGACACGGAGCGCTGGCGCAGGCTCAGCGCGGTCAGCACATGCTCGCGCCTCGATCCGCTCATCGCCGTCGAGGTCGGCGATCGTCCGTGCCACCCTGAGCACCCGGTGGCGTCCGCGGGCGCTCAGCAGCCCGCCCGCGTAGGCGCGGGCCAGCTCGCCGTCGGCGCCCGCGGAGAGGCCGGCCAGCCGCTGTGCGGTTCCGGCGTCCATCTCGCCGTTAGCGCGCAGCGCCGTGTCGGCCAGGCGCCGCGCCTGGCGGTCGCGGGCGGCCAGGACCCGGTCGCGCACGGCCCGCGAGTCCTCGCCCTCGACCGCCCGCAGCGCGTCGGCGTCGGGCCGGTGCACGTCGACGACGAGATCCATCCGGTCCAGCAGCGGCCCGCTCATCCGTCGCCGGTGACGACGCAACTCGGCCTCCCCGCACCCGCAGCGCTCGTCATCGACGCCGGCGAACCCGCATGGGCACGGGTTGGTGGCCGCGACGAGCATGAACCGGGTCGGGAAGCGCAGCGCCCGCTGGCCGCGCACGATGCTGACACTCCCGTCCTCCAAGGGCCCGCGCAGCGCGTCGAGGCTCGGCCGCGCGAACTCCGAGAGCTCGTCCAGGAACAGGACACCGAGATGGGCCAAGGTCGCCTCGCCAGGGCGAGGCGGGGTGCCGCCGCCGGCCAACCCGGCGGCCGAGATCGTGTGGTGCGGCGCGCGGAAGGGTCGCGCCGTGACCAGCGGCCCGGCGTGTTGGCCGGCGATGCTGTGGATCCGGGTCACCTCGATCGCCTCCGAGCGGGTCAGCTCGGGAAGGATCGACGGCAGGCGCCGGGCGAGCATCGTCTTGCCGGTCCCGGGCGGGCCTTCCATGAGCAGGTTGTGGCCGCCCGCGGCGGCGATCTCGAGCGCTCGCCGCGGGGCCGCGTGTCCGCGGACGTCGCGCAGGTCGGCAGCCGTGGGGCCGGAGCGCCGCCCGGCCGCGGGAGCGGGGAGGGGCGGCGGGTCGGCGCCGGCGAGAACCGCGGCCGCCGAGCGCAGATCAGCCACCGCGACGATGCTGAGTCCGTCCACGAGCGCCGCCTCCAGCCCGCGCTCACGCGGGACGATCAGCTGCGCACAGCCCGCCCGTCGGGCGCCCTCGGCGACAGCGAGCGCACCGGGCGAATCACGCAGCTCCCCGCCGAGCGACAACTCGCCGAACACGGCATAGCCATCGAGGTCGGCCGCCGGGACCTGGCCGCCGGCGGCGAGCAGAGCCAGCGCCAGCGCGGCGTCAAAGCCCGGGCCGGCCTTACGCAGGAAGGCCGGGGCCAGGTTGGCCGTGATCCTCGCGGCAGGAAAGCTGAACCCCGAGTTGAGAATCGCGGCGCGGATCCGTTCCCGCGATTCGCGCACTGCCGTGTCGCCGAGCCCGACGATCGTGAACGCGGGCAGTCCCGAACGGATGTCGACCTCCACCCACACCGGCCGGGGCGAGACCCCGTCGATGGCAAAGGTTCGGACCCGGGCGAGCATGACCCCACGCTAAGCAGGATCGCGTGCCGTGTGGGTGACACCGGTAACGATTAGGTGCCGGTCCAGACGGTGATTGGCACGAACTTCTGACCCCCGTCACCCACCCCTGACGCGGTCCTCCGTAGCGTCACCGGGTGATGAGCGCTGAGCGCCGCCACACTCTCGGCAGCACCGGCGAGCGGCTCGCCGCCGAGCACCTGCAGCGCCGCGGCTACCGGATCCTGGAGCGCAACTACCGGACTCGCTGGGGCGAACTCGATCTCGTCGCCTTTGACGGTGCCACGATCACCTTCTGTGAGGTGAAATCCCGCCGCGCCGGCGGGGCGGCGGGCTCGCCGTGGGACGCGCTCAGCGCGAGCAAGCAGGCTCAGGTGCGCCGGATCGCCGCCCGCTGGCTGCACGAGCGCACTGACCGGCCGCGGGCGGCGGCGCTGCGCTTTGACGCGATCGGCGTGACGTTCGACCGCGGGGGGCGTCTGCTCAGTCTCGAGCACCTGGAGGGCGCGTTCTGAGCGCTCGGGCACCATGTTCGCCCGCGCGGCCGCACCCCCGAGCCTCGACGGCCGCGGGCGCCGGTCAGCCGAGCGCGAGCTGCTGGTACGCGGTGGACTGAAACGAGAGCCGGTGCAGCGGCGAGACGCCGAGACGCTCGATCGCATCGCGATGCTCGGGGGTGGAGTAGCCGACATGCTGGGCGAACTCCCAGCCCGGATGGGTGGAGTCAGCCCGGCGCATGTAACGGTCTCGGGTCTCCTTGGCCAACACCGAGGCCGCGGCGATCGCCGCGCTCTTGGCGTCACCGCCGATCACCGCCTGCTGGCGATGACCGAGGTCGGCGACCCGGAACCCGTCCGACAGGCAGATACAGCCGTCGCAGGCGACCTGGCGCAGGGCGTCGCGCAGCGCGGCCAGATTGGTCTTGTGCAGCCCGCGGTCATCGATCCCCGGTGCGCAGCGCGAGACGATCGCGACCTTGGCGGCCAGCGCCAGGATCACCGGGAAGAGCTCGGCGCGGCCCCCTGGGCTCTGCTGCTTTGAGTCATTGAGCGCGCCGAGCGCGCGCACCTGGGAGGGTCCCATCCGCTCGAGGTCGAACAGCACCGCGGCGGCCACCAGAGGACCGGCCAGACAGCCACGACCGGCCTCGTCCGCGCCGGCCACGAAGCGGGTGCCGAGCGACCGGTCGAAGTTCAGCAGCCGGCGGCCGGGGCGGGCCGGACGCGCGCGACGCGTCGTGCGCTTGACCGATCGCACCGCCGGCGCCTGCGGCGCGGCGTCAGAGGGTGCCGATCCGGTTCGGGGGCCAGTAGGTGAAGAAGGCGACCCCGATGATCCACTGATCGGGAACGGGACCCCAGAAACGGCTGTCGTCGGACTGACCACGGTTGTCGCCCATCATGAAGTAGTGGCCGGGCGGAACCGTGATGGTTTTCGGGAAATTGCAGGAACCGTCGCTCCCGCAGGGCCGGATATAGGAGTCCGGCTCGCGCACGCCGTCGCGATACACGCGTCCGCCGCGGATCGAGATGTGGTCTCCGGGCATGCCGACCACCCGCTTGATGAAGGTCTGCGTGGACTCGGAGCTGGTCGGCGTGTCGCAAGCTTGCCCGTGCCCATCGCCCTGGGTTGGGGATCCGCAGACGGGCGACAGCGGGTCAGCGCCGTGCGGCGGATGGAAGACGACCACGTCACCGAGGCTGGGACTGGTGTCCAGCCGGTTGGTCAGCACCCGCTGACCGATGGCCAGTGTCGGCTCCATCGAGGGGCTCGGAATCCGGTAGGGCTTGACGATTAAGGCCTGGATCAGCAGGGCGAGCCCGACCGCCACCGCGACGGTGACCACCAGCTCGACCAGCGACTTCAGACCCGACGTGCTCCTGCTCTTCACCGCGCGCTCCGAATCCGTTGCCTACAAGAAACCGACTCGGCTCGGCGGCCAGTAGGTCATGAACGCCTGCCCGATGATCCAGGCCTTGGGGACCGGTCCCCAGAACCGGCTGTCCAGCGAGTCGGGACGATTGTCGCCCATCATGTAAGTAGTCACCCGGCGGGACGATGATCGTGGCCGGAAAATTGCATTCGGCCGCGCCCAGGCACGGCGCGGCATACGAGTCGGACTCGCGGTGTCCGTTGCGATAGACGTGACCGTCGCGGATCGAGAGGTGATCGCCGGACACGCCGACCACCCGCTTGATGTAGGTCTGGGAGGAGTGCGTGCGCTGGACCGAGTCACATGCGCTGGGCGCGGCGGCGCCGGCGGGATCCTCACCCTGGCGGGGGTTGACGCAGGTCTCGCTGGACGGCGGGTGAAAAACCACGACGTCGCCGACCGACGGCGCCGAGAAACGCGACCCGATCCGGTCCACGAGCACCCGCTGTCCGATCTGCAGTGTCGGCTCCATCGAGGCGCTGGGGATCTCGTAGGGCTTGACCACGAAGGCCTGGATGGCCAGCGCGAGACCAAGCGCCAGCGCGACGATTCCGACCAGCTCCGCCGCCGAACGCAGCAGCGGCTTCCTGGTCTCGGTCACACCGGTCAGGCGCCGGCTGCGGACGACCCGCCCGCAGCGCCGGCATCATCACCCGACGCGTCGGCGGGGGCGTCACCGGTGCCCGGCGCGTCCGCGGCGGGAACGTCGGCAGCAGCGTCAGCAGCAGGGGCATCGGCGGGGGCCGGGGCCGGGGTCACGGCAACCGCCTCGTCCTCGGGCGGCATGACGCCGGCGGCCTCGGCTTCGGCGCCGTACTCGTCCTCGGGCCCGTAGAGCAGCTCGCGCTCGACCGCCACTTCAGGTCCGGTCGAGCGGCGCTCGCGGACCCGGGCGCGCTTGCCGACGCGGTCACGCAGGTAGTAGAGCTTGGCTCGGCGCACGTCACCGCGAGCGGCGACCTCGATGCGCTCGATCTTCGGCGAATGCAGAGGGAAGGTCCGCTCCACACCAACCCCGAACGACGTCTTGCGGACGGTGAAGGTCTCGCGCGCGCCGTGGCCCTGGCGCTTGATGACCACGCCCTCAAAGACCTGTGTACGGCGGCGGGTCCCCTCGATGACCTGGAAGTGGACGCGCAGGCGGTCACCGGCGTCGAAGCTGGGGACGCGGCGAAGCTGGGAGCGCTCGAGGCTGTCGATTACGGTGCTCATGTAGTCACAGATGGTGTCCGTTGCGCCCGCGACCGGCATGGCGAACGCGTCTGCGCGGGGAGTATTTGGTCTCAAGCAGCGCGCCCAACGGCGCGTGCCCGCCCCATGCGGCGCTTATGGTAGCGGACCTCAGGTGATGCAACCCTGAGCGCCGTCGCCTACGCCGGCCGGTCCGGCGCCGGGGGGGCCGGCGCCGCCGCGCGGGCGCGGCTCTGCTCCCGGCGCCAGCGGGCGATCTCGGCGTGATGGCCGGAGAGCAGCACGTCGGGGACCGGCCAGCCGCGGTGCTCGGCCGGGCGCGTGTAGTGGGGGTACTCGGGACCGCCCTCCAGCGCCGCGCTGAAGGACTCCTCCAGCGCCGAGCGCTCGTGGCCCAACGAGCCCGGGAGCTTGCGCAGCACCGCATCGCAGAGGACCATCGCGGGTAGCTCGCCACCCGCCAGCACATAGCGGCCGATTGAGACCCGGTCCGTGGTGAAGTGCTCGAGCACGCGCTCGTCAAAGCCCTCATAGCGCCCGCAGAGAAGAGCCAGCTCGGGCTCGGCGGCCAGCTCGTCGACGAGCCCGTCATCGAGCATCCGCCCGCTGGGATCCAGCGCGATGACCCGGACGTGAGAACGGACGGACACGGGGTCCTCGTCGTAGCGCGCCCGCAGCGCGGCCTCGACGACATCCACCCGGAGCACCATCCCCGCCCCGCCCCCGAATGGGGTGTCGTCGACCTGCCCGCCGCTCAGCGGCGTGGCGTCGCGATAGTTGTTGAAGGCGAGCTCGTGACCGTGGCGCAGCGCGTTGCTCACGTGGCGCTGGCCGGTGAACCACGCGAACGCGTCCGGAAACAGGGTGAACACGTCGATGCGCATCAGCGGTCCGCGCTGAGGACGCTGACGGCCATCAGCACTCCCCGAGGAAGCGCAGGTCGACGTCGATCACGCTCGCGGCGACGTCAACCGTGCGGACCGCGTCACTGACCAGGGGGACCAGCAGGGGCCTGCCGCCTTCTGGCCGCGCCACCTCGAGCACCTCGCAGGAGGGCAGACCGAGCAGGCGGGTCACCGTTCCCACCTCGATCTCGCCGTCGCGAACCGCGCAGCCCTCGAGCTCGTCCGCCCACCACTCGTCGGCGTCCAGCGGCGCAGCGGCGTCCCGGCTGGCGAACAGCTCCTGTCCGAGCATGGCCTGCACGGCCTCGCGGTCCTCACAACCCTCCAAGCGGAGGATGGGCCGCGCGTCAAGTCCCGCGCGGCGCGTCACCGTGTGCTGCGCACCCCCGACCTCCAGGGTTGCGCCGAGCACGAGCAGATCGGCGACCGGCTCACCGACGTGGAAGCTTCCGTCCAGGCCGTGCGGGCGTCCGACCCTCCCCGCGCGCAGCCGGCGGCGGGCGTCGGTCAATCGTCGACGATGTCGACGAACACACGACGGCCCTCCTTCGTCGCCGCCGCCTTGATCACGGTGCGCAGCGCGTTGGCCGTGCGCCCACCGCGGCCGATCACCGCGCCGTAGTCATCGGGAGCGACCGACAGCTCGAGCACGAGCGACCCGTCCTCCTCCTCGGTCTCGGCGATCCGGACCGCCTCGGGCTCGGAGACGAGTCCCAGCGTCAGGTACTCGAGTAGCTCGCGCATCCGCGCGCCGGCCTAGGTGATGTTCTGCGTGCGCAGCAGCTTGCGGACCGACTCCGAGGGCTGGGCACCGCGTGACATCCAGTCACGGATCCGCTCCTCGTTGAGCACGATCGTCGAGGGGTTCGTCTGGGCGTTGTAATGCCCGACGGTCTCGATCACCCGCCCGTCGCGCTTGGAACGCTGGTCAGCCACGACAACCCGCCAGATGGGGTTCTTGCGGCCACCGATTCTCGTCAGTCGAAGTCTCACTGCCATTGCGACGGTGAGGTTAGCGTGCCGCGCGGAGAAGTGCGCACGGATGGGCCACGCACAGCCGGGAGGCGCACGACTACCGCCCGGCCTGTCGCATCAGGGCCCCGAGGTCCGGCATCCGGCCCTGGGTCACCTGGCGCATGATCTTGCGCGTCTGCTCGAACTGCTTGATCAGCTGCTTGACCGCTTGCACGTTGGTCCCCGATCCCTGCGCGATCCGCAGCCGGCGCGAGCCCTTGATCAGCTCCGGGCGCCGGCGCTCCTCCTGGGTCATGGAGAGGATGATCGCCTGCAGGCGATCGAAGTCGCGTTCGTCGATCTTCATCCCCCGCATCTCCTGGCCCAGCCCGGGGATCATGCCGAGCAGGTTCTGGAGCGGTCCGAGCTTGCGGATCTGGCGCATCTGCTCCAGGAAGTCGTCGAGCCCGAACTCCGACTTGCGAAGCTTGCGCTCCAGCTCCGCGGCCTGGGCCTCGTCATAGCCGGCCTCGGCCTTCTCGATCAGGGTCATTACGTCGCCCATGCCGAGGATGCGCTGGGCCATCCGGTCGGGATGGAAGCGCTCGAACTGATCGAGCTTCTCACCGGTGGAGGCGAACATGATCGGCTTGCCGGTGATCGCCTTGACCGACAGAGCGGCTCCACCGCGGGCGTCGCCGTCGAGCTTGGACATGATCACGCCGTCGAAGTCCACCGTCTCGGCGAACTGCTCGGCGACGTTGACGGCGTCCTGACCGGTCATCGCGTCGACGACGAGCAGGATGTTGTGGGGCTTGACCGCCGCCTTGATCTGCGCCAGCTCGGCCATCAGCTCCGTGTCGACGTGCAGGCGGCCGCTGGTGTCGACGATCAGGACATCCTTGCCCTCGGTCTTGGCGCGATCCAGTGCCCAGCGCGCGATGTCGACGGGGCTGCCATCGGTGCCCTGCTCATAGACGGTGGCGCCTGCCTGCGCGCCGACCTTGATCAGCTGTTGCACCGCGGCGGGGCGATAGACGTCGCATGCGGCGACCGCCACTGAGGACTTGTGCTCCTCACGCAGGTAGCGCGCGAGCTTGCCGGTCGCGGTCGTCTTGCCCGAGCCCTGCAGGCCGGCCATCAGGATCACCGTTGGCGGGCGCGGGGAGAAGGACAGCGTCGAGCCCGACCCACCCATCAGGTCGGTCAGCTCGTCAGAGACGATCTTGACCACCTGTTGGCCCGGGTTGAGCTTGCCGATGATGTCGGCACCCAGCGCTCGATCGCGGACGGCGCCGGTGAAGCTCTTGACGACCTTGAAGTTGACGTCGGCTTCGAGCAGCGCGAGTCGGATCTCGCGCATCGCGGCCTTGATGTCGTCCTCGGTCAGAGTCCCGCGACCGCGGATGTCGGCCAGCGTGGCCTGGAGCTTCTCGGAGAGGGAGGTTTCCATCGCGAGGGGTGAGGCTACTAGTGGCTCCGCCCGCTAATGACGCAGGCCCGAGTTGGCCGCCGTCCCGGGCTCGACCGCCGGCGTCTGCCCCCCGGCGCTGCGGTCGGCGAACGCCCTGCTGATCCCGCCGAACGCCTCCGCGAACTCGGACGGGATCACGAACACCTTGTTGGCGTCGCCCTGGGCGAGCTTGGGGAGCATCTGAAGGTACTGGTAGCTGAGCAGCTTGGGGTCGGGGTCCCCCTTGTGGATCGCGTCGAACACGGTGGCGATCGCCTGGGCCTCGCCCTCGGAGCGCAGGATCGCGGCCTGCTTGGCGCCCTCGGCGGTGAGCACCGCGGCCTGCTTCTCGCCCTCGGCGGTGAGGATCTGGGACTGCTTGACACCCTCGGCGGTGAGGATCGCCGCGCGGCGGGAGCGCTCGGCGCGCATCTGCCCCTCCATCGCCTCCTGGATCGGGCCGGGCGGATCGATCGACTTGATCTCGACCCGGTTGACGCGGATCCCCCATTTGCCGGTCGCCTCATCGAGCACGGTCCGCAGCTGGGTGTTGATGTGGTCTCGGCTGGTCAACGCCTGCTCGAGCGTCAACGAGCCGATCACGTTGCGCAGTGTGGTCACGGTGATCTGCTCGATCGCCTGCAGCGGATTGGCGACCTCGTAGGTCTCGGCCTTGGGATCGTTGACGGTGAAGTACAGGACGGTGTCGATACCGACGACCAGGTTGTCCTCGGTGATCACCGGCTGGGGCGGAAATGAGACGACCTGCTCACGGAGATCGATCAGCGGCTTGAGCCGGTCCACGAACGGCACCAGCACGGTCAGACCCGGGTTCAGCGTGCGGTGATAGCGCCCGAGGCGCTCGACGATCCCGGCCCGCGCCTGGGGGACGATCCGCACCGTCCGGGCGAACATCACGATCAGAAAGACGACCAACACCACGGCGACGATTGCTCCAGCCATTGCCCCGCTCCTATTCGCTGACGAGCGCGGTCGCGCCCTTGATTTGCACCACGTCGACGACCGTCCCCGGCTCGATCACCTCGTCGTCGTCGAGCGAGCGTGCCGTCCACACCTCACCGTCGATCCGCACACAGCCGACGCCCTCGTCGTTGGCGATCCGCTCGAGCACGGTGGCCCGGCGTCCGACCAGCGCGGCCGCTCCGGTCCGGATCAGCGGCGGTGTCCGGAGATGGCGGCGCACGATCGGCCGCACGAGCACCAGCGTCATCAGCGACATGACGACGAACGCGATCACCGCCGCCGCCTCCCCGAGCGCCGCATCGGCGCCCGCGGCGACGGCCGCCGCGAGCGCAAAGGGCGCCAGGAAGAACCCGTTCGTGAGGATTTCTCCGACCCCGAAGGCTCCGGCGAGAACCACCCACACGATCCACCCTGACATCTCAGATTCCAGATTAGCGCGCGGGGGTCGATTTCCAGCGGATTGCGCCGGCGCGAACGCTCAGGACACGAGCGCGCGGGCGAACTCGGCGGCGTCGAAGGGCCGCAGATCCTCGAGCTGCTCGCCGACGCCGATCAGCTTGACCGGGATCCCGAGCTCGGCCGCGATGGCCAGCGCGATGCCGCCCTTGGCGGTGCCGTCGAGCTTGGTCAGAACCAGGCCCGAGACGTCGATCACCTCGGCGAACAGCCGGGCCTGGCGCAGGCCGTTCTGACCCGTCGTCGCGTCCACGGTGAGCAGGGTCTCGTGGGGGGCCTCAGGGATCTGCTTGGCGATCACCCGGCTGACCTTGCCCAGCTCGGCCATCAGATCGTCCTGGGTGTGCAGGCGCCCGGCGGTGTCGACGATCAGCACGTCGGCGTTCTGGCGCAGGGCCTGGGCGACCCCCTCGAAGGCGACCGAGCCCGGGTCCGAATCGGCCGGGCCGCGCACGAACCCGACCTCGGCGCGCTGCGCCCACAGCTCGAGCTGCTCGACCGCGGCGGCACGGAAGGTGTCGGCGGCCGCGAGCACGACCGACTGGCCGAGCTCCCTGCTCAGGTGCCAGGCCAGCTTTCCGACCGTCGTGGTCTTGCCGGTGCCGTTGACCCCGGCGACGAGGATCACGGTCGGATGCGAACGCAGATCGATCCGGTCATCCCCGGTCTGGGCGATGCCGGTCAGCAGCTCCACGAGCCGGTCTGAGAGCTCCTCTCCCCCGGTCAGCTTCTGCTCGGAGGCCTCCTGCTCGAGCTGGGCGACCACCTTGGCGGTGGTCTGAGCGCCGACGTCGGCGTAGATCAGCGCCTCCTCGAGACGCTCCCAGGTCTCATCGGAGAGATCCTCGAACAGCGTTGCCTGAATCTCTGACTGGAGCGCCTGACGGGTCTTGCGCAGGCTCTCGCGCAAACGCCGGAAACGGCCTACGCGCCGCTCGTCGGTGGGGGCGGCCGACTCCCCGGACGGCTCGGTACGACCGTCGACGATGAAGAGATCCCGCCATTCGCGCGCCATGACGGCGGCGACTGTACCAGCGCGGCCGGGGCGGTCAGGCCGCCTGCAGCTCGGTGAGCCGGCGCGAGACGACCTTGGAGATCCCGTCGGACCCCATCGAGACTCCGTACAGGGAGTCCGCGGCATCCATGGTGCGCTTCTGGTGGGTGACGACGATGAACTGTGCCCGGGACGAGTACTGGCGCAGCAGCGCCAGGAAGCGATCGATGTTGAGGTCATCGAGCGCCGCCTCGACCTCGTCCAGGATGTAGAAGGGACACGGCCGGGCGAGGAACACCGCGAACAGGAAGGCCAGCGCCGTCATCGACTTCTCACCGCCCGAGAGCAGCGAAAGACGCTTGGGATCCTTACCGGCCGGAGTGATCTCGATCTCGACGCCGAGCAGATCCTCCTCACTCTCCTCGGTGTCGGTCTCCTGCTCCTCGCGTTCGGCGCGATCCGACGGATCGCCGCCGGCGCTCTCACCGCCGATCACCCGTGCCGGGGTGGTCTTCTCGCTGACCAGGCGCAGCCGGCCGCTGCCGCCGGGGAAGAGCTGCGCGGCGAGCTCCTCGAACCCCTGCGCGGTCGCCGCGAATGTCTCCTCGAAGGTGGTCCGGATCTGGCGGTCGGTGTCGGTGATCAGCTTCTCGAGCTCGCGTAACGCCGCCTCGAGGTCTGCGCGTTGGGCCTCGAGCTCCTCGACGTGCGCCAGCGCCGCCGCGTACTCGTCCTGAGCCAGCGGGTTGACCGGACCGAGTTGTTCGCGGCGCCGGGCCAGGCGGGTGAGCCGCCCGTCGAGCTCCTCGCGCGCCCTGTCGGCCAGCGGTTCGGTCGCCGGCTCGGCCTCGAGCTCGAGCCGGCCGGCAAGCTCGGTCAGCTCGGTCATGGTGTCGGCGGACTGGTCCCGAGCGCGTTGCCGGCGCACCTCGGCGCCGGTCAGGGCCTCGTTCTCGGCGCCCAGCCCGGCGTGCAGGGCGGCCTCCTGCTGAGCGCAGGAGCGCAGCTCACGCGACACGTGCTCGCCGGCCTCACGGTCGGCGGCCAGCGCGGCGTCAAAGCCGCCCATGCGCTCGCCGATCACCGCCACCGCAGCCTCGAGCGCAACCGTGACAGCGCAGACCAGAGGCAGCGTCGTCCGGTCGGAGGCGAGCGCGGACTCAACGCGATCGATCCGGGCGCTGCGCTCCGCCCGCTCGCGCTCGGCGCGGTCCAGGGTCCCGCGCTCGGCGGCCAGCTCGGCCGACAGCTGAGCACGGCGGCCCGCGTCGGCCCCCTCATCGGGCGCGGTGCGCCGCCGGGCGATCTGGGCCGCGATCCGGCGTTCGGACTCGGTCACCTCGTCAAGGGTGCGCACCGCTGCGCGGTGAGCGGCGACCGCGTCTTCACGGGTGACGCCGGCCTGGGCGACGCGGTCAGCGGCCGCCTCAAGCGCCTGCTTGGCTTCGAGCTCTCTCTGGGCCGCGGACATGGTCGCGCGCACGAGCTCATCGCGGCGGTTGCGTTCAGCCAGGATCCGCTCCTCGCCGACGGCCGGCGCCTGGCGCAGCTCGCGGGTGCGCGAGGCCCAGACCCGCCCGCTGTGCGTCACCGCGGTCCCCTCCCATCCCTCAGGCAGGGTCTCAAGGGTCTGGACCACGAAGGTGTGCGCGAGCAGCGTACGGGCCAACGCGAGCGCCGATTCGGGCCCACGGACGTGGTCGATCAGGGGCTCGCCTCCGGGGGGAGCCGCGCTACGCAGGTCGGCGGTGGTGGCGGCGGAGCGCACCAGCGCGCGGCCGCCGTCGCCCCCGGCGCGGTCCAGCAGCGCCGAGCCGGCGTCACGGTCATCGACGACCGCGGCCCGCAGCCGGCCGTCCAGTGCGGCCGCGAGGGCGAGCTCATAGCCGCCCTCGGCGTCGAGGTCATCGGCCAGCGAGCGCGCCCCGCTGGGCGATCCCGCCTGGTGGCGCAGGAACTGGTTGACCCCGGCCAGCTCCCCCCCGATCCGCGCGGCCTCGCGGCGGGCGGCGTCGACCGCGCGTTCGGCAACGCGCAGGTCCTCGCGCACGGTCTCCAGGGCAGCATCGGCGCGCTCGCGCTCGGCCTCGCGCCCGGCCGCCGTGACGCGCTCGTTCTCCTGGGCGGTGACGGCGAGCGTGCGCTCCTGCTCGAGGGCGACGAGCTGGCGCGCCAGCTCGGCCTCGCGGTCGCGTGCCAGCGCCGCGAGCTCGGTCTCCAGCCCGGCGATCCGCTGGGCCGCCGCGGGATCGGGACGGTCGGCCTCGCCGGCGGCGCGCAGCGCCTGCAGCAGTTGCTCTGAGCGCGCGATCCGGCCCTCGATCGAGCTTGCCGCGGCGCGGGTGGACTCGACGCGGTATCCGATCCGCTCGGCCGCCCCGCGGGCCGTATAGGCGCGCCGCGAGAGCTCCTCACGGTGTGCGCTCCGCGCCGCCAGCGCCTCCTCGGCGGCCTGCCGACGGCGGGCCACGGCCTCCAGCTCGGCCTGCAGCGCGGCACGCCGGGCGCGGATCTCGGTCACCCCGGTCGCGGCCGCGGTGACCTCCGCGGCGCGGCGCCGGGCGGCGTCACGCACCAGCTCCCAGCGGATCTCCAGCGCCTGGCGCTCGAGGCGGGCGTGCAGCTCGGCGGCCTCGGCCTGGCGCTTGAGCGGACGCAGCCGCGAACGCGCCTCGCGCTCGACGTCGAGCGCCCGATCGAGGTTGTCCTGGGTGCGCACGAGCTTGAGCTGGGCGCGGCGCCGGCGCTTGCGATGCTTGCCCAGCCCGGCGGCCTCCTCGATCAGCAGGCGCCGCTCCCGCGGCTTAGAGGTCACCAGTGACTCAACCCGGCCCTGGGAGATGACCGAATGCATCTCCTTGCCCAGGCCGGTGTCGGACAGCAGCTCGACGACGTCGACAAGCCGACAGCGGGCTCCGGCCAGCCGGTACTCGCCCTCGCCGTTGCGATCCAGGCGGCGAACGATCGAGACCTCGGAGGCGCCGACCGCGAGCGAGCCCTCGCTGTCATCCAGCACGAGCTCGACCTCGGCGTGGGACGCGGCCTGGCGCCCCGGGGCACCGCCGAAGATGACGTCCTGCATCGACTGGCCGCGGACGTTGACCGGCGACTGCTCGCCGAGCGCCCACAGCACGGCGTCGGTGACGTTGGATTTCCCCGAGCCATTGGGCCCGACGATGACGCTGACCCCAGGGCCGAACTCCAATCGGGTCCGGTCCGGGAAGGACTTGAAACCCTTGACGGTGATCGACTTCAGGTACATGCGCACTCCCTGCTCACGATGCGGCCAGCCCGTCGAGCGCGATCCGCGCGGCGTGCTGCTCGGCGTCCTTCTTGCTGCGCCCGACCCCACTGGACAGCTCCGAACCGGCGACCGTCGCGGCGACGGTGAACCTCCGGTCGTGGGGTGGTCCCTGCTCGTCCAGCACGGTGTAGACGACGATCTCGCCGCGTCGGGCGAGCCGTTCCTGCAGGGCCGACTTGAAGTCCACCGAATGTTCGAGCGAGTGCTCGATCTCTTCGGTGAAGGCGGCCACCACCGCCGCCGCCGTGGACTCGTAGCCGAAGGTCAGATAGCAGGCGCCGATCACCGCTTCGATCACCGAGGCGAGCACCCGTTCGGTGGAGATCAGTGCCTCGACTGAGGATCGCCCTCCGGTCTCCGGCGCGGCCGTGCGCAGCCGCTCGGGCACCCCGAGGCGCTCGGCGACCGCGCGGCAGGCCCGGCCCGAGACGGCCTGGGCGCGGATCTTGGTCAGGCGGCCCGGGCCGTACTGGTCGGCCTCCAGGCGCGGGAACAGATGGGTGGTGACCGCCAACCCGAGGACGCTGTCCCCCAGGAAGGCGAGCCGCTCGTAGGAGTCCGAGCGACGGTTGGTCCACGAGGCGTGCGTGAACACCCGCCGAGCCAGCTCGGCGGGAAGCTGATCGAGCAGTTCGTGCAGCGCCTGGACCGAAACCGGGCGAAGCGTCCCTCCGGTCTCGGCGCCGATGGTCACTCAGCGTCTGAGCCGGCATTCGTGGCCGCCGAGGGGTGCGGCGCGCGCGCGGCGCCGTTCTCATTCCCGCTCGCGAGCACGAATTCGACCGCCTGACCGACGGTCAGGATCCGGGCCGCCTGCTCGTCGGACATCTGAACCCCGTAGGAGTCCTCGAGCTCTTGGACGAGGGTGTAGAGGTCCAATGAGTCGGCCTCGAGGTCCTCGCGGAAGCGCGTGGCCTCGGTGACCCGTCCTGGATCGATCTCGAGCTCATCGACGAGATGGGCCTGAATCAGGGAGAAGACCTGCTCGCGTGTCATCGGGCGGACACCGTAGACGGCGATCCGGACGACCCCGCGGCGCGACGCCGATCACGCATCGCCGCTCTCCGCGCCGACCGCGGCGGGGATACGCAGCGCGCCGGCCTGCTCCAGGGCTCGGCGCGTGGCGGCGATCACGTCCTGTTCGACACCCCGCGCAGCGACCTCGATCGCCCGGGCAAAGCCCCGCCGGGTAAAGCGGCCGTGCGCGACGACGCCGAGCTTGCGCAGGCCGAGCATGTACGCGCCGCCGGGACCCTCGGGGTCGATCTCCTCGCGCAGGCGCCGGACGGCCGGGGCGAGCAGCAGACCGCCGAGCTTGGCGCGCGGGGAGCTCATCGCCGCGGTCCGGACCGCCTGCAGCGTCCGGCCCGACACGCCTTCGATCAGCTTGAGCGTGATGTTGCCGGTGAAGCCATCCATCACGACCACGTCGGCGGCGCCGTCAGTGACCTGCGTGCCCTCGACGTTGCCGACGAAGTTCAGGCCGGTTCCGGCCTCGCCCGACAGCTGCTCGTAGACCGTGACGAGCTCGGGGGTGCCCTTGCCGGGCTCCTCGCCGTTGGAGAGCAGCGCCACCCGCGGCGAGGCCAGCCCCATCACCGCCTGGGCGAACGCGGAGCCCATGTGGGCGAACTGGACGAGATGCTCGGGCCGACAGGTGACGTTGGCCCCGACGTCCAGGAACAGAACCGGGGACGCGCCGGGCATCGGGATCGGCAGCGCGAGGGCCGGCCGGTAGATCCCGCGGTCGCGGCGCAGGTTGAACAGCCCGGCCGCGAGCGCGGCTCCGGTCGAGCCACCGGAGACCAGCGCATCGGCTCGGCCGTCAGCCACTGCCCTGGCCGCCTGGACGATCGACGCATCCGGAGTGGACCGGACCGCGAACGCAGGGTCCTTGGCCTTGGCGATCGAGATCGGCGCATTGACGACTTCGACGCCGTCAGGAACCGTGCCGATCTCGGCGGCGGGACCGAACAGGATCACGCGCGTGCCGGCTTGCGCGGCGAGAGCCGCGCCGGCGGCCACCTCGGCGGGACCGAGATCCGCCCCGCCGGCGTCAACCGCGACGGTGACCATCGCTGCGGCGACTCAGAGGGTCGGTTCGTCGGCCGGAGCGACCACTTCGCGCCCGCGGTAGCTGCCGCAGACGGGGCAGACGCGGTGCGGTCTCCGGGGACTGTGGCACTGGGGGCACTCGTTGTACGTCGGTGCCGTGAGCTTGTGCTGCGAGCGGCGCTGCGTCGTGCGCGCGTGGGATTGCTTCTGCTTGGGGACGGCCATAGGACGGCCGAGGGTAGCAGGGCGGCCGTGCGGTGCGGGGCCGCGCCGGCGGTGGCTCAGGCGGTGGGCCGCAAGGCCGGCAGCCGGTCCTGCAGCAGCTGCGTGATCTTGTCGACCGGCAGCGGCTGTCCAAACAGATATCCCTGCATGAGCGAGATCCCGTTGTCGCGCAGGAAGCCGAGCTGCTCCTCCCGCTCGACCCCCTCGGCGATCAGCTCGGCACCGCAGGCCCGGGCCAGCTCGACGACCGCACGCAGGACGGCATCCGTGTTGCGCGTCCCGGGCACGTCGGCGACCAGGGCGCGATCGATCTTGATCACGTCGAAGCCGCGGTCGCGCAACCGTGCGACCGAGGAGTAACCGGCGCCGAAGTCGTCGATCGCAAAGCTCGTCCCCGAGCACCGCAGGCTGGCCACGACGGCGAGCGTCTCCTCCGGATCAACCGTCCAGGCCGACTCGGTCAGCTCGATCAGGAAGCGGTTGGGCTCCAGCCCGTGGTCGGCGAGGACGGCCACGAACCGCGCGGCGAAATTCTCGGCCAGCAGTTGGTTATGGGACATGTTCAGGCTGACGCGCGGCGTCAGTCCGGCCTCGCCCCAGCCAGCAGAGTGCCGGCAGGCTTCGGCAAGCACCCAGTCGATCACGTCATCGGCGACGGCGCTTTGGTCGGCGAGGTCCATGAACGACGCGGGCCGCAGCAGGCCCCGGTCGGGGTGGCGCCAGCGCAGCAGCGCCTCCAGCGCGTGCACGGCGCGCTCCGGGCCGACGCGCCAGATCGGGAGATAGTGAAGCTCCAGCTCGCCATCGGTCATCGCGTGGCGCAGCTGAGCCGAGATGCTCGTCCGCTTGGCGACGATGTTCCCGGTTGGTTGGTGAAAGGCCCACCGACCACCGCTGTCGGCCTTGGCCTGGTACATGGCCGCGTCGGCGTGGCGTAACAGTGCCTCGGTGTCGGCGGCGTCCGCCGGGAACAGACTGATGCCGATGCTCGCCGCCGTCCGGACCTCCGCGGTGCCGACCACGAACGGGTCACGCAACGACCGCAGCACCTTGGTGCCGACCATCTCGGCCGCCCGGACCGCGTCGTCGGAGAGGTCGGCGACGAGGATCAGGAACTCATCGCCCCCCTGGCGCGCGAGCACGTCACTATCGCGCAACACGCCACGCAGGCGTGCCGCCACACCCGAGAGCAACTGGTCACCGGCGGCATGGCCGAGGCGATCGTTGACCTCCTTGAAGTCGTCGAGATCCACAAACATCAGTGCGATCGAGGTCGCCGTGCGCCGCGCACGGGCCAGCGCCAGATCGAGCTGCTGTTCGATCAGGGCCCGGTTGGGCAGCCCGGTGAGTGGGTCGTGATAGGCCAGAAAGGCGAGCTGCTCCTCCGCGCGCCGGCGCTCGGAGATGTCGCGGATGAACCCGTAGGCGGCCGCGGCCCCCTCCCCTGGGTCTTCGACCACGGTCAGTGACAGCTCCACCGGCAACCGTTCACCGTCCGCCCGGACCCCGGTCATCTCGACCCGGCGACCCATCAGCCGCCACTCCCCAGTGGCAAAGCCGCGGGCCATTCCGCGCCGGTGGGCCTCGCGATCCTCAGGCGCGATGATCAGCTCGGCGAGTTCGCGGCCGATCACATCTGCGGTGCGGTAGCCGAAGATCCGTTCGGCAGCGGGATTGAACTCGAGCACCTGGCCTTGAGGGTCGATCACGACTACGGCGTCCTGAGAGAATTCGATCACCGCGCGGTGACGGCGCAGTGCGGACTGCAGCTGACCGAAGCGGGATGCGTTCTCGATCGTCTGGGCAGCGTGCGCGGCGATCGCGCTGAGCACCTCCACCCGCCCGTCGTCGGGCCGACGGCCGTCGCGGGGCTCGTCCACCGAGATGATTCCGTAGTGGCGCCCGCCGGCCGCGTCCAGCGTTGCGAACAGCGCGTCCTCGGGCTGCCAGTACCCTCCGGTGGCCGGCCCCGGCGTGCCCTCGGGGGTGTAGAAGCGGATGTTCTCGTCCCATTCCAGAGCGCCGGCGGGGATGAAGTACGAGCCGCCGACCAGGAAGCGGGAATCGAGCATCGAGGCCCAGGTCTGCGCGGGCGTCACGTCGCCGAGCAGCAGGGCTCGGGCGCGCGCGTTGCCGTGGACGGTGACAACGTCGTAGCTATCGGTCTCCTCGCGGTAGAGGTTGATGACCACGGTCTCGAACCCGAGCGCCTCGGAAACGATCCGGGCCACCTCGGTCATGACCTCGGTCAGACCGGCATCGCCGCGCAGCAGCCGCGCAAGGTCCAGCAGTGCGCGCAGGTGGGCCGCGCTTGCGATCTCGCTGGGTCCCAACAGGTCGCGGGGACGCTCCATGCCTGATCATCGTCGGCAGGCGGTGAGCATCCCTTGAGCGGAATGACTCGATATGGAAAGGTTTGTTCGCTCCTAGCGCAGATTTGGTGGGCTTCGGCGGCATCCGGGCCGTGGCCTCAGGCGTCGAACTTCAGCTCTGAGAGCTTGGCCCAGCGCGGGTCAGGCGCCGGAGCGTGACCGTGGTCGGGGTCGGCGTCGTCGAGGCGAGCCCCGCACTCGGGGCACAGCCCGGGGCAGTCCGGCCGGCACAGAACCTGGGCGGGGAGCACCAGCGCGAGGGCGTCGTGCGCCCACGCTCGCAGCTCCAGCGAGCCGTCGAGCAGATAGGGCGAATCGAGCTCCTCGCCGGAATTGGGCTGCGAGATCTCCCACGCATCCACGGTGTAGTCAGGCGCGGCATCGGTCAGGCATCGCATGCACGGTCCCCGCAGACCGGCCGCGAAGCGCAACCGCAGCGCGTAACCGCTCTGGGTGGTGCGTGAGATCTCGAGCGTTACCGGAACCGGTGACGGGCTCGCCTCGTAGCGCTCTCCGCCGAGCTCGAACGGATCGAAGCTGACCGCGAGCTCGAGGCACCGGCCCTCGCCCGTGCTCATCCGCAGGCCGCCGAGATCGAAGCTGTCGGTCAGGATCGCCATCGTCGGCCTGCTCACAGCTCGCGCTTGAGGATCTTGCCCGTCGCGTTGCGTGGCAGGGCCTCGAGGAAGACGATCTCGCGGGGGACTTTGTAGCGCGCGAGTCGATCGCGGACCAGTGCCTTGAGCTCATTCTCGTCGAGCTCGGCCCCGGAGGCGGGTACCACATAGGCGCGCAGCCGCTGCCCGAACTCCGGGTCCGCCACGCCGGTCACCGCGACCTCGGCGACGCCGTCGGCCCCCGTAAGGAGATCCTCGATCTCGGCCGGGAAGACGTTCTCGCCGCCCGAGACGATCATGTCGTCGTCGCGGCCGTCGACGAACAAGCGGCCGTCGGCGTCGACGTGGCCCGTGTCACCGGTGGCCATCAGGCTGCCGACCCTGGCCTTGTCACCGCCGCCGGTGTACCCCTCGAACAGCAGCTCGGAGCCGACGAAGATCCGCCCCCGCCCCGGCGGCGGCATCTCCTGCGCGTCATCGCCGAGGATCTGCACCCGGGTGCCGCGCGGGGGGCGCCCGGCGGTGCCCGGCGCCGCCCGCAGATCGGCCGGCGTGGCGATCGAGGCCCAAGCAACCTCGGTCGAGCCGTAGAGGTTGTAGAGGACGTCGCCGAAGGCGTCCATCGCCCGTGTGGCCAGCGGGCCGGGCAGTGCCGAGCCGCTGACCGCGATGATCCGCAACGAGGATGTGTCGTGGGCGGCGCGGCGCTCGGCGGGCAGCTCGAGCATGCGCTGCAGCATCACCGGAACGACGACCAGCGCCTGCGCGTGGTGCTCGGCCACCGCGCGCAGCGTCTGCTCAGCGTCAAAGCGGCGCTGGAGGATCAGCGTCGAGGACAGCGCCGTGCTGAGGAACATGTGGGCGAAGCCCCAGGCATGAAACAGCGGGGCGGCGATCAGTGTCCGTTCGCGGGCGTGCAGCGGGATCACGGAGAGCAGCGCGGCGGCGGGCCCGAGCGACGGCGGGTTGGGCCGGTTGGCCCCCCTTGGGGTGCCGGTCGTCCCCGAGGTGAGGATCACCGTGCGGCCCGGGACCTGCGGCGGGGGCAACGGGTCGGCGGACCGCCCGGCGGCGAGGCTGGCCAGCGTCGGCTGAGCGGCAGCGGGGTCGGCCAACATCCAGGGGTCGGCGCCGGCCAGGCCGGCGCCGCTGTGCTCGGTCCAGGCGAGAAAGCCACGGCGGCTACGCACCGCTTCGGATACGACCGCCGCGAACTCCTCGTCGTAGACGACGGCGGCCGGACCCTCCCGGTCGCACACCTCAGTCACCTGCGGGGTGGCAAAGGATGTGTTGAGGTACAGCGCGTGGGCCCCTAGTCGCGCGCAGGCGATGCTCGCGGCCACGAACCATCGGTGGTTGCGGCACATGATCGCCACGCCGTCCCCCGGCGCCACCCCGTAACCGGCCAGGCCGCGGGCGATCGCGTTGCCGGCACGATCGATCTCCGCGAAGCTCAGTGCACCAAGATCATCAATCACCGCGGTCGAGTCCGGGGAGCGGGCGGCGGCCCCGAGATAGCCCGCGGCCAGCGTGGGCCCGAACCGGTGCAGGCCGACGAGTGCCCGCACGGTTCGGTCCGGGCGCGATGGCTTGAGCAGCCCCGCCCGGGCGAACGTGTTGGCCATGCGGACGCTGTCGGCGATTGCGCTCGGCATGGCCGGATATCCAATCACGCCTCCGAGGCGCGATCATCGGTGCACATTGTCACGCTGGTTTTTCGCCTACGGCTCTGCCGATGTCCACACTGACCTGATCGTCGGCGCCTATCCGCTCGACGAGAGCGACGTGGCCGATGTCGCGAGCATGGGGATCACCCGGCTGCTCAACCTTGTGCAGGATTCCGAGTACAGCCCCGGCCAGCGCGCCGAGGTCCAGACCGCGTTGGCGGCGGCCGGGATCACGGAGACGCGCCTCGCCCCTGATCGACTACGGCAGCCTCCCGACGGATCAGCTCGACGACGCGGTGGGACACGGTCGTCGCGTGGCTACAGGCCGGCGAGCGGGTGTATCTGCATTGCCGGGCGGGTTGGCAGCGATCGGCGTCCGTCGCCGCCGGCGCGGTGGCGATCCTGGACGGGATCGAGATCGAGGCGGCGCTGGACCAGATCCAGCGCCACAAGCCGACGGCCGAGCCCCTCCCCCATCAGCGCCGCGATCTCGCGCGCTGGTGGGATCAGCGCCGAGCGACGGGTTCGATCAACTCCGCCGCGCGAAGGCGGCGAGCGGTGACCCGTTCGGGGGCCGGGATCGGATCGACGTCGAGATCGAGCGTGAGCTCGTTGACGGTGAGATTGCGGGCGCTGGTCGTGACCGGTTCGAGCTCGGGCAGCTCGCGCCCCTCAGTGGCCGCCCCGTGGTCGCCGAAGCGCCGCGCGGCGGGCAGCACCCGGGACTCATAGGACCCAACCGCCTCGTTGTAGGCCTTGACGGTGCTGTTGAGCCGCGTGCCGAGCGTGGCCACCAGGGTGGAGAGCTTGACCAGCCGGCCGTGCAGCTCGCGACCCAGGTCGGAGATCGCCTGAGCCGACTCGGCCACGCGCTCCTGCTGCCACCCGTAGCCGACCGCGCGCAGCAGGCCGAGCAGCGTGGTGGGCGTCGTGATCAGGACCCGGCGGGCCATCGCCTCCTCGATCAGGGTCGGGTCCACCTCGAGCGCGGCGCCGTACAGGTGCTCGCCGGGCAGGAACATGACCACGAAGTCCGGCGTGGTGTCCAGCCCTGCCCAGTAGGCCTTGTCGGCCAGTGACTTGACGTGCTTGCGCAGCAGTCGGGCGTGATCGCGCAGGTGCTGCTGGCGCTCGGCCTCATCCCGCGCCTGGTAGGCGTCGAGCACGCCCTGCAGCGGTGCCTTGGCGTCGACCACGACCTGCTTGCCGCCAGGCAGGTTGACGATCAGGTCCGGCCGCAGCGTCGTGTCGTCCCCGGCCAGCGAGGACTGCTCAGTGAAATCACAGTGGCGCACCATCCCGGCTAGCTCGACCACGTTGCGCAGCTGCATCTGGCCCCACTGACCACGGGCGTTGGGCTTGCGCAGCGCGGTGACCAGCGCGCCCGTCTCGGTCCGCAGCCGGTCCCCGGTCTCGTTGAGACTCTTGAGCTGGGCCTCCAGCCGGCCACGTGATTCGCGCCGCTCCTGGTCCAGGCGCAGCAGCTGGCCGTCGACCCGCCCGAGCTGCTCGCGCAACGGCGCGACCAGCGACTCGACCGCCTGCTGGCGCTTGTCCAGGTCACCCTTGGCCTGTTGCTGGGCGGTCTGCAGTTGGGCCTTGGACAACTCGGCCAGCTGGGCCAGGCTGGACTGCAGTGCCTCGGCGCTGAGCGCCTTGAAGGAGTCAGACAACCGTTCCTGGGCGTCTCCGAGCGTGACCAGGCGCTCCTCGGCACGGCTGCGCTCGTGTTCGAGATCGGCCTGCGCCCGGACCAGGTCACGGTCAAGCTCCGCCGCCCGGGCCGCCTCGCCGGCCAGCGCGCGCAGCCGCGGACGCAGCGCCAGCAGCACGATGCCGGCACCGACGAGAACTCCGAGAATCAGCCAGAGAGCGGTCATGAGATCAATCAGAGTCGCGCGCACCGCGGACGGAAAGACGCTCTGAGCAGACTTCTGCGACCCACCGCCCTGGGTCGGCACGCCACAATCGCCCCGTGCCAGAGGCCACTATCCGCCGCCACCTGATCATGCACGGATCCGTGCAGGGTGTCTTCTTCCGCGATTCCACCCGCCGGTGCGCTCAGAGCCACGGCGTCTCGGGCTGGGTCCGCAACCGCCCAGGCGGCACCGTCGAAGCCGTCCTCGAAGGGACTGTTGCGGCGGTTCGGGCGGTCGAGGCGTTCTGCTCTGAGGGTCCTCCACAGGCACGAGTGGATCGCATCGAGGCCACGAACGAGCACCCGGAAGGTCTGACCGGATTCAGCGTCCGCTGACGGAACGTCGTGTCCGGGTTGGGCTAGGGAGAAGGGCCGGGAGCGGACGGTTGCGGGGGAGCGCGAGGTGGTGATCGCGCTGGGGACTCGCGTCGCTCGGTGAGGTTCACGCCGCTGCATGCCCCGGCAGGGCCGAACGGTCAAGCCACCGACGAGGACCTCAAGGGCGTCTCGGGCTGCAGCATCCGCTAAGGCCCGAGGTCACAGCCGACGGATCGCGCACTGGCCGAGCCATCCGGCTTGGTCGCGATACCAAACGGGACACTGAGTGAATGAGGAGTTGACCGAGCGTTCCCAAGCCGCGTGGCACGGCCTGTGTGCGAACTGGGGAAG
>CAVXPV010000005.1:0-129683 GCA_963763715.1 uncultured Solirubrobacterales bacterium
TCGTCGCGCAGCCATGCGTTGCCGACGCCGGCGATCAGGATTGCGTTCAGCCCTCGGGCTCGTCGCTCATGTGTCGACCACCTCGACTTCCTGGGAGAAGAAATACAGGTAGCGGCCGGTCTCGCGCATCAGCTCCTGGCCGGGGTCATCGTCGATCGTGACGCCGAGATGCAGACGGCCGTCGTACGCGGTGAATATGCGCTCGAGCGTCGCCGTGCGTCCGGCGACCATCCGCGCCTGCAGTCGGCCCCGGCGTCGGGGTGGATGATCACCTTGCCGCCCTGACGCAGACGCTTGCCGTCGATCTCGGCCGTCTCCTCGCCCTCACGGGGGTCGATCAGGCCCGGCGGCGCGGGCGGCGGCGCGGTCGTCTCGCGGGGGCGCACGGCCGGCGCCGGCGCCGGATCGGAAACGGTGACCCGGCCATGCAGAGCGAGGATGTCCTGCGAGGAGACGGCGTCGGCACGGGCGAGCATCTCGCGCACCGCCGGATCCTGTTCGGCGATCTCGGCAGCGCTCGGCGTCGGAGAGGACCTGCAGGTGCAGGAGCAGCGCCTCCTCGATCTCGGTCGAGTCAAACAGCCCGCCCTGGCTCTCGGGAGCGATCTGGGGATGGTCGGGAAGCATGATCGCGGCCCCGACGACCGCGCTGTCGTCGTTGGCCGCGAGCACCGGAAAGGTGTTGACCGAGCCGCAGAACTGCTCGAGCGGCGACACGAATCGCCCCCCGGCCACGGTCAGCACGGGGTGGGTGGAGATCAGGGAGCGCGCCAGTGCCCCGGCGCGGTCCAGGCCCGAGGAGGCGACGGTCAGGTTCTGCACCCGGAACACGATCTCGTACTCGTGGCGGGCGATCTCTCGCGCCGACAGACTCAGGGCGACCTCCAGCGGGGCCATCTCCGCTCCCCGGACCGAGGTTAGCTTCTCGGCCGGCACGTGGGCCAGGGCCCCCACCATCGCTCCGGGCAGCGTCAGCCGGTGCGGCTGCGCATGATGGCGCTCGCCGGTGGGGGCCAGCAGGTGGACCTCGGCGCGGAGCACCGCGTCGGCCGGCGCGCGCAGGGCGATCCGCAGCTCAAGGTGGTCAAACGTGCTGGCCAGCTCTGTGCGTAGCCGGCGGGTAGGCGATTCCGAACGGTGTCGGGGTGGCGTTCTTGGTCGCTCCCGGGGTGTAGGGGTACAGGGCGTACCCCTCCCACAGCAGCGAATCGATCAGGGCCGCGAGCGGATCAGTCATCGCCGGCCTCGCGCACCAGCGCCTCGACGGTCGCGTCCAGAGTGGTCAGACCGCGGCGGCGCTTGACCTCCTGCAGCGCGCGCAGGTTCGCCAGCGCCAGCGCCACCCAGCCGGTGTTGGGGTAGTAGTGCTCGATCGTCTCGCGCCACACCGTGACCGGGAGGCGGAAGTCGATCGAGGTGTTCCAGGGCACGAGCACCATCTGCAGGCGCCCATCGTCGGCCTGGTAGTAGATCGTCCCGTTGAAGTGCAGGGCCATCGGGGCCATCCCGTCGGGTAACGCATGCAGGTACTTGGTCGCGGCGAGCTCGAGGTCATAGCTGGCGGCGATCGGGATCGGCACCGTGGTGACGCCGGTGAAGGCGGGGACGAGCACATCGAGCTGGCTCCAGACGAGACTGCGCGTGGTCAGCGCCCACCGCTCGGGCTCGCCGAACAGCTCGTGCAGCCGGGCTCGGGTGGCGTCGTCATAGCTGCGCCGCGCGGGCTCGAGCATCACGTTGACCGACAGCGCGATCATGTACACCTGCCGGCCGCTGCCCTCGGAGACCTGGAGGTCGAGCGCGAGTTGCGGGGCCGCGGCGTGGCGGACGGTGCGCACGCCGAGGACGGAGAATTCGGGCTCGGGGCCGGCCCACGGCGCGTCTGTGACTCCGTGGCGGCCACGGGGGTCGTGCTCATGCCGTCACCGCCCTCGCCCGCAGCTCGGCGAAGAAGCGGGTGACCGCATGGTCGACGCCGGTACCGCCGGAGATCCCCTCCCAGGTCGCCTTGATCGCTCCGGTCAGCTCATAACAGCGGTCGATCGGGGCGATCGCGTAGACCGGCGGGTCCGACAGGCGGTTGACGATCAGGCCCTCGATGTCGGAGTCCAGGCCGCTCAGCACCGGGTTGAGGCGGCACATCTGCGCCCAGGACTCGAAGTGCAGCTCGGACTCGGTCGCGCCGGCCGGCGAGGGGTACATCGCGACCACGCAGTCGGTCACCGTCGAGTGCATGAAGAAGGCCAGGCCGATCGGGATCTGAAAGCCCGCCCACAGCTCGTCGGGGATGTCGAGATCGGGCAGCCAGATCGTCCGCGTGCCGACCGGGCGATAGTCGCCCTCGCCCGAGCGCATCCCCCAGCACGCCTCGCACGAGCAGACGATGCGCCGCTCCACGAGCGCGAGCAGATGGCGATGGTCCTCGGGGATGACCATGCCGCACAGGTCACAGTGCTCGTCCTCGGGCGACCCCGGCGCCGGCGCCGAACCCTCGGGCAGCGTCGTGCCCGTGCGCGTGGCTCGGCGACGGCCCGGCGGCGGCGCGGGCTCGGGTCAGGCCCCGCAGGTTGCTGACGACCGCCCCGCGCCCGCTCATGCCGCGCCGACCGCGACCTTGACCCGGCCCTGCTCGTGCAGCAGCGGCACGGGCTCGAGCTGCAGCTGCTCGTCGTCGAGCGAGCGGCCGGCGCGGGGCAGGAAGAACGAGCGCTCACAGCTGCGGGCAGGCCAGCGCGCCGGCGGTCAGCTCGCCGCCGTGCAGGGGTTCACCGCACGCGGCGCAGCGATCCCGGTAGGCGAGCAGGGTTCCCTCGACGTTGGCCACCACGAGCTCGCCTCCACCCGACGGTGATCGCGGCCACGCGCCGAGCGCCGGTGACGCGTCGAGCTCCCCGGCGTCGAGCTCGACGCCATGCCGGCGCCGGCGCGCCGGACATCACCACCGGCAGCTCGGACCCGGTGCTCCCGGTGACCATCGGCAGCGCCAGCCCGGGCATCGGTGGCGCGATCCCCTCGACCTCGAGGCCGAGCGAGGTCGGGCGCGGCCTCCTCGAGCGCCTTTTGATCGGCCAGCTCGAGCGTCACCGAGGAGGCCGAGCAGTCCGAGCAACTGCCGCGCAGGTGAATCCGGGCGACGCCGTCGCGCACCGAGAGCAGCTCGACGTTGCCGCCGTGGGACTCCATGTAGGGCCGCACGCTGTCGAGCGCCGACTGCACCCGGTCCTCGAGCGCCACCGGGTGCAGGTCATGGATCAGCAGCAGCGTGGACACGACCGGGTCCTCGCCGAGCTGCTCGGCGAGCTGGTCCCGGCCGGCCGGGTCGAGCTCCGGACACGGCCGTCGACGATCCGCTCCAGGCCCGGCGCCGTACATCGCCACGATCGCCGCCACGAGCTCGCCGGCGAGGTCGCGGGACGGGCCGCGGCGGATAGCCCTCGAGCCGTTCCTGCAACTCCTGGACACGCGCGAACAGAGCCTCCGGAGCCGCCTCGGTCGATGGTTGCCATGGCCGGCCCTCAGGCCATCGCGGTGGGCGTGTGCATCACCTTGCGGACCTGGCCGCCGCCGGTGTACATGTGCACGCCACACGGCAGGCACGGATCGAAGGAGCGCACCGCCCGCATGATGTCGATCCCCTTGAAGTTCTCCGGTCCGTTCTCCTCGAAGATCGGCGTGTTCTGCACCGCGTCCTCATAGGGTCCCGGGGTCCCGAAGCTGTCGCGCGGACTCGCGTTCCAGGGGGTCGGCGGGTAGGGCTGGTAGTTGGCGATCTTGCCCTCGCGGATGACCATGTGGTGCGAGAGCACGCCGCGAGCCGCCTCGTGGAAGCCGCAGCTGACCGCGTCCTCGGGCACCGTGAAGCTGTTCCAGCTCTTGGTCCGCCCGGCCTGCACCTCCTTGAGCGCCCGCTCGAGGTTGTGCAGCGCGATCAGCGCGCTGTAGGCCTGGTGATAGCGTGCGGGCCCGATCGCGCTCGATCGCGTTGGACTTCTCGGGGATGTGCCACTCGAGCTCCATCTCGGGCAGGTTGGGCGAGCGCGGGAGCACCATCTGGATCGAGTGCCCGGTCGCCTTGGCGTAGCCGAAGTCGACCAGTCCGGCCTTGGCCGTGCACCACTGGCGCGCGAACGGGCCGCCGCCGGTGTCACAGCAGACGTGGGTGTCGGTGCGCTTGTCGTAGATCCGCGGGGAGACGACCCACGTGTACTTGTCGGTGAAGTCGCGCTTCTGGGGCCGTGGCAGGGTGACCTTGTTCCACGGGTGGTTCTTGTCCACCGGGTTGCCGAGCGGATCGTGGGTGACGTAGGTCGGCTCGTTCTCCCAGCCGTCGAAGTAGGAGGAGCCGAGCAGGATCCGGATCATCAGGTTGATCTCGACCAGATCCGTGGAGATCAGCTCGCCCCCGATCACCACGCCCGGCGTGATGTAGCGCTTGCGCCCCCACTCCGTCATGTTCTTGTAGGAGTAGTCGACGTAGTCGGGATCGTCAAACGAGCCCCAGTTGACGAGATTGGTCTCCCGGTAGCCGACCATGTCGTAGCCCGGCAGCTCGGTCAGGAAGAAGTCGTACAGGTCGTCGTGCATCGGCACGCTGCGCTTGACGTAGTCGAAGTAGCGCATCAGCCGCACGTAGTAGTCGGTGCACGTCTGGTGGGTGATGTCGGCGCTGCAGCCGCCGGGCATGATCGTCGACGGGTGCGTGTGCCGGCCGCCGAACAGGCAGTACATCTCCCGCGTGTAGCGGGCGACGTGCAGGGTCTCGAGGTAGAACTCGCCGGTGAACGGGTTCAGCGCCCGCATGATGTCGGCGATCGTCTTGAAGCCGTGGATGTCAGAGCCCGGCGCGGACGTCGACTCGGCCTTGGCCAGCAGCGACGGGTTGGTCTCCTTGACCATCTGCTCGCAGAAGTCGACGTTGGCCATGCAGTCGTTGTAGATCGCGTGGTCGAAGATGTAGTCCGCGGTCTCGGCGAGGTTGAAGGCGAAGTCGCCCAGCGGCGGCGGCTTGACGCCGTAGGCCATGTTCTGGTTCAGGCACGAGCAGGTGGCGTGGTTGTCCCCGCAGATGCCGCAGATCCGGCTGGTGATGAAGTGCGCGTCGCGCGGGTCGATCCCCTTCATGAAGATGTCGAACCCGCGGAACACCATCGACGTGCTGTAGCACTTGTTGACGGCCTGAGTTGGTGAAGTCGATCTCCGTGTGGATCCCGAGGCTGCCGACGATCCGGGTGATCGGATCCCACGACATCTCCTTGACCATGACCTTCTGGGATGTTTCGGTTGCCATCTCTCTCGCTCCTGGAATTCGGGGGGGTCGGCGGGGCCTGCGCTACCAGCGCTTGGCGTAGCCGGTCGTCAGGGTGCGTCCCTTGCGACGCCACTCCGGTTCCTTGTCGTACTTGGTGTCGATGTTGCGGTGGCGCATGAAGCGCACGATCGGCCCGTAGCTGAACTTCATGATGTTCGCCGCCACCCCGCCCATACTTGTCCTCATCCATGAAGGGCATGAACTTGTCCGGGAACCCCGGCATCGTGCACGCCATGCAGATGCCCCCGACGTTGGGGCAGCCCCCGATGCCGTTGACCCAGCCGCGCACGGGCACGTTGCACTTGACCACCGGTCCCTTGCAGCCGAGCTTGACCAGACACCGGTGATCGGAGCCGTACTCGGTCGCGAACTCGCCCTGCTCGGCGAAGCCGGCCCGGTTGCAGCCCTCGCGGACGGTGCGACCGAACAGCCATTTGGGCCGCAGCGCCTCGTCGAGCTCGGGGGCCGGGGCCAGCCCGGCCAGATGCAGCGCCAGGTAGAGCAGCACCTCGGTCATGTTGTCGGGCTGCGCCGGGCAGCCGGGGATGCACACCGACCGGCAGATTCGCCTTGGACTTCCAGTTCCAGCCCAGGTAGTCGGGCACGCCCATCGCCCCGGTCGGGTTGTTCTTCATCGCCGGGATCCCGCCGTACGTGGCGCAGGTGCCGACGGCCACGACCGCCGCCGCCTTGGGGGCGAGCCGGTCGAGCCATTCGTTGATGGTGATCGGCTGGCCGGTCTCGGAATTGAGCGAGAAGCCGGTCCAGTGGCCCTCGCCGTTGATCTCCTCGTTGCCGAGTGAGCCTTCGATCACGAGCACGAACGGATCGAGCTTGCCCTGCTCGGCGTCAAACCAGGCCTGGGCGTACTCCTGCCCGACCGCGTAGTCGATCACCTGGTTGTGCACGACGACCTTCGGCATGCCCGGAATCGCCTGCAGGATGATGTCCTCGAGGCTGGGGTTGGTGGCCGACGTCATCGCCACCGAGTCGCCCTCGCAGCTGAGACCCGTGGTCATCCAGAGAACGTGAGCGGTCACCGCCTCGGTCTTCTGCTGGGCTGCGTATGGGCTTGCCGTTGTGCTCACTCCGGGCTCCTCTCAACAGATTCGCGGCAGGGGATCGCCGACCAACTGGTCCATGACCCTCCTGCCGCCAAAGCTCGTCTGGACCAACACCATCCCGTCGGGCTCGGATCGGACCTCGCCGATCTCCGCCGCCTGCTCGCCGCCGGGCTGCCCGCGCAATGCGGCCAGGGCCCGCTCGGACGCCTCCGGGGCCACGAAGGCGACGAACACACCCTCGTTGGCCACGTACATCGGGTCGATGCCGAGGATCTCTGACGCTCCCGCCACCGCCGGCGCGACCGGGATGTCGCCCTCGCGCACGATCATCGCCACCTTGGAGGCGCGGGCCAGCTCGTTGAGCACCGAGGCGACTCCGCCCCGGGTGGCGTCGCGCAGGCAGCGCAGCTCGCCCCCGACCTCGTCGAGCAGCGCTGTCGACCGCCGGCCACAGGCTGCGGGTGTCCGAGCGGATCTCGGCGTCGAGCTCGAACTCGCCGCGGGCGAGCATGATCGCGGTGCCGTGATCGCCGATCCGGCCCGAGAGCAGGATCCGGTCCCCGGGGCGCAGCGCCGACGGGGAGAGACGGGCGCGCGGATCGCGCCGGCCGATCCCGGCCGTGCAGATGTACATGCCGTCGGCGTGGCCGCGCTCGACGACCTTGGTGTCGCCGGTGACGACCTCGACCCCGGCCGCGCGGGCGGCGTCGGCGATCGCCCGCACCTCGCCGGTGAGCACGTCGGCGGGCAGCCCCTCCTCGAGGATCAGCGAGAGCGAGAGGGCCAGCGGCCGGGCGCCGGACACGGCGAGGTCGTTGACGGTGCCGTTGACGGCCAGTTCACCGATCGAGCCACCGGGGAAGCGCAGCGGCTTGACGACGTAGGAGTCGGTGCTGAACGCGAGCTGCTGGTCACCGAGGCCGACCATTCCGGCGTCGCCCATCTCGGCCAGCGCGTCGCCGCCCAGCGTGGGGGCGAGCAGGCCCTCGATCAGCGTCTGGGTCGCCTTGCCGCCCGCGCCGTGGGCCATCGTGATCCGCTCGTCACGGAACTTGGCCCGTTTGCCGCGGGCGGTGCCGATGATGCCCAGGACGCGCTGCTCGCGGTCGGAGATGACCGAGCCGGCGCTCGTGTCGGGCATCACACCACCTCCCGCTCGCGGGCGAAGCGCCCGAAGTTGTAGTACGCCGCACAGGCGCCCTCGGAGGAGACCATGCAGGTGCCGATCGGACGCTCGGGGGTGCACGCGGACCCGAACACCTTGCACTCCCAGGGCTTGATCACGCCCTTGAGCACCTCGCCGCACTGGCAGGCCTTGGGGTCGGCCACGCGGACGTGGGGGACCGCATAGCGCCGTTCGGTGTCGAGCTCGGCGTAGTCCTCAGACAGCGCGAGCCCGCTGTGGGAGATGAAGCCCAACCCGCGCCATTCGAAGTGGGGGCGCAGCGTGAAGACCTCGGACATGACCTCCAGCGCGCGCCGGTTGCCCTCGTAGGGAACGACTCGCGCGTACTGGTTCTCCACCTCGCAGCGAGTCGTCGCGCAACTGGCGCAGGATCATCGCCACCGACTGCAGGATGTCCAGCGGCTCAAAGCCCGCGATCACGACGGGCTTGCCGTAGTCGGCGGGGATGAACTCGAAACGGGCGCGCGCCGACGACCGTGGCGACGTGGCCCGGACCGATGAACCCGTCCAGCCGCAGGTCCGGGGACTCGAGCAGGGCGCGCAGCGGCGGCACGATCGTCACGTGACTGCACATGACCGAGAAGTTGGGCACGCCCTCGGCCCGGGCGCGCTTGAGGGTCAGCGCGGTCGACGGGGCCGTGGTCTCGAAGCCGATCGCGAAGAACACGACGTGCCGATCCGGGTTCTGCTTGGCGATCCGCAACGCATCCAGCGGCGAGTAGACCATCCGGATGTCGGCGCCGGCCGCCTTGGCCTCGAGCAGGCTGCCTTCGGAACCCGGGACGCGCATCATGTCGCCAAAGCAGGTGAAGATGACCTCCTCGCGGCGGGCGACGGCGATCCCGTCGTCGACGCGGCCCATCGGGATCACGCAGACCGGACAACCGGGCCCGTGGACGAGCTCGACGTTGGCCGGCAGCAGGTCGTCGATCCCGTACTTGTAGATCGAGTGGGTGTGGCCGCCGCACACCTCCATCACCTTGTAGTGGCGGCCGGGCTCGACCAGCGAGAGGATCTCGGCCGCCACCGCCCGCCCCAGCTCGGGGTCACGGAATTCGTCCACGTACCTCATCGCGCTCGCTCCAGCGGGGCGATCGCGGTCCCGGCGTGGACGAGCAGCTGGTCGCCGGGGGCCACGGGTGCGACGAGGGCGATCTCGACGCTCTCGTGCCGATCGGCCGCGTCGGCGCAGAGCGCCAGCCCCCGGTCCTCGTCGACCGCGACGACGACCATCGCCACCCCGTCGTCGCCGCACGTGATGCAGTGCGTCGAGCCGCAGACGGGCGCGACGAGGTCGGGGGCCGCGACGTCACTCGATCACACTCGCCTTGAGCTCCTCGAGCTCCTGCTCGTAGTCGGCTCCCATCCGCACCAGCAGATCGTGCGTGTTGCGGGCCTCCTCCTCATCGACCTGGGAGATCGCGAAGCCGACGTGGATCAGCACCCAGTCCCCCGGCCCGACGCCGCTGCCCTCGGCATCGAGCAGGCCGATGTTGACCGTCCGCCGCACACCTGCCACCTCGACGGTGGCCAGGCGGTTGTCCTCGTCGACGATCGCCACCACTTGACCCGGGATTGCCAAGCACACGGCGATCCGTTCTAACACCGGCCGGCGAGGCGGCGCTACCGCACCGGTAAGCACGGTTACGTCAGCGACGACGTGCGTAATCTGGATTACCGTGGTCGGGGCAATCGTCCCCCGAGGTGGCCGGTCTCCGTAGACTTCGTCGCGGGAGGTGGTTCCGTCCGGGAACCGAAGTGGAGAGGACAAGAGCCGTGCGAGAGCGGTGTCGGTGATGACCCGGTCGTGGTCTAGCCCGCGTCCAACAGCGGTGGGTCTGCAGCCGGCGCCGACGGCGATTCACCGCTACCTGCTCGACGCCGACGACGACCTCGCCCGCGAGTTCGACCACCGCACCCGGCTGGCCGCGCGGCCGGGAACGACCGTTCGCGTGCTGCGCGCCGAACTGGGCGATTGCGATCTCACGCCGGCCTTCGGCGCGCTGGACGAGGGGTTCGGACTGCTCGTGCTCGAAGGGCTGATCGCCTTTGATGTCGGGGTCGGGGACCGCACCGCGACCGAGCTGGTCGGCGCCGGCGATCTCCTCACCCAGTCCGGTGGCCGGGTCGACGCGATGCTGCAACGCCGGGCGGCGTGGCGGGTGCTCGCGCCCACGCAGCTGGCCCTGCTCGACGCCGAGTTCGCCGCCCGTGTCCGGCCGTGGCCGCAGGTCGTGCACGCGCTGCTGCGACGCGCGGCCCGCCGCACCGCCGAGCTGGACGAGATCCGAGCGATCGCCTGTCACCCGCGCCTCGAGGTCCGGCGTCGATCTTCTCTTCTGGCACCTGGCGGCGCGCTGGGGTCGCGTCGAGCCCAGCGGCATCCGGCTCACCCTGCCGCTCACCCACCGCCTGCTCGGGCAGCTCGTGGCCGCCGAGCGGCCCTCGATCTCGCACGCGCTCGGCCGGCTGTCGCACGCGGGACTGGTGACCGGCAACCCCGGGGACTGGCATCTGCACGGCTCGGTGGACTCCCACCTCGAGTCGCTCGTCGGCCCCGACGCGCACGGCCTGCGGCGGTCGGTCGAGCGGGCGCGCAGCGGAGGCGGCGACCGCGGGCCGGTACCGTGAGACGATGCCGGTCACGGTGGTGTTCCGATGCGCGGTCTGCGGCGGCCGGCCCGATCCCGAGACCCAGCGTTCGCTCGAGCGCCAGCTGCTCGACCTGCGCCACGGCGAGTACGTGGACGCGGGAGAGGGCCCGCCCGCGCCCTGGCTGACCTGGCACGGCCGCGGTATCTACGGCCCTCAGCGCTACGCGTGCGGCGCTCACCGCGGCGAGCTCAAGGCCGAGATCCGCGAGCTCTACGGCACGCTGGGGTGGCACCCGTGGGCGATCGGCCCTCATCCCTGGGCCGGACGCCGGGGGACCGACCGGGCGCGCCGGATCGCCCGCTCGCTGCGCTCCACGCTGGGCGCACCGGGCTCCTGAGCACGCCGGCCGGGCGCGCGTGCGCCGGGTCCCGGGTCGCGCGGCGTGACGGCGCGCGCCCAGCCGCAGGACTGGCCGTGAGGGGAGCGAATACGGCGCCATGGCGGTCCTCAAAGCGTCGTCGGCGCAGCGGCACCTGACCGAGCTCACCTTCGAGTTCCTGGCCACGCTCGAGCTCGAGCGCGGGCTGTCGCGCAACACGCTGGAGGCCTACCGATCCGACCTGCAGCAGTTCGGGCTGTTCCTGGGGCGGATCGACCGCGATCCGCTCGTCGTCGGGCCCGCGGAGCTGGCCGCTTTCGTCACCGAGCTGGCCACCGGGCCGCGAGGGCAAGCCGCCGGTCGCGCCCGCCACTCTGCAGCGCAAGATCGCCTGCCTGAGGTCCTTCTACCGCCACCTGCGCCGCGAGCAGATCATCGATCACGATCCGACCGCGGAGCTGCGGCCGCCCCGCTCGCCGAGCCGGTTGCCGAAGGTGCTCAGCCGCGATGAGGTCGGTCGCCTGCTCGCCCAGCCGCAGGGCCGATCGCCGGCCGCGCTGCGCGACCGCGCGCTGCTGGAGACGATGTACGCATGTGGCCTGCGCGCCTCGGAGGCGATCACGCTCGAGCTCTCAGAGCTCGACCTCGAGGCGGGCATGCTGCGGGCCCGCGGCAAGGGATCCAAGGAACGGCTCGTGCCGATCGGCAGCAAGGCGATCGAGACGCTCGGGGTCTATCTCGAACACGCCCGCCCGCGACTGGTCGGGCTGCGCGAGGAGACGCATGTGTTCGTCAACCTGCGGGGCACGGGCTTGACGCGCCAGGGCCTGTACAAGATCGTCCAGGGCCACGCCCGGACCGCGGGCCTGGACCACCGCATGAGCCCGCACACGCTGCGCCACACCTTCGCCACCCACCTGCTCGCGGGCGGCTGTGACCTGCGCTCCCTGCAGGAGATGCTCGGTCATGCTGACATCGGCACCACGCAGATCTACACCCATCTGTCGACCGAGCGCCTGCGCGACGTCTACTTCGACTCCCATCCCCGGGCGCAGGTCACGCCTGGCCGGCCGGCGAAAGCGCCAAGCCGGCTGCGGCACCCCACGCCGAGGGGTGAGGCGGTGGGGCTGACCCACTTCGACACCGCCCCCGCCTTCGAGCACGAGGTCGGACATCTTCGTGGCCGCTGGACGCTGCTCGGGGAGGCCGGCGGGAGCTCGATCGTCGGGGTGCGGCGCATGCAGCTGTCCGCCCGCGGCTGGTCGACCCCGGCCCACGAGCACGGACGCGAGGAGGAGTTCGTCTACGTTCTGGCCGGCTCAGGGCTGGTCTGGCAGGACGGCCGCACCACGGCGATCGGCGCCGGTGACGGGATCCTGTTCGCCCCCGGTGAGGGCGCCCACACGATCCGCGGCGACGACGCGCTGGATCTGCTCGTGTTCGGGACCCGCGAGAGTGACGAGACCCCCGCCTTCCCGCGGTTGGATCGCCAACGCCTCGGCCAGCCGGCTCGTGACCGGCGAGCCGGGCGCGATCGACGGGGTGCCGAGCCAGTTCGTGCTCGAGGCCGAGAAGGGCCCGCCCGAGCGTCCCCGACACGCCCGGCTGGACGCCCGGCAACGATCGTCGCGCTCTCCGAGCTCGAGCCGGACACCCTAGTGCGACCCCGGGTCGAGCGCACCCGGCGCAACTTCGGCCGCCGGCTCGGCTCGGTTCGATCGGGCCTTCAGCACGTCGAGGTCGCGGCCGGCCGGGAATCGACCGCCCAGCACTGCCATTCCGCCGAGGAGGAGATCTTCGTCGTGCTCGCCGGCGACGGTTTCCTGGTCCTCGGCGAGGACGAGACGCCGGTCGGGCCCGGGCATGTCATCGTGCGTTCCCCCGGCACCGGGGTCGGGCACGTCCTGCGCGCCGGGCCGACGGGTCTGACCTACCTCGCCTACGGCAACCGCGACCCCTCCGACCTCTGTTACTACCCGCGCTCGAACAAGATCGCCTTTCGCGGTGTGCACCTGATCGCCCGGCTCGAGAAGCTCGAGTACTGGGACGGCGAGGACTGACCTCCGCGGCGGGCGCGTGATGCGGCGGGCGTTCGTGATCGTGCTGGACGCGTGTGGCGTCGGCGCGCTGCCCGACGCAGCGAGCTACGGCGACGCGGGCAGCGACACGCTGGGCCATCTCGCCGAGGCGGTCGGCGGCCTGCGGCTGCCCGGGCTGGCGGCGCTCGGGCTCGGGAACGTGATCGCGCTCGCGGGGGTGGCGCCCGCGGCGGCTCCCGTCCGGCACGGACGGCTGGCCGCGATCGGCCCCGGCAAGGACTCGACCGCCGGACACTGGGGGCTGATGGGCGTCAGCGCCGGCGAGCCGCCGGTGTATCCGGACGGATTTCCCGATGAGGTGATCGCGGTGGTCCGCCAGGCCAGCGGTCGCGGCGTGCTCGGCAACCATCCCTGCAACGGCCTGGAGGCGATCGAGCGCTACGGGGCGCCGCACCTGCTCAGCGGTGACCCGATCGTCTACACCAGTCAGGACTCGGTGCTCCAGATCGCCGCCCACGTGGACGTGCTCGCCCCCGAGGTGCTGTACGAGATCTGCGCCGAGGTGCGGGCCGCGCTGCCCGCCGCGCATGCCGTCGGCCGGGTCATCGCACGGCCGTTCGAGGGTGATCCGGACCAGTTCCGGCGCACCGACGGCCGGCGCGACTTCGCGCTCGACCCCGGACCGAGCTACCTGACCGCGCTGCAGGCCGCCGGCGTCCCGACCCATGGGGTGGGCAAGGTGGTGTCGTTGTTCGCCGGCGCCGGGTTCGACGTCAGCCATCCCGGGGCCACCAACGCCCGCGCCCTGCGAGGAGACCGGGCGCGCTGATCGATTCGCTCGATCACGGGTCTCGTGTTCACCAACCTGATCGAGACCGACCAGGTCTACGGCCACCGCCATGACTGCCCGGGGTTCGCGGGCGCCCTGGAGGAGATCGACCGCGAGGTCACGGGCTGGCTGCCCCGTCTGGGGGAGGAGGATCTGCTCGTGCTGACCGCCGACCACGGCTGTGACCCGACCGGCCCGCACACCGACCACACGCGCGAGTACGCGCCGCTGCTGGCCCGCTACCCCGGTCACGGCTCCCGGCGCCACGACGGTCTCCTCGCCGACGTCGGCGCCAGCGTCCTGGACTGGCTCGCCGGTGGTCGAGGCGCCCGAGCTTCCGGGCGAGAGCTTTCTCTGAGGCGGTGGCCGGGCGCGGTGCGGCGGCCGGGCACGCGGCGCGTGCGCTAAAGAAGAGGGGATGCCCGAGCTTCCCGAGGTGGAGACGATCCGCCGCCAGCTCGCCCCGCACCTCGAGGGGCGCACGATCCTGAGCGCCGAGCTGCTCGATCCCCGCTGGACGCGGCCCGAGCCGCCCGAGACCGTGGCGCGGGCGTTGGACGGGCGCAGGATCGAGCGGATCGGCCGCTCGGGCAAGTATCTGCTGTGGGAGCTGTCCGGCGATCTGCACCTGCTCGTCCACCTGCGGATGACGGGGACGCTGCTGTTCGACCCCGGCCCCGAGGTGACCCACGTGCGGGCGCGCTTCGCGCTCGATGACGGGCACGAGCTCGTGTACGTCGATCCCCGCCGGTTCGGGACCGCCCACCTGATGCCCGGGCGCCCGGCCCGCGAGGCCTACCTGGCCGCCCGGCTCGGGATCGAGCCGATGACCCCCGAGTTCACGCTCGAGCACCTGCGCGCGATGGCCCGCGGGCGCACTGCGCCGGTCAAGTCCTTCGTGCTCGACCAGCGGCGGATCGCGGGCGTCGGGAACATCTACGCCGACGAGGCGCTCTACCGCGCCCGGATCCACCCGCTGCGCCCCGCCGGCGCGCTCAACCGGACCCAGCTGGCCGCGCTGCGCGACGGGATCGAGGCCTCGCTCCTGGCCGGAATCGAGGCCAAGGGCGCGACGATCGACGACTTCCGTCACGTGGACGGCGCCTACGGCTCCTTCCAGGACCAGTTCCTCGTCCACCTCCGGGCCGGCGAGCCATGCGGCCGGTGCGGCACGACGATCATCAAGCTCGTCGTCGGGGGCCGCGGGACGTACGTCTGCGAGCACTGCCAGCCGCGCCCGCGGCGCCGGCAGGGCCGGGGCGTGGGTGCGGGCCAGCCGGCAAACGGGCGCGCTAGGCGGCGAGCAGTTCGCTGAGCCGGCCGGCGCGGTCGGCAGCCAGCAGCTGATCGAATCCGCCGATCGACTGGCCGTCGATCACGATCTGGGGGAAGGTGACCATTCCGGTGAGATCGGCGAGCTTGGCCCGGCCATCCGGGTCGCGTGCCAGATTGACTTCCTCATAGGCGATGTCGCGCTTGCCGAGCAGGCTCTTGGCGCTCGAGCACATCGAGCAGTGGTCAGTGGTGTAGACGGTGACTGATTTCATGACTTCACAAAACATAGCGTGAGCGTGAGCGGTGTCGGGAACACTGAAGACCGAGGCGGTCGTGCTGCGCTCGATCCGCTATGGGGAGGCCGACCGGATCCTGCATCTCTACACGCCCGACCACGGCCGGGTCTCGGCGATCGCCAAGGGCGCGCGCCGGGCGCGCAGCCGCTTCGGGGCGCGGCTGGAGCCGTTCTTTCACGTCCGCGCCGTGCTGCACGAGGGCCGCAGCGAACTGCTCACCGTGACCGCGGTCGACACGGTGGCCAGCCACGGGGCGCTGCGTGACCATGCGGCCACGCTCGACGCCGCCGCCCGCGCCTGCGATGCCGTCTCCCGCCTGTTCGAGACCGCCGATCCCAACCCGGACGTCTTCCGGCTGCTCGTCAACCAGCTCGCGCTGATGCACGCCGATGCGGCCCAGGCCCGGACGGAGACCGGTCTCGCCTTCCGCCTCAAGCTGCTGCTCGCCGCCGGCATCGTGCCCCAGCTGGCGGCCTGCGCGGTGTGCGGCGAGACCGATCACCTCGGCGGGTTCTCGGGCGCCGCCGGCGGGGTGGTCTGCAGCTCGTGCGAGGCGGGCGCGTTCCCGCTCGGCGAGGATGCCTACCGCTTCCTGATCGGCGCGCTCGGGTCCCCGATGGCCCAGGCCCCGGCCGCCTCCGAGCGGGCGCTGCGCCAGGTCGAGCGGGCAATCGGGGAGACCTCCGAGCACCACGCGCACGTCCGTCTGCGCCCGCTGCTCGCCGCCTGAGCGACCGACCGCCCCGCCCAGACCGTCCTGACGACCCGCGGCGGTGTCAGAATCGATGGCGTGACCGACACGAAGCTGAGCCCGTCCTTCGCCCACCCGGCCGGTCCGGTGGCGGAGGCCTTCGAGCGCCGGGTGCGCGAACGCGAGGAGGCGTACCTGTCGCCGCTGGCCGTGCGCTCGTTCCCGGCCCAGCGCGTCCGGGCCGAGGCCGACTGCGGGCTGCGCACCCCGTTCATGCGCGACCGCGACCGGATCGTGCACTGCAAGGCGTTTCGGCGCCTCAAGCACAAGACCCAGGTGTTCGTCGCCCCCAGCGGCGACCACTACCGCACCCGGCTCACCCACACGCTGGAGGTGACGCAGGTCTCGCGCACGGTCGCGCGCGCCCTGGCGCTCAATGAGGATCTCGTCGAGGCGATCGGCCTCGGGCATGACCTTGGCCATCCGCCGTTCGGGCACGTCGGTGAGGACGCGCTGGACCGCTGCCTGCGCGAGCGCTTCGGGGCCGCGTTTCGCCACCACGAGCACTCGCTGCGGGTGGTGGACATCCTCGAACGCGACGGTCAGGGTCTCAACCTCACCGAGCCCGTGCGCGACGGGATCGTCTCGCATTCGGGACGCGCTCCCGAGCCGGCCACCCTGGAGGGCAAGATCGTCCGCCTCATGGACCGGGTCGCCTACATCAACCATGACATCGACGATGCCGTGCGCGCCGGGGTGCTCGATGCCGCCGATCTGCCCGCGTGAGCCGATCGCCGTCCTCGGCGACACCGGCCCGCGACGGATCGACACGCTCGTCCACGACCTCGTCGAGACCTCGCAGGCCGCCGGTGACATCGTCCAGGGCGAGCGGATCGGTGGGGCGATGTCCGATCTGCGCGCGTTCATGTTCGAGCACGTCTACCTCGGGCCCGTGGCCACCCGCGAGCACGCCAAGATCCATATCGTGATCTCCGCCCTGTTCGAGCACTACTGCACGCATCCCGAGGAGATCCCCGCCTCGATCCCCGACGGTGAGCTGGCCACCCGGGTGACCGACTACCTGGCGGGGATGACCGACCGCTACTGCATCAAGCGGTTCGAAGAGCTCAGCGTGCCGGTTGCCTTCGCACCGTGAGCCGCTACACCGCTGACTCTCGCGACCGCGTCCTCGGGGCGGTCGACATGCTGTCGCTCGTCGGCAGCCGCGTCGAGCTGCGCCGCGCCGGCGTCAACAGCTACTTCGGGCTGTGCCCGTTTCATGATGAGCGCAGCAGCTCGTTTCACGTCCGCCCCGACGAGAAGCACTACCACTGCTTCGGCTGCCAGCAGTCCGGGGACCCGTTCAACTTCGTCATGGAGACCGAGGGGCTGGACTTCAAGGCCGCCCTGGAGACGCTCGCGGACCGCTTCGGGGTCGCGCTGGAGACCGAGGACGAGGATCCCGGCGCGGCGGCTCGTCGCGAGCAGCGGGAGCGGCTGCACTCGCTCCTGGGCCGAGCCGCCACGTTCTACTCGCGGTACCTGTGGGAGGCGCGCGAGGCCGAGCCGGCACGCGCCTACCTGCTCGGCCGCGGCCTGCATGAGGACACCCTGCGCGAGTTTCGCGTCGGCTACGCCCCGAGCGCCTGGGACCGGATGCTGCGCGCCTCGCGCAGCTCGGGGTTCAGTGACGAGGAGCTGCTCGCCGCCGGCCTCGTGCAGCGCTCAAAGAACCGCCCCGGACAGGTCTATGACCGCTTTCGCGAGCGGATCATGTTTCCCGCCGCGGACGCGCGCGGCCGAGTCCGCGGGTTCGGGGCGCGGGCGATGCGCGACAACCAGCAGCCGAAGTACCTCAACACCTCCGACGGGCTCGTCTATCACAAGCGCGAGGTGCTGTTCGGGATCGATCTCGCCCGGGCGGCGGCGTCCAAGGCCGACCGGATGATCCTGGTCGAGGGCTACACGGACGTGCTGGCCCTGCATCAGGCGGGGATCACCAACACCGTGGGGATCATGGGCACGGCGCTGACCGAGGAGCAGGTGGCCGAGCTCGAGCGGATCGTGCATGTGCTCGAGCTCTGCCTGGACGCGGACCGGGCCGGCCAGGACGCGATGCTCCGCGCCGCGCGGCTGGCCCGAGCGCGCAAGCTCGAACTGCGCGTCGTCGGATTGCCGGAGGGCACCGATCCGGCCGAGCTTGCCGAGCGCGAGGGGGCCGAGGCGGTCAACCGGCTGGTCGGCGCATCGCAGCCGTTCGTCGTCTTCCAGATCGACCGGATCCTCGAGCGAGCCGATCTCGGCAGCGTCGAGGGGCGAGACCGGGCCCTGGAGGAGCTGCGCCCGCTGCTCGACGAGGTGCCCCAGAGCATCCTGCGCGACGAGCTCGTGCGCCGGGTCGCCGGTCGCCTCGCGCTGACCGAAGCGCGGCTGATGACGCTGCTCGCCGCTCCCCGCCGCCGGGCCGCCTGCCGCCGCGGGCCCGCGATCACACGGCGGGCGCGACCACCAACGGCGAGGCCGCCGGCACGGGACCGGTGCCCGGCGTCGCGCGCCGCGCCGGCCTCGGCCCGCGGCCGGAGCGGACCTTCCTCGCGCTCTGCATCGCGCTTCCCGAGCCGGGCGAGGCGATGCTCGAGGCGATCGATCCCGACGAGCTGCTGACCAGTGAGGTGCTGCGCCGCGCGGCGCGCCACCTGCGCGGACGCACGGCGACCCCGATGACCGATCTGCCGGCCGGCGACGACGAGCTCGCGCACGCCGTCGCGGCGCTGGTCAGCCAGGCCGGCCGGCTGCCCGACGTCCGTCTCGAGCGCCTGGAGCACAACCGCCTGATGCTCGAATACGACCGCCTGGGCCGGGAGATCCTGCGGGCGCGCTCGGGCGGGGGAGGAAGCGCCTCGCAGCTGGGTGCCGAGCGCGAGCGGATCAGCGAGGCGATGCGTCAGATCAGCTTCGACGTCGAGGGCTGAGCGTCGGGAAGCCGTCCGACGCGGTATGCGAACATACGTTCGTGTCGTGGTAGGAGGGAGGCGGAGATGGATGAGCTGGATGTTGAGTCAGCTGCTGGAGCCAGGGAGATGAGCGTCGCGGCGATCGGAGAGCTTTCGGCCGGCATCCGTCGACTGTTCGGCATTGGATGGCCAAGTACGGCCTCGAGGCGCCGCGTCGTGAACGGCACAGGGCTCGCGGGGCGGATCGAGCGATCGCGGCTCGAGACGCTGCTCGCGACGGGGATGAGCATCTCGGAGATCGCGACCGCATGTGGACCGGAGCAAAGGCGACGGTGCGTCATTGGCTGCGCGCCTACGGATTGCAGACGCAGCAGGCTCGGAGGTCTGCCAGCGCCGGGCCGCGCTCGACGCGGCGGCCATCGGAGCCGCCGGGACGGTTGACGGTGGACTGACAGGTCGGCTACGCACGGTGAGACGGAGTTTGTCCGCGAGGCCAGCGGCTACTACCGGTGTGGCCGGTGTCGATCGCAGATCGGTGGCCGCGGCACCGACGACAGCTCAAGGCAGATCCTGGTGCGAGAGGCCGGCGGGGCGTGTCGTCTCTGCGGCTATTCGCGTCTGCCGCGAGCGACTGGAGTTTCATCACCTCGGCCCGCCGACAAGGCGTTCGGGCTCAGCCGGCGGGGCATCACGCTGTCGCTCGAGGCACTCCGGGCCGAAGCGAGGAAGTGCGTCCTGCTGTGCTCGAACTGTCACGCCGAAGTGGAGGACGGCATCGTCGCTTTACCCGATACAGTCCACGAGGTCTCCGGAGAGCTCGGGCGAAGTGACGTCGCCAGGCCAATGCACCATAATCCGGGGTAGCTCAATTAGGCAGAGCATTCGGCTGTTAACCGAAGGGTTGTGGGTTCGAGTCCCACCCCCGGAGCTTCACATGAACCACTCCGACCTGCGCGATGACGAGACACTGACCCGATGAAGCTCTACGTCTGTTACGGGACCTGGACCGCCGGCAAGCCGGTCCATGCCCACCCGTGCGGGGAGGCCCATCAGGCGCTCGTCGAGGCGGGATACCGGCCCGAGGTCGTGCACTCCTACGGGCTCGGGTATCTGCCGGCGGCGATCAACGATGCCTTCGCCGGGCGCCGCGAGGTCAAGCAGCTGACCGGCCGCTACTGGGTGCCGGCGCTCGTGCTCGACGACGGCACCGCGATCGGCGGCTCCCAGGCGATCATCGACTGGGCCCACGCGCATCCGGCGGCCGCCGTCACGCCGGCTGCGGCGGTCGCCTAGCCTCGCTCGACCGCCAGCCACCTCGGCGCGCTCGACTCTCGAGGTCGCGGCCGGCCGCGCCGGGCGAGCTGCCTCGAGCCGATCCGCGGCGCGGGCCGGGCCGGCCCCGATCGGATTGGCGGCGGTCAGGCGCCGCACCGCGTCCGCCAACTCGGGGCGCTCGAGCGCCCGTCGCACCGCGAGCGCGAGCGAGCGGGGGCCGAGCAGCGACCAGGGCAGACGGACTCCGACCCCGGCCCAGTCGGCCCGGGCGGCGTTCTCGGCCATGTCACCGACGTGGGGCACGGTGAGCACGGTCGCGCCGGAGGCCAGGGCTCGCACCATCGTCCCGTGGCCGGCGTGGCAGATGACCAGCGCGGACTCGCGGCATCGTCTGCGCGTAGGAGATCCACTCGACCAGCCGCGTGTTGGCCGGGACGCGCGCGGGACCGTCCATCGGCCGGCGGTTCCAGGTGGCCAGCACTCGCACCGGCTCGCGCCCGAGGCCCGCCGAGCGCGGCGCGCAGCAGCCGGTGCTCGGGGTCCTGGGCGGTCGACGGGGCGACCAGCACGAGCGGTGCGTCACCGGGCGGCGGCTGGACCGGATCGGAGGGCGGCTCCCAGATCAGCGGCCCGACGATGTGCACGTGGTCGGGCCAGGCTCGCGGGTACTCGAGCTCCGGGTAGGTCCCGACGAGCACCAGCTCGGTGCTCAGCCCGCCATGAAAGCGGGTCACCGGAGGGCAGGCCGAGCTGCCGGCGGGTGTCGTTGAGCTCCCGCGCGGCCCTGGGCCAGGCCCTTGGCCACCGGCCGGTCGAACACCCGCCACAGGGTCCGGCCGACCCCGGTGCGTGGCATCCGGGCTCCGAACGCATACGGGGGAAAGCCCTGTGCGCCCACCGGGATAGACGTGGGGGATCAGGGTGGCGACCGGCAGCCCCTCGAGCTCTCCGGCCAGCGCCGGGGCGAGCGTGAGGATGTCGTGGACGACGACGTCGGGGCGCGCCTGGGCGACCGTCGGCCGGGTGTGCGCGGTGGCCAGCACCACCGCCTCGTAGGGCTTCAGCGGCCGCTCGCGGGTCGGGAAGCACCGGGTACTCGGGGGCGGGCAGAAACTGCATGCCCGCGGCCTCGACGGGATCGCGCCAGCGCTCCCAGGTCTCGTAGGTGACCTGATGCCCGCGGCCGACCAGCTCGCGGCCCGAGCGCGAGCATCGGGAAGGCATGACCCGGCTGGCCGAAGGCCCCGAGAAAGAACCGCAGCGGTCGGCTCAAGCCGCCAGCTCGGCGACCGCGCGCAGCTGCTCGATCCGGTCGGCCGCGGTGAAGGCCATCGGGCTCACCGTCAGGGTCCCGACCCCCGCCTCGCGGAACGCCGCGATCCGCTCGCCGACGACCTCGCGCGGCCCGCACAGTGAGACCATGTCGATCAGTTCGGCGGGGATCGCCGCTCCCGCCTCGGTCTTCTTGCCGTCCAGGTAGAGGTCCTGGATCTCGGCCGCGGCCGCCTCGAAGCCGTAGCGCTGGACGAGCTGGTTGTAGAAGTTCTGCTTGCGTGAGCCCATCCCACCGATGTAGAGCGCGAGGATCGGGCGCATCAGGTCCCGGGCCGCCTCCCGGTCATCGGACACGTAGACCTGCACGGTGGGGGCCATGTCAAAGCCGTCCAGCGTGCGCCCGGCCCGGTCGGCGCCCTCCTGCAGCAGGCCGCGGAGCTGGTCGACGTGCTCGGGGGAGAAGAAGGTCGGCATCCACCCGTCGGCGATCTCGCCGGCCAGCGCGGTGTTCTTGGGTCCGATCGCGGCCAGGTAGATCGGGATCCGCTCCTGGACCGGCGTGATCATCAGCTTCAGCGCCTTGCCGGGCCCGTCGGGCAGCGGCAGCTCGAGCGTCTCGCCGTGGAACTCGAGCCGCTCGCGAGCCAGCGCCTGGCGCACGACGGCGACGTACTCACGGGTGCGCTGCAACTGGTGGGCGAAACGCTGCCCGTGCCAGCCCTCGGCGACCTGCGGCCCCGAGGAGCCGATCCCGAGGATCATCCGCCCGCCGGAGAGCTCGTCGATCGTGGCCGCGGTCATCGCGGTCATCGCCGCGCTGCGGCCGGGCATCTGGAAGATCCCCGAGGCGAGCTTGATCGTGCTCGTTCCGGCGGCCAGCCAGGCGAGCACGGTGGCGGCATCCGAGCCGTACGCCTCGGCGGCCCAGACGGAGTCGTAGCCGAGCCGCTCGGCCTCCTGGACGACCGTCGAGCTGCTCCTGGGGACCCATGCCCAGGCCCCAGTAGCCGACGTTGATGCCTAGTCGCAATGCAAGGTTCCTTTCACGGCGAGGAAGTGGCTTGTCGCTGTCGACGGCCCGGGGTAGGGTGACGACGCGGTGGGAGGCTCAGCGGTCCCCGCCGCGCGAACCCTATGCGAACCCGGCCCCGCGCGACCAGCCGAGACCTCCGCCTTGCCATCGCGTGCCTGCCGCGGCACACGCGCGAGGCGATGCTGACCGGCATCTCGGGCAACGACATCATCGTCGGCGCCTACGCCACCGGGGACGGGATCTGCCCGATGCTGGCGGCTCATCGCAACGGGGGCCGCACCAACTTCATCGGCTTTGCCAACGCCTGGGACCGCTTCGCCTCGCGGGACGGGCGGCGGGGCGCAAGCCGGCGGGCGACCGAGCGGGAGCTGCGCGTGCTGCGGGTCCATCTGGAGGCGAGCCTGCTCGAGGACGACGCGCCGCTCAGCGATCTCGCCGCCGCGCGCGCCGAGCACGTCGGGCTCGTCCGCGAGCGCGAGCGCAGCGAGGCGACGCTCGTGAGCGCGCCGATGGCAGGCGGCGCGCGACGGGCGCGCACCGGCCGACGAGCGAGCCCAGCTGCGCCGCCGCGAGCGCGAGCCGGCCGCGCGGCCCGGGGACCGGGACCGGCGCTCGGAGCTCGACAGTCGCCCGGGATGGTCCTGGAGCCGGCTGGTGCGCCGCTACGACGACTACGAGCGGTCTGCTCGAGCACCTCGAGGATGAGTCCACGCGGGTCGCGGCCGGCGAGCCGGTCGCGGCCGGCACTCAGTCGCGCCGCTGACGCAGGCCTCCACGAGCGTCGGTCAGTCGCGCCGCTGGCGCAGGGCCTCGGCGAGCGTGGTCAGCCGTTCGTCCCACTCGCCGCCGACCTGGGCCATCCAGGACGCGGCCTCGGAGAGGGGCTGGGGCGTGAAGCGATAACAGACGTCGCGTCCCGTGCGTTCGCGGCTGAGCAGCCCGGCGTCGCTGAGCGTCGTGAGATGCTTGACGACGGCCTGGCGGGAGATGGGGAGGTCAGAGGCGAGCGTGGTAGCCGTGGCCGGCTCGGCGCGCCAGCGAGGTGAGCAGCTGGCGTCGGGTCGGATCGGCGAGCGCGCCGAACACCGCTCCAGCGGGGTCCGAGGACGGGCTCACGCGGCGATCAGCATCGGCCCGGGGGTGGCGCCGCCGCCATGAGCCGGGGGTCGGGATGCCGGTCAGGTCAAGGACCTCGAGCGGACGCGACTCGATCACGCGGATCGAGCAGGCCGCGTCGTCGATCGCGGTGAGCGTGAGCTCGACGCGCGCGGCCGGCTCGCCGTCCGCGCTCCACCAGAAGGCCAGGCGGCCGTCGGGCTCGTCGTCGGCATGAGGAGGGGATGCCTGCTCGACCCAGCCGGTCCGTTCGGCGTCCCCGAGACGGAAACGGGCCGCGCCACCCGGTCGCAGTTCGAGCTCGACCTCGTCAGCGAGCCAGAGGGTGAGCCATGCAGGCTCGGTCACCGCATGCCAGGCGTCCTGCACAGACGCGGGGAGCTCCCAGTGGCGTTCGATTCTCTCGGTCATGGACGGCTCCTCTCGGGCGGACGGCGACGACATGCAACCTGCGAGTTGCGCATCTGCTAGGTTGCACGCAACTCGGCAAGTTGCACATTAGCACTCAGGAGGTTCTGCATGCCCCTCATTCCCATGGTCGTCGAGCAGACCGCGCGCGGTGAGCGCTCGTTCGACATCTACTCGCGGCTGCTCAACGATCGCGTCATCTTCCTCGGCGGACAGGTGGACCAGGAGACGGCCAATCTGATCGTCGCCCAGATGGTCCACCTCGAATCCGACGATCCCGAAAAGGACATCCACCTCTACATCAACTCCCCGGGCGGCTCGGTGTACGACGGGCTGGCCATCTACGACACGATGCAGTTCATCGGGCCCGACGTGCAGACCATCTGTTACGGCGTGGCCATGTCCATGGGGTCGCTGCTGCTGGCCGGGGGCGCGCCGGGGAAGCGCCTGCGCTGCCCAACTCCCGGATCCTCATCCACCAGCCGTCCGGCGGCTTCCAGGGCCAGTCCTCCGACATCGAGATCCACGCCCGCGAGACGCTCGCGCTGCGCGCCCGGGTCGACGAGCTCTACGCGCGGCATACCGATCAGACGGTCGAGCGGGTCCACGCCGACATGGACCGCGACCGCTACTTCACCAGCCAGGAGGCCGTCGCCTACGGCCTCGTCGACCGGGTCATCGATCGTCGCGAGCTGACCGGCGCCGGGCGTGGCTTTCGCTAGCTCGCGCCCCGGGCCCGACCCCTAGTTGCTCGCGCCGGGGCGCTGGAAGATGATCTCGGGGATCACGCAGGCGGGGGAGACCCGGAGCAGCATGCGCACGCCCTCGGCGATGTCCTCGGGGCGGATCATGTCCTCGGCGGGGACGCTGCCCTTGACGAAATCCGTCATCGGGGTGTCGACGAACGCCGGGCACAGCGCGCAGGACTTGATGCCCTCACCGCCGAGCTCCTTGTTCATGGCCTCCGTGAAGCCGACCACCGCGTGCTTGGTCGCCGAGTAGACCGACAGCCATGCCTCGCCGGACTTGCCCGAGATCGAGGCCGTGTTGACGACGATCGCGTTGCGATGCTCGGCCGCCGCGGCGCGGAGCAGCGCGCATGCTCTCGCGATAGAAGAGGACGATCGAGCGCAGGTTGACGTCCAGCTGCATGTCGAGCTTCTTGGTCTCGATCTCGGCGACCGGGGCACCGATCCCGACTCCGGCGTTGTTGACCAGCAGGTCCAACCGCCCGAAGCGGTCACGGTGGGCGGCGACGAGCGCCTGCACGGTCGCCTCGTCGGCCATGTTGCCCGCCACGCGAAGCCACGCGGTCCCCACCGTCAAGCTGCGACACGGCGGCCTCGAGCTTGTCCGGGCGCCGGCCGGCCACGGTCACCGCCCAGCCCTCGTCGAGCAGCATGCGCGCAATCGCAAAACCGATTCCGCTCGACGCGCCCGTCACGATCGCTGCCCGCTCCGCCATGTGATCTCCTCAGCCTCGATTGTCTGACCGCGGGTATCCAATCAGGCGGGCGTGATGGGTGTGGCGACGGCGCGACGCGAGCCTTCCCCGAAGCTGAACACGTTCGTGAAGGCTCACACGACGCGCGTGGGCGGGTCCAGCAGCGCGCCCAGATACCCGACCATCCGGTGGGTCAGCGAGGACGCGAACCGCAGCTCGGGTCCGAGCGCCGGCCCGGGCGGGGCCAGCACGGCGGGGATCCGCTCGGCCACCTCGGGGGCGAAGCGGCTCAGGACCTCGGCGGCCACGTGGGTGGCGGAGCGCACGACGGCCGGCTCAAAGGACCACAGCACCTCGAACTGGCGCTGCGGGTCGGGCAGCTCGGTCTGGCTGGCGTGCTCCCAGGCGGCCAGGCAGACCGCGCCACCGGGGGAGTCAATGACCAGTGTCCACTCGCGGGCCATCGCCTCGGTGCCGTCCACCGGCACCTCGATCGGCGAGTCCGGCCGGCCGCATCGAGTTCGGGGAAGTCCGCGACCGCGACGGCGAGCTCGGCGGTCCGCGCCAACTCGGCCCAGCGCCGTTGGGCCTGGCGATAGAAGTGCTCGCGCTGAAAGCAGCCGAGCACGAAGCCCGACGCCGCCCGGGCGCAGAAATCGTCCTCGAGGGCATGGGTCAGGCCGAGCACGGCTCGCTTGGTCAGCACCGCTGGAGCGACCTCGGGGTGGCGCTCGCGCAGGCCCGGCGAACACCGAGACGGGCGTCGGGCGAGCCGACGTGTCGGACGCGCTGGATCGCGGCGCTCATCGACAGCCCCTCCGCTCGCAGCCGCGCTACCTCGCGGATCTGCTCGACGTCCTGATCGCTGTAGCGGCGATGCCCGCCGGGCAGCCGGACCGGCGTGGGGAACTCGTAGCGGCTCTCCCACATCCTCAGCGTGCCGGCCGGGACGCCGGTCCGCTCGGCCAGCTGAGCGGTGCTCAGTTCTCCGTTTGATCCCTCGATGCCGAGAAACGTAACACCTTGTTGAACTTTTTCCAACAGCGGATAAGGTAGGCGTATGACCATACCGCATGCCGATCACCGACAGCGAGACCTCCGTAGATGCGCGTTCTGATCACCGGCGCCACCGGGACGATCGGCCTCGCACTGGCCGACAGCCTGCGGGCCCGCGGCGACGAGGTCGTCGCCCTCACCCGTGATCCCGAACCGCGGCCAGCGCGTGCTCGGCGACGGCCGTCGAGGTCCACGCGTGGCCCGAGCCGACCCAGGCGCCCCCGCCGGCTGCAGGCCCTGGCCGGGGTGGAGGCGATCGTCCACCTGCTCGGTGAGCCCGTCGCCCAGCGGTGGACCGAGCGAGGCGCGAGCGCGGATTCGTGACTCGCGCGTGCTCGGAACCCGGATGCTCGTCCAGGCGGTTCGCGATCTGCCCGCCGCGCAGCGCCCCACGGCGCTGATCTCGCAATCGGCGACGGGCTACTACGGCCCGCGGGGCGACGCTCCGCTCGACGAGCAGGCATCGGCGGGCGACGATTTCCTCGCCCAGGTCGTGATCGCCTGGGAGGCTGAGGCGTCCGAAGCGCGGTCGATGATGCGTGTCGCGCTTACCCGCACCGGCGTGGTGCTCTCTCCCGAGGGCGGCGCACTGGCCAAGATGCTGCCGTTCTTCAAGCTCGGGATCGGCGGACCGGTGGCCGGCGGGCATCAGTACGTCCCGTGGATCCATCGCGACGATGTGGTCGGCGCGCTGATCCGCTGCGTCGACGACGCCGAGGCCGACGGCGCCGTCAACGTCACCGCGCCCAACCCGGTCACCAACACCGAGCTCTCGCGCGCCCTCGGCCGTGCGCTCGGCCGCCCCGCCGTGCTGCCGGTTCCCGGCTTCGCGATCAAGTTGCTGTACGGCGAGATGGCCGAGATGGTCACCACCGGGCAGCGCGTCGTGCCCGCCCGCCTGCGTCAGCTCGGCTACGAGTTCCGCCACCCGGAGCTCGAGCCGGCGCTGCGGGACGTGCTCTCCGACCAGTGAGCGAGCACCGGCTCGAGCGCGAGCAGGTGTTGCCGAGACGGATCGATGAGGTGATCGCGTTCTTCGCCGAGGCCCGCAACCTGGAGCGGATCACGCCGCCCTGGCTGGTCTTTCGCGTGCTCACGCCGGAGCCGATCGAGATGCGGGTGGGAGCACTGATCGACTACCGGCTGCGGGTCCACGGCATTCGGCTGAGCTGGACGACGCGGATCGAGGAATGGGAGCCGGGTGCGGGCTTCGTGGATCGCCAGATCGCCGGGCCCTACCGGCTCTGGCGCCACCGGCACAGCTTCCGCGCCCGGGGCGACGGCACGGTCGTCACCGACGTGGTCGATTACGCATTGCCGTTCGGCCCGCTCGGGGATCTCGCCCACCGGCTGTTCGTGCGCCGTGATCTGGAGCGGATCTTCGCCTACCGCCACGCTGCGGCCGCCCGCGAGCTGACGTGACCGCGATCGTCTGGTACCGGCGCGACCTGCGCGTGCATGACCATCCCGCCCTGCGGGCGGCGCGCGACGAGCACGACGCCGTCGTCCCCGTCTTCTGCTTCGACGACGGGCTGCTCACCGGGCCGCCACGCGTCCGGCAACCGAACGCAGTTCATGCTCGAGTGCCTGACCGACCTCGATGCATCGCTGCGTGATCGTGGCGGGCGCCTGTACGTGCGCCGCGGGCGGCCTGAGCGCGAACTCGCGGCGCTCGCGCGGGACACCGGCGCGACGGCCGTGCACGTCACCCGCGACGTCGGGCCGTTCGCGCGTCGAGCGGCTGGAGCAGGTGAGAGCGGCGCTGGCCGAGATCGACGTCGAGCTGGTCACCCATCCAGGACTGTTCGCAATCGACTCGCTCGAGCGCGATCCAGACCGGCGCGGGCAATCCCTACACCGTGTTCACGCCCTTCTGGCGCAACTGGTCAGGTCAGCCCCGGCGTGAGGTGATCGACGCGCCCCCGTCCGTCCCGGCCCCGAGCGACCGCGTGACCCGCGGGCGAGCTGCCGGCGCTGTCGGCCCTCGGCCTCGAGCAGGAGGCTGAGGATCCCGCGCCCGGGGGCGAAACGGCCGGCCGCGCGGCGCTGCAGCGCTTCATCACCGGGCCGATCGACGACTACAAGACGGCCGCAACACGCTTGACCGGCGAGAGCGTCTCGCGCCTGTCCCCGTACCTGCACTTCGGCTGCCTGTCACCGCGCGAGATCGAGCAGCGCCTGCCGCCGGGCGCCGGTCCGGCCGCCTTTCACCGCCAGCTCTGCTGGCGCGACTTCTACGCCCACGTGCTCGGGCACTTCCCCGCCAACGCCCGGTCCGAGTTCCAGCAGCGCTACCGCGGGACGATCCGCTGGAGTCACGCCGAGAAGCGTTTCGAGGCCTGGTGCGAGGGCCGGACCGGGTTATCCGAGCGTCGACGCCGGCATGCGCCAGCTGCGCCGCGAGGGCTGGATGCACAACCGGGCCCGCCTGATCGTCGGCTCGTTCCTGACCAAGGACCTCGGCATCGACTGGCGCTGGGGCGAGCGCTGGTTCATGCGCCACCTGCTCGACGGCGACGAGGCCTCCAACAACGGCAACTGGCAGTGGATCGCGTCGGTGGGGGTCGATCCCGCGCCGGCGTTTCAGCGGATCTTCAACCCGACCCTCCAGCAGCAGCGCTTTGACCCCGACGGCGGTCTACGTCCGGCGCTATGTCCCGGAGCTCGCCGACGTGCCCGACGAGTACCTCGCCGAGCCATGGACGATGCCCGACGAGCGTCCAGGAGCAGGCCGGCTGCCGGATCGGCCGCGACTACCCGGGGCCGATCGTCGACCATCGCCAGGCGCGCGAGGAGGCCCTGGCGCGCTACCGGGTCTGAGCCGACGCGCCCTGAGCCGGGTCCGCCCGAACCTGAAAGCGCTCTTGCAGATCGCCGACGACAGTGGTAGAAACCTGAAAGCACCTTTCAGGTCTCCGCCGAACATGGCCGAAGCCCGCCCGCTCCTCACCGATCCCGACGTCCTCGAGACCCTGGCCCATCCGGTCCGGCTCGACGTCCTCACGTATCTGATCGCCGACGGTCCGGCCACGGCGTCGCAGTGCGCGCGGGCGGTCGGCGACACGCCGTCGAACTGCAGCTATCACGTGCGGATGCTCGCTCGGCACGGTCTCGTCGAGCCGGTGGCGGGCGATCGACGGGCGCACCCGGCCCTGGCGCGCGACGATCACCGGCTTTGCGATCGACTCCGACCCCGACCCGGCCACTCCGGGCGGTCGTGGGGCGGCGGCGGTGATGGCGGCGTCGGTGGCCTCTGACCAGCGCCGCCTGCGCGACTATCTCGAGCATCGCGATCGGGTGAGCGCGGCGTGGCGGGAGGCCGACGTCTACGCCGGCTACACCCTGCGGGTGACCCCGGAGGAGCTGCAGCGCCTCGGCGCGCAGCTCGACGCGCTGATCCGGCCGCTGATCGCCGCACTGCGCGAGGACGCGCCCGCCGGCGCCGAGCTCGTCACCGTCGGGCTCAGCGCGTTCCCCCGCCAGGAGCCCCGGTGGAGTCGCCCGGCGCCCTGAGGCAGCCCGATTTCCGGGCTTTGTGGCTGGCCGGGCTGATCTCCGACGCCGGTGACTGGATGCTCCTGGTCGCGCTGCCGATCGTCGTCTACACCCGTACCGGTTCGGCCCTCGGCACCTCGGCGGCGTTCCTGGCCGAGCTGGCCCCCGGCGTTGTGCTCGCGCCGCTGGCCGGCCGACTGGCCGATCGCGTGGACCGGCGGGCGCTGATGCTCGCGCTCAGCCTCCTGCAGGCCTGCGCGCTCGCGCCCCTGCTGCTCGTCCACGGCCGCTCGGGGCTGGTGCTCGTCTACGCCGTGATCGTCGTGCAGGCGGCGGCCGACCGCGCTGTTTGATCCCGCCAAGAATGCGCTCCTGCCGAGCCTGGTCGGCCGCGAGCAGCTCGTCTCGGCCAACGCGCTGGTCGGGCTCGGCGCCGCGGCCGGGCGCTGGCCGGCGGCCCGTTGGGCGGCTTGCTGCTGGCCGCCGGAGATCTGCGCACGATCGTCGTCGCCGACGCGGCCACCTTCCTGCTTGCCGCCGCACTGATCGCTCGCGTCGCGCTCGCCCCGGCGACACGCCGATCCGGCAGCGTCTGAGCCCGCGGTCCGCACCCGCCCGCGCGTGGGTTCCTCGCCGCGCTGCACGGCCCGGCAGGTGCGCGGCGTCCTGCTGGTCGGGTTCTGCGCCGCAGATCGCGCAGGGCATCTTCGTCGTGCTGTTCATCGTCTTCGTCGCCCGGCGGCTCGGCGGCGGTCCCGACGAAATCGGGCTGCTACGGGGAGTCCAGGCGATCGGGGCGATCGCCGCCGGGGCGTTGTTGGCCACGGGCCGGCGCCGGCGCCGACCCGCGGGTCTGGTGGCGTGCGGCCAGCGGGGCCTTCGGGCTGATCAGCCTGACGGTCTGGAACGCGCCGCTGCTGAGCACCGGCCCGGCGCTGTACGTGGGCCTGTTCGTGGTCGTCGGGGCGCCCGGGGTGGTCTTCGAGACGGGGCTGCTCAGCGTGCTGCAGTCTGCGTCGCGCCCCGCGAGCGCGGACGGGTGATGAGCGCGGCGGGGCTGGCCGAGAAGCAGCGGGCAGGCGATCGGGATGCTCGCCGCCGGGCTGCTCACGGGGCCGCTGGGACTGGCGGCCACGCTGGATCTGCAGGGCGCGCTGTACCTCGTCGCGGGCGGCCTGGCTGTGGTCGTCCTGGTTCGCCCGTCCGCGCGGTTACGGCCGGGGTTGACCGAGCGCTCCGCGTGAGCCTGGCTACCGTTCGGCCCCGCACCCGGTACCGGGACCGGGACCGGGTCGGCACGGTGCGCCACCCGGCTCGGACGCTCAGCGCTTTCCGCGGGTGACCCGCTTGGGCAGCGGGACCGGGGAGATCCGGTCGACGGCCTCGCCGGCGAGCAGGCGGGGCTCGAGTTTGGCGACCAGATCGGCGAGTTCCTCCCGATCGGCCGTGCTCAGCCGGCTCGGACGCCCGCGTGCGATCCGGATGAGATCGATCAGCCGGTGGCGCTCGGCGGGCGTGAGGCGCAGGACATGGTCACGGGCCAGTAGGCCAACCTCGGCGATCGAGATCAGTTTGAAGACGGGTAGCCGGCGCAACCCGGGAACGTGGGTGGCGGCGCGGCCGATCGAACGGGTGAGTCCATGGGCCATGCGGCGAGTCTAGCCTCGTGCCGCAGCACCTACGTGGCTCCGGCGACCTAAGAGCAACGTGAGAATGTCCGGAAAACGGTTTGCCGGGGATGGACGAGGGCAAGCCATTACGTATGTCAACCGTTCTCGCACTCAATCTCATCCTGATGGCCATCGTCCTCGTCACGATGGTCGCCATGCACCACTGGGCGATCAGGACCCAGCACCATGACCCGCACTTTGTGAGTGCGGCCGAGCGTCGCCCCGGTCATGACCGGCGTCGCCATCGCACTTCGGCCGAGACGTGACGCCGAGCGGCGTCAGGGCGATCGCCAGGCCGGGCGACCGGTCACCGCCTAGCGCCAGGGCGCCGCCAGCGGCGCAAATGCCGAGAGCCGTGGCCGGGCCCGACGTGGGGCCGGCCACGGGTCGTTAGCCGCGGCCGGTTTGCGCCAGTTTCCTGCCTCCGCATCGTTGAATCGGTCACACCCGCGGCCGCCGGACCGGCCGTCGATGCTCATTCATCGCCTCAAGGAGGGTTCACCGCGGATCCTCATGCCGACGCTGACCGGTGAGATCGCCGCCCAGCACCAGATCTGGTCCCAGCATGTCTTCGCTCCGGTCGGCAGGCTCCAGCCCCCGGCGCCGCCGTGCCCGGAGAGCGGAACGCTCCCGGCCCCGTTCTCCAACTGCGGGCTGCCGGAGTTCCCGGCCACCACGCTGCCCACCCCGGGCAACATGGCCTACTGGGGCGGTCATGTCCAGACCCAGCCCGAAGGTCTGCATCGTCTACTGGGGCTGGGGTGAGAAGGGCGCGTTCCCGGCCGGCCGAACCTGCACGAGCGAGAGAGCTCGTCGAGGGCTGCCGTCACGACGACGCTGCGCTGCGACCCGGACGGGGCCGGGCGCTACATGGCCAATTGGGTCCAGCAGATGGGCGGAACCCAGTGGGCGGGCGTGCAGACGCCAGTACTACCAGACGGTGACCGACCCAACGGCAAGCCGTACAGCGAGCACATCAGGAACTCCGACCGACCAGCTGGGTGGGCTGTGGGCCGATGATCAAAACTCGATCACCGGCCTACGGCAAGACCTCGCGGCACCAATCCCGCCGGTCCCACCAACACCTACACGGACCTCGCCGCCGAGGCGGCTCGGGCCGTGAGCCCATTTCCACATCACCGATCTGGCCAACGCGGACGTGGTGATCGCCCAGCCGGCCGAACTACAGCGATCCCAACGCCGTCTCGACCGGATACTGCGCCTTCCACGACTACACCTACCCGGGCGTGGAGAGCGGGATCTACAACGGCATCACCAAGGGCATCGCCTACACGAACATGCCCTACGCGCTGGCGATCAACTCAAGCGGCGCCAACGTGTGCGGCGAGAACGCCGTCAACAGCGGTGCGGCCGGCAAGCTCGATGGCTTCTCGATCGTCCTCGGGCACGAGATCGAGGAGACGGTCACCGACCCGGGCGCCGAGGACATCGTCGGGACCGGTTCGGCCGCCCAGAATCTGGGCGGCTGGTATGACGCGATTGACGCCAACGAGAACGGTGACAAGTGCGCCTGGGTCGGCGAGAGCCTCGGCCTTCCCGGCGAGCCGGCCGTCACCCCGATCCCCGGGTGCGATCAACGATGTGAAGGGCAACCAGGGCGGTACGTTCGCCGTGCAGTCGCTGTGGAGCAACGCGGCGGCCGCCGGGCACCGGCTATTGCGCCGGCGCCGGCAACGATCTGCCGCAGCCCGTACCCGCGCAGTAGAGACCGGTCACAGCCGGGGGTCGGCACGGATGCCGGCCCCTGGCCGGCACCGCCTCTCCGGGTAAGGGGACGGGTATCTTGGGCCTCGCGATGGACGCACCCGCATTTGACCTGCAGTCACATTCGGTCCACTCCGACGGGGCGCTGACTCCGTCCGAGGTCGTGGCGGCGGCCGCCGAGGCGGGGGTCGAACTGCTCGCGCTGACCGATCACGACACCGTCTCCGGGGTGATCGGAGGCGATCGCCGCCGGCGCGCAGCACGGGGTCGGCGTGGTCGCCGCCGCCGAGCTGTCGGCGGTCGACGGTGGACACGAGGATCTGCACGTGCTCGGCTACGGCCTCGATCACCGCGATCGCCGAGCTGCTGACCGCGCTCGAGCACTACCGGGGAGACCGCACCCGGCGCGGGTTGGCCATGGCCGAAGCCCTGCGCGAGCTGGGGTTCTCGCTCGCTGAGTCGGTCCTCGCCGGGCAGCTGGCCGACGGCGGCTCGATCGGCCGGCCCCATCTCGCCCGGGCCGTGACCGAGCATCCGGACAATCGCGAGCGGCTGCTCGCCGAGTCGCTCTCCGATCCCACCCTCGTGCTGCAGAAGTATCTGCTGCCCGGGCAGGCCGCCTACCGCGCCCGCAGCACCCCGACCGTGGCCGAGGCGATCGCCACGATCCACGCCGCCGGCGGCGTCGCGGTGTGGGCCCACCCGTTCTGGGACCTGGAGGACCCCGACGAGGTGCAGGCCGCCGTCGAGCGCTTCGCCGACCTCGGTCTGGACGGCGTCGAGGCGTTCTACACCACCCATGACGCCGAGCAGACCCGCTTTCTCTCGGCGCTGTGCGACGAGCACGAGCTGCTCAGCACCGGCTCGGCTGACTTCCACGGTCCCGGTCACCGGATGTTCTCGCGCTTTCGCGCCTTCTCGCTGCACGGCTGCGAGCCCCACCTCGGGCCGATCCGCGCAGCGTGAGCCGAGCCGGCTGCCCACCGGCGCGGGGTGAGCCGAGACCGGCTGCCACCGGCGCGGCGTGTGACAAGCTTGCCGCCGGCGAGCGCAGAGGGGAGCGGGTTGGGCTTCTTTGACCGGGGTGAACAGGACGGCGATGAGCAGGCCCTCGCGCGCGCCCGTGTGGAGGAGGGCCACATCCCGCCGCGGGCGCAGGCCCGGCTGAGAGCGCTGGCCAGCGAAGGGTCGCTGTTCACCAGCGGCCTGTCGGTGAGCGAATTCGCCCTGCTGGACCGGATGGGACCACAGCCGCTGGCTCAGGTGATGGGCGCCAGCGTGGTGCGGCCGGGATGGCAGTATCTGCCCGCGCTCGACCCGGGCGAGGCGGTCACCCCGACCTGTCTCATCGCCCTACGCCGGTGGCTCCTGGCGCCGTGGCAGGGTCCCTACACCGAGGCATCGCCGGCCCAGGTGCGCAACTACCTGTGGCACGCCGAGGTCGTGTGCGAGCTCGACGTCCTCACCGCGGCCTGGAACCTGGCCCGCCGCCGGGCGCTTGACCGGCTCACCGAGGAGGCGCTCGAGGTCGGTGCCGACGCGGTGGTCGGAGTGCGCGTGCACCGGTCTGACCATGATCTCGGCGCCGGCACGATCGAATACGTCGTGACCGGAACCGCGATTCGCGCGCCGGGAGGCACCGGCTCGGACTGGCCGCGGCTCACCGACCTCTCGGTGCAGGACTACTGGCGCCTGCACGCTGCCGGGCAGGAGCCGGTGGGGTTGGTCGCCACGACGACAGCGATGTTCGCCTCCCCGGCGCGGACGACCCGGATCGCGCGGCTCAGGCGCACGGCCACCAACCTCGAGCTCGACGAGCTCAGCACGGCTTTCGCTCCGCGCGCGAGACGGTCCGCAGGCGGATCGAGAGCCAGATCGGCGATGCCCATGGGGCGGGTGCGGTGGGCGTGTCGCTCGAGCACTCGGTGCACCGCGACAAGCTGGCGCTGGCCTCGTCGCTGGGGTCGGCAGTCCCAGCGCGGCTGGCAGCGTGGTCGGCTCGGGATGCCCTACTTCGTCTCCGGACACGCCGACACCGAACGGCGCGGCTGGGTCATCACGATGCACGCGGCGGGGACGGCGGTGCGCCCGCGCCCCGGAGCGCCGGCGCGCCCGGCGGCGACCCGCGCCACGGTGCGGATGGGGACGCGATGAGCGACTACGACCCCAACTCGCTGGAGGGCGTCCCCGAGTCGGGCCGTCAGCGGCTGGCCCAGAACCGGGAGGGCCTCTACACCTCGGATCTGAGCGTCAACGAGTTCCTGCTCGTCTCCGAGGCCGGCTTTGACCCGGTCGGTCTGGTCGTCGGCAGCTCGATCTTCCACATCGGCTTCCAGATCACCGGCCCGACCACGAGCCGGGAGCTCGACGTCCTCTCGCAGGCGATGTACAGCGCGCGGCACCTGGCCATGACCCGGATGGAGGAGGAGGCCGATCAGCTGGGGGCCGACGGGATCGTCGGCGTGCGCCTGGACATCGGGCGCTACGAATGGGGCGCGAACATGGCCGAGTTCATCGCCATCGGCACTGCGGTCAAGCACCGCGAGGGCGTGCTTCACCGCGCGCCCAATGGCCGGCCGTTTCAGAGTGACCTCTCCGGCCAGGAGTTCTGGACCCTGCTGCGCACCGGCCACCGGCCGGTCGGGATGGTGATGGGCTCGTGCGTCTACCACGTCGGTCGCCGCGGGCCGTTGCGCACCGTCGCCCAGACCGGTCGCAACGTCGAGCTGCCGAACTTCACCCAGGCGCTCTACGACGCCCGCGAGCTGGCCATGCAGCGGATGCAGACCGAGGCCCAGGAACTCGGGGCCGAGGGGATCGTCGGCGTGTCGCTGTCGGAGCGCAGCCACGGCTGGGGCAGTCACGTGATCGAGTTCTTCGCGCTCGGCACCGCGATCGTCTCCACGGGGACCGGCGCGAAGATCGAGCCGCCGATCACCGTGCTGGACCTCAACGACCGCTGACCAGCGCCGGCCCGCCGCCACGGGCCGCTCCGGGCACGCGCCCGGACTAAGCTGGTTGAGATGTCAACAAGAACATGGTTCATCACTGGAAGTTCGCGCGGCTTCGGCCGCGAATGGGCGGCCGCCGCCCTCGCCCGCGGTGACCGGGTCGTGGGCACCGCCCGCGACGCATCGACGCTGGACGACCTCAAGGCCGAGCACGGCGACGCGCTGCTCGCGCTCGAGCTCGACGTCACCGACCGCAGCGCCGTCTTTGCCACCGTCAAGCAGGCTCACGATCACTTCGGGACGCTCGACATCGTGGTCAACAACGCCGGCTACGGGCAGTTCGGGGCCATCGAGGAGCTCTCCGAGCAGGACGCTCGCGAGCAGATCGAGACCAACCTGTTCGGCGCGCTGTGGGTGACCCAGGCCGCGCTGCCGTTGCTGCGCGCGGCCGGCCGCGGTCATTTCCTGCAGGTCTCGTCGATCGGCGGGATCAGCGCTTTCGCCGGGATCGGCATGTACCACGCCTCCAAGTGGGCGCTGGAGGGCTTCAGCCAGGCGCTCGCCCAGGAGGTGTCGGGCTTCGGGATCCACGTGACCCTGATCGAGCCCGGCGGCTTCTCCACCGATTGGGCCGGCCCGTCGGCCCGCCATGCCGAGCCGCTGGACGCCTACGCCGAGATGCACGAGGCCGCCAACCAGCGCCGCTCGGGCAACACGCCGGGCGACCCGGTCGCCTCCGCGGAGGCCGTGATGCGGATCGTCGATGCCGACGCAGCCGCCGCTGCGCACGTTCTTCGGCAGCGCGCCGTTGCAGATCGCCGAGCGCGACTACGCCAGTCGCCTCGAGACCTGGCGCGAGTGGCAGCCGGTGGCCGAGTTGGCCCAGGGCCAGCCGCCGAGGCCTGAGGCAGCTGACTGACCGGGGCGGCCGGGCGGCGTGGCACGATCTCAGATCGTGTCCGCCCCGGCCGTCCCCCGGCTCAGCCTGCCCGTCGCCCGGCGCATCGCGCTCGCCGCCCAGGGCTTCTCGCGCCCACGGCCGGCGACGCCCCCGAGCACGGCCCGGATCACCGCGCTGGTCCGGCGGCTCGGGCTGCTGCAGCTCGATTCCGTCAACGTCTTCCAGCGCGCGCACTACATGCCGGTGTTCTCGCGCCTGGGACCCGTACGACGTCGCGCGCCTGGACCGGATCGCGGGCCACCGCAGCGGCCGCGATCGACCGGCGCCTGGTCGAGTACTGGGCCCACGAGGCGTCGCTGATCCCGCTCGAACTGCACCCGCTGCTGCGCTGGCGGATGGCTGATCTGGACCGCGAGGCGTGGGGATCGATGGTCCGGATCGCCCAGCGAGCAGCCCGACCTGGTGGCCGCGACGCTCGAGCTGGTGGCCGCAGCAGGGGCCGATTCGCGCCCGCGACACCGGCGCCGTTCGGCCCCCGCCCGGGCCGGGCACATGTGGAACTGGCACGAGGGCAAGGTCGCGCTCGAGCACCTGTTCTTCAGCGGCGCGGTCGGCGCCGCGCGCCGGATCAACTTCGAGCGCCGGTACGACCTGATCGAGCGGATCCTGCCGCCGGAGATCCTCGACGCCCCGACGCCGGCGCCGGCCGATGCCCAGCGGGAGCTGGTCCGCGTCGCCGCCCGCGCGCTCGGGATCGCCGCCGAGCCCGATCTGGGGGACTACTTCCGTCTGCCCCGGGCGGTCTCCAAGGCCCGGGTGGCCGAGCTCGTGGCGGCCGGCGAGCTGCGGGAGGTCGCAGGTGCGCGGGTGGAGCGTGCCGGCCTATCTGTGGCATCGGGCGGCCCGTCCGCGGCGGGTCAGCGCGCGGGCGCTGCTGTCCCCGTTTGACTCGCTGATCTGGTTCCGGCCCCGGACCGAGCGGCTGTTCGGCTTCCGCTACCGGATCGAGATCTACACCCCCGAGCCCAAGCGCGTCCACGGCTACTACGTGCTGCCGTTCCTGCTCGGGGAGTCGCTCGTCGCCCGCGTGGATCTCAAGTCAGATCGCCAGTCCGGCGTGCTGCGCGTCCAGGGCGCCTACGCCGAGCCCGGGGTCGACCGCGAGCACGTCGCCGCCGAGCTGGCCGCCGAGCTGCGGCTGACCGCCGGCTGGCTCGGGCTCGATGCGGTCGCGGTGGCCGGCCGGGGGGATCTGGCCGGGGAGCTCGACGCCGCACTGGCGTAGCGCCGCGTCTCGGCCGGGGCTCGGCGCCGCTCGGATCCGAGCGCCCCGGCCGACGTCCCGGTCAGTGGCCGCCCCGCGCGTGGCGGGGCAGCCAGCAGACCGCTGCCGGCCGCCGCGAGCAGCAGCGCCACCGCGACGAGCAGAGCGTGGTCGGCCGCGCCGACGAACGGCCCCGCGCCGTGGCCGGCGCCGAGCCGATCGAACAGCACGGTGCCGACGACGGCGATCCCGACGGACATGGCCAGCTGCTGGACGGACTCCAGCAGCCCCGAGGCCGAGCCCAGCTCGTGCGGGTGCAACGCCGGCCAGGATCACGTCGAACATCGGGACGAACACCATCCCCATCCCGAACCCGGTCAGGGCCAGCGGCGCGACCAGCGACCAGGCGGTCAGGCTCGCGCCCGCTCCGCGCATGACCAGGTCACAGGTGACGAGGCCGACGGCCATCGTGATCAGGCCGATGTGCATCGTCGCCCGGCCGAACCGCGCCAGCAGCGCCGACGAGGTGATCGATCCGGCGATCGCCGCCAGCGGCACGGAGACGGTGGCTACGCCGCTGTCGAGCGGCGTGAAGCCCAGGCCGCCCTGGAACATCACGTTGAGCGCGATCATCATCCCGCCCATCGCCCCGATGAAGCCGACCACGACGGCCAGTCCGGCGACGTAGGGGCGGCGGCGCAGGATCGACGGCTCGACCAGCGGGGTCTGTCCGCGGCGCGAGCGCCGGGCCTGCAGCGCCGCGAAGGCGACCAGCAGCAGCACGCCGGTGGCGATCAGCGCCGAAGCACCAGGCCGGCCACCCCTGCTCGCGGCCCTGGATGATCGGATAGACCAGGGCGACGCCGCCGCCCATGGCCAGCAGCACGCTGGGCAGATCGAGCCGTGCCCCCGGAGCGGCCGGCTCGGTGCGGGGCAGCAGCCGGCGCCCGGCCACGATCGCGGCCAGGCCGAGCGGAACGTTGACGAGGAAGATCGCGCGCCAGCCGGAGCCGAGCACGTCCAGTGACACGAGTCCGCCGCCGAGCAGCGGACCGAGCACGGCGGCCAGGCCCATCACCGGCCCGAACACGGCGAACGCCTTCTGCTGGTTCTCATCGCCGAACAGCTCGCGGATGAGCCCGAAGCCCTGCGGGACCATGATCGCGGCGACCGCTCCCTGCAGCGCCCGGGCGGCGATCAGCATCGTCGCGCTCGGCGCGAGCGCGCACAGGACCGAGGCGACGACAAAGCCCGCCGATGCCGGCCAGCAGGACGCGGCGGCGTCCCAGCGCGTCGCCGAGCCGGCTGCCGAGCAGCAGCGTCGCCGACATCGCCAGGGTGTAGGCGGCGGTGAACCACTCCAGGTCGGCGTAGGAGCCACCGAGGTCGCGGCGGATCGCCGGTGCCGCGGTCTGGGTGATGGTCGAGTCCAGCAGGTCCATCACCGCCGAGGCGATGACGACGATCAGGCCGAGCCACGCGGCGCGGCTGGTGGGCCGGGCCTCAGCGCCGGCCTGGGGGAGGGTGAGGGTGGTGGTTGACATGGCTCCAGCCTCTCGCTGCAATTACGGTCAGTTTCGGTCCGCAATCGGCGCTGCAGAATCCGGATATGCGGTCAACTTCGGTCCGCAATAGCTGTCAGGCTGTGCATCACGATGGTTCAGACCTCCGCACGCCTGCTCGCACTGCTCTCGCTGCTTCAGGTCCGGCGCGAATGGACCGGCCCTGAGCTCGCCGAGCGTCTCGAGGTCGGGCCCCGCACGATCCGACGCGACGTCGAGAAGCTGCGCTCACTCGGCTACCCGGTGCAGGCCGCGCCGGGCGTCGCCGGCGGCTACCGGCTGAGTGCCGGGGGCGAGCTGCCGCCGCTCCTGCTCGACGATTCCGAGGCGGTTGCCGTAGCCGTGGGGCTGCGCACGGCGGCCCTCGGCTCGATCACCGGGATCGAGGAGACCTCGATCCGTGCCCTGGCCAAGCTCGAGCAGGTTCTGCCCTCCCGGCTGCGCCGGCGGGTCAGCGCGCTGGGGGACGCGACATCGGCCTTCGGCGTGGACGGCCCCCGGATCGATGCCGATGTGCTCGCCGGGCTGGCCGGCGCATGCCGCGACGCCACCGGCTGCACTTCGCCTACGTGGCCAAGGACGACCGATCCACGCGGCGCAACACCGAGCCCAGCGCTGTGGTCTACAGCGGCTACCGCTGGTACCTGGTCGCCTACGACCTCGACCGTGAGGACTGGCGCACGTTCCGGATCGACCGGATCCGCGGGCGGGCCCGGGTCGGCGGCCGCGGTCGCCGCCGGACGGTGCCCGGCGGCGACCCCGCGGCGTTCGTCAAGCGCCAGCTGCGCTCCGGCGGATCGGCGGAGTCACCCGCTCCGCCCGGCCAGATCCGGCTCGGCGTCGCCGCCCGCCGAGGCCGCGGACCGGATCCCGGAGCGCTACGCCACGGTGGCGCCTGACGGTGATGCACGCGTGCGTGGTCAGCACCCGCGGGCCGTGGACGCGCGAGTTCCTGGTCTGGATGGCGCTGCTCGACGCGCCGATGGACGTGCTCGGGCCGCCCGAGATGGTGCAGGCCGCGCAGGCGATGGTCTCGCGGTTGACCGCCGCTGCCTGACGCTGCCGGTCAGACCCGCCCGGGTGGCCGCCGACTTGACCGGGCCGGATCAGGCCGGCGGCTCGAGATCGACCACCTGCAGATCGAAGCGCTCGGCGAGCCGTGCGGCGACGAGCGAGCGGTGACAGGCCGCCGCCGCGGTTTCCACGCACATCAGCGCGCCGAGCCCGTGGACCGGGCAGCCGGCTGACCACGGCCTGCAGCGGCACGAGGTCGAGGATCTCCTCGGTGTACTCGCGCACGTACTCGGGGGCGAGCCGCACCCGGGAGCGTTTGCCGACCCCCTGGCGGTCATCCTCCCGGTACTGCAGGTGGCGCATCTCGGTGTCGGGGGCGAGCTCGGGATGGTGCTCGTAGCCGATCCCGGCGCTGGCCAGCAGGACCTGCAGGCGCTGGGCGTTGGCCCACGAGTAGCGGCTGCCGCGCACGCCGCGGCGTTGACGGATATCGAGCACACGGGTGACGCCGGCGCCGTCGAGCGTGGCCACGAAGCTCGCGGCGTCGAACTCGTACACGCCGATCGTGGCGATGCGGCGAGCTGGTGCCGCTCTCGCCCGTGCGTTCGGCACCACTACAGACAGGGGCGAAGCCCGGTGATGCGGTCGATCGTGTTGCGGGTCTGATCGACGACCACAGCAGAGTCGGGGCCGGCGGCGGCGAGTCCCTGCAGGTACTTGAACGCACGGCTGATCAGGCGCAGGCGCGGCGCCACCTCCCACAGGCCGCCGAACTGGCTGATCGCGAGCAGTCGTCCGTCGACGACCGCGAGATCGTCCGCCAGAGTCAGCCGGGCCAGCCGTGTGCGGCGATGGCCGGAGATCGTCCAGATCACACTGGCGTACTCGTCGGCGACGCGGATCGCGCCGTGCCAGTAGAGCGCGTGCACGGGGCGCACCATCCCGCTCGCGAGCAGGCGGACGCGGCCGCGGTGCAGCAGATAGAGGTTGCCGTTCTCGCTGTCGGGCAGGTAGGTGTCGCCCCCCGGAGCGGCCTGGATACTGTCCAGCCCCGACCGGCCGGGCACGGTCGGCAGCGTGGCGATCGTGCGCCGGGTGTGGTGAAGGAGATCGATGGCCAGGACCCGATTGGTCTTCTGCTCGGCGAGCTCGAGCCGGGTGGGGGAGAGCGGGACGATTCCCTCGGGCTCTCCGAAGCCACCCATCAGCGTGTGGACACGGCCGCCGCGCACGACGCCGAGTGTGTTGGCGCGCACGTCCGAGACGAGCAGCTGCGAACCGTCGTAGGCGACGTCGTCGGGCGCCTCCTGCCCACGCGCGAGCTGCACGATGCGGGGCCGGCAGGCGGCCGCAGCGCGGTCAGGCGCCGACGCGGCAAGGTACCTGCCGCCACTGGTCGCGGGGGCCGCCGGCGCGCCCGGGAGTGTCAAGGCCCCGACGGCCACCACCGTTGTCACCCCCACCGCTGTGAGCCTCCTCATCACTCCGCGATCCTATTTTGACCGCATGACGGCGCGTGCTGGATGAGCCGGATGACCGGCGCCGGCCGCGGCCGCGGGCCCGGTTGATAGCGTCGCCGCCGTGCCCTCTGAATCCGACCGCTCCCGACCCTCGAGCATCGCGTGCGCGTCCAGCTGCGCTGGCGCGACATGGACATGCTCGGCCACCTCAACCAGTCCGTGTACCACGAGCTGCTGGAGGAGGGACGCGCCGGTCTGATCTCCGAGATCCTGCGCCGGACCGCCGATGACGTGCACGGCGGCTACGTGGTCGTCCACGTCGACCTCGACTACCGCCACGAGGTGCGCCGTGACCACGGCGAGGTCGAGGTGGTGGTGACGCTCAAGCGCGTCGGAACGCTCGAGCCTCGAGCTCGCGCACGAGATCCGGCTCCCGGACGGGACCGTCGCCGCATCGGGCACGACGGTGCTCGTCGCCTGGGACCCGGTCGCGCGCGGCAAGCGGACGATCGGCGAGGCCGAGCGGGCCGCGCTGACCTGAGCCGGTGAGCTCGGGAACGGCGGCTGCCTATCCTGGCGCAATGGCCGATGCCGCCCACATCACGCGCTACATGAGCTCACTGGAGACCCAGGTGCGCGAGGTCGCCCCCGGCGAGTGGGGCCTGGTGCTCGACGCCGCCGGGTATCCGCTCGAGGTCGGGGTCTCGATCCGCGGCGAGCTCCTGCGCGCCCAGGCGGCCGTGCTCCCGCCCGAGGTGATCGATCCCCATCAGCTCCTGTACTGGAACCGGCAGGCGCCGTTCGTCTGCTTTGCCGAGAACATGGCCGGCGAGGTGTTCGTCTGCGGGGAGCTCCCGGTCGCCTCCCTCGACCACGAGACTCTGGATCGGTTCCTCGGTCTGCTGCTGGCCAGCGCGGTCAGAGCCCGGGAGTTCGTGCTCCGGGCCGCGTGAGCGGGGCGGTGACAGAAGAATTCTCCGGCGATGTCGATTTCGGCCGCCTCCCGTTTGTCGTGATCGATAGAGGGGCCCATCCGGGGCACCGAGATCCACTCACGAAAGGCAGCAGCCATGCGCACCGTCAAGCTCGCGATGTACGTCTCACTGGATGGCGTGGTCGAGAACCCGGCCTGGACGGGTCCGTTCTGGAGCGAGGACCTGGCCGCCATGCAGAACGACTACCTGATGAGCAGCGATGCGCTGCTGCTCGGACGCATCACCTATGAGGGTTTCGCCGCGGCATGGCCGGGGATGGAGGAGAGCACGGGAGCGTTTGGCGCGAAGATGAACGCGATGCCCAAGCACGTCGCCTCGCGCAGGCTGGACCAGACCGAATGGAACGCGACGCTGCTCGAGGGCGACCTCGGCGAGGCCGTACAGGCGCTCAGGGCACAGGCCGGCGGCGATCTGCTCATCTACGGCAGCGGTGACGTCGTGGACCAGTTGTCTGCCCTCGGCCTGATCGACGAGTACCGCCTGATGGTCCACCCGGTGATCGTGGCCACCGGCAAGCGGCTGTTCGCCGGTGCGCCCGAACGGCCGCTGCGTCTCACCGAGAGCGTGACGACGGAGGGTGGCGTGGCCGTCCTCACCTACCGCGACGACGGGCACCGCGACCAAGGAGGCAACTGAGATGACCCAGTACCTGCTGTCGGTCCACGGCACCCACGACGCGCCGCCGCCCGATCCCGAGGCGATGGCCGGCGTGTTCGCCGCCGTCGAGGCGTTCAACGAGGAGGTGCGCAGCGCCGGAGCCTGGGTGTTCGCGGGCGGCCTGGAGCCGCCGGACACGGCGACCGTGGTGCGGATCGAGGCGGGCGCCGCGGTGCTGACCGACGGGCCGTTCGCGGAGTCCAAGGAGCACATCGGCGGCTTCTGGATCATCGAGGCGCCCGACCTCGATGCTGCGCTGGCCTGGGCGGACAAGGGCGCGCGAGCCTGTCAGAACCCGGTCGAGGTCAGGCCGTTTCAATCCGTGTGAGAACGGATCGCGGGTGATCGAGGACGACGAGGTGGCGGCGATCTTCCGGGACGAGTCCGGCCGGGCGATCGCCGCCCTCGTGCGCCAGTTCCGCAGCATCGATCTCGCCGAGGAGTCCGTGCAGGATGCCTTCGTGATCGCTCTGCAGCGCTGGCCCGCCGACGGGCTGCCCGCCAACCCCGGGGCGTGGATCACCGTGACCGCCCGCCACCGCGCGATCAACGTGATCCGCCGCGAGTCCTCCCGGAACGCCCGCCAGATCGAGGCGATGGGCATGTTCGACGACCAAAGCGGACCCCGGGCCGATGGGCGACGACCGCCTCCGGTTGATCTTCACCTGCTGTCATCCGGCACTGGCGCCGGCGTCTCGGATCGCGCTGACCTTGCGCCTGCTCGGCGGACTGCAGACCCCGGAGATCGCGCGCGCGTTCCTGGCCGCCGAGGCGACGATGGCCCAGCGGCTGGTGCGCGCCAAGCGCAAGATCGCCGCCGCCAAGATCCCGTTCCGGATTCCGGAGGGGGCCGAGCTGCCCGACCGCCTGCAGTCCGTGCTCACCGTGCTCTATCTCATCTTCAACGAGGGCTACACGGCCTCCGCGGGCGATGACCTCGTCCGGGTTGATCTGTGCGCCGAGGCGCTCCGGCTCTCGCGGCTGCTGGCCGAGCTGATGCCCGATGAGCCCGAGGTGCTCGGTCTGCTCGCGCTGCTGCTCCTGATCGACGCTCGGCGGCCCGCGCGCACCGGTCCCGATGGGTCGCTCGTGCGCCTCGAGGATCAGGACCGCTCGCACTGGGACCGGGCCGCGGATCGACGCCGGGCAGGCGATCGTCCGCCGCCTGCTGGCGCGCAACCAACCCGGCCCGTTTCAGATCCAGGCGGCGATCAGCGCCGTCCACACCGACGCACCCACCGCCGCGCAGACCGACTGGGGTCAGATCCTCGCGCTCTATGACCAGCTGCTCGGGTTCACCCCGACCGCCGTGGTCGCGCTCAACCGGGCAATCGCGGTCGCCGAGGTCCGCGGGGCGCAGGCCGGGCTGGATGCGACCGAGGGGCTCACGCTCGCCGGGTACGCACCCTTTCACGCCACTCGCGCCGAGTTGTTGCGCCGCCTCGGGCGTGGCACCGATGCGGTGCAGGCTTATGACGCGGCACTGGCCCTGACCGCCAACACTCCGGAGCAGCGGTTCCTGGCCGGCCGTCGCGCCGAGCTCCGAAGTGACAGCGCGGGAGGCGAGCCGCCCAGCCGCTGAGCGTCTGCGCTCGTCACGCCCTGCGAGCATGTCGGCATGGTCCGCACCCCCGCTTTCGTCCCGCCTGCGCCGGTCAGCGATCCGGGGCTGGCCGGGGTGATCGCGTGGTTCTCCGAGCACGCGCGCCCGCTGCCCTGGCGCCAGACCCGCGACATCTACGCCGTCTGGGTCTCGGAGGTGATGTCGGCCCAGACGACAGTGTCGCGGGCCGCGGCGGCGTGGACGGCGTGGATCGCGCGCTGGCCGACGGTGGACAGCCTCGCGGGCGCGTCCCTGGCTGCGGTGCTCGGCCAGTGGCAGGGTCTGGGCTATCCCCGGCGAGCGCGTGACCTGCATCGCTCGGCGCAGATCATGGTCATGTCCGGGTGGCCGGATGACCTGACCGAGCTGCCCGGGGTCGGGCCCTACGTGGCGGCGGCGGTCCGGTGCTTCGCGCTCGAAGCAGCCTGTGCTCCCGCTCGACGTCAATGTCCGGCGGGTGCTGGCCAGGAGGTTCCCGCACGGCGTGGACATCGACGCGGAGACCCGTGGCGGGCCGGGCAGGCGCTGATGGAGTTCGGACAGCGTGTCTGCACGGCGCGCCCGAACTGTGCGCGGTGCCCGGTACGCACGGGCTGCCCAGGGCCGGGGGACGCGGCCACGCGCCCGCTCGGGCGCCGCCAGCCGCGCTTTGAGGGCAGCCTGCGCCAGCGGCGCGGCCGGCTGCTGCGGGCCGTACTGACCCGTGGTGGCGTGCCCACGGGTGACGCCGACCGGGAGGCGGCCGATGGGCTCGTCGCCGACGGTCTGCTGAGCAGGGACGGTGACTGGCTGCGTCCGCCGGGCTCACCCGGCTGATCGAGCGTGACGAGCCGCGGCGCGCGCGTGATCAAGGCCTGAGCCGCTCGAGCCGCTTGGTCGCGCTGGCCTCGTGAGCGGGCATCAGATCCGCGCGGGAGATCTCGGCCACGTGCGGGGCGACGATCCGCACGCCCTCGTCGGAGTCGATGCGCTGGTAGGTGAGCGTCTTGAGGAACTTGGCCACCGACAGCCCGCCGGTGTAGCGGGCCGCGCGCCCGGTCGGCAGCGTGTGGTTGGTCCCGATCGCCTTGTCGGAGAACGCCACCGTCGCCCGTCGCCCCAGGAACAACGAGCCATAGTTGCGCAGCCGCTGCAGGTACCAGTCGTCCTCGGCGGTGTGGACCTCGAGATGCTCGGCGGCGAGCTCGTCCGCAAGCGCCGCGGCCTGCTCACGATCATCGGCGATCATCACCACGCCGTGATCGGTCCATGCGGACCGGGGCGTATCACCGGCACCCGGCGCGGCGCGGTCGAGCGCGCCGAGCTGACGGTCGACCTCGGCGATGACCGCATGCCCGAGCGACTCCGAGGTGCTGATCAGCACCGCGGGCGAGGTGGGGCCGTGCTCGGCCTGCGCGAGCAGGTCAGCCGCCACGAGCTCGGGGTCGGCGGTCCCGTCGGCGATCACGGCGACCTCCGAGGGCCCGGCGAGCAGGTCGATCCCGACGCGGCCGAACAGCTGGCGCTTGGCCTCGGCGACGAACGCGTTGCCCGGGCCGACGATCATGTCCACGGGCCCGAGCTCGGCGTCGAGCAGCCCGAAGGCCATCGCGGCGAGCGCCTGGACTCCGCCCAGGGCGAAGATCCGGTCCGCGCCCGAGGTGGCGATCGCGTGCAGCGTCGGCGCATGCACCACGCCCCCGCGCGGCGGGGTGCAGACGATCACCGAGTCCACGCCCGCGACCTTGGGGACGAGCACGGTCATGAACGCGCAGGCGAGCATCGGCACACGGCCACTGGGGCAGTAGGCGCCGACCGAGCCGACCGGGACCTGGCGCTGGCCGAGCACCACTCCGGGCAGCGTCTCGGTCTCGAAGTCGGTGAGCGTCGCGCGCTGGTGGCGGGCGAAGTTGCCGATCTGCTCCTGGGCGAACGCGATGCTGTCGCGCAGCGCGCCCGACAGGGACTGGGTCGCGGCGGCGATCTCGGCCGCGCCAACCTCAAAGCTCGGGGGATCCCAGCTGTCGAGCTCGCGCGAATAGGCGCGCACCGCGTCCATGCCCTCGCGCTCGATCCGGCCCAGGATCTCCGAGACGCGCGCGGCCACCGCCGGGTCCGGGCCGTCAGCAGCGGGCGTCGAGGACTTCAGATAGCGGGGCGCGTCCACGGTGCGGGGCGGCTCAGCCGCGGGGCTGGGCGACGAGCCCGTAGAACTCGGGCCGCCGGTCGGCGTGCGCATCGGCGTGGTCGGTGAAGCGCTTGTCGAGCGCCGCGGCCAGGTCGATCTCGGCGCTGATCATTCCGGGCGCCCGCGTCTCGGCGCGGACCCAGCCATCCACGTCGACGATGCTCGTGCCGCCGGTCCATTCCTGTCCGCGTTCGGTCCCGAGCCGATCCGCGCAGGCGACCGCCATCCGGTTCATGCGGGCGGTCGCCATCGCGATGCCGGCCTCGGCGGGTCGCTCGCCGTCGGGCCGGGCGATCAGCGGCCAGTTGGTCGGCACGAGCAGCAGCTGCGTGCCCTGCAGAGCGATCGTGCGCGTCAGCTCGGGGAACTCGAGGTCGTAGCAGATGATCACCGCCACCCGCCCGACCGGCGTGTCGATGACCGGCGGGAGCTCAGAGCCCGCAGTGAAGACCAGCTTCTCGCGATCCCAGAGGTGCAGCTTGCGGTACACGGCCCGCAGCCCCGTGGGGTCGATCAGCGCGGCGCTGTTGTAGACCTGGCCGTCGCTCGCCGCGCTCGCAGAAACCGGCGGCGAGCACGATTCCGGCGGCGGCCGCCTGGGCGACCCATTCGACGATGATCGGGTGATCGCGGCCGATCGCCACCGAGGCCGCCTCCTCGGCGGACGCGAACACGTAGCCGCTGGTGACCAGCTCGGGCAGCACCACCACCTCGGCGCCGGCGGTGACCGCCTCCTGAATCGCGTCGCGTGTCAGCATCCGGTTGGCCTCGAGGTCCAGCAGGGCGGGTTGCAGCTGCTGGCAGGCGATCCGGCGTCACGGGCAGATCCCGTTCATCGGCAAATTCCGGTCATGGCGCGGTGCCGGCGGCCAAGCCGGCGCGCACGCGCCGGGCGAGCCCGGGAGCAACGAGCACCACCGCCAGGCCGATGATCAGGTAGACGGCCTCGATGTAGGGAGTCGGGCGAACGTCCCCACCTGTCCGATGAATACGTTGCGGATGATCGTGTAACACACGAACGCTCCGCCGGCCACCGGGATCACGATCTGCCAGACGGGGGCCTTGGCGCGTGCCGGCGAAGAACAGGAAGCGGATCGCCCCGACGGTCGCCATCACGTAGGCGACCAGGATCAGCACCGTGCCGATCTGCAAGGGGTAGAAGGTCGCGTTGATCACCGTCGAGCCGGCCAGCTGCTGACCGGCCAGGGCGAGCGCGAAGATCACCAGCACGACGACCAGCGCGGCACTCGGGGCGCCGTGCTTGGAGAGGCCGGCCAGCCCGGTGCGCTTGCCGGTCGCGTCCCGGGCCTGGGCGTACATGATGCGCGCCGCGCCGCTGGCTACACCGAGGGAGATCGCGAACAGGCTGACCGTCGCCATCAGGTCAAGGATGTCGGCGTACCACTTGCCGATGTATCCGTTCCCGAGATCCGAGAAGGGCAGGCCGGCGCCGTAGGCCTTGGCGCCGGCCGCGGTTGCGCCGTAGCCGAGCGACTGAGCGGCTGCGGTCAGCAGGTAGAAGGCGCCGACGACGACGACGGCGGTCTTGATCGCCCGGGGGATCTGGGACTTCGGATCGGACGTCTCCTCGCCCAGGGCGGCTGCGCCCTCAAAGCCGGCAAAGGCGAGAAAGCCGTAGACGGCGGCCTTGGCGATCGTCCCGATGCCGCTGCCGGAGGGGAGCGCGAGGAAGTTGGCGGTGAACGTCTGCCCCTGGGGTCCGTGGCTGACGATCACGGTGACGAGGATCACGACGCTGAGGATCGTGACCAGGATCGCCCCGGCGATCTCCGAGGTGAGCAGGGCTCGCGTGATGATCCGGATCTCGGTAAAGGCCAGCGCGCTGACCCCGAGCAGGCCGATGACGGCGATCCACCACCACGTCTGCGTGTCGAGGATTCCGGTGTCGCGCAGGAACTGTCCGCCGAACAGCCCCATCTCGATCGTCGAGCCGCAGCCGATCGCGATGTAGGCGCCCATCAGCGCCCAGCCGGCGAAGAAGCCCGCCTGGGGACCCAGCGTCACTCCGACCAGCGCGTAGACCGAGCCCGTGTGGGAGATGTGCTGCGACAGCTTGACGAAGCAATAGGCGACGAGCGCCACGCCGACGACCGCAAACACGAAGGAAAGCGTCACGGCACGTCCGATGATCAGCGCGGCTCCGGTGCCGAGCAGGCCGATGGCGCCGACCGGTCCGATCAGGCCGACCGAGAAGGCCGCGGCGTCGACCAGGCTCAGCTCTTTGTGAAGCCCGTCCTCGGGCGTGGTGGAGGTCATGGCCCGACGCTATAGGTGCAGCCGGGCCTCGTCCAGTCCCGCGACCGTCAGTGGTCGTCCAGCCGCGTGGCGATGATGATCGCCGCGTGCTCCTGCGCGTCATAGGTGGCCCGCAGGACCGGCACCACGCCGCGCCGGTAGCTGCGCGAGCAGCCCCGCGTGTTCGGCCGCGGCGGTGCTGAGCAGCGACTGCACGTGATCGCGATGGGTGATCGGCACCCCCACACCGTAGAAAGTCCGTCGCGGGAATCGGTGATTTGCGCCCGAACTCCGGGTACCGGCCGCAGCAATCGTGAACCCATCAGACCAGCTCGAGGAGTGCAAAGACGACAACCCGACGCGACCGTCCGCGGCGTGCGCCGGGCGTCACACCCGCAAAGGACTCTCGCCGTCCTGAATCCGGCTGATCGTGTCGCTGTCCCAGCGCCCGAGCAGCGTAGCGGTCGCGAACTGGGCGGCGAGGCAGCTGAACACCGCGTGCCGGCGGAGCATCGCGTGCTTTGCCGCCCTCCACGGTCACATAGCCGACCCAGGCGCGCCGAGCCGAGGTTTCGCGCCAGGGCCGCGGAGCGGGCGGGGCTGGCGATCCGGTCGCGCGAGCCGTGGACGAACAGGATGCGCTGGCCGTCGAGCCCGTCCGGCACGTCATCCGGATAGACCCACGGCGCGAGCGCCACCACGCTGACGACCTCGGGTTGGGTGGCCGCCAGCAGCGCCCCGCGACCGCCGAGGGAATGCCCGACCAGGCACGCGGGCGGGCGGCCTCCGAGCCGTCGGGCGATCTCGCCCAGCGCCCACTTGGCGTCCTGTGCCGGAGTGTGGGTGGTGTCCCAGCCTCGGACCGAGTTGAGCAGGCGGAACACGGCCAGCTCCCCCGGAGCCGTTACGCGCGATCCTTCGGGCGACGGGGATCATCCTCAGCACCGAGAGCTGTGTCGGGCTGACCATCCGGTTCTCGCCGCGGCTCGAACCCCCGTGCAGCACGAGCACGGTCCCCGCCGGATCGTCGGGCACCTGTACGTCGATGAGCTGCGGCTCGGGTTTCATCGTGATCGACCGGCGTCAGGGCCGGGGCGCCCGGGGTCTAGCGATATTCCGGATTCGGATGGGCAGGCTGGGTCAGGTCCCAGTCGTGCGTCGAGTTGCCGTAGGCGGGAACGCCGCCGGCGTCCTTGAGCATGCGCGCGAGGTGCAGCAGGTTCCAGGTCATGAACACCGTGTTGCGCGTTGTCCACGCGTTCTGCTCACCGCCGCTCTCGGGATCCAAATAGGACGGTCCGGGCCCTGCCTCCCCGTTCCAGTAGGTATCTGACTGCGGGGGGATCGTCAGCCCGATGTGCTGCAGGGCGTAGAGGATCTGGGCGCTGGCGTGTTTGCCGCCGTCCTCGTTGCCGGTGCTCAGCGTCCCGCCGACCTTGCCGTAGTAGGACCACTGACCAGCGGCGTTGACCTCGCCCGAGTAGGCGTAGAGCCGCTCGATGATCTTGCGAGTCTGAGAGCTCTGATCTCCGAGCCAGATCGGCCCTGCGATCAGGAGGATGTCGGCCGGTGCCACCGCCTCGCGGTAGATCGCCGGGAAGTCATCGTGCTCGTATCCGTGGTCGCGCATATCGGGCCAGACGCCGGGCGGGATCGCGTGATCGACGGTCCGGACCTCGATCAGCTCCGCGCCGACACGCCCGAAAATACTGCGGACGATGGCAAGCAGGCCGTCGGTGTGACTGGGCTCCGGCGAGCGCTTCAGCGTGCCGTTGAAGATCACGGCCCGCAGATCCTCATAGTGACCACGCGCCTCGTCGGCCTGACGGTCAATGAACGTCTGTATCGCCACCGGGAGAGCCATGAGGTCGCCGCTAGGGTGCCTCGCCGAAGCGCGGAATGCAAGCCGCATGCCATCGGCGTTCGACAATGTTCAGATCCTGCACCCGCCATTATGTTTCCACCGTGGCCCAGGGCACGCACGACATTCGAGGACGACGCGCGTAACGAGCGGATTCTGGTCTGGGTCAACGGTGACCTGGTGCCGCGAGACCGCGCCGTTGTGTCGGTGTTCGACTCGGGCTTCATTCTCGGGGACGGCGTATGGGAGGGGCTGCGCGTCCGGGGCGGCCATCCGGCCTACCTGGAACATCACCTCGACCGGCTCTTCGAGGGCGCGAAGGCGATCATGCTGGATGTCGGACGCAGTCGCGATGCGCTGACCGAGGCGATCTACGCGACGCTGCGGGCCAACGCGATGAGCGACGGCGTCCACCTGCGCCTGATGGTCACCCGGGGTCTCAAGCGCACCCCCTACCAGGATCCGCGCGTGACGATCGGCCCCGCCACCGTGGTGATCATCGCCGAGCACAAAGCGCCGCTGCCGGTGACGGTGACGGAGGGCATCACCCTGTTCACCACGCACGTGCGCCGGGCCGCCCCGGACACGCTCGACCCCAAGCTCAACGTGCACTCCAAGCTCAACGACGTCACGGCCTGCATCCAGGCCTACACGGCCGGGGCTGACGAGGCGCTGATGCTCGACCCGCACGGCTTCGTGGCCACGTGCAACTCAACGCATTTCTTCGTCGTCGTCGGACCCGAGGACGCGCCCGAGGTGCTGACCTCCGACGGTCGCTATTGCCTCGCGGGAATCACTCGCGCCAACGTGCTCGATATCTGCCGGGCCAACGGGATCCTCGCGCGCGAAACCACATTCAGCCTGACCGACGTCTACTCCGCCCGCGAGGCGTTTGTGACCGGCACCTTCGCCGGTGTCGTCCCCGTGCGCTCCGTGGACGGGCGCACGCTCGGCGACGGCCGTCGAGGACCGATGGTCGAGCGCCTCCAGGCGCTGTACCGCGAGCACATCGACGCCGACGTGGCGGCGCGCAGCGCCCGATGAGCGACCCAGTCCGCGTGGCGATGTGGTCCGGCCCGCGGAATATCTCGACCGCGATGATGCGCGCGTTCGAGAACCGCCTCGACACGGTCGTCGTCGATGAGCCGCTGTACGCGGCGTACCTCGCCCGGACCGGGGTCGACCACCCGGCGCGCGACGCGGTGATGGCGTCCCAGCCGACCGATCTCGTCACCGCGGTTGCGGGCCTCTCGACCCCGCTGCCGGCCGGCCGCCGGGTTCATTACGCCAAGCACATGGCCCACCACGTCTCCCGTGACATGGACCTGAGCTGGACCCTGCGGTTCCGCTCCGCGCTGCTGATCCGCGATCCGCTCGAGGTGGTGGCGTCCTACGTCCGGTCCCGGGCGACCTGCGAGCCCGCAGACATCGGACTGCTGCAGCAGGGCTGGCTGATGGACCTGTGGGATCGCCACGAATTCGAGGTGCCGATCATCGACGCGACCGACTTCCTGAGTGCCCCCGAGGCCCATCTGCGGTGGCTGTGTGATTGGCTCGGCATCCCGTTCACCGGCCGAATGCTGTCCTGGCCGCGGGGGTCACGTGCCACTGACGGGGTGTGGGCGCCCACTGGTACACCGCCGTGTGGTCGTCGACCGAATTTACGCGCTGGCGCCCGCGGGACACGACCCTCTCCGACAAGCATGCCGCTGTGGCCGAGGCGTGCCGCCCGGTGTTCGCCGCGCTGCATGCCCGCCGGGTGCAGATCTGAGCCATGATTACGCCGCGAGCCAAGGCTTCCCGGCGGCGTCCGGGAGAGAACGTATGTTTGCGCGCCCGCTGCCTGGGCAGCCAGTCAACTGGGCAGTTCGCACGTCAACGCAAGGCAGAGGAGCAGTGAACCCGTGACCGATCCGATACCCCTGAGCAGGTCAGCGGCGGCTTGGTCGGCAAGCTCGTCGGCAAGGCTAAGGAGGTGGCCGGCTCGGCAGTGGGTGACGCGGACCTCTCGCGGGAGGGCCGCCTCCAGCAGGCGCAGGTCGATGCCGAGCGGGAAGCCGCCGATCGCGCCGCCGAGGCGGATCGTCGCGAGGACGAGGCGACGGTCGTGGAGGAGCGGGCTGAGCTCGAGCTGGAGCGCCAGCGTCTGCAGGCAGAGGTCGCTGAGCAGGAGCGCGAGGCCCGGATCGAGGCCGAGCGCGAGCAGGCCGAGAGCAGGGCACGAGCCGAGAGCGAACAGCGACAGGCCGGCGGCCGACCGGCGTCTGCAGATTCAGGAGACGGCGGCGGACAGCGCCGAGCGGCGCGCCGAGCGCGAGCGCCGGTCAGCGGCGGCGGAAAGCCAGCTGCTCGAGCGCCAAGCCCGCGCCCGCGAGGCAGCGGCAGACACCATTGACCCTCAGGAGGACCGATGAACGCGCGTGTGATGGCCAGGACCGTCGTCGACGCAGGGCTCACCTTGGCCCGCTGGCCCCTGGACGGAGTGGTCAGCCTCCTCCCGCGCGACGGTGCCGGGCTCGCGCGAGCCGGGACGGGTGGCACTGGACCGCCTCGACGCCGCCGTCCGGGGCGCGATGGGAACGGTGATGGCCGATCCGGTCATGCGCGAGGACGCGCGCCGCCGGCGGACCGCGGCCCAGGCGCGAGCCGAGGCGCAGGATCTCGCCACCGCCGCCCAGCGCACGTCTGAGCGGGCCGACGCCGAGCTGCGCGAGCGCAAGCGCGAGAGTGCCACGCAGCGCCAGCAGGCGCGCCAGTGAGGCCAACACCGTCCGAGCGCAGTCCGGTCGAAAGCAGGAGCGCGACACCAAGCAGGTCGCGCAGGCCGAACGCAGTCGTCTGAAGAGCAGCCGCAAGGCGGCCGAGCAGACGCAGGAGGCAGTCGACAAGGCCGCCCCCAAGGCGCGACTCAAGGCCCTGGAGGCCAAGGACGAGGCGCTGCGCGAGAAGGAGAACGCGATCACCGCCCGTGACGAGGCACGCCGGTTGCGCGCCGCGGCGGCACGTGCCAAGCAGGCTCGCCGCAGCGGCGGGCCCCAGTGCATGACCGCCGATAACCCTCTTGACGACGTTCGGGCGGAATTGCAGGCGCGCCGGGACCGCGACCGCAGGCGTCTCGGAGTGCTGGCCGAGCGTCCCGAGCGGGGCAGCGCGGTCAGCTTCGGCAAGCGGATCGGGGACGGCACCTCCGAGGCGGTGAGCCGCCTGACCGACATTGGCGTCGGCGAGTCACTGGAGCGCGGATTGGATCGCACGGAGCGCGCCCTGGCCAAGCTCGACGACGGGACCTACGGCATCTGCGACGAGTGTGGAGGTCCCATCTCCGCAGGTCGGCTGAAGGCGATGCCCGACGGCGTGCTGTGCCTGGACTGCTCGGCCACCGAGCGCCGCGCCCGTCCTCCGCGTCGCCGCTGAACCACTCAGCCGATACGCAGCTGGTCGATCAGCGCGTGGGCGATCCGTCCGGCGCCCACCCCCCACGCCGGGGCTACCGGTCACTGGTGCCGCGTGGGCGGTTGCCGCCGCCCCGAGCTCGCCGAACAGGTCCCTCAGGCGAGCAGTCGTTTGAGGTTCGCGCACGTCTCGCCCACGGCCACGGCCGCAGCGGGGCTGAGCGGGGCAAGGTCGAAGAAGCCGTGGATCAGCCCGTCGTAGCGCACCAGAGTGACGGGAACGCCCGCCTGCTCGAGGGCGCGGGCATACGCCTCGCCCTCATCGCGCAGCGGGTCGTACTCGGCCGTCACGACGACGGCGGGGGGTAACCCGGCCAGGTTCTCGCTGAGAATGGGGGAGAGGCTGGGATCGCTCGGGTCGGAGCTGCCGACGTAGTTCTCAGAGAACCAGCGCATGTCCTCAGCGGTGAGGAAATACCCGTCGGCGTTCTCCGCCCGAGACGGGTAACGGGCCCCATCGTCACGAAAGTCGGTACCGGGGTAGATGAGCAACTGCGCGGAGATCCGCGGTCCGCCGGCGCCGCGGGCCAGCTGCGCGGTGACCGCGGCGAGGTTTCCTCCGGCCGAGTCACCGGCGATCGCGAGTCGCTTCGGATCGCCGCCAAGCTCCTGGACGTGCTCCGCCGTCCAGTTCAGCGCTGCGCCACAGTCCTCGACTGCGGCAGGGAAGGGCGCCTCGGGTGCCAGCCGGTATCCGACGCTCAGGACCACGGCCTCGACCTCCCTGCAGATCGTGCGGCACTGGTTGTCATGGGTATCGAGGTCCCCGATGACAAAGCCACCGCCATGGATGAACAGCACGGTGGGCACGGTGCCCCAGCTCTCGGGCCGGTACACGCGCGCCGCCAGCGGGCCTGCCGGCCCGGGGATCTCGAGGTCCTCGACCCCGGACACCGGTACCACGGCCTCGGGCTGTCGGAGATCGACGGTCAGTGTGCGAAAGCCGTTCCGTGCGGCCTCCGGGGTCCCGGACGCGATCGACGGGCTTCCCATGGATTCGAGCACGGCCAGCATCTGTTGGATCGGTGGATCGAGCGGCATGCCATGAGTGTGTCGCAAACGCGCGGCGAGGGCCTCTGGCCTTGCGTCAAGCTGGTGCCGGCTTCCCCGCCCGATGCATTGCCTGGGCCAGCACGGTATCCAGTGTCTCCATGACCGAGATGGTCTCGTCCAGTGGCATCAACGAGCTTTCGCGGTCTCCGGCCGCCAATCTCCGCGCGACCTCGTCAGCCTGATGATGCAGGCCCCGTCCCGGGTGGACGGACTCGACGCGGGCCGCGTCACCGTCTCTCGGTATGAGCGTGACGGTCGTGGGAGCGTAGAAGTCGCCCTCGACCTCGATTCTCGCGTCGGTGCCGACGATCGCCGCCCGCGTTGGGCTCTTGGCGCGCAGCGTGCAGGTCAGGACCGCCTGGGCGCCGTCCTCGTAGCCGAATAGCATTGAGGTCTGGGCGTCGACGCCGGTGAACGCCGGGTCGCTGATCGACATGATCCGGCTCGGGGTGCCCAGCGCCATCGACGCGAACGACACCGGATACACCCCGAGGTCCAGCAGTGCGCCACCGCCCAGCCCCGGGGCGAACAGCCGGAACTCGGCATCCTCAGCGAACCACTGGCCATGGTCCGCCGTCACGGTGACGATGTCACCGAGCATGTCCCGCGCGAGCCAGTCCCGGATCACGGCCACGTGGGGCAGAAAGCGTGTCCACATCGCCTCCATCGCGAACAGACCGCTCTCTCGCGCCACGCGAACGACCTCTCGCGCCTCGCCGGCATTCATCGTGAAAGGCTTCTCGACCAGAACGTGCTTGCCGGCCCGCAGCGCGAGGATCGCGTTGTCAAGGTGCATCGGGTGCGGTACGGCCACATAGACGACGTCGATGTCGGGATCGGTCACCAGCGATGCGTAGCTCGCGTGCCGGTTCGCGATGCCCAACTCGTCCGCGAACGCGTCCGCCGAGGCCTGGCTGCGCGACCCGACGGCGGTCGCAACGCCGGACTCGGTCAGCCCCAGATCGGCCACGAACGCTCTCGCGATCCCACCGGTTCCGAGGATTCCCCACCGTATTGGGCTGTCCGCCATGTCCTCGTCCCCTCAGTCGGTATGGAGCGGGAAAAGTCTAGGCACTCGTGGCCCGTCGCCTGCGGTTGCGACGACGACTGCTGGCTCGCACGCCGGTAATCTCGTGGTGATGCCGGAGCCTCCTGCCCGCTTTCTGGGGCGTCTGTTCCCGCGCAGGTCCAGCGTCCCCACCGAGCGTGACTGGGAACGTTCGGCTGTGCTCGAGCCCCGCGCCGCGCCGCATGACCCCGTGCTGATCAGCGACGGCGCCGGGTTGCCGTTCTCGCCGGCCGCGCTCGGCGGCCCTCCCGGTCAGCTTGACGAGCAGGATCCCGCCGTCGCCGCTCTGGTTGCGCAACTCGCCCGCCAGAAGGCGCCCAAGGGCACCACGCCGGCCACGGGGCTCGAGGGGTGGCGGGTGCTCGCCCGGTCCGACGATGAGGTTCTTTTCGGGCGCGGCCGGCCGCCGCAGCTGGTCACGATCGCCATGCGCCGGGAGACTCGCCGGAAGTGGACGTGCCTGGCGGTGAGCGCCGGCCGGCCGCTACGGGTCACGCGCGATGGAATCCGCGCGTCTGACTGGCGCCTTGACCCGAGCTATGAGCCCGATCCGCAGGACACCGTCGTGCGGGTGTTGGTGACCGAACAGACGTGGTCGGGCGGGCGGCGTGCCGATCGGCGTCTGCTTGCCCCCGACGTCCACGTCGGCGCCCAGGAGCTGGTGCTGACGATGTTCGTCATCCCACCGAAGGGGTTCCAGGTCCGCTCGCCGAACCCCGAGACTCCCTCCCGGGTCGCGCTGCCCGATCCGATCGGCCGCCGTCGCCTCGTCGACGGTGCGTTGTTCCTTCGGTCGTAGGCGAGCGGGGGAGCGCTCAGGGGCGGCGGGACGAAGCTGCTGGGCCGGGTAACTTCACGAGGCGCCGGATCTTGGCGGCGCGAAGGTCCTCCAGGGGTCGCCGGGTCGGATCGCTGTACAGGGCGAGTACCTCTGCACGCCCGACGATCCGATCGCCCTCCAGGAGGGTGAACACGGAGCCGGCGCCGACCGACCGGGGAAGCTCGTCGGGCATGAGCACCCAGGCGCGCACCAGGCCTCGCCGGCCGGGCGCGAGGGCCGCGCCATGTTCGTGCACGACGATCGCGTCGTGGATGACCGGCTCGATCCCGCGCCGGCGCTGGCCGAACGACATCGACGCGCGATAGCCGTCGAGAACCGGTCCGGGCCGGCCGCCGCGCTCGGCGGGAACCAGCTCGAGCGACAGGCGCAAGACAAGACTCTCCGGCGTCGGCGACCGACACCAGACCAGGTCGGTACCCGAGTCCGCCGGGGCGGGCGACCGGTTCGGCGCCTCGCCGATGAACCGGTAGCCAAGCCGCCGCGGCACGGCGCCGCTCGCCGTGTTCGCCTTGTCGTGACGGATCTCCACGGCGTGGACCTCGGGCACAACGAGCGCGGCCTCGGTGAGGAGCCGGGCCGCCCGAGTCGCGAGCCCGTGCCCGCGATAGGCCGGGTGCAGCCAGTACCCGATCTCCAAGACCCCCTCGGTGCTCGCGCGGACGTCGAGGCTGCATCCACCGGCGATACGGTCACCGACGAAGATTCCCAACGCGACTGAGCCGCCGCCCCGCCACTCACGCTCCTGTTCGGCGATGAACATGCGCCGGCCCGTGACCGAGATGTCCTCCTTGACCCAGGTCACCCACGGCCGCAGTTCCGGCTCGCTCTCCGCGATCACAGCGTGCAGCGCCTCCGCGTCGGCGACCAGCCATCGCCGCAGCACCAGCCCGTCGTCCTCGATCCGGTCGGGGAGCACGCGTGGACCGAGCGTCAGGCATCCCCGGTGGATACGTCCAGCGCGCCGCCGAGGTCGTTCCACAGGTCCTCGACGTCCTCGCAGCCCGTGCTGAGCCGGATCAGACCCGGCGGTATGTGCTCCTGGCCCGGGTGGGCGTTGCGGCGCTCCATGCACGTCTCGACGCCTCCGAGGCTCGTCGCGTGGCGGATGATCCGGGTTGCGTGGCATGCCCGGCTGGCAGCGGCCGCATCGGTGAGCTCGAAGCTCACGATCGTCCCAAAGCCGGGATAGCGGACCCGACCGACCGCAGGATGGCCACCCAGGCGTTGCGCGAGTTGTGCTGCCGAAGCCTGAGCATGGCGTAGCCGCAGCGCGAGCGTCCGCGAGCCGCGCAGGGCAAGGAAGCATTCGAGCATCCCCGGGGTGGCCCCGTTCAGGCTCCGGGCACCCCGCAACTCCCGCAGCGCTCCGGCGTCCGCGGTCACCGCCGCGCCCAGCAGCAGGTCCGAGTGCCCCCCGATCAGCTTGGTCGCCGAATGCACGACGATGTCGGCCCCGAATTCCAGGGGACGCTGCAGCAGTGGCGTGGCGAACGTGTTGTCGACGACGATGCGAGTCCGGGGCCCGCGCGGGGCCGAACAGATCGCGGCGAGATCGGCGACCTCGAGCAGCGGGTTCGACGGGGACTCCACCCACAGCAGATCCGCCTCGGGGGCCTTGTCCACCCAGCGTCGGTCGGCCACCGGAAGCCGCTCGACGCGCCACCGGTGGGCACGGGCGCCAACTTCGGCGAGCCCGGCTACGCCCTGATAGCAGTCATCACCCAGGAGCACGTGTGCGCCATCGGGAAGCTGGCTGAGCACGGCGGCGCACGCCGCCATCCCTGACGAGAAGGCCACCGCATCGCCGCCTTCGAGGCCCCCGAGCATCGCCTCGAAGGACTCCCAGCCTTCGGTCGCCTCGTTGCGACTGTAGATCCGTTCACCGCCGAGCGCATACGTCGACGCGGCGATGATCGGGATGTTGAGTGGTGAGCCGGGCAACGGCTCAGGGCGCCCCGCGACGATCGCCCACGTCTCCGGCTTCACCTCGTCACGTCGTAGCATCTCTCACCACGCCCCTCGCTGAAGATCACCAGTGGCGCCGAACCTCGGCGTCATGATGCGGTTGTAGCGCGGCGACGCGGTCCTCGTCACGTCAGGCCCGCCGGCGCTCACGCCTCAGGTGCCGGTCTGATCCGACACATCCCAGTCGATGCGGTCCAGGAGCCGACGGAGCTTTTCGCCGCGGTGCGGGTTGAGCGCGCTGACCCAGGAGACCTGCCCGCGCAGATGGGCGTGGAGGTCGACTGGCTGCCCGGGGTCGTGGCTGCCTGGGCCATCGATGGCGAGGCGATGCAGGATGGCTCTGAGCCGGTCGTACTCCGGGCGCGGGACGTTCGGATGCACGTTGACCACGACGCCGGTGACGAACTGGCGTTGCGCGGCGCTGCGCAGGCTCGTTTTGTCTTCGTTGACACGGAATCCCTCGTCTCTGACGATCTGTCTGACCATCGCGAGCAGCGTCCGGTTGGCGCGGTCGGAGAGGCGGGGACCTGAGAAGACGAGGTCGTCGGCGTAGCGCGAGTAGTCCAGGGTGAACGAGCTGCCCAGGCCGGCCAGCCGGCGATCGAGCGCGAACGCGGCGAGGTTGGCCAGGGCCGGTGATGTCGGGGCGCCCTGAGGCAGATGGGGAGTGGTGAGGGCTCGACCCAGCCAGAAGTGCGGGCCGATCAGGTGCGGTTGGCGCGGTCGATCGGTCGCGTTCCAGACGACCGTCGGGACGCTGTTGCTGCACAGGCCGGTGAGCGTGTGCGCGATGCTGCGGTCATATCCGAGCGCACGGAAGATTCCGTACATCCGACCTGCCGAAACGGAGGCGAAGAAGTCGCGCAGATCGATCCGCAGGACGACGCCTTTCGCCGTGTGCACCGACGCGTGGGTCAGGACCGAACGACCGCGGGTGAATCCGTGGGCGGCGTCGTGGGCCGGCACGTGATCGAGGATCTCGCGCAGCACCCAGCGCTGGATCTCCTTCAGTCGCGCCTTCGGCGCCTCGATCAAACGCGGCAACCCACCGCGCCGTGGAACCCAGCGGTAGCGGTAGTTGCGCAGCCGCTCCTGCTGGACGGTGCGCTCCATGGCGCGAACGTCAGCCAGCCAGGCGAGCTGCCCGCTGCTCACCTCAAGCCGCTCAGCCAGGGCCTCGAGCGACTCGATCGGCGCGACCGGCCAGTCGCGCGCGACGGCGGGTTCTCGGGCTGGACGAGGGGTGATCGCGGGCGACGCCCCGAGGCCCGCCGGGTCAGCCGCGCGAGCGTGGAGGAACGTCGTGATGAAGCGGACCAGGCCATCGCGGTCGTCGACCGGCGCAACGCGATGCCGAGCGACGACCGTAAAGGCCAGCTTGAGCATCCAGTGCGGCCAGTAATCCAGACACCCGGCGCCACGCTCCGCGAGATCCTCCGCACGCCATGTCCCGTCAAGAAACGCATGACCGAGTGTCGCGGCGAGCGCTAACCGGTCGGGATCGGTGTCATCCATGGCTTGGGATCGATCACGGCGCCGAGCTCCGACTGCGCTTGTCGCGCGTGCCCCGAGGTGCCTCCCCTCAGGATGCACTCTAGGGCTCGCGATGCACTGAACCACCTACGATCACATCCCCGGGGATACCCCGGAGAAGCCGACGCACCCGCAGGCGCGCCAGGCCAACTCGGCGCTCGACGCCGCGTGTCCCGAACGCTAGCGGAGACCGGCATCACACGATCGGCACGGCGTGTGAGTGGAGCGTGACCGTGAGCGTGCGGTTGTGCACGCTGGAGCCGGCCACCCAGCACAACAGCGACGTGCGGATTGAATGACCGAACGCCGTGGACATGCTGGCTCACGGTCGAAGCCGGCGATCGTTTCGGTGACCGACGCGCGTTGGCTCGCCCGGCGGCGAATAGGCTGCGCGTCTTGATGAGCACGCACGCCCGTGATCCTTCGATGAGCACGCACGGCGCCTTGGCGCTGCCGAGTGCGAGCGGCGCGCCGAGGCGTACGGGTTGCCGGCGATGCGCTGGCCGCCAGGATGGCCGATCGAGAGTTGCGGGCTGGCCTCGCTGAGGGCCGCGATCGTCGCCGACGGCCGAGGTCTGCTCCGGGAGTTCAACCGGGCCGCGTTCTCGCGCAACTTTGTGCTCGGCCTCGGGCTCCGAGACCTCGATGATGTGCTCGCCGTCGCTGAAGAGGTCGGCCTCGAGCCGGAGACGGTCATGCATAGGGTCGCCGCCGACGACATCAAGCATCAGCTGATCCATGTGACCGAGGCGGCAATTGCGGCCGGCGTCGTCGGGGTTCCCACCGTGCTCGCCGCGAGTCAGAGCTTCTGGGGGGACGATCGCCTCGAGTCGGCCGCCGCCGCGATGTGCGACGACCTCGCGTAGACCGATTCGGGCCGCGCCGCGCAAGAATCCGCCAGATCCGCGGCGTGTCTAGTCGAGATGCCGCGCCACCTTCACGACGTGCCCGCGGGGTCTCGAACGAAGCATCGGCGTCCGCCCGACGCCTCGTCGGTCAGCAGGTAGATGATCTCGTGGCCAAGCTCCCCGTGCGCGGGCACAGGGCTTTCGACATCGGTGGAGAAGGCGTGTCCCGCGGCCGGGAGCGTCCGCGCCGACTCTGACGGGCTAGAGGCTTTGAGAGGGGGGTGCGTCCGTCGCGCTCTTGGCGCCGCGGCGGTCGGCCGCCTCCTGCTTGAGCTCGGCCTGCCGGGTGGACAGCGACGCGATCTGCGCCGCCCGTCGCTCGGCCGTTGTCGGTCGGTGGTTCGTCGGCTGCATGGACACGGTCACCTTGGGCCTGGCTGCCATCACTGTCTCCTAGGTCATTAGTCGCTGGGCCTAATCGCGGCGCCCCAGCCTGATCGCGCCGTACCAGCCCTGCCAGCCTCGGCAGCGCTCCCCGGTCTGTGATCCGAACGTCGGACGGCGAGTCCCGGTTCTTGCCGGTCCGTTCGCACACGTCCGTACTACATCGTCTAGCAGGTTCGTTGCCCGGATGTGACTCGCGACTCGCGTTCGGCGGGTCGCGCGAAGCTTGAAACGGCCGCGTGAAATGGCCCCTTCTCATATTTTAGCTTTCGCTAACATAGTGACGATGCCTCGAGGACAAGCCAGTCAAGATGTCTTTCACGCGATCGCCGACCGCAATCGCCGCGCCCTGATCGACTTGATGGAACCGGGGCCGCGCGCCGTGGGTGAGCTCGTCATCGCGTCGGGAATGTCCTACTCGGCAACCTCTCAGCACCTGGCGATCCTGCGACGGGCCGGGCTGGTGAGCAGCGAGGCCTCCGGACGCCAACGCATCTATCGGCTTCGCCCCGCGGGACTACGAGAGATCTACGATTGGTCGGGTCGATACCGAGAGTTCTGGCGCGGTCGGCTCGACGCACTGGGCGAGCTTCTCGGCGAGCAGCCATGAGGCTGGATATCGCCATGGAGGAGTTGTTTCCAGTGCCGATCGAACGTGTCTGGCGTGCCCTGACCGATCCGGACATGATCGAGCGTTGGCTGATGGCCCCGACCGGCTACGAGGCGAAGGTCGGGTCGCGCTTCGTCCTCCGCGAGACCCCGCGCGAGGATTGCCGTGGCCAGGTCGAGTGCGAGGTGCTCGAGCTGTCGCCGCCCACGCGCATGGTCTGGTCATGGCGCGGCGCGGAGGATCCGACCACGACGCGCCTCGTCATCGCCCTACAAGCTGACGAGCGGGGCACTCGCTTGACGCTGCGGCACACCGGTGAGTCCGACGAGCGCACCGTCCGGGCCACCACCGGCGGATGGACGGACAAGCTGGGAGCGCTGACGGAGCTGCTCACTACAAAAGGAGGTAACGGGAATGACTGATCCGCTGCACACCGTCCGGTTCCCGGGCGAGAACGAGGAGTACCGGCGGGCACGCGACGAGCTGCTGGAGGCCGAAATCGAACTGCGCCGGCACACCGAGGCGGTCGCTGCCAAACGTCGTACCCTGCCCTTGGGAGGGATCGTGCCGAGCGACTACCGCTTCGAGGAAGCCGCCGACGATGGCGGCGAGGTCAGGTTCTCCGAGCTCCTTGAGCCGGACCGGGATTCGCTGGTCGTCTACAGCTTCATGTTCCCGCGCTATTCGGGGGACACCCGGCCCGGGCCGGCTGGCGAAACGGGCAAGTTGCCGCTTGCGGAGACCCCGTGCGCGTCGTGCACGTCGATCCTGGACTCGCTCGACGGTGCCGCTGCCCACCTCCGCGAACGGCTGAACCTCGTCGTCGTGGCCAAGTCAGACCCGCAGCGAATCCGCACCTTCGCCCGCGAACGTGGGTGGCGTCACCTGCGGCTGCTCTCGTCGCGCAACAACCTCTACAACCGCGACTACCACGCCGAAACCGCCGACGGCGGCCAGAGGCCCGTCCTCAACGTGTTCGTGCGCGACGGCGAGGAGCTCCGTCACGCTTGGGCCACGGAGCTCATGTTCGCCCCGCGTGATGAAGGCGAGGACCCTCGGCACGTCGACGCCATCTGGCCGCTCTGGAGCGTGCTCGACATGACCCCCGCAGGACGCGGGACGGAAGGGGCCTTTCCGAAGTTGCGGTACGGCTGACACACGGGACGGCAACCCGCGCTGCACACACGACGAGCTTGCGCGCCGACATGCACACCGCTGTTCGCGTCCAATCGAGCCGGGCGCTTCTCCGCCGCCGAGAGACGCCGGCGGAGACTCACCCCGGGTAACCCCGGGGCTCCATCTGCAGATCGGTCGGGTTGGCGAAGGAAGGATGCGCCTGATCGAGATACCAGCCGAAGCTCCGGTCGATCAGTCGTTGGTGGCCGAACAGCCGCAATCCGGCCATCAGGAGCTGCGGAGGGAGTGCGGGGATGATTCGCTGGAGGTGGCCCGCAACCATGAACGCACGGCCATGGCGAGCACTGAACGCTGCGTAGCGCCGAGCGGCTTCGCTCCTCGAGCGGCGCCCGGCGAGCGCGTCGGTCAACTCGCGGCCGCACGCGATCCCAAAATAGAACGCGGTGCGGATGCCCTCTCCCGAGAGGGGAAAGCAATGGCCCGCGGAGTCGCCGACGAAGAAGATCGAGTCCTCAGTTGCGGGCCGCAGGCGATGGGGAAACCAGTTGCCCTGGTAGCCGACGGCCTCCAACTCGAGGCGCTCGGCGAGCGCAACGGTGGGCTTGCGGACATGGTCGCCGGGCGCGTAGGAGGCAACGCCCACGCGAGCCGTGCCGTTCGCCGGCACCCGCCATCCATACCCTCGCCGGACGAGCGAACGCTCGATCCAGACGTCCAGATCCTGGCCGCCACCGTCAGGGTGAACCTCCAGGCCGCGGGACAACGGTGACTCGGGGGGCTGATGACCGCTGTGCCCGAGCACGCGCCGCCACCCCAACGCGTCGACCACCAGTGGCGCTCGGAGTGCACCCCGATCGGTCATGACGGCGATCAGCTCGTCATCCGTCGAGTCGGCGGCCTCGACCCGCCCGTGCACGGTGGCGGTGTGAAAGGTGGCGTCGCTCTGAGCGTAGAGAAGCTGGCAGAGGCGGCGGTAGTCAAACGAGGACCAGCTCCATGGCAGGCGGTAGCGAACCGATCCCCGCGGGGTCGTGAACGTCATGTGCGGGATCTCCTGACAGATCGCCTCGCCGACCCCCATCGCATGCAGCCAGGGGGTTGGTGCGGCACAGGCCGAGGTCGCTCGCTCGCCGACGTGATAGCGGTCGACCAGGAGGACCGAGGCTCCACTGCCGGCCAGTTCGCGCGCGACCGCAAGACCACCGAAGCTGGCCCCGCAGATGAGAACGTCCGCGCTCATCCCGTCGAGCGAGTGACGCTCGGCACCCCGAACCGTCGCTCGGATGGTCATATCGGGATGCGGCAGGTCACTTGGGCCGCCGCCACGCCGCGACGGCAAGCTTGTCGCTCGTGCTCATCATGCGGGGTGCGAGCGCGGCAAACGCTGCCGGGCCGAGCTGCCACGGCGGCACACGGACGCGATGCGCGAGGACGTCGAACTCGAGCGCCTCGACTCGGTCCAGAATCCGCTCGTACACCGAGCGGGCGAGAACCACGCCGCGGCGCACCGATGGGTGCATCGTCGTCGTAGAGGCCCGTCGTTCCCGCGAACAGCCGTCGTGCTTGGCCGACCTCGGCCGCCAGGAGGGTGCGCAGGCCGTCCGTCACGCGCCGCGCGGCGATGTCATCGACGCTTGTCCCGCAACGGGCAAGATCGTCGGTCGGGAGGTAGATCCGGTCGAGCTCGTAGTCCTCGCGCACGTCCCGGATGAAATTTGTCAGCTGAAAGGCGGTGCCGAGCTGCGCCATGGCCGCGTGCAGCTCCTGGGGAACATCGAGCAGCGCAGCCATGATGAGGCCGACGGCGCCGGCGCTGCCGCGCATATAGCGATCCAGCTCGGCCCGGGTCCTCACCCGCACGGGACCGCAGTCCAGGCGCATCGAGTCCATGTACACCGACAGCTCGTCGAGCGGTAGGTCGTGTCGCCGCCCGGCGTCGACCAGAGCAGCAATCACGGGATGCCGAGAGGAGCCGTTGGCGAGGCCTCGCTCCAGTTCACCCTGCCAGCTGTCGAGCGCGCGCCGGCGTGCCGCCGGATCAGCCGCACGATTGGCTCCGTCGACCAACTCATCCGCCCCACGCACGAACCCGTACAGAGCCTGCACAGCCGGACGCACAGTGCGAGGCAGACGGAGGGTCGCCCAGTAGTAGGTGGGGTCATAGCGCAGCTGCATGCGACGACACGCGCGATAGGCCCGTCTGCAGCTCGGGGTCACCCATGCGAGGTCATACGCTCCGTGCAGGCGCACGCAGGAATCACGGCTGCTCGGCTCGCCGGACGGCCTCCTCGATGCCATCACTGCCGATCAGATGCTGAAACGCACGAACCAGCGGGCGCAGTGTGGCCATCCCGATGCGGGCCTGGGTGCCGATCGCCTGAACGCGCGTCTCGGAACGGAGGAGTGCGCCACCGGAGGGAAGCGGCTCGACCCAGTTTGCGAACAGGACCCGCGCGGTTCCGCTCGAAGACCAGCGCCGAAATGTCTCCGGGTCGGTGAGTTCCGGATACTCCCCTCGCAGCGTCCAGATCCGTCCCACCAAACCGGACAGCAGCCCGTGCTCATGATCGCGGAGCACCATGAACGGGTGCTGGCGGAACATGGCGTCAAATGACAGGTCAGGTGCCAGCCCCGGGATTCTCCAGCGCACAAGACGTCCGAGCACTGGGGCGTCGCTCAATCCGACGACACGGGCGGCCCGCCACAGCCGATCGGGCGCAGCCGTGCTTTCACGGCAGTGCGCGACTCGCGTCGAAGGGGAGGGAAGCCAGTGGTCGAGGTCAAACATTGGTCGGCCGAAGCTCCTAATCTAGGGGACAGCCGAGGTCGGACCATCACCAGCCGCGGGAGAGCGCCGACGGCCGGCGGCTCGCGCGCGAAGGTGGGGTGCATGATCGTTTTGCCATCTTCGGCATGTTCGCCGACTGCGTCGTCGCGCCAGAGCTGAGCGAAGCGCTCGTTGCCATTGATTGTCCGGCGGAGCCGTTCGGCGAGGCGGCGATCTTCTGGGTACCGCCCGCTGGCGCGCCGTAGGTCGGCGACGATTGCGCGCTCGGGTCGGTCGCCGCCCTGGGATCGTGCTCGCCGCCCAGACCGTGCCGTTGGCAGGGTTCGGGCTTCTGGTGGCGATCGACCCGCATCGGACTGTCCACGGCGCTTTAGGCCGCGAACATCCTCGCCTGGTGATGCTCCTCGCCGTCCGGGGACCGATGACGAGGCTACGTCCGCGATAGGAGACGTGACGTCCATCGTGAGTGGCGCCGCCGAAGTTCGCCCCGGTCGAGGTCGTGGCGTCCCAGCGGCGCGTAGTTCGGAACCCAGGACTCGACGTTGTCGTGCGATCGGGCGACCGCCCAGCTGTCCCACAGGAGCGTGTCGCCGACGGGTCGGCCGATTGCGGCTTCGTAGGCCCCACGACAGACGTCGGCAATGCGTTCGTCGAAGAGGAGAACGAGATCGAGGCGACACCAGCCCAGGTCAAAGCCTCGTGGACCGCGTGCCGCGCCCGACCAGTCGACGATCCCCGTGAGCTGTCCATCGCGCCAGACGACGTTGCCTGACCAGTAGTCGCAGTGGGTCAGCACCTCCGGTGAGCCCGTCACGTGTAACCAGCGAGACCGCACTTGCCCCGCCAGCGGACCGTTCAGCGCGGCCTGGGACCCTCCGGCGTGATCGAACACGCTCGGAAAGGCGGCCAGTCGCCGGCTCGCAGCCGCGTGTACGACTGCGAGCGCGCGACCGAGCTCGCGTGCCCACGGCTCCGGGTCAATCGGAGTGATGTCGGCCTCGCCGTCAACCCAGCTGATCAGGGACGTCGGGCACGTCGCCCGGTGGGCGTTGACGTCGCCGCCGAGCGGCATTGGGGCCAGGCCACCGAGCCGGCCGAGAGTCCGGAGCACCTGCTGCTCGCGCGCGGCGGCAGGGTCGCCCGTCGGGAACTGCCGGACGACGAGTCTGAGCGCGGGATTCTCAGTGTCGACCCTCCACGTGTTCGCGTGCTGCCCGCCCTGCAGGCGGGCGACCCCCGAGATCACCGCCGACGGGCCGGCCAGGCGCCGGACCTCCGCGAGCGCATGAGGCGCGGGCAGGACCTCGGATCGGGACATGCCGAAAAGCCTACGGTCATGAGCGCGGAGCACCGAAAACGGCCACCGCCTCGACCCGCGGCGCGCAAAACGCTTCGATGAGAGCCCGGCCAATCGGTGTCGCAATCGGTTCGTGTTGTGTCGCATCTGCGCGCGTCGGCCGTGGTTCTGCGGGTAGGCGTTCTCTATGGGGGACTTACAACGCGACGAAGTCGGGCGGCAACGCCTGGTCGGAGGCTCTGCATCAGGAACTGCAGCCCGAGATCCTCATCCGGCCCACCAAGCAGCCCCGCTAGGGCGGGCTCATCACTTCATTTCCCACGATCGAAACGGAGTTTCATCATGACCGAGATCACCGCCCACCACGGGTTGTTTGGCAAACACCAACCTGCACGTCGACGACACGGGAGGCTCGGGCCGTCCCGTCGTGCTCATCCACGGCTGGCCGCTTTCGGGCGAATCCTGGTCTGAGCCGACGGAACGCTGAAGGTGTCAGAGGCCCAGCGTGAGGAGGCGCTCGCGCTCACCCGCCAGGCTGACAAGACGGCGGCGCTAGGGTGCATGGAGGCGTTCGGGACCACCGACTTCCGCGATGATCTCCCGAACGTGAGGGTGCCCGCGTTGATCATCCACGGTGACAGCGACGGAACGGTTCCCTACGAGGGCTCGGGCAAGCGCACGCATGAGGCGATCCCCGGGAGCCAGGTCCATGTCATCGCCGACGGGCCACACGGCTGCAACGTGAGCCACGCCGACGAGTTCAACCGCGTGCTGCTCGAGTTCCTCGCCCACTGACGCGAGGGTGTCGCCGCTCCCGTGATGGCTCGGGAGCGGCGATCCGCCAGGCACTGCGGCGCCCCGTGCGAGATGCTGTGCGGAGCATGAGCGAGAAGTTTCGACCACCTGGCTCGATGACCCGTCGCGATCTCGTCAAGCGCGCGGTCGGCTTGGCGACGGTCGGCGCCGGCTCGTTCCTGGCCGATCGTGAGCGCCGCCGGGGCGGCTGCGTCACCGGCCAGCGCCACAGGAGCCGGGCGGGCGGGATCGCGTCGACGACCGCGTGGCCATCATCGGCGCCGGCGCTGGCGGCGTGGCCGCGGCCTACTTCCTGGCTGACACCCACGACGTCGACCTTTTCGAGGCCAGATCCAAGATCGGCGGTCATTGCGATTCGCACGTGATCGACTATCGGGGGCGGCGGCTCACCGTCGACATCGGCGCTCAGTTCTTTCATCCCGACACGCACCCCATTTACGTCACGCTGCTGCAGGAACTGGGCCTCTACGATCCTGCCCACCCGGCCGCTGACGACACGCTGCAGGCGCCCGCCAGCCTGTGCATCTTCCCGACGGGCGGGGGCGCGCCGATCTTCTCCTCCTCGCACGCGTTGTCCACGCCGCAACGTGCGCTCGAGTTCGCCAACTTCACCGGACTCGCACGCCAGGCGGTCTTGTCGGGCCTGCCGTGGGAGACCACCGTGGAGGCCTGGGTCAGGCAGCCTTCCCGTCAGCCAGTCGTTCAAGCTCGAGCGTCCTGTATCCGTGGATCACGGCGTTGATCGGGTCATCGCGCGCTGATGCGCTGCGAGCGTCGGCGCGCTCGATCCTGCAGACGTTCGCGCTGGCGTTCCCGGCGGACATCGCTCAGGGCGCGAGCACCTACAACTCGACGATCGGGCTCCAGGGGAATCTGCAACGCCTGCTCGACCGCAGCCCCACGGTCCGGGTGCACCTCAAGGCGCCGGTGCAGGCACTGAAGCGAACCCGCGCCGGTTGGTTCCTGGAGACGCCGAGCGGTCGCCACGGGCCCTACCGGTCGGTGGTGCTCAACGCGCCGGCACGCGTCGGACATCAGCTGCTGCGCCGACTGCCCGCCTTCGCGGACGTCGCAGCGCTGCTGAACACCTACGAGTACTTCGACTCGCGCCTGCTCATCCACACCGACCCGGCCTACGTGCATCACGATCGCAGCAACTGGGCGTCCTACAACGCCGGGGTCAGCGGTCGTCAATGCGAGGGCAGCGTCTGGTACGGCGCCCTGCACCCGCGACTTCCGTCAGGCGGGACGGTCGACGTGTTCAAGTCGTGGGCCACGCGCAGACGGGCCGACCCGGCGCACATCCTGCTCGAACGACGGTTCCAGCACCCGGTGATCGACCGGTCGGCAATCCAGGCCGCCCGCGCCCTGCGCCGGCACCAGGGACGCCACGGCCTGTACTTCAGCGGCCAATACACCACCGGCTTCGACGCCCAGGAATCAGCGGTCTACTCGGCCATGAAGGTGGCCGAGTCGTTCGCGCCCGCCAGCCACACCCTGCGGTCACTCAAGGCGCGTCTGCGCGCGAGTGGACTCGCCGGCACTTCCTACGACCTCTGATCACCCAGCCGACCGGGCGCGCGCGCCGTGACACACTCGGCCCATGGCGGTTGACGTGGTGACCGAGATCGTGATCGAACGTCGGCGCGACGAGGTTGCGGCGTTCGCGTCTGATCCCACAAATGCGACGGCTTGGTACAAGAACATCAAGTCCGTCGAGTGGGAGACTTCACCGACCGTGGCAGTCGGTTCCAGGGTCCAGTTCCGTGCCCGGTTACTCGGTCGGACGTTGGAGTACACATACGAGATCCGCGAGATTGAGCCCGGCCAGCGCTTCGTCATGGCAACGGCCCAGGGACCGTTCCCGATGGAGACGACCTACACGTGGGCCGACGCAGCAGGCGGCGGAACAAAGATGAGGATTCGCAACCGCGGGGAGCCATCTGGATTCGCGGCTGTGACGGCGTCAGTCATGACACGTGCGGTGCGAAGAGCCAACGAGGCGGATCTGCATCGGCTCAAGGCTTTCCTGGAGCGCTGACCGGAGCGCACTCGCGGCGACGAACCCGGACCCCCCCGCACCCCGGATTTCCAAGTCTGCACCACACCCCCGCCTCCGCCTGGGCCCGGATCAAACTTTGACACCCGCAGGTCGGCGAGGTCTCGCCGCTTGCCGACCAAGCAGAAGCCGATCGGCTTGCTCACCTGCGGTCGATCGCGGCGACGATGCTTTCTGCGAACTCGTCGGGACGCGAAAGAAACGGGTGATGCCCGGCGCTGAACTCGACGAGTCGCGTATCCGCTCTGACGCGTTGACGCTGCGCCTCGGGCGGGGTGGCGAGATCCTCGGTGCAGACGAAGTACGTGGCGGGCTTCTGCTGCCAGGCGATCTGGCGGGGTGGCTGAGTGAACGGCGTGAGGGATTGACGCGTGAGACGGCTGACCGCTTGCTCGGTCGTGCTCTCGTCGCAGTCCTGGAGGAAGAACTCCCGGATCATGTCGGGATCGACGCCGACGGTGCCGTCCTCGCCCGGCTGCAGCCACGGCGCTGGCTCTGAGCCGATGAGATCGGCCTGGGACTGTCCAGCGTCGGGCATCACCGAGGTCACGTACAGCAGTTGGGTGACGCGGTCATCAGCACCGGCCTCGGTGATGATCATCCCGCCGTAGGAGTGGCCACAGAGGACGACCGGGCCGTCGACCTCGGCGATCGCCTCGCGGCACGCCTGGACGTCGTCGTAGAGGTCCCCGAGCGTGTCGCCGGTCTCGCCGCAGCTCGGCAGCGCCACCGCGACGGTTGGGACGCCGAGTCTGGCGAGCGGCTGCGTCATCCGGCTCCACCACCAATCGGCGTCGCGGACGCATGCGCCATGAACGAACACCAGAGTCGGTCATCGCGGGGCCGGGACCGTTCTCGGAGCACTCCGCTCTTGGGTCAGCGCGCGAGAAGTCAGGAGACAGTGCCGCCTCGCCGGCTGGGACGCTGCGCGATGGATCCTGTCGAGGGCACGTCGCTTGAAGTCTTCTGGCACGGTATCCACCGTGAGTCCTCCTGGGTCAGCCGCCAATTCCTGTAACGACGTTACAGCATCGGGTCGACCTCGTGACGAGCGGCGTCGACACCGCCTGCTGGCCCAGGCGGCCGAACTGCTCGTCGCCCGCCAAAGCTGTGAGGTCTCCCTGAGAGAGCTCGCGGACGCCCTCAAGACCAGCTCCCGGATGCTCGTCCACCACTTCGGATCCCGCGACGCGCTCATCGCCGCCGCCCTCGCCCACGCTCGCAGCCAACTCCTCGACACCTGCCGCGCGCAGCTCGCCGAGCAGAGCCCGCGGGATCTCCGCGGCCTCGTCAGCGCCCTCCGCGCAATCATCACCGACCCGGCCAACCGTCCCTTCTTCCGGCTCTTCGACGAGGTCAACGCCCTCGCTCAAACCCAGCCCGACCGGTTCCCGGGTTTCGGCCGCGCCAGCGTCCACGACTGGCTCCCCCAATTCACCGAGCTGCTGAGACCGTCCAGCCCCGACGACGTCACCGCCCAAGCCCAAGCCACCCTGGCCCTCGCCGTCATCCGCGGCCTCATGCTCGACGACAACGCAACCGGCGACCATTCAAGGATCGACGCCGCGTTCGCGGTCTTCGACGGCCTCTGGCCCACCAGCCCGTTGCAACCACCACACCTCCGCGACAGCTCGGTCGGTGGCGGGCTGACTCTCTTTGTCGCTGTCGGCCAGTTGGTCTGACTGTCTTTGGCTGTGTCGCCCGTCACCGACCGAGGACCGCCGGCGTGACTTGATAGGAGCGTGGCTGCGCCCCAACTGAGCGGTGTCCGCCGAAGGTCCGCTTCGTCAAGCTCAAACGAAGGGACGCGGCACATGATCGTGATCGGGGCAGACACTCACAAGCGCAACCACATGCTGGTCGCGGTTGATGGACAGACCGGCGCGCTGTGCGGGCCAGCGCGAGATCCCGGCCAGCGACGCTGGAGCGCTTGGAGGCGCTGCGGTTCGCTGCCGGCCTGGATGAGGAGCGGGTGTGGGCGATCGAGGACTGCCGGCACGTCTCAGCGCGCCTGGAGGCGGCGCTGATCGCCGCCGGCGAGCGGGTGATCCGGGTGCCGGCCGCGATGACCGGCCAGACCCGCAAGGTCTCGCGCCAGGCCGGGAAGTCCGATCCGATCGACGCGCGCGCGGTGGCGCTGGCGGTGGTGCGCGACGGGGTCGAGAGCTTCCCGGTGGCGTTCACCGATGAGCACGCGCTGGAGATCCGCGTGCTCTGTGACTACCGCGATCAGATCATCTGCGAGCGCACCCGGATGATCAACCGGCTGCGCTGGCACCTGGTCACGATCGCCCCCGAGCTCGAGGCGCAGCTGGGCCGGCCTCGCTGCGGGGCCCGCGGATCTGCGCGCGCCTGGCGCGCCAGCTCGCGCGGCTGACGCCCAGCCCGCAGCTGCGAGTCGCGCGGCGGCTGCTCAAGCGCATCGCCGAGATCGTGCGCGAGGAGCGCGAGCTGTTCGCCGAGCTCACCGCCTCATCGACGCGCACGTGCCCACAGCTGCTCGCCCAGCCCGGCTGCGGGACCGGTGACCGCCGCGATCATCATCGGCCACACCGCCGGCGCTCAACGATTCCCCACCGACGGGCACTTCGCCCGCCACGCCGGCACCGCACCCGTCCCCGCCTCCAGCGGCAAGACCCAACGCCACCGACTGCACCGCGGCGGCGACCGCCAGCTCAACCGCGCGATCCACATCATCGCGCTCTCCCGCGCCAAGACCGACCCCGAAACCCGCGCCTACCTCGCTCGCAAACACGCCGAAGGCAAGACCAAGCTCGAAGCCATCCGCTGCCTCAAACGCCACCTCGCCCGCCGGCCTAACCCGCACCCGACCAGCCGGGCACGTCCACGGCTGGGCGGCGCCAGGTGGCGCTGCCCGTCGCAGAACCGGAAGCTGTCCTTGGGTGGGATCGCGTCCAGCTGGCTGTCGGTGAGGTCAGTGATTTGCCCGAAGGCGTGGCGCGAGGCGGCGAGCGGCTGGTGCGGCCGCGGACAGCCGGTCGCTGGTTTGGACGAAGTCGGCGATCCGCTGATAATTGTCTGCCGTGTGCCGAACGCCCGCACCGACTGTCCCGTCGCCGAGCTTTTCCCGACCGGGGCAGGGTAGGCGCAGCGTGGCTTGGTCCAGGGTCGAGGTGAGAGCGATCAGTTCGGTGATCTGCCGGTCGGCCGTTGCCTGAAGCTGCTGGCCACGTTCGGTCATCCCTTCGGGGTCGGCTCAGTCGTGGGCATCTGCGGAGCACCGGTGATCGGCACGCCTGGTGCCTTCCCGCTGCGGTAACGAGCCGGGTCGGCCTCGAAGGCGTGCAGGCAGTGCCCAGAGCAGAAGTAGTGGGTCTCGCCGGAGAGGTCCTTCGTGATGGCCCTGGCGCGGTCGACCTTCATTCCGCAGACCGGGTCGGTCGACGCCGCGGCGGGCGGTGAGCCAGAACAGAGCGGCGAAGATTGCGACGCCGAGGATGTTCAGCGCGAGCTTGTAGTCCAGGTGGATCGCGCCGAAGATGTCCCCGCGGCTGGGTCGCGCCCCGGTCGGGATCAGGCCGAGTCCGCCGAAGACGGCGTTGATGATCAGCGCGGCGATCACCATCGTGACGAACATCAGCGCGGTGATGCGGAGCGCGAATGGGGTGCCGTAGTACTTGCGGTAGGCGACGATGATCGGCAGGACGATCAGGTCGGCGAAGAGGAACGCGATCACGCCGCCGAAGGTGATGCCACCGGACCACAGCACGGCGGCGAGGGGGACGTTGCCGACCGAGCAGACGAAGCTGAGCACGGCGACGATCGGTCCGACGATCACGTTCTCGATCGTCCGCGGCACGCTGGCGGCATGCTTGAGGAACAGCGCGTTGAAGAAGCCGTTGCTGAGCAGGCCGATGAACCCGGCGAGGACGAACCCGATCGTGATCTCCTTGTAGAGCATCTGCCAGTCGCCGCGGAAGTTGTGCGCGACGTCTGACCACGCGTCCGCGCGGGTGACCCGTTGGCGCCAGGTCAGCTCTTCAGTGGCCGCCGCGTGGTGTTGATGGCCGGTGTCGGCCGATTGAGCGTGACGGCGGGCGATCTCCTCGAGCTGGGGGGAGACGAACAGCCGCAGCATGACGGTCATGATCACGATCATCACGATCCCGCCGACGTATTCCGCGAGCGTGAACTGCCAGCCGATCAGGACCCACAGGACGAGACCGAGCTCCCACACGAGATTGGTGGAGGCGAACTGGAACGCGAGTGCCGAGGCGGCCGAGGCGCCCTTCTGAAACAGCGATTTGGCGATCGCGATCGCCGCGTAGGAGCAGGAGGATGATGCGGCGCCGAGGCCGGTCGCCAGGGTGATCGGGCGCGCGCCGCTCCCCGACAGGGCGGTCTCGATCTTCCGGCGCGGTACCCACGCCTGGACGATCGCCGAGATCAGAAAGCCGAAGACGAGCGCCCACCACACCGCGTAGGCCATCAGGAACGACTGCTTGACCCCTTGGACGAGATAGTCGAGACCGGTATCCACTCAGACCCACTATACCCTATGGGGGTATAGTGCCGGCCATGGCGAAATCCGAATCCACGACCACCGACGCCAAGCCGCGGCTATTCGGCGACGAAGGAACAACTGCTCGACCGGCTGGCGCGGGTCGAGGGGCAGGTGCGCGGAGTGGCCGGAATGGTTAAGAACGAGCGCTACTGCATCGACGTCCTGACCCAGATCTCGGCAATCCAGGCCGCACTGGACAAGATTTCCCTCGGCCTGATCGACGATCACGCTCGCCACTGCATGCAGGGCAAGGGGGGCGCGCCGAGTGACCCCGGGGCACAGGTGGACGAGCTGATGGGCGCGCTCGGCCGGCTGCTGCACCGTTGAGCCGCGCCGACACCCAAGGGGGACCAGGTAAGGGCGCGCCATGAACCCCGGATGAGGGAGGCAGCGTCACAAAGCCCGGACGGTCATGCGCGCCAAGCATCATCGTGGGCAAGACCAGGTCAGTCTCTCCGCAGCAGCCATCTGAGAACACGCCCGACTACTGCGCCGAACTCGAGATCCGAGACCACGCCACTCGAAGCCGCTGGCGGCCGCTGCTCCTGGCAAACCTGGGCGCGATTGCCAGTCGCGATCGAGTCGGCGTGGGCAAAGCGCGTTCGAGCATGGCACCACCTCGGCCCACGGACCTCGAAGGCTGAGAACAGCGACTGATTTCATGCCACCAGCCCGCCCGGCCGCTGACGCGTTCGTTCTGGATTAGCTCGAGTCCCGCACGCTCCAGCGCGGAGACATTCACGAGACACGGGAAGGCGTCTGCCGGATCGGACCGTTGCTCGGCGGCCAGCGGCCAAGCCAGCCCGGTTGACTTGTCTGCCGGGCGGGCATAGGGTCACGCCACAGTTCGCTGTGGTTTGAGATTGCTACCTGGCGAGCGTGACCGGCCAGTCTGCCTCTTGCGCCCACTTGATAGACGCTCTCATCGGGTCGCGCGGAGGAGACGGCCTCACGGAATGTGCTGCTCAGCCTTAAGCGGCTTCGCCGGTGCGGCGAGCAGGGAGGAGATCTCGATGGAGTCGGCTATTAGTGGCAGCGGAAGCCGGGGTTGCTGGGGGCGAAGCTGCTGGCTGGGAGTGGTGTTCGCCATGTTATGTGCGTGGGCCGCGTCCGCGCAGGCTGAGCCGTTCGTGTACGTCGCCGATGGTGCTTCGAACGGAGTGTCTCAGTATGACGCGATCGGTGGCCCACTTTCGCCGCTGACTCCCGCGACCGTCGGCGATGTCAGCCCGTTCCAGATGGCGGTCAGCCCGGACGGCAAGAGCCTCTACGTCACCAATAACGGCGCTGGGTCGCAAACTGTGTCTCAGTACAACATCGGGCCGACCGGCGCGCTGACACCTAAGAATCCCGCGACCGTGCTGACGGGGCAAGACCCGACCGGGATCGCGATCACCCCCGACGGCAAGAGCGTCTATGTGACTAACTTCCAAGACGGCTCGGTGTCCCTGTACGACGTCGGGACGGGCGGCGCGTTGACCGCCAAGGTCCCGGCTACGGTCGCGGTTCCTGGCGGCGCGACCCGCGTGGCCGTTGCGCCAGACGGCAAGAGCGTCTACGTCACCAACATCTCCTTTACCCTGTCCGAGTACGACGCCGGGGCCGGGGGCGCGTTGACACCCAAGACCCCCGCAACGGTCGCAACGGACATCGTGCCGCTATCGCCTGGAAAAGTTGTCGTCAGTCCGAACGGAAAAAGCGCCTACGTCCCTAACGGCGTCTCGTTTCGCGCTGGAACTGTGTCCCAGTACGACGTGGGGCCGACCGGCGCGCTGACCCCCAAAACCCCGGCCACCGTAGCGGCTGGCATCGGCACGAACGAAATCGCGGTCACGCCGGATGGCAAGAGCGCCTACGTCACCAACTTTGCTGAAGGCACGCTGTCCCAGTACGACGTTGGGCAGGACGGCGCGCTGACCGCCAAGACCCCGGCGACCGTGACCGACCCCTTCGGACCTTACGACATCGCCGTCAGCCCAGACGGCACGAGGGTCTACGTCACCAACTTCGGCGACAGTACGGTGTCTCAGTACAACGTCGGTCCGGGCGGCCGACTCACGCCCCAAACGCCCACAACTGTGGCAGCTGGTATCGAACCGGCGGGGATTGCGATCACCCCGCTGCTTACCAAGCACGCGACTGCCACCACCGTGAGCTGCTCGCCGAGTACGTTCGTTCCGGGTGAAGCGACTGCGTGTACGGCGACAGTCACGGACACGGCGAACAGCGGGGGGAGCACGCCGACGGGGACGGTGAGCTTCACCGGCACCAGCTGGGGACACTTCTTCGGCAATCCCTGCACGCTGTCTGGGACTGACGGGTCGGCGAGTTGCGCGGCGATCTTTACCTCCTTCCTGCGCGGTGGGCAGGGCATTACAGCCAGATACAGCGGCGACGCCACGCACTCCGGCAGCACTCGTAGCACGATCGTCGTGGTTGCTGTCCCGACGAGCATCAACGGCTGCGTGGTGTTCGGGCACGGACGGATCACCGCGGCTAACCGTGATAAGGCGAGCTTCCGTGGTTTGGTGGCGGCCACGCCGTCGCGGGGCGTGGAGTTCTACCGCGACAACGGACCCGCAGACGCGATGCGGGTGCGCTCGACGGGCGTCGACGCGCTCACCTGCAGCCCCGACGCAGCGCAGGCGAGCGTGTTGGGCACCGCCACCGTCAACGGTGCGGGCCCGGTCGAGTACCGGATCGACATCCAACTGACTGCCTGGGAAAGGGGCAGGGACACGTATCACATCCGCCTGAGTAACGGCTATGACTCCGGGGCCCAGCAGATCCGCCACGGCGACCTCGACATCCGCATCCGCGGCTCCGATCACCATCACCGTGACGCCAACGCCGGCCACTACAAGACTGGCGTGAGCCAAGACGGCGGCTAGCCGACGGCTACACCGCCTCGCCCGACACTGGGTCTCCTCCCCCCGTAGGTTGTGAGCGCGCCGATTGGTGGCCGTGCGACCAAAGACCGCGGTGCTCAGCTACCGCGACTACTTCAACCAATACCGCTACCACGCCGAGAGCAAAGCCCTCGATCCAGGGACGGCAACCGCTGCCACCCGTGGACAAGAGGACAGCTCCTCCCCTCAAGCATCACGGCAACAGGACAACTCCGGGTGGGTAGACAAAGCAACCGCCTGACGGCCGAGCACCAACCCGGGGAGGACGAAGACGAACAGGTCGTTGAGTACAAGCCGCCGATCCGCAATGCCGCGGCTGAGAGAGCCAGGTGGGCGGACGCAGACAGTGGTGCTCAGAAGGCTGCCGCAAAGCGGCTTGTCGCCGGCGGCCGCTCCGGCCAGCCGGTGGATCGTCTGCTATCCGGGACAAACCGCAATTACGGTCGCCGTTGGCACCGGATCCCTCGCAACCACGTACCACGGCGTCGGTACTCGGTCCTGCGGGATACGGAGCCGGACGCTCGATCGCCCGGCGAGGAACCCGACATAGGTCGGGCGGCTTAGGGCGGCGAAGCGGCGTACTCCGATGACGAGCGGACTCGGCCCAAGGTTGCTGAGCGTCGCGCCACCCGCTGGGAGCAATAGCTCTGCGACCTCGCCCCGGGCGCCGATCCGAAGCTTCGGACACCGCGCCACGGACCCAGTGCGCGCGATCTGCCTTGGAGCGACTCCGTACGCAGCCGCAAGCACGCTGTCAGCCGCTTGCCGCTCCCCCAACGGTGCCGTCGCCAGCTGCGCGGGCGCGTAGACGGGAGGAGACCCATGCACGCGCGTCTCAGCGAAGTACCTTCCCGCTGTGACCCCGGACAGGTATGGGTCGCGCGCAACCGTCGGGACCAGGTCAAGGTTCGCAGGAGCGACCCCGCGCGCGAGCTCGAGCGCGCCGAGGTCGGCTTTCGCGTAGTCGGCATGATCGCTCATGAACTTGAATCCGGTGCGAAGCACGCTGGCGTTCGAGATCGTGACCGCCAGCCCTGCGACGATCAGGACCGCGGTGGCCCGGCGCCCGAGACGAGCGTCTCGCAGAAGCTCAGCGGCTGTCAGCAGCAGCAGCGTCGCGTCGAAGAGCTGGTAGCGGCTCGAGATCGGGTCGCGTCCCGGAATGTAGCTCGCGCCGGTTAGCAACCAGAAAGTGAGCGCGGTCGCGAGGAACACGAGTACCCCACGCGAGGGCCGGCCGCCTTTAGTGACCCAAACCGTTGCCGCGAGCCCCAAGATGATCATCAGCACATGGGCGCGCTGGTAGGTGGTGCCCACGGAACCATGGGTCAGGCCCGCCGCCGACGCAACCCCTGCCGAGGCTGCATCGATCACGTAGCGTGGGAGATGCTCAAGATTCGCAGCCGACACGTAGGACGGACCGTGGCTGCCGTAGAAGGCCCACCAGAGACCCCACAGCGCGGCCGGGATTACCACTATCCAGAGCTGCGACGGGCGGCGCCGCAGCGCAATCTTGAGCGCCGCGCCCGCCAGAAACGCAAGCCCGGAGCTAAACGTCAAGACTGAGCCGACGAGCAGCACGCACGCGACCGCGTTGCGCCGCGGGGTGTCGCGCTCGAGCACGAACAACGCGGCGAGGCCAATCGCCAGCGCTCCGAACTCCGCGATGGCGGAGAAGAACAGCAGGTCCTCCCAAGCCGGGCCCATGAACACAACAACCGTTGCCGCGACTAGGCCCGCGACCCAACCGAGTCGCGCGCTGACGAGCACGTACACGCTCACGCCCACGGCTGCGACCGTGGCACCGAGAACGATTCGAAACGGGAGTTGCGAACCAAGGCCGAACAAGCCGACCAACGCCTTGTAGGTGGCAGCCAAGACCACGACGAGATGACCGTTGTGTGGCTCGAGCAGGGAATCAATGCCAGGGTGGGCCGACAACCCCGGCCGCTGCAGCAGGAAGTACCAGTCGTCGTTGAAGAACGTCAGCCGCGTGCCGAGAACCACGACGACGAGCGCTCCGGAGGCGCAGATCAGAGCGAGCAGGGACCAAGTCAGCGCAGCCCGCCGGACACTGATCAATTTGCCGCCCACAACCCGGTCGGGGCCGGTTACAAGCTCGCTCGGGTCTGTCGGATCGCAGGGCGCCATCGGTTGAGCTGGTATTGGCTACGAATTTTCTCGCGGCAATGTAGGCGGTGCCGCGCACGAACGAGGCCTGATCGGCCCCGTCCTCTGAGCCGCGACCGCGACCGCGAGACACGCGTCGTTATGGTAGATCTCGTGGGCGCTGTAACAGGCGCAGTCAAGCCGGTCAGCCGCCGTGATCGAAGCATCTGGATGCTGATCGCATACCAGCAAGCCTATCCGCGCGCCAGGCGAGTCGCCAGACGTCGAAGGACCCGTTGAAGGAGAGCGCCGGCCATACCACGCGGCGGCATTGCACGTGCGGTGCTCCGATTCGCCGCTGCCCTCAGTTTTGCGACACTCGCGTTCGCGAGCGGCGCCAGGGCACGACGTATCAACGTCAGCCCCAACGCTCGGTCTTACTGACTAACCGGCGACGACCGTGCGAAATTCGGGGCGTCTCACTTGAACTCGCTCAACTGACATACCGAAAAGGTTCGTTGATTACGCAACATGTGTCCGGGTCCGGGCGCCCCCTTACTCCCCCCAAGGGGGATCCGCGAGCACGTGTTTCGGCGCGCTACGACCACTCAGCCAGTTCAGAGGACGGAAAATCGAGCTGCGACGCTCTTGATCGAGATGGCTTCCGGAGCTAGGCTTGCCGACCCGATCTAGGTGAGGGTGCGCCATGGCGGTTTCTGTTGGCCGGTATGTCAATGGGGCGTGGAGACGAATCCGCGGTTTCGTCGCGCAGCAGAGGTTCCTGTCTCGCGCGGAGCTGTGGCCGCGTGGCGACCTGGTCAGTCTCGGGACCGAGTACGGCGGGTGGGTGATCCCGCAGCCGTTTCTCGATGAGAGCTCGGTTTGCTACCTGGCTGGGGTCGGTGCGGACGCCAGCTTTGACCTAGCGCTCATCGAGCGCTACAGCTGCCAGATCTACGCGTTTGATCCCGCTCCGCGGTCCCGTGAGTACGTGGAGCGCGAGATCGAGACTCCGCGGTTTGATTTCCGGCCCTTCGGCCTCTCGGATAGGGATGGCGATGAGGTCTTCTACGCACCCGACTCTCCGACCGGCATTTCGCTGCTGGCCTACGGCACCGACGTCGCGGGCACTTTTCCCGTGCGCTCGGTCAGGTCATTGATGGATGAGCTCGGCCACGAGCACGTTGACCTGCTCAAGCTCTGCACCGAGGGGTTCGAGAACCGCATCGTTGCGTCCCTGCTCCGTGACGGGGTCCGTCCAGCGGTGCTCTGTGTCGAGTTCGCCCGGAACAACCGCAGCTCCGGCGGGGCCTACAGGGCGCTCGTCGACGCCGGCTACGGGCTCGTCCACGCCAACGTCCGGGCCGGAAACGACTGGAAGCTGACGTTTATCCGCACCCCGGGGGAGCGCGCTGACAAGCCGATCCTCGCCTCGCCGTCCTAGAACATTCCCTTGGCTCGGCATTCGCCGGGCGCCGCGTCCAGGTTCGCCTTCCCAGGCCGAGCGCCGGCCCAGCAGTCCTGAGCTGATGCGAAACCTGCCCTGTTCGGAGCGGACAAGAGCTTCGCCATTTGTGAACGCGGGGGCCACTGACGCTCAGTGGCGGAGTTTTGTGGGGACCCCCGTCAACCGGCGGGCACGAGCTTTACGCCATCTGGCCCCCGCCCCGGTGTGTTGTCACAGCCGAGACTGGTGGTGCGGGCGTAGAGAAGCGTGAGGCATCGTCCGAACGCCTCCTGAGCGTATGCGTTGGGATGAAAGGTCTCCTGAAGCTGCCCCTGCGACTCGACGGCCGAGAGGTTGAGAAACCGCACCCAGTCACTGGTGGTTGCGGACGGCCCCTGCAGCGGGGTGGCCAGCCGCGTGGAGATGGAACACATCTCGCGGCCCTGGAGCAGGTTTCTCAGGTCCATGAACTGGACGTTGTGGCTCGCCGCGACGAAACGCAGCCCATTGGCGATCTGATTGACGACGGAGTCCCGAGCCCAGGTCGCATCAGTGTTATAGAACGGACAACCGTCGACGCTGGTGCGACTCGCCTTATTGATCTCAGGGACACGGATCTCCGATCCTCTGGGGATCGCCGAGGGATAGCTCTGGAGGATGAACCGGTACGACGAGGGCTTGTAACCGTCGATCTGCATCACGGCCCGAAGCTCGTCAATCGCCTTGCCGACGTTTGCCATCGCCCCTGGGAACCTGGCGTCAAGCAACGGCTGCTGGGAGCCGCGGCAGGGCGCGCCGTTGGTCGTGTAGGCCTGCAGACAGGCGCTGATGATCGAGCTGAAGCCGAGGTCGTTGCCGCCGATCGACAGCACGACAAGCTTGACCTTGTACTGGGCGGCGACGGCGCTCAGCTGGTCGGCCTGAGGCAGCTCGCCATTCTGGCCGACACCGCCGCTCGTGCTGCGAAAGATGTTGGTCGTCACTGCGCCTGAGCAGGCGAGGTTCACCCTGACGGTCACCGGCAGCGACGCGCTGCGAATCTCGGCGACGTCGGACCGGTGACAACCATTCGTGTCGGAAGGGGGTAGGTAGACGCCGCTGAGGTTGTAGCCGGTGCCGGTGAAGGCGCGATCAGTTCCGTCTCGACTGCCCGCGGGATCGATCGAGTTTCCCTGCCACCGGCCCGCCTCGCCGGAGATGTAGGAATCTCCGAGCGACACCGCCGCCGTTATGCGCGTGGCCGCACGCGGTGCGGCGGCAGGGGCGGAAGCCGTACCGACCAGCATTGCAACCAGAATCGCAGCCGAGGCCGCACCAGCGCGCTTGAGCATCAATCTCTCCAAATCCCGATGAGGTGTGATGTCTGAGTTGTCCTACCGGACACACCACGATGACACAGTTGAAACGGATACTCCACAGCGACCCCGGCCACCGGGCACCTGACCGACGGCGCGCCGTCCCGGTCCTCGTGCTTGACGACGATACGGTCGTGACCAGTTCGGGCTCGATCGTCGCTGGGCGCGCGCAAGCCTGACCACGGTTGACCAGGCCGAGGTGGAGATTTGCCTCGCCCGGCGTGCCGGACTTCTTCACGCCACTGCATAGCTGATCGCCGGCGCGCGACGGTCGCCGCCACGCCGGCGCCGGCGTGGTTTTGACGACGAGCCGGTGGATCGTCCTTGTGGTCGAGCTTCTAAAAGCGTCCACCGCCCACGACATCGATGCCCGATGGTTCTCGTCGACGACTGCGTGCTGGAGGTGCGGCGTGGTCCTGAGCCCTGGGGGCGGAAGATGATGGGCGGGACGAGGTCGGCGGGGTCTTCGTGACTCGGCGCTCACCAGGGCCGTGACGTCTAGCGAGTCGACGCACGATTTCAGTCCGATCGCGGATCTGCCGATTGATCGTGAATGGACTGGTCGGCATGTTGATTGCGCCGGGTCGACGGTGCTGCGCTCTCGGGTCTTTCGCCGCGCTGGTCCTTGCCATGTCCGGTTGTGGTAACAGCGCGAGCGCTGGCGCGGGCGGGACGGTGATCGGCGTCACGGAGCGCGATTTCCAGATTTCGACGTCGATTGCACGTGTGTCCGCCGGGGAAGTGTCGTTGCGGATCAGCAACCAGGGGCCGGATGAGCATGAGCTGATCGTTGCGCCCGAGCGTAAGGCCGGTCTGCCGATGCGCTCTGACGGCTTTACCGTCAGCGAGGAAGCGATTCAGAACTCTGAGCCCGGCTCGATCACCCCCCAGCAACCCGGCGGCACCGAATATCTCAGGCTGCACCTGGCCCGGGGGCGCTACGTGTTGTTCTGCAACATGGAGGGCCACTATATGGGCGGCATGCACACACAGCTGGTGGTGCGGTGAAGCTCCCCGTGGGACGTCGCTTCCGGCCGTTCAAGGCTAGCGGCCGTCGGTCGATCTGCGTGATCTTCGTGATCTTCGGGTTGATCTCGTTGCTGAGTGTGGCGCTGTCGATCAGCGCCACCGACCGCTCAAAGAACCAAGCCGCCGTTGTCGAGGTCGCCGGTCGCCAGCGCACGCTCGCCGAACGCTACGTCAAGGAAGTACTGCTCGTCCGCGCCGGTCAAAAGGCGAGCCCCGCAGTGACCGCCTCGGTGCTGGCCGACAGCGCCGCTGCGCTGCTCAACGGTGGAACCGCTCCGGCGGTCAACGGCGATGACGACGGCACGAGGCTGAGCGCGGCGACGGGGGCGGTCGTCCGCCGGCAGCTGGTTGAGCAACAGCGTCTCGTCAGCGACCTCGCGGCATTCGGAAGCGCGCTGCTCGCTCATCGCCCGCTCGCCACGTGCCCACCACGGGCGGTGAGCACATACGGGCGGCAGAGCCGCTCACGCGGCTGCGGATCCTCGGCGCGCTGGCGTCGGTCGTGGCGCTGAACATCTCGCGATCGATCGCGACGCAGGCCGATGCGAATATCAATCACCTGATCGCGATGCAAATCGCGCTCGGCGCTGCGGGCCTGCTCGTCTCCCTCGTGGTGGCGTGGGTGCTGATCGCGGTCACGCGGCGCCAAACCGCCCACTTCCGCAGCCTGGTGACCTCTTCAAGCGACTTGGTGGTTGTGCTCGGCGAGAAGGGCTGCCGCTACGCGAGCCATTCACTCGCGGCGATGGTGGGCTGTCCTGAGAGCGAATTGCTTCAGCTCGGCTTCGAAGGCGTCGTGCATGAGGAGGACCGCGCGCAACTTGCCCTGGCGCAACGCGCTGGGGAACCACACGAGATGATGTTGCGCATACGAGACGCCGCCGGCGAGTGGCGTCACGTTGAAGCCCATCTGACCGACCTGCGCGACGATCGTCACCTGCGCGGGATAGTGATCAATGCCCGGGACGTCACCAAACGCGTGCGGCTTGAGCAGGAGCTGGCCCTGCAAACGCAGCGCGACACGTTCGGCAGTCAGCTCGTCGAGGCGCTCGAGATGGCCGATGAGGAAGCCAGCGCCTACGACATCATCGAGCGGGCGATGGTCGAGATCGCGCCCAGCTCGCCAATGGAACTCCTTCTGTCTGATTCCAGCCGCGCCCACCTCGAACGCATGGCCATCAGCCCTACGTCGGGCGCTCCGTCATGTCCAGTGCAGTCGCCCTTCTCATGCGTCGCGGTACGCCGCGGCAGCCCGGTCGTGTTCGAATCAAGCGAAGCCCTCAACGCTTGCCCGAAGCTTCGTGCGCGCGAGGGCGGCCCCTGCGCGGCCGCGTGCGTGCCGATCAGCTTTATGGGTCGCGCTCTCGGCGTGCTCCACGCCACCGGCCCCGAGGGCGCCCCACCCAGCACCGAGCAGGTCGCGCAGCTTACGACGCTCGCCACCCAGGCAGGCGCGCGGATCGGAACGGTCCGGGCCTTTGAGAAGACACAGCTGCAGGCATCGACCGACAGCCTCACGGGACTCGTGAACCGCCGCACCTTCGAAACCCAGGTGCGTGGCCTGATCAACCAGAAGCGGCTGTTCGCCCTCGCCGTCGCCGACCTTGACCACTTCAAGGCGATCAACGACACCCACGGTCACGAAGCGGGCGATCGCGCATTGATGTTCTTCTCACAGTTCGCCAATGATTCACTGCGCGACGGCGACATCCTCGCACGCTGGGGCGGGGAGGAGTTCGTGTTCGTATTCCCAGATCTGGACCGCCGCCAAGCCGTGCTCGTCCTCGACCGCCTACGCGAGGCACTCGCCGAAGCACAGCCCGGCACGACTCCGCGCTTCACCGCCAGCTTCGGCGTCACCGACACCAACGCTGCCGAGAGCCTCGAGCAGCTGCTCCACATCGCCGACAGCGGCCTCTACGTCTCAAAGAACTCCGGTCGAGACAGGGTGACGATCGGCAGCCTCGACCCAGACGCGCCCGTTCCGTCTCCAGCGCCGGAGAACCAGAACGGCACCCCCGCGCCACGCATGCCGCGGCGCAGTCCACGCCCGATGCTCCACCACGCTGCCGACGAAGAAGACCCCCGCGCAACCGGCCTCGAGATCCGCTGAACCACGACCGCGCTCGGCGACGCACCTCAGGGAACGCCCTCTACCGGTAGTCCTCGCCCGCGCCCGAGGATCAGATCTCATGTCCCAAGAGAGTCCGTGCTGGTACGCCGGTCCATGAACTCGTTGCGTCCGCATGTCGTAGCTGCGAGTCTCTCCTCATGGCGATCAAGCGGGGACGGTGGACGGTCAGCGGCGAGGATGACGTCGTGGTCTTCCTCATCGGGATGCGGATCAACAAGCCCTGGAAGGTGAGGCAGTGGTGGCCCGTGTTCACGGCCATGCCGAGGATGTTGCGGTGGCTCGACGCGCACCCGCAGGCTGGACTGCTGCACTACTCGTTTGCGCTCAAGAGTCCGCTCAGTCCGGTGGTCACTCAGTACTGGCGCTCATTCGAGGAGCTTGAGCAGTTCGCGCGCTCGCCGGAAGCGCCGCACCTACCGGCCTGGAAGGGCTTCAACGCATCCGTCGGTGACTCGGGCGACGTCGGGATCTGGCACGAGACCTACCTTGTCAGCGGCGGCCAACGCGAGGTCATCTACGGGAACATGCCGCCGGCCGGCCTTGCCGCCGCGATGGGTGCCGAGCCGATTGGCAGCACCGCCGCGACCGCCGCACGGCGCATCGGCGCACGGGTAATAGATGAGCCGCCCGTTACCGTGGATTACTAGCCCGCGGCAAACCCGCGCGAGGAACAGCCGGGCCGCCGCCGCCGGCCGAAAATCCCGCCGCCGAGCTGGCCGCAGTATGGTGATCGTTTTGACGGGCTTCGCGGCCGGAGCAGGAGAGCGAGTGTGATTCCCCGTTGCGTTGGTTGGCTGGCCGCCGGACTGATGGCCGGGTCGCTGTCCGCTTGCGCGGTTGTGACCACGCCGGCCACCGAGGTGGGATCGGCGACGGCCACCTTGAATGCACGCGGGCAGACCGGCAGCAGTCCGGGCCAGTACGAGTTTCAGTACGCCACCTCCGCCCCGGCGCTCGGAACCGCCTCGGGCCATCAGACCCCAACCCGCGGTCCGATCCCGGCGCACACCTCGGCCCGGTTCTCAGAGCCAGTCAGCGGCTTGTCTCCCGGCACCACCTACTTCTTCCGCGTCTGTGGCGGCAACGCGGCAATCCATCCGGACGCGTGCGACTCGACCCGCAGCTTCACCACGACGATGCCCGGTGCGACCGTCGCCTTCGCGCCCGCGGTCGGCTACGCGGTGCACGGTCCCCCCGCTGCGGTCACGATCGCGGGGCTGCAGGCGCGCGGCAGCCGAGACATCGTCACCACTAACCCGGCCACGAACGACGTCTCCGTCCTCCTCAACCAGGGCGACGGGCTGTTCGGGGCCGCGGTCAACTACCCCGCCGGCCCCGGCCCGGGGGCAATCGCAGTGGGCAACTTCACCGGGGCCGGCCGGCGCGACATCGTCACCGCCAACAGCACGACAGACGTCTCGGTTCTGCTCGGCGCCGGGCACGGCCGTTTGGCCGCGCCGGTCGACTACGCGCTGCCGGCCGTGCCTCAAGCCGTGGCCATCGGCGACTTCAACGGTGACGGACACCAGGACATCGCTACCTTCGAGGACCTGCCACGCAACACCTCGGACCCCACGGATCCGTACGGGGACACACCGCCCGGGGTCGTATCTGTCCTGCTGGGCCGCGGCGACGGAACATTCAGCGCTCCGGTCAACACCACGGTGTTCCCCGCGCAGCCCTGTGGAGTACACGGAGTCTGCCCGACGCCGGCCGGCGTGAGCCTTGCCGCCGGCGCCCTGCACGGCACGACCAGTCGCAGCGACCTGGTCCTGGCGGGGACTTCGACCGCCTATGACGGCTACCTCCGGCTCAACCTCGACGACCCGATCAACCTGGAGCTGAGCGCGAACGGCGATGGGACCTTTACCGTGAGCTCGCTGCCGCTCCCGCCCGCCCAGCCGACGCTCGGCCCGGCCACCAGCGGGCTCACGGCCGCGGCGCTCGGCGACCTCAACGGTGACGGCAAGCTGGACGAGGCCTACACGGATGTTGCCCAGGTACTCATCCAGAACCCGCCCGGGGGAATCCGCCAGGCCCTCCTGAACACGGTCCAGGCTTCGAGCGGCAACGACGACGGGACGTTCAGCAATCCGCGCCCGGCGTCGTCGCTGCCGACCTCAGAGCGGACCCTGCCGGTGACCGGAAGCCTACGCATCGCGGCCATCACCTCCTCGGCGCGACGCGATCTGGTGACCACGGTGCCGGGCGTGGGAAGCCTGTACGTGACGCCGAACAACGGGAGCGGCACCTTCGGGTCACCGGTCGCGATCACGCCTCAGACCTACTACAGCAGTGTCGCCGCCGCCGACGTCAACGGCGATGGCAAGGTCGACCTGATCGCCTGCGACACGCAGTCGGGCACCGTGGACGTGCTTAACAACGCCACTTCCTAGCGGCTGACGTCCGGTTCCCCGGGTTGCATATCGTCCCTGCTGTCAGGCAGCCATTTGGCTGCATGTTCACAACGGAAGGAGTCCGGGAGATGACGAATTACGTGTTCACGTACAGCGGCGGCAAGGGTGTGGCCGCCGACGAGGCCGAGCGCAATGCGCAGTATGCCAAGTGGGGTCAGTGGTTCGGAGAGCTTGGTTCGGCCGTCGTCGACGGGGGCGCCGCGACCGGGACCGCAAAGACGGTCGGCCCGGGCGGCTCGGTCAGCGACGGCGGCTCGCGTGGCCTGACCGGCTACTCGATCGTGTCGGCCAACAGCCTCGATGCGGCGGTCGAGCTTGCGAAGGGCTGCCCGGTGCTCGAGATCGGCGGCGCGGTGGACGTCTACGAAGCAATCGCGATGTAGCCCGCGCACGGGGCGCAGAGCCGCAGGTGACCAAGCGACCCCGTGTGCCGCGGGCAATCCGGGCGCTCGGGCATCGCGGCGGCGAGCCTGACTGAGAGCGTCACAATCAGGCAAGAATCCGTCGTCGCAGAGCGAGTGACGACTCATCGCAACGGCACCGATCGTCGAATTGCCATTGCCACTGAGGACACGTAGCCTTGGCCCCAGATGACTCCAGAGCGGAGCGCCCACACGTTCGCGACGTCGCCGGCGGAAAACGTCGTGGCTCCTCTGTCACCTGAGGATCGCAGCATCCTGTCGCTCGAGAACGAGACCGTCGCCGGACACACCTGCAAGGTCATCGTGCTCGACGGCCAAATTGACGCCGACCAGCTTCGGGCGTCAGTGGCATCGCGTCTGGGTCTCGCTCCTGAGTTGCGCAAGCGGCTTGAGATCGTGAGCGGGGGGCCATGCTGGGTGCCGGTTTCGGCCTTGGACCTGGATGCCCACGTCATCGCTCACAAACCGAGCATCCCGCTCGACGATGCCGGCTTGCGCTTCGCGGTGGCCGACTTGTTCGGTCACCGGCTTGACCGATCCCGACCGCTGTGGCGGATGGACGTTTTTGCGCGACTCAACGAAAACCGCAGCGCGGTGATCTGGCGGATTCACCATGCCCTCGCGGACGGCACTACTGCGATGCGCTTGGCGAGAGCTGTGCTGTGGGACAGAGAGATCCAGAGCGAAACGCCGCGCTCCTCAGCGCCGGTGACACAGGAGCCGACGAGCCTCCACGCCGATCCTCGGCGCTATCGGGGGATACGAACTGTGGTTCGCGAGGCTCCGCGCCTCTGGCATCGGTCGCTCTTTGACGGCCATATCGGTGCTCGTCGTTCGGTCGCGTTCGCCACCGCGGACTCCCGCGCACTGCACCGTGCAGCCACAGCGTGCGGCGGCGCCACTCTCAACGACGCGGTTCTGACGGTCGTAGCAGGAGGGCTGCGGGGGTGGCTTGAGGCCACGCATGGTCACCTGGGCAGCGTGCGCGTCAAGGTTCCGGTCAGCCTGCATGACGCGCATGTTCAAACTGGCCCCGAGGAGGATCAGCCAGGCAACCGCGATTCGTTCTTCTGTCTGGACCTCCCGCTCGGCTCAGGCGACCCGTTCGAACGGATGGTGGCGATCCGTCGTGCGACCAAGAGTCGCAAGGACGGGCACGACGCCCAGCGTCTTGACGCACTCATGCGTGAACTGGGGCGGGCCTCACCGAGGCTGCGCCAGTTCGCGGAGCGTGCGCTCGCGCATCCGCGCTCGTTCGCTCTGAACGTCTCCAACGTAAAAGGGCCGGCCCCTACGCCGACGGTGCTTGGACTAAACGTGCGGTCGATGCACTCCGTCGCTGAGATCCGAGAGCGCCATGCGCTACGCGTCGCCGTGATGTCGTTGGGGGACACGATCAGCTTTGGGGTATGCGCAGACCCGACCCTCATTCCGGACGTCGACACGCTGGCCGAGCACATGCAACTCGAGGCGGCCGCACTTACGAACGGCCGGCCGGCCCGAGCCGTCTAGCGGACGGCCGCGCAGGCCCCGCTCGGCCGGCGGGCACGCCCGGGCCGCTGCTGTGGCACCCTGACCGTCGCCGGGATACGGCGCGACCGAACCGGACACTCACTGCCCGGTGCTGACAAGAGGCGATGTCCGGGCCGCTTGTCTTTCTCTATTGGTGAGTGTTAGCGTGAGCTCTCTTCTAGAGGGGGGTTTTCGTCGTGGGGGTTGCGCTGCTGTCGGTCCGGCTCGGGCTCGCTGCCGTCTTCGCAGTGGCCGCGTTGGGGAAGTTCGCGGACCTCCGGGCGTCTCGGGAGGCGCTTGAGCGTTTCGGTGTCCCGCTCGGGTTAACCGGTCCGACGAGTTTGGGTTTACCGGTGACCGAGCTGATCGTTGCGGCCGGTTTGGTCGTGGTGGCCAGCGCGGCTTGGTCGGCTGTGGCTGCAGCCGCACTTCTGATTGCGTTCAGTGTCGCGATCGTTCGGTTGCTGAGACGTGGCGAGGCGCCTGACTGTCACTGCTTCGGCACCCTGAGCTCGGCGCCGGTTGGGCGCGGGACGCTCGTCCGCAACCTTGTTCTGCTCGGCTTGGCCGCCTTCGTCGCCGTCGCTGGATGGAATCACGCGGGAGAGAGCGTCTCGCAGCTGGCCGCCGAGCTTGGCGCGGTGGCGATCGTGCTGGGGATCGCGATCGTCCTCCACGTGGCCTTTTCGTGGCAGCTGTTTCGCCAGAACGGGCGGCTGTTGGATCGCCTTGAGGCGCTCGAAGCGAATCCGCGACAGCTGGGTACCGAAGCCGACAGTCGCGAGCTGGCTCGAGGCATGCCGGCTCCGTCGTTCGCGTTGCCTGACCTCGACGGCCACCTCATCACGCTCGAGGACCTGCTTGCTGACGGGGGCGGCGCGCTGCTGTTCTTCACTGACCCCGGCTGTGGCCATTGTGATCCGTTGCTGCCGCGGCTCGCCGCATTGGACGCCGGGCCGCCCGTAGCGGTCATCAGCCGCGGGTCTGTGCAGGCGAACCGCGCGAAGGCGGGCCGTCATGGGCTCACACCGATCCTGCTGCAGAACGACTTCGAGGTGGCCGACGCCTACAGCGTCTACGGGATGCCGGGAGCAGTACTCGTTGACCGGGCTGGACGGATTGCGAGCAGTGCCGCCGCTGGTGCCAATGACGTCCTCGCGCTTCTGCGAAGCCCCGCAGCACCCGCGTTTGACGTAGTGCCTGCGGAGCGGGCGTCATGACCCTCAATCGATCGCTGAGCGCCGCGAAGCGCCAGAAGATCGCCCTGATCAAGGAGGCGCTCGGGAAGTCAGATCATCACTTGCACATCTACATGGTCAGGCTCGACGAGTTGGACCGGTCCGCTAGGCAGCACCCGACCCAAGACTTGAGCAGCCAACGGGTCCGGGTCCTGGACAACATCCACGAGGAGCTTCTGCGCGCCCTGTATCGGTTGGGAGCACTGAACACCGGTCTGCACGCCCAAGAGGATCTCCGTAAGGCACTCATCGACTCGGCCGCTGGCTACGCAGCGTGGAGCTTCGCCCTGAGCTCGCGCAATCTCAACGAGATCGCCAATGCCCGAGTACGGCTGCAGAGACATTTCGACGCGGCGGCGGATTACGGCGAGCGCGGCGCCTCTCGTCTCGAAAGGGGTACCTGAGCGATGGCTCACTGGTTCGACGCGCTGGCGCGACCACACACGCGGCGCGCCGCGCTTAAGGCCGCCGGACTCGCCGGGGCGGCGCTGGTGCTGCCGATAGCTCGCGCCCCCTCGGCCTACGCCACCGACACAGAGGCGTGCTACGTCCCGTGTCTCAACCTCGCGCAGGCGGTCCAAGAACAGGACGACGGCGCGTGCACGAAGCGCTTTGGTGTGCGCAGCTTCGCCGAGAGCACACCGTACGTCGGCGGGCTGCTCACGAGCCTGCGTAACGAACGATGGACCGGCTGCAATGCCGTGGCGTCCTGCCGCAATCACGAGGCCATCGTCCGATGCCGTTTCCAGCCCAACTGCGGCGACCCAGCGCAGTACCCCAACGGCGCCGCCCCGACTCCGGTCCCTGTGACTGTGCCCAACCCAAACTGTGGGCCGGGCAACTACGTCATGTGCGGTGACCAACCCTGCTGCGACCTCGCCAACGCCAGCTGCGTGAGCTGCCCGAACACGGGCGCTGTGTGCTGCCGCAACGGCGGCAACTGCTGCGGCTGACGCGAGCCGGCCCGCACGCCCGGCTCGGCCTGCTGCGCGGCCGGGATCCCAATGCCAAGCAGCCGACGACGTTCATCGTCCACAACCTCGTTGCCCCCGCCGGGCCAGCCAGGTCTACAACGAGGGCGGGATCATCATCGGCGAGGCGAGTCATATGTCATCGCTTTCAACCCCGTGATCGGTCCGCCGGCCGGCACAACCCCGTGCTCCCGACCGGCATCGAGTTCTCAACGCTGGAGTTCCAAGGCGTGGCGAACGGGAATGTGCTGGTGGGCAATGTGGTCAGACGAGCGAGCATCGACGCGATCGCCGTCAGCGGCCCGTCCTATACGGCCCGCCCGGCCAGCAGATGCTGTTCAACACCGGGCGCTACCAACACGGCGCTGATACAGAACCGTGCCAGCCACAACGGCCACGACGCGATCGACAGCCAATGGTCGCGTACCACCCTGACCGGGAACGTGGCCAACTTGAACGGCAACCTGAGAATGGAGCCGGGAGCCGGGAGCCGGGAGCCGGGATGCGGGATGCTGCCCGGACTGGCCGAGAATGCAGGCCCGGGTAATCGTCAGCCCGGATGTCGCCTGAGCATCGCGGCCGCTCTGACGTGCGGTGATGACCTGTGCCGGAGGCTGTCCTCCCAGCGACCGGAACGCCGCCGAAGCGCTCGTACAGCGCCGGCGCCCACTGACGCCCAGAGCGATCATGCTGGCGGCCCACTGGATATGCAGACCGAACACTCCGGTTATCGCTTGGCGAGAGGGCGCCGTTCACAGGAGCGAGCGTCAGGAACGATTAGGTTCGGTCAGGATCTGACTCGATCGGCAGGGCGCGCGGCCTTGACCCGCCGTGAGCCGTCGAAGAGACTCACCTCACGCGTCAGGGACCAGCGGGTGGGAGCGCCCGCGCATCGCGTATCGAACAGGTCGGAGGTAGCGATGGGAGCCGCGGCGTCAGGCAGCGCAAGGGATCAGCGTCTAGCTGATCTCGTGTTCGAGGGTGGGGGAGTGAAGGGAATCGGGTTGGCCGGCGCCTACCGCGAGCTGAGCGACAGCGGCTATGTGCCGGGGTGCGTGGCCGGTACCTCGGCGGGCGCGATCATGGCGTCCTTGGTGGCAGCCGGCTACACGGGCGCCGAGCTCGAGGAGATCGTCCTGGACAAGCAGAAGATGGACTTCACCAAGTTCGAAGACCGCAGCTTCCTGGACAAGTTCGGCGCCGTCGGTGACATCGCCGAGTACTTCAAGACCCGAGGCATGCACAGCGGTGACTACTTCCTCGGCTGGATCCGCGATCTCCTCTCGGCCAAGGGCAAAACGACGTTCGGTGACCTCCGCGACCCGACTGCCACCGACCCTAAGCGCTCCTACCGGCTGCAGGTGATCGCCTCTGACCTCTCGACCCGGAGCATGTTGGTGCTCCCGGGAGACGCCGCGAAGCTCGGCACCGAACCTGACGAGCTCGAGATCGCCGCGGCGGTGCGAATGAGCATGTCGATCCCGGTCTTCTTCAAGCCGGTGACCATGGGCGGCAACGAGATCGTTGATGGCGGCCTGTTGTCCAACTTCCCCATCTGGCTGTTCGACACCCCAAGGGGTGTTACGCCGGGCTTTCCCACCTTCGGCCTGCTCCTGGTCGCGCCCAACCAGACCGCACCGCTCGTATCGGATGGCGCGCCGGCAAGCCCGGCCCAGCCCATTGGCTCGGACATCGACTTCATCAAGGCCATCGTCGAGACGATGATGGAGGCCCATGACCGCTTCTACGTCGAGCAGGCCAACTACGCGAGAACCATCCCGATCCCGACCCTCGGCGTCCGCACGACCGAGTTTGACATCGGCCAGGCCCAGGCCCAGGCTCTATTCGACTCCGGCCGGGCCGCTGCCCGGTCGTTTTTGACGACCTGGGACTTCGAGGCGTACATCGCCAAGTTCCGGACCGGAGCCGCCGTCACGCGACGAGACAGCGTCCTGGCCAAGGCATAGCGTGATCGGCGACATTCACACCACCGGTGCCGTCGCCCCGCAAGGACCTGATCACGCTGAGCCCAGCCGTGCAAGCGCGCCACCGGCGCTGCTTTCCGGTGAATCGCTGGCCGCCGTCGATCAGCGTTATGGTCCTGTGGGTGGACAGTCCGCTCTCCCTGATCGAGTTCCCCGCCGATGATCCTGACCGAGCGCGGCGGTTCTGGTCGGATCTGCTCGGCGTCGAGCTGGCACAGCGCAGCGAGCGCGAGGGCCGCGGCTGGCAGACACAGACCGGGGGTCCCGCCGTCGGCATCCATGAGCGCGGCACCGGTCCCGGCGACACGGTCTCACTGCCCTACTTCATGACCGCTGATCTGGACGCGGCACTCGTCCAGGTCAAGGCACTCGGTGGGAGCGTGATCCATCCCGGGTCGCGGTGGGCGATCTGCCGCGACTCCGAGGGAAGCCCGTTCGGGCTATCGATCGACTCCGAGCCCTCGTAACGCAGTCCTGCGAATCCGATCCGCCGCGCGGCGCCGACCAGCGACCCTAGCGTCGCCGATGCGCGCTCGTCCACGTGCGTTGCTGGCGCTACTTTGGGGCGCGCTGAGGTTTACCGTTGTAGGGAACGAGGTTGGCGTGGCGATGCGTGCGCACCCATGACGTACGCGGCGAACGTGCGGAGGCGGAATGGGAACGCTGGCGAGCGGTCACACTCGGAGCAGCAAAACGGCGAGGTGGATTCGGAGCCGGTGGGGTTCTGCTAAGCGGATCGCGCTTGTCAGCGTCTTGGCTGCGCTCGTGGTCGCGGCTGCCGTGGCTGCCGCCGGCAGCGGCGCGGCGAGGGTGGGTGAGACGAACGCAGCGTCTTCCTTCTCGGTCGTGGAACGTGTGTCGGGAGGCCCCAAGGGCACGTATATCGTGCCTCCCGGTATTCACAAGATCAAGCATGTGATCGTGATCCAGCAGGAGAATCGCTCGTTCGACTACCTATTTCGGGACCTATCCGGGTGCTGACGGGAATACCGATGAAGCAGGGTAAGCCGACCGTGTGCGTGCCCGACCCGAAGTCCGGGTCCTGTCTGGCGCCCTACGTCGACCACGCGGACGTAAACGGAGGCGGACCACACAACGCCAAGAGCGCGATTGCCGACATCAACGCCGGCCAGATGAACGGGTTCGTCGGGCAAGCCGAGTCGGGCCGCAAGGGTTGCACGGACCCCACCAATCCCGCCTGCACCAATTCGGCTGCGCCCGACGTCATGGGCTACCACACCGGCAGCGACATCCCGAACTACTGGACCTACGCCAAGGACTTCGTCCTGCAGGACCACATGTTTGAGCCCAACGCCTCATGGAGTCTGCCAGCCCACCTATTTCTCGTCTCCGAATGGTCGGCGATCTGCACTCAGCACAATGATCCGTCGAGCTGTAGGAACGCCCTAAGTGTCAAAGGGATCCGACCGCCGAACTTTCCCCCGACGTATGGCGGCGCCACCAGCAATACGCCGATCTACGCGTGGACCGACCTCACCTATCTGCTGCACAAGCACAAGGTCAGCTGGGGGTACTACATCGTGAGCGGCACCGAACCTGACTGCGAGAACCCAGGGGCGATGAGTTGCGCGCCGGTTCAGCAGAATTCCGGGACCTACGGGATCTGGAATCCGCTGCCGTTCTTCGACACCGTCAAGGCCGACCACCAGTTGGGGAACGTCCAGTCGGTGAGTCACTTCTATGCCGCCGCGAAGAGCGGACACCTGCCCGCCGTATCGTGGGTCGTACCGTCGGGCGAGGTCAGTGAGCACCCCCCTTCCCCCGTGAGTTACGGGCAGAGCTACATAACCAGCATCATCAACGCGGTCATGAAGAGCCCGGACTGGAAGTCGACCGCGATCTTCCTGGCCTGGGACGACTGGGGAGGCTTTTATGACCACGTCGTCCCGCCGAGCGTTGATCAGAACGGCTACGGGCTGCGGGTGCCGGGCATCGTCATCAGCCCCTTCGCCCGCAAGGGCTACATCGACCACCAGACCCTGAGCTTCGACGCCTACGACAAATTCATCGAAGACGACTTCCTAGATGGGCAGCGCCTGAACCCCGCGACCGACGGACGATCCGACCCGCGTCCCGACGTCCGCGAAAGCCAGAAGATCCTCGGCAACCTGACCAACGACTTCAACTTCAACCAGCGGCCTCGACGGGCCGTGGTGCTGAACGTCCGCCCCAAGACGACGCTCACGGGGACGCCGAGCCGGTCACAACTCCCCGCCGCCGCCACAGCCACCAATGGCTGACACCTGTCCTCCGGAGAGGTCCCGGTCAGCGGAATCGCAGAAGCCGACGCGGTTCCACCGCAGGCCAAACCAGCAGCCTTTGGCTATGGCGAGTGTCTGATTGCGCTTCGACGCGTTTTGGCTTTTGGCGCCGAACTGGGTGTCTCTCCGAGCAGCTCAGCGGCGCAGGAGGCGCGTCTGCAGTTCGCGCAGTTCGGGCGCCGGGGTGGCGCCGAGCTCGTCACGGAGGCGTCGGCGCAGCTGTTCGTAGACTCGTAGCGCTTCGGCGCTGTTCCCGCGGGCAGTGAGGATCTCCATCAGGAGCGCGTGTCCGCGCTCCCGGTATGGCGCGAGCGCGACGAGTTCGCGCGCGACGCGTTCACCCGGGGCGAGTTCTGAGCCGCCGACCCCGAGAGCGACGGCGGCGTAGCACTCGAGCGCCGAGACGCGAATCTCCTCGAGCCGACGCCGGCGCTCCTGGGCCCACGGGAGGTCCTCGCCGGGCAGAAAGCCGCGGCGGGCGGTGAACAGCGCCACCAGCGACGGCCCCCATCCGCGCGCCCAATCTTCCTGGGCGACGGCGGCCTCGCCGCGATGGATTGCCTCCTCGGCGGCCTCCAGGTCGATCCACGAGTCGTGCGGGAGCTCGAGTTGGATCTCGCCGCGACCGCACAACACCTCGCTACCGAGTACGGATCTGAGCCGGGAGAGCAACGCGCTCAGCGCGGGGTCCGCCCCGGCCGGTGCTCGCCAGGGCCACAGCGCCTCGATCAGCTCCTCCCGGCGGGACGGGAGCGCGCGGGTGACGGTCAGGTAGGTGAACAGGACGCGTGCCTGCCCGCCGGGGAGTTTGCGCGTCAGCTCGCGGCCGGCGAGCTCGACCGTGAGGCGCCCGCAAAGCTGGATTCGAGTCGAGGGGTTGTCGGCCAATGTTTCTGCAAGGAGAATCGCAGAACCGTGCAAACCGCCGGCCGTAGGGTCGCGCCCACAAAACGATAGGAGATGGTCATGGCGAAGGTCATCCGGTGTCAGTGCGGATTCCTCGGACGCGGCGAGAGTGTGGAGGAGGCGGCGACGGTGATCGCGGCACATATGCGCTCAGATCATCCCGAGCTGGTCGGCAAGGTCACCCGTGAGGACCTGATCGCGATGGCCGAAGAGGCGTAGCCGCCACCGCCTGATCGGCGGTGGCGCGCGGAAAGGGAGAGCCATGGGACCAAAACCGCATGACCATGTCCAGACGCCTGACGGCCCGCTCGTCGACGGGGACTGGCTGCAGGCCAACCTCAACAACCCGGGCGTGCGTGTGCTCGACGTGCGTGGCCGGCACCCCAGTTCGCCGCTGCCGCACGCCAAGCGCGCGGAGTACGCGGCGGGGCACATCCCCGACGCAGTGTTCGTGGACTGGGAGCACGACCTCGTCAACCCCGACGACCCGGTGCCCCTGCAGATCGCCGGGGCGGAGGCGTTCGGCGGGCAGGCCGGAGAGCTGGGTCTCGGGACCGGAGACCTCGTGGTCACCTATGACGACTACTACGGCATCTTCGCGGCCCGAGTCGCATGGGCATTCAGGTATTACGGCGCTGAGGCGAGGGTGCTTGACGGGGGTTGGACGACCTGGTGCGAGGAGGGGCGCCCGGTCACCCAGGGGCCTGTGGCGCGCCGCTCAGCGCGGTTCGCCCCCCGCCCACGGCCGCGCCTGCGCCGCACCTTGGCCGACGTACAGGAAGCACAGGCCCGTGGCGCGGCACTGGTCGACGCTCGCCCCCGCCATCTGTTCCTGGGGGAGCAGGGGGCGGCGAACACGGGGCACATCCCCGGCTCGCGCTGTTTGCCCTACCAGGAGCTGGTCGACGGCGCGACCGGGTTGTGGGCGGCTCCCGACGCTGTCGCCAGGCTCGTCCGCGATGCCGGGATCGACCCCACGTGCCCACCGAGGGAGTTGATCGCCACCTGCGGCAGCGGAGTCTCTGCGACCGTCGTGCTGATGTCGCTCGAGCGGATCGGGATCCGCTGCGATGGGGTCTACGACGGGTCGTTCAACGAATGGAGCGCTGAGGGAAAACGCCCCATCGACTATGGGCGCGCAGCTTGACCCACGCGGATCAGTCAGACCCAACCACCAAACCAGCAAGGAGGTAGACAGCATGTCTGGACTCTCTCGCAACGGCCTGGACTCGCCCGAGGAGGTCCGGAAGTTCGGCGGCGAGGATGAAGGTAGTGATGGACGACGGCGAGGAGATGGCGTATTGCGCCGGCGACGAGCCGTGCGTCGTGATCGATTGGCCGGGGGTTTCGCCGACTCCGCCAAGTCCGCGTAGGTTCGGCGATCGGACACGGGGAGCGGAGCAGCCGGTGGACACGTTCTGCCTGGTCCATGGCGCGTGGCACGATCACGCGTGCTGGGAGCTGCTCGTGACAGAGCTCGAGCGCCGCGGCCACGAGTGCGTGACACCGATGCTCCCGCTCCAAGATGGCGGCGCGACCTACGAGGACTACGCGGCGGTGGTTGTCGAGAGCCTGGAGGGTCGCGACGCGCCGATGCTCGTCGGACACTCGATGTCCTCGGCTGTGATCCCGCTGGTCGCGGTGACGCGAGCGGTGAGGGTGCTCGCCTACCTGTGCCCGGCGATGGGCGGATTCCCGACCCCGCCCGACGAGCCGCGATCTCGACGCCTCGGCTACGAACGCCCGCCGGTGGACGCGGACGGTTGCAGCTGGTGGCCACACGACCGGGCCGTCAGCCAGCTGTACGGGCGTTTGGACCGCACGACTGCGGCGCGTATGGCTGCGCGCCTGCGTCCTCAGCCGCAGGCAGTGTTCGGCGCGCCGTATCCGCTCGAGCGCCCGCCAGATGTGCCCTCCACGTTTCTTTACGCGCGCGAGGACGAGCTGTTCGACGATGAATGGTCGCGATGGATCGCGCGCAGCCTGCTCGGTCTCAAAGCGATCGAGCTGCCGGGCGGCCACTTCCCGATGCTCGAGCATCCGGCGATCCTCGCCGACATCCTCGAGCAGATCAGCAGCGCGTCTTCTGCCGCAACGGATGAGCCGATCGGCGGCGAGCCTACGTGAGCCCCAGCGCCACCGTGGGCGTCACGCTGGGCACGAATGCCCGTGGTGCTGAATCGAGCAGCGGCTCTCGATCTGGTCGACGAGCTCATCACGTGCGTCACGAGCAGCAGCGAGACATGAGTCTGCCAGGCCGCGCGCCGCAGTGAGCAGGGACCGACGCGGTCCGTTACGCTGGTTTTGCTCTCGTTCAGCCTCTGGTCCGCTCAACTTTTCCTGTTGCCGAATCGCGCGAGGATGAAGGTTCGACGCCCGCTGGTACGCGGATCTCACGTCCGCGAACCCGGGCGACGATCCCCCAGCCGGCTGTCGCGCCCCACACTCCCTCGAGCAGGACGAATCCCCATTGGTGGCTGATCGCAGCGGCGGCGGAGAGACCAAAGCCACCGATCAGGTTGAAGCTCAGGTAGCGGTAGGAACGGACGGACCAGACGCCCCTCAGGGAGAGGGCATAGGCGGTCAGCACTATGACGGCTGCGCTCCATTGCAACGCCTCGGACATCAGCGATCTCCAGAACATGTTCGCGTGCTGCCTGTCGGCAAACGAGCTTAGAGTCGCTCAGACCGTGGTGGAAGGACGCCCGTCACGTTTGATCCTCGAGCAGCTGATCCCCGGATCTCAGCAGACGTCCGAGGGCAACGCAGGTGACACGGTCGCGGCAGGTCCGCTGACCAGCACGTCCCCCGTCGACGACCTGTGCTACTCCGAGCTGCAGGGCACCCCGGGTGGCCCAGGTGTGAAGGACGGCTGGGTGTACCGCCAGCCGAGCGCCGCCGATGGCACCGTCGCCAGTGCGCAGACGATCGCGAATTTCTCCCAGCCGCCAGAGGCCATCGCCCTGGCCCACCTGTCCTCGCAGATCAATGATGATCTGGTGACCAGCGATCCCCCCGACGGGCTGTCGGTGCAGCCGGGCAACGGCGACGGCACGTTCAGGTCACCGGTCGCGATCAGCTCGGTCACCTCCAGTCAGGGCGTCACCACTGCCGATCTCAATGGCGACGGCCGACAAGACGTCGCAGTGGGCGCCCCCGGTGGCGCGGCGAGCATGGCGGTGCTGATGAACGCCAGCCCATCGGGCTAGCGGCAACAGCCGGCTCTCGCAGTTTCGACCCTCGCGAAAGCCTCCGGCGAGGCCAAACTGGTGGATGAGTGCGCCCTGCTCGCCCATCAGTCGCCGCCGCTTGATGAGGGGCTCGACCGTCGTGATTTTTGTGGCCGAGCAGCCGTAGCAGTGAGTAGCAGCGTCACGGAGTTCCGGGGAAGCGTCGCTCCGACCAGCAGCACCTTAAGCCCCCGCATCGGGGCCGAGAGGTCTTCTTCGCAGGCCAAACGCTAGAAGGAGACGGACGCCAAGCGCCAGCGGCTCATGGCGGGCACCGCCGTCGCGGAGACTGCTCCGGCCGGCGGCGGCCGCCGCTCATCGCTCGGTCGGTGTGTGCGCCCGGGCCGAGGCCCTACGTGTACGCACTACGCCGACGGCAATTGCGATCGCCACCACCGCGACCGTGAGGAGCAATGCGTAGTGCGAGATTGCTTTGGCGACCTGAACTGCGGGATGCCCGACCGCGTAACCGAGGCCGACGATCAGCCCGATCCACGAGAACATGCCGAGCAGGTCATAAACCATGAACCGGCGGAGGCTCATCCCGGTCCAGCCCGCGGCCGCGTAGATGAACGATGAGGGAACCGGAAGGTATGGCGCCAACGCAACCGCGAGCCCACCGAAGCGCTCCAGATGAGCGCCGGAGCGCTGCGCCCACTTCTCCGCCTTGGGGTGGCCACCACCCAGCGTGGCTGCCGCCTTGGGACCCCACAACCGCCCCGCCCACCAGAAGAACGGCGTGGCGAACAGCAGCGTCGGAAGGGGAGCGAGGACGGCGAGCACGAGCGATGCCTCGCCCACTCGGGCGAACGCGCCACCGGATGCCATTGCTGAGATCGATCCGCGGAGCACCTCAAGGAGCACGGGATCGGTCCCAAGCAGGGAGGGCGTGATGGGTAGGAGCACGAGACCAAGGACGGTCTTGCCCGCGATGGCCGCGACGCAGACGATCTCGGCGCGACGCCGTGCGGCGCCGGCGCGCGAGACCTCGTCACCCGGCGGGACGGTCGTCGTCATCTCTCCATTGTCGCCGCACCATCCCTCGGCGTTCCTGGCCCGACAGGGGACAGCCCACCAAACGGCCCCACCGACGCACAAACAGCGGACGCTTTTACCCAACGAGTCTGCCACCGGGCCGGGTCCTCGGGTCGTCTTTCTCACAGGCCAAACCCCTCCCTCCGGGACTCCGGCACCAACTCGACGTACTCGCGGTGCCGTTCGACGTATTCGTTCACGAACGGATAGAACGGCAGGACGGTGAGGCCTCGGTGTCGCGCGTCCTCGAGTGCGTCGTGTATCAGGATTGGCGCGTCGCCGACGCTGAGCAGCAGGACGATCGGGCGGTGCCGGTCATCGTCGCCGGTCCACCGCTCAGCCGTTGTGGTCCGGTACACGACGCGGGAGGGGGGCGGGCAGGATCGCACGGTTGTCGAGCAGGCCGTGTGAAAGATCCTCCGGCGCGTCACACTTCTGCCGATGGTCATCATCCTCACCGTCGTGGAAGGCGTTCTGCCTCCGGGGCCGGGAAACCGAGTGGGGGCGTCCACGATGGCGGTGAAGGCGTGCTTGAACGGAGCGCGCACGCGGAGCGAGCACCCCGGGGTTCCGCTGACGCCGGCTGAGCTCGCTGCTGATGTGGTCGCGGTCCGGGCGGCTGGGGCCTTTGCGGCGCACGTGCATCCTCGCGGACGCGGCGGGTTGGCGACCATGGACGCGAAGGTGTGCGATGCCGCGGTGGCGGCGATCCGTGCCGCAGCCCCACGCTTTCCGATCGGGCTCTCGACGTCGGCGGCTATCGAGCCGGATCCGTTTGCTCGCGTCGCGGCGATGACTGCCTGGCAGCATCGTCCCGACTTCGTCTCGGTGAACCTCTACGAGCTCGGCTGGATGGGAATCGCACGAGCTGCGCTGCACGCGGGCATCGCCATTGAGGCAGGATTGGCCGTGCCGGCCGACGCCGAGGCTCTGCGGGAAAGCCCATTCGCGCACCAGATCCTCAGAGTGCTCGTCGAGGTTGAAGGTGGCCCGGAGCACGCCAGGGCGATCGCCGAGTTGATCCCCAACGGTGTGCCGCAACTCTGGCACGGCTCTGATGAAAGGACATGGGCGGTCATCTCAGCGGCCGGCGCAGCTGGCATCGACGTTCGTGTTGGACTGGAGGACGTCCTCGTGCTGCCCGACGGCAGCCCTGCGGCAGACAACGCCGAGCTGGTCGCTGCAGCCGTGGCGCTAACCGGCGACCGCGACTGAGGGCGCCCCACACGGGCCGCACGCACGACGGCGCGCATCAGCCAGGGTGGCACTGGCATGCGACGCATCCTCGGCCATTGACTGCCGGCCGCCGTCGCATTTATGAAGCGGTGGCGAGACTCAGCTCGTGCGGCGGCCTCGGCCAACAGGGCCACGGCCTGGTCGCCGAACCAGTCGACTGTCGGCCTTGTTTCGACGGGCCGTTGTCGAAAGTGGCCGCCTTGAGCGCCATGTCCGCTTGGGTGGTCTCGACCAGCCTCGCCTGAGCGTCGCCGATCGCGTCCTGCCTGTCGGTCGGCCAATCGGCGACCAGGCGGCTGAACCGCTTATCGAGGTAGGCCTCGATGCGCTGGACGCGCGCCTTTCCTTCGTCGGTCAGCTTCACGACGGAGACGCGTCCGGAGTACCTCGGCCAGACCGGCGGGGCTGCCTATCTCGGCTTCAGCTCGTACAGGTGGCCGCTGGCGCTGGTGACGAACAGGTCATCCGTCGGCCATCCGCGGCCGCCGAAAATCACCGCCGTGGGGTTGATCATGCCCGTCGCGATCGCGCACAAAGCGTGGGCGCGCGAGTCCAGCCGGTAGATCTTGCCGGTGCCGAAGCCGGCGATGTACAGCCTCCCGGCCGCGGAGGTTGACATGTCGTCCGCGATGACGCCAGCGCCGAGGCGAGTGATCTCCTGAACGCGTCTCGGGCGATCGATTGCCACGCGATCGACGATCCCATCGGTCGTAAAACTCCGATCAACGTACAGCCAGCGTCCCGACGGGTCGACCGTGATGCCGTTCGTATCCGGGATCCGGATCCAGTTGGTTCGGGGATGACGGCGGTTGTGGGCGGGCACCAGCGTGACGTCCGTCGGCGGCACGCCGGTCTCGACGTCACGGGTAACGACCGCATCGCCGTCAGGGAGAAAAGCCAGCCCATTGGGCATCGCGAGGCCGCGCGCCCACGTCGTATGACCGCCGGTCCGCAGGTCGAGCCGATCGATGGTGCCGTTCGTCGCCGGCGGAACGATGTCGCCGGTCGTGAAGTAAAGCGATCGGCCGCGGACGATCTCGCCGCCTGGGGCGCTCACATGGTCGAGCAGCGTGGTCAGATGCCCGCGGCGGGTCAGGCGGAGGATCCGTCCCTGGGCCAGGGCTGAGATCGTGATCCCGCCGCGCCCGTCGAAGGCGAGGCTCTCGAGCCAGCCTTGACCGCTCAGGAGCGTCCGGACCGTATACGTGCGGCACGCGGATTGCTGGCGAGACGCGGCAGCGACCGGTACCGCCACGGCGGCGATCACGCAGGCGAGCCCGAGCAGCTTCATTCGCACGGGCACCAGTCTTCCAGATCGGAGCGCGCGTGCGCCACGCACTCCTCGAGCGCATCACGCATCGCGGCAGACGCGGTTTCGATCGTTCGGCGGCAAGCATGGGCGCCGAGGCTGCAGTCGGGCGCGCCGAGTCCGCGTCGGGGAACGGGCTTCCGCAACGGACGGCGGCGAGGCGACGCCCTGCGTCGCCGGCGGGCTACGTGTGCTCTTACGCGATAGCGCACGCGGAGTCGTCTGCCCGCGCCCACCGCCCGCGGCAGATTTTCGTCAGTAGCTCAGCTGCTCATGCCAGGCAGTCGGACGCCCCTCGGGGGTGAGATCAAACAAATCCACAGCGGCTCGATCGTGCCGACGTGACGCGCATCCTGATCGCCGTCGGTGGGGGCGAAGAAGAGCTCTGAGCCCCAGAAATGGCGAATTGCGCGGTGGTGGCGATGAAACACGTTCAGCATCGGCCGCTGCAAGCCCTCGGCGGTTTCTCCGTCGTAATCGCGGTTGTACGTGCTGGCGGCCGAGGACAGAAGCCGCAGTCGACGCCAGCTGCGCTGGTCGCCGAAGGCGAGCAGGCGCGGGAGGGTTGTCTTCGCGACGACAACGAAGCTGATGTGAGCTCGTGCGTGCAGCGCGGCGCCGTCGAGCTGGTCAAGCAGCGCCGTGCATGAAGGACACGGGCTCTCGGGCCAGATCAAGAAGTGCGGTCTGGCCGCCGGCCGGCCCTGGGGAATGATCGCGCGGATCGCGCGGAACATGAAGCTGTAGATCACGAGGCTGTCCTTACCTGGCTCGAACAGCTCTGACAGCCTCACATCTGCGCGGCGCCATCGTCTCCTGCGCCCTGGAACAAGTAGTCCTCAAAAGCGGGTCCGCCCGGTGGGAGCGTACGTCTTGAGGCTGCCACCCCCTCCATCGCCCGACGGAGCTCAATCTCTTGCTCGAGCAGGCGTACACGCGCCGCCCGGTACTCCACTGACTCGCCTGGGAACGCGACGGTCACGATTTCGTCGACGCGCGATCGGTTTTCATCTCCAGCTGCTCGAGCCGCAACGAGTCTTTGGGCGACCACGGGTTCGCCGACCCAGCTTCACACTGAAAAGCGCAGCTCGCGAGGTGGCGTGCAGAAGCACGCCGTACCCGGGCTGCGACCTCGCTCGTGCAGGTCGTGCGACTCCGGCTGGCTCGGTGCGCTTGAGGTTCTCGGGTCCATTGTGCCGGGCCGGTATAACCGGATAGTCGACCACAGGTGTTCCTTGACGAGCGGGTGGTCGAGCGGACGTCACCAGCAATGTCCAGCAAACCCGACCCACGCGACGATCACGCCCGCGTCCTCGTCCCCCTCACGTGAAAAGACCACCATCCACCGGCTGCGGTCAGCTAACCACGATCGTTCGTCGCAAGGGCAGCCTCCCGGAGGACGTAGATATGACGCTTGAATCCGAAACCATCCTCGAGGCCCGTGGGGACGCCGGCGGCTTGGGTCCCAAATCGGCACCTCCGTCGCCGATGCCACGCGACAAGCAAGGCTGGCGGGTTGCGCCGGCGCCTGACGGCCGCGGCATGCCGGATGAGCACAAGCCGCGTCCGCCGCATCGGCTGCGGGGCTTCTGGATCTTCTTCGTCGTGTTGCTGGCGGTGAACTGGATCTCGGTGCTGGCGTTCCAACCGGGCGGCGAAGCACGCGTAAAGGTGCCGTTCAGCCCGTATTTCGTGCAGCAGGTCCAAGCCGGGAAGATCAGATCGATCTCGTCGAAGGGCGACACGATTCAGGGCACCTTCACGGCCAAGGTGCGATATCCGTCTGCTGACAAGAAGGCAACCGCTACGACCCTTTTCTCAACCGAGGTGCCGACGTTCTGGAATGGCGCAGCGCTGACGACGTTGTTGTCATCCAGGGGCGTCCAGGTCAATGCACAATCGACCACGAAGACGACATCGCTGCTGTCCGAGATCCTGCTCGGGTTCGGTCCGACGCTGCTGCTGGTCGGGCTGTTCGTGCTGTTCGCGCGGCGGGCGCAGGCCGGCGGTGGGGTGGGGGCCCTGGGTAACTTCGGCCGCTCCCAAGCCCGGCGGGTCGATCCCGAGAAGATCCGGGTCACCTTCGAGGATGTGGCAGGAATCGATGAGGCCAAGGCCGAGCTGACTGAGATCGTCGACTTTCTACGTACCCCTGACCGCTACGAACGCCTTGGCGGTCGGATGCCCCACGGCGTGCTGCTATCTGGTCAGCCGGGGACGGGCAAGACGCTGCTCGCGCGGGCGGTGGCGGGTGAAGCGCACGCCGCGTTCTTCTCGATTGCCGCGTCGGAGTTCATCGAGGCGATCGTGGGCGTGGGCGCCTCGCGTGTGCGCGACCTGTTCGCAAAGGCCAAGGAGGCGGCGCCGGCGATCATCTTCATCGACGAGCTCGACGCGATTGGTCGGTCGCGATCGGGCGCGACGTCGTTCAGCGGCGGCAACGACGAGCGCGAGCAGACGTTGGATCAGATCCTGACCGAGATGGACGGCTTCGACAGCAACGAGGCGGTCGTCGTCCTCGGGGCGACCAACCGGCCGGAGATCCTCGACGCGGCGCTGCTGCGCGCCGGGCGCTTTGACCGGCGTGTCGACCGTGCAGCCGCCCGACCGCCAGGGGCGACGCAAGATTCTCGAGGTTCACACGCGCTCGATCCCACTGGCCGACGACGTCGATCTCGATGCGATCGCTGCCTCGACGCCGGGAATGGTCGGCGCCGATCTCGCCAACCTCGCAAACGAGGCGGCGCTCCTGGGCGCACGGCGCAACCACGACAAGGCACGGGCAGCGGACTTCACCGACTCGCTGGAGAAGATCATGCTCGGCGCTCCGCGCGGGATCATTTTGAGCCACGCAGATCGCGAGCGCACCGCCTACCATGAGTCCGGCCATGCCCTCGTCGGCATGCTGACCCCCGACGCCGACCCAGTGCGCAAGGTCTCGATCATCCCGCGCGGAATGGCGCTCGGAGTGACCCTCTCCACCCCTGACACAGACGTCGTGTCCTACTCAACCGAAGATCTCGAAGCGAAGATCCGGGTTGCGCTGGGCGGCCGGGTGGCCGAGGAGGTCGTCTACGGCAAGATCACGACCGGCGCCGAGTCAGACATCCAGCAGCTGACTCAGATCGCGCGCCAGATGGTGGGGCGCTGGGGGATGAGCGACAGGGTGGGTCCGATCGCCGTTTTACCCAGCGACTCCGACGGGCCGCTCCTGCCAGGAGTCAGCCAAACGTCTGCGGAGACCCAACGGCTGGTCGACGACGAAGTGCGCCGCCTGGTCGACGAGGCCCACGCCGAAGTGACCCAGCTCCTCACCGGCCACCGCGACCAGCTCGACAGTCTCAAACGCGCGCTGCTCGAGGCCGAAACGCTCGACGCGTCCGACGCTTACGCCGCGGCGGGTGCGCCGATGCGCTCGGCGGAGCTCATGTCCGACTCCGGGGTCGGCTGAGAACCCGCCAACGCGGATGTCCAGGTGACGCCCCCGATCCTGTGCGGCCCTGTCAACCGCGCTGATAACGCTGGTCCTCCTCGACGGTTCGCTCAGCGGTTGGAACCGCCACAAGTCTCTGATCGGGGATCGGGTCTCCGCTCTCGATCGAGAGCCCATAGGTTCCGGCGGCGAGCCTCGCCTCGGCGCGCTCGAGTGCGGCCAGCTGCTTGCGAAGCTGTTGACTGCGCCCTTGGTTGAACTCGTCCTGATAGAGATCCTGGGTTCCAGCATCCCCCGGCTCTCTCCGATCGGTGGACTCAAGCGAGCCATCACGCTCAAGGCCCGCGATCGCCTGTTCTATTCGCGTCCGTTCGCGGGTAAGCAGTTCGCGTGCCACGTTTTGGTCCATAACCAGGCAGACTAATCGGTCGGGCTGAGGCCTGACAGAATCCGGTTTGAAGTTGGACTGGTTGCTTAAGGAACAGGGGCTGATAGCCAAGCGTGGAGTGGCGAGCCGCCGGGTCACCGTGGGCGCTGACCCGCAACCCGCAGGAAGTGGGAGCTCATGCTCGGCAACTTCACGGTGCGCCACGGCTTGCCGTCGCTAACCGATGTCCGCGTGGTCGGGCCGCCCTATGGCTCCTACGAGACGCAACCGTGGTCACCGGACGGGAAGGGCTTTTTGTTCTTCGCGTCTGGCGGTTACCGCTCTCCCTACCAAGCCACGCCGCCCGGGTGGGGCAACGCCCGCGTCTACTACATGCGCCTTTACGGAGGGGGAGCCTCGCCCGAGCATCCGATGGTGACACCAATCGGCGACAACACGCCATTCTACGAGGAGCAGGCCGTGTTCACCCCGGACATGAAGGCCGTGATCATGATGTCCAACCGCGGAGCCACCCTCGACTCGTGGTCTGACGAGGTCGCGGCCGCGGCGCAACGGACCGCGTTCGATGCGACGGACACCGGGGCAACCCAGACGCTCCAGTTCCTCGCCGACTTCGAGGGCGCGGACTTCAGCAGCCGACCTCTACATCGTCGACGGCATCACCGGCGCGTTCCGCGGGCTCACCACCCTTGACCAAGTCGTGCCCAGTTCTACTGGAACCCTGGATATACCAAGCTTCTGTGGACCCTCACCAGCGCCAAGCAGCCCGGCAACGAGGCGACCTACACGGGCCAGTTTCGCGGCGTCACCACCACCGATCGGACAATTCCGAAGAGGACCCGCATTGGCTCTACGGACAACGAATCGATATGGCACGGATCCCCGCCCAGGCGCAGACACCCACGCAGACCGGCACGGTCAACAACACACCCGTCGCGGTCACGCCCCCAGCGCACCCTACCCCGGGCTTCCCACACGCCACCAAGAACGCAGACAAAGCGTCGATCCCCGCGATCGTGGCCACATATTTCGTGCGCTGGGAGACGGACCTGACCACACTCGGCCTCAAGGCCGGCGAGGCGTTCACCGACGCGCCCTCACGTGTGCTCGGGCTCAGCCACTGACTGACCTGGCGAACGCCGGCGAGAACGAGCGGAGCGCAATGGGCAGACGCGCCTGGTCCAGGTGTCGACGCCGACCGATGCCCGAGATATTCGGTGGCCAGCCTTTTGCGGAGACAACGAGGCCGCGCGACTTGGGGAGCCGTGAAACCGTCCTGTGCAATACAGCACAAACCGGAAAGTGTGTATTTATAGGGAATTCAGATGGCCCGGGGAGGACTCGAACCTCCGCGCGACGGATTATGAGTCCGCTGCTCTAACCAACTGAGCTACCGGGCCTGAGGTCGCTGACGCTACCGGTTTGAGGGGTCGTCTCGGCGCTGTGGGTGGCGAGGGATCTGCCCGCCCTGCGCGACAGTTATGATTTCCGGCGATGGCACTGTTCACCGCGAGCATCCTGGGTCTTGGCAACGCGCCGAGCTCATTCGGCCAGACATTGGCCCTGCTGATCACTTTCCTGGGCATCGGCGTCGTCGCCAACGTGCTGATCGTCTACGTGGTCGGGCAGGTCCTCGCCGAACGCAAGCAGAACCAGGAGCGCGAACAGGCCTATCAGCAGGGCCGCCGCTAAGCGCCCGCTGGCGACTCGCTGCTGATCACGCGCAGCTGACCGGGTCAGCCGGCGGGATTGATCGTCAGCCAGGTCTGCGGGTTCTGCACCGTGATGGTCTCGATCGTCGCCTCGCTCACCCCGGCCACGCGCAGCGTGGGCAGGAACGTCTCGGCCAGGTACGTGTAGCCGCGGCCGCCGCGTGATCGCAGCTCCCCCACCTGGCCGACATCCTGGGAGAGCAACAACCGGTCGGTGTAGCCGGCCTCCAGCAGGCCAAGCACCACGCGCCGCACCTGGTCCTCGTGATCGCCCAGTTGGTGGCCGAGGTTGTCGATCGACACATAGCCGCCCCAGCGGGCGACGCGAAGGCAGTACTCCAGCGAGGGGAAGGTGTCGCAATGGCCGATGCAGACCCGGCCGGGGTCCACGTCCTCCTCGTCGAACAGCGCCATCTGGGCGGCACCGGCGGCGTGATGCAGGGTGTGGGTGGCCAACGGCAGGCCGGTCCGCAGCTGAGCCCGGGCGGCGGCGCGATGCACCCGCTCCTCCAGGGGGGACAGCCAGCCCTGGCTCGCCCCGATCTCGCCGATGATCCCGGGCCGCACGCCGGTGTCACCGAACCCGTCGCTGATCTCGCGGACGAGCTGATCGGCGATCGTGTTGACGCTGCGGCGGGCGAGATCGTCGCCCGGGGGATAGAAGGGCTCGGTGTACCAGCCACAGCCGGTGACGATCTTCAGGCCGGTTCGCGCCGTCATCCGCCTCAGTCCGAGCGGGTCGCGCCCCGCGCCTCCGGGCGTCTGATCGACCAGGCACGAGCCGCCGGCGGCGCGAAACGCGGCCAGCTCGGCCACCAGCACGTCCTCGTCGCGCAGCTGACCGACGAACCCCTGGCCGTCGGTCGCCCACATCTCCAGGAAGACGTGCTCGTGGGTCAGTGTGAAGCCGAGCTCGTCAGGGTCGACTGGGCCGTCGACGGTCTGGACGTAGGGTGCGGTCACGGCGCGGCGGGGGCGACCCCGTGCAGGTCCGGCCGCGGGTGGGCCGCCAGCAGCGCCTGGGTGTACACGTGCTGGGGGTTGTGAAACACCGAAACGGTGTCACCGATCTCGACGATCCGTCCGGTCTGCATCACCGCCACCCGGTCGGCGAGCTCGGCGATCACCGCGAGCTGATGGGCGACGAACAGGATCGTGACGCCGAGCTCGTCACGAAGATCGAGGAACATGGTCAGCAGCTGCGCCTGGACGGACACGTCCAGAGCGCTGACCGCCTCATCGGCGATCAACACCTCGGGATCAACCGCGAGCGCACGCGCGACGGCGACGCGCTGGCGCTGCCCGCCCGAGAGCTCGCGGGGACGCCGGGGACCCATCGTGGCGCTGAGGTGGACCCGTTCCAGAGCGATGCGCACGAACTGCTCGGCGTTCTCGCTCCCGGGTCGCTTGTGCACGCGGCCCGCTTCGAGCAGCGCGTCGCCGACTGACATGCGCGGGTTCAGGGAGGCGTAGGGATCCTGGAAGACCATCTGCATCCGGCGCCGCAGCTCGCGCAGCTCGCGCCCCCGGGCGGCGCGGACGTCGATCCCGTCGAGCACGATCCGGCCGGCGTCGGGCTCGATCAGCCGGATCAGGCTGCGCGCGAGCGTTGTCTTGCCGCTGCCCGAGCCGCCGGCCAGTCCGAGGATCTCGCCCTGGCGCAGCGTGAAGGAGACGTCGTCGACCGCCCGATGCGCCTGGGTCTTGGTGCGGGTCGCGCGCTCCCCGAAGGTGCGGCGCAACCCGAACTCCTTGGTTAGGCCCTGCACTTCGAGCAGAACCACCCCGGGCTCGCTCATGCCTGCAGCCGCGATTCCGGCGGGGCCGCGGACGCGGTCGAGAACGGGCGCACCGGACAGGCCGTGCGATGGTCCGGCCCCACCGACTCGATCGCCATCGTCACCGACTCGCAGCGCGGCGCCGCGTACTCACAGCGGGGCATGAACACGCATCCTGCGGGCGCATCGGTGAGCTCGGGGGGTGTGCCGGGGATGCCCGGGCGTCGCTTGACCGAGCCGGCCGACTCGAGATCAGGGACCGAGCGCAGCAGCGCCTGCGTGTAGGGATGCTCGGGCTCGTTGTAGATCGTCGCGATCGGCGCGCTCTCGACGATGTAGCCGCCGTACATCACCGCGACCCGATCACAGACCTGGGCGATCACCCCGAAATCGTGGGACACGAGCAGGACCGCCAGTTGCTGCTCGTCGCGCAGGCGCTGCAGCAGCGCCAGGATCTGCGCCTGGGTGGTGACATCCAGGGCCGTGGTCGGCTCGTCGGCGAGCAGCAGCCTCGGCTCGGAGGCGGTCGCCAGCGCGATCATCACCCGCTGGCGCATGCCGCCGCTGAGCTCGTGGGGATAGGCCAGCGCGCGGCGTTCGGGGTCGGGGATCCCGACCCCGTCGAGCAGTTCGACACCGCGGCTGCGGGCTTGTGCCTTGCTCAGTCCGAGGTTGGCGCGCAACGTCTCGGTCAGCTGGGTCCCGATCCGGAAGACGGGGTTCAGGGAGCTGAACGGGTCCTGATAGATCATCCCGGCATCGTGAGCGCGGAAGCTGCGCAACTCGGCCTGGCTCATGGCCAGCACATCGCGGCCGTCAAAGTCGATCGTGCCACCCGAGATCCGTCCGGGGCGATGGATCAGTCGCATGACCGAGCGGCAGGTCAGGCTCTTGCCCGAGCCCGACTCACCGATCAGCCCCACGATCTCGCCCGGGGCGATCGACAGGCTGACGCCCTTGACGGCGGTCAGCGGTCCGTCCTCGGAGGCGAATTCGACGCTCAACCCGTCGATCGTCAGCAGGGCGCCGGCCGCAGTGCTCACGGCGTCCCCTCGCCCCGGATGCGCCCGTCGGAGAGGCCGTCGCCGAGCAGGCCCGCGCCGATCCCGAACAGCACGACGACGAGCCCGGGCAGCGTGGCCACCCACCACGCGCTCAGCAACGTGTTCTGGCCGTCGGCGATGATCGATCCCAACTCGGCGTTGGGCGGCTGCGCGCCGAGGCCGAGGTAGGCCAGGCTCGCGAGCAGCAGCAGGTTGACCACCATGTCGAGCGTCGAGTAGATCAGGCACGCGCGCAGCAGGTTGGGGACCGCGTGGCGGAAGATCGCGCGCCGCTTTGTGTAGCCCAGCGCGGTGGTGGCCAGCATGAACGGCTGCTCGCGCATGACGAGCATCTCCGAGCGCGCCAGCCGGGCATACAGCGCCCAGGCGACGATCGGGACCCCGATCAGCACACCCTTGACGCCGGGCCCGACGATCGCGATCACCGCGATGACCAGGACCATGAACGGGAACGCGATCATCGTGTCGGCGATCCGGGAGATGATCGCGTCCACGACGCCGCCGAAGTATCCGGCCACCGCGCCGATGAGGACCCCGATCGGCAGCGGGACGTAGGTGACCGCGACGACGATCGCGAGGTCGATCCGCAGCGCGTAGAGCGTGCGACTGAAGACATCGCGCCCGGCGCTGTCGGTGCCGAAGAAATGGCTGGCCGACGGCCCGCTGAGGATGTTGTTGAAGTCGAGTTCGTTCTGGCCGTAGGGGGCGATCAGCGGGGCGAGGATGGCCGCGAGCACGAGGATCGCGAGGATCGTGGCACCGATCTTGGCCTGCAAGGAGAGGTTGCGCAGGCTTCGCCGGCGCCGGCGCCGGCTGCGCTGCGCCACGGGGGCGGCTGGCGTGGGGGGGAAGGCTTCGATCGTGCTCATCGGCCACCGAGCCGGACGCGGGGATCAAGGAACGCCTGCACGACATCGGCGAGCAGGCTGGCGAACACGACGGCGGCGCCCGCGAGCAGGGAGAGCGTTTGCACGAGCTGGTAGTCGCGCTTCTCGACGGCGTCGAACAGCAGTGACCCGACCCCCGGGATCTGGAAGACCTGTTCGAGGATCAGCGTGCCGCCGATCAGGAAGCCGACATTGACCGACAGGATCGTGAGCGTGTTCATCAGGGCGTTGCGCAGTGCATGCCGCCCGACGACTCGCAGCTCGCGCAACCCCCGGGACCGGGCGGCGTCGATGTAGTCGGTCTGCAGGACCTCGAGCAGGCTGGAGCGCAGCGTCCGCATCACCACCGTCGATAGCGCCAGCCCCAGCGTCAGCGCCGGCAGCGTCAGCGTGCGCAGGATCCCGCCGATCCCGCCCTGGTAGCCCGAGACCGGGAACCACCCCAGCTCGAGGCCGAAGATCAGCGCCAGCATCAGGCCCAGCCAGAAGGCGGGCATCGCGAAGGTGAACGTCGTTCCCAGCCGCAGGACGTTGTCGAGGATGCTGTTGGGGCGCAACGCCGCCAAGATCGCCAGCGGGATCCCGATCAGCAGGGCCAGGAACATCGCGTACAGGATCAGCGCCGCGCTGGGACCGATCCGCTGGCCGATGATCTGACCGACCGGGGAGTTGAGGGTGTAGGCCTCGCCGAACTGACCCTGCACGCTGTGGGACACGTACAGCCAGAACTGGACCAGAAGCGGCCGGTCGAGGTCCAACTGATGCCGGGCGGCGTCGATCGCGGCCGGCGTCGCATGCAGGCCGAGGACGATCCGGACCGGGTCCCCGGGGACGAGATGGATGATGAAGAACGTGGCGACGAGCAGGCCGAACAGCACCACCAGGGCCATGCCCACTCGCCGGATCAGGTAACTGCCCAAGCCGGCCCCCTGCTCATCGCCGTCGTTCTCACGTTCCGATCAGCTCTTCTTGGCCGACGCCAGCCAGGTGTCCTCGAGGTGGTCTGACCCGAGGGCGTCGATGTCGGTGCCGCAGGTCGTCGCCGCGTGGGCGTTGACGAACGGCAGGTTCATCACGTTGATCACGGGCGTCTGATCCATCAGCGCCTGCTGGATCTTCGGCCACAGCTGCGCGCGGGCTGAGTCACTCAGGGTGGCCTTGAACTTCAGGACCATGGCCTGGATCGCCGGGTCTCGCCAGTTGGAGAAGAACCCCTTGGTCCCGTTGGAGTAGTCGGCCAGGAAGTCCGAGTACTCGTCGGGAACCGTGACGTCGCTGGTGAACGACGGGAACGGGAACGTCATGTCGTACTTGATGGCCAGGAAGTTGCTCGTGGTCGTGGCCGGATCCTCCTCGACGAGCTTGACCTTGATTCCGATCGCCCCGAGCTCCTGCTGCATGAGCAGCACCATCTGGGTGTAGTAGTCATAGCCCGAGGGGTACTGCAGCGTGGTCGAGAATCCGTGCGGGAACCCGGACTTGGCCATCAGCGCCTTCGCCATCGCCACGTTGTAGGGGTACGGCTTGACCACGCTGGCGGGTGCGTCGTAGTGCAGCCCCATCAGCACGCTGTTGGGGATCTGGCCCAGCCCGTGGAAGATGTCGCGGTTCATCTCCGCGCGGTTGAGTGCGTACTGCATTGCTTTGCGGACATTAAGATCGGCCAGCGGCTTGTCAGCGTGGTTGAGCCACAGGCCCATGAACAGCGGCACCTTGGCGGCCTGCACGTTGATCGATTTGTCGCTCGACAGCGAGCTGATCTGCGAGAACGGCAGGCCGTCCATGATCTGCGCGCTGCCGCCCCGGAGGGCGAGGATGCGGCTGTTCGAGTCGGTCGCGAAGTTGAAGCGCACCGAGTTCAGATACGGCTTGCCGGTCTCCCAGTAGTACGGGTTGCGGGTGAACGTGATGTGCGAGCCCTTCACGAAGCTCTGCACGACGAACGGGCCGGTGCCCACCGGGTGGTTGTAGAACGCTGCACCTTCCTTGAGGACGAGGGCCTTGGGGAGTACGAAGGCCGGGAAGATGCTGATGTTGTAGAGGAACGAGGCCACCGGCTGGGCGAGATGGAACTGAATCGTCGAGTTGTTGATCACCTTCGAGGTTCCGTAGCCGACCGCCACCGAGCTCATGGTCGTGTCGATCTTCGGGTTGCCGAAGCGATCCAGGCTCCACTTCACGTCCTCGGCCGTCACCGGCTGGCCGTTGGAGAACTTCAGCCCGGGACGCAGATAGAACGTGTACGTGCGGCCGTCGGGGGAGATCGTCCAGCGCTGGGCCAGGGACGGCTCGATCTTGGTCGAGCCCGCCGGGTCGGAACGCACGAGTCCGCTGTAGATGAGGTTGTCGGCGAAGATGTCGCCGTTGCCGTTCTTGAGGTTGATCGGATCCAGGGTCTGCGTCTCGGCCTGGCGGTCATAGACCAGGCTGCCCCCGTGGACGGGGGTGGCCATGCAGGCGTTACTCCGCGACGTGCCGTAGAGACCCGTCAGCGACGCCTTCTTGGCGCTGCTGCCACCGCCCCCACAGGCACTCAGCGCCAGCGCCGCCATGGCGGCGACTGCGGCGAACAATCCGGCTCTACGCATGCGAACTCCTCGTCGTGGGTTTCCTTGCGCCGCGTGCTCCGGCGCCGTTGGTCGGTCGGCTCATTCGACCCAGTTCGTCATCGATCAGCGCGATCTGGCGCGAACGGGTCAGCCGCTTGGGGTCCAGCAGCGCGTGCAGGCTGAATCCGTCGATCAGCCCGAGCAGCAGCTCGGCGATGTCCGCGGCGGCGCGATCGGTCGTGATCTCACCGCTGTGCTGGGCGTCGCCGGCCAGGGTCGTCAGCCGCTCGATCAGCAGTGGCCCGCGCCGGCTGGGACGCGGGACACCGTCGCCGCCCCGGATCGCCCGGCTCCAGTAGTTCATGAGGAACTTGGTCTCCAGCTCGCGCTCGTCATCGAGTGGAAGGTTGTCCATGATCAGCGCGCGCAGTGCGGCCAGGCCGGTGAGACCCTCCAGCAGCGCGTCCGAGCGGGCGGCGATCCGTTCGTAGGCGATCCGCAGCGCCGACTCGAGGATGTCGTCCTTATCGGCGAAGTAATGCGCCAGCGAGCCCGGTGACCACCCCGTCTCGCGGGCGATGCCGCGGACGGTCGCGCCCTCGAGGCCATCGCGGGCGACCACGCGCCAGACCGACTCGGCCAGTTCCTCACGGCGCTCGTCGTGGTCGACGTCCTTGGGCACTTTCAGCCCGCCTCCGACAGTTCGCGCAGGGATCCGAGCGTGGGATCGCCGGGCACCGACGGGGCAGCGCGGTGGGGCGCGTCGCGCATGAAGTCCAGCGCCTCGTCGACACTGCCCGCGCCGGCGTCGGAGCCGAGTCCCCGCATGTTTAGGGCGCCGGTCGCGCAGCCCAGCGCCGCGGCGTCGTCAATGCTCCAGCCGGCCAGCCGGGCGACGATCACCCCGGCGCAGAACGCATCCCCACAGCCGGTCGTGTCGACGACGGGCGCGTGGTGGGCGGGCAGCGTGCGCTCGCCGTCGTCATCGACGATCAGACAGCCATCGGGCCCGCGCTTGATGATCACGCACCGCGCCCCCAGGTCGCGCAGGCGCCGGGCGGCGGTCACGCAGTCCGCGTCGCCGGCGACGGCCAGCGCCTCGCCCTCGTTGGGCATGAAGATGTCCACGTGCGGCAGCACGGGGGCGAGCACCGACGGGACATCGTCGCCGCGGACGCCGAGGAAATCCGCGGTGGTCAGCGCTCCGTGGTCGCGAGCGCGGGCCAGCAGGCGCCCAGCCGGCTCGCCCGTCGATCGACGGAAGCGCCGTGAGCCCCCCGAGATGGATCGCCGCGGCTGCGGTCCACGGCATCCCAGTCGACGTCATCGATGGCGAACGTGCTGTTGGCGCCCGGGACGTGCCACGCGGGACGGCTCCCGTCGGGGTGGATGGGGAGGATCGTGCACGAGGTCTGCACCCCATCCTTGCGTCGCAGCGATGAGGCGTTGACGCCCTGCGCGGTCATTGCGTTGACCACGAAGTCACCGGCCAGGTCGGTCCCGATCGCGCCGACTGCCGTCACCCGCGCACCGAGACGAGCCAGGTCCACGGCGGTGCCTCCGGCGGTGCCGGCCGGCGTCGGGCGGATCTCGTCGAGGATCAGGCTGACCTGACCGACGGGGAGCGCGGAGACGGGTCGCCCGAGCACGTCCATGACGTACGTGCCCGCGGCGACCACCTCCGGTCGCGACCGGCGCAGCGCCTCGGCAGACGCGGCGTCGATCACGCCGGGGTCCCCTGCAGTCCGTAGCGCAGCGCATCCGCCTGTTGCACGACGTCGCGCAGTTGCGCGTCGGAGAGGATCCGGGGCGTACCCACGCAGAGGGCGTGGTAGTACACCGACGCCAGCCATTCCAGCTGGATCGCCAGTGCCACGGCGTGCTCGATGTCACGCCCGGCGACGACGGCACCGTGGTTGGCCATCAGCGCCGCGCGGCGGTCCTGCAGTGCCGCGCTGACCGAGGCGGCGAGGGCATCGGTCCCGAACGTCTCGTAGCCGGCGACGCGCACCGGGCCGCCGAAGGCGGTGATGACGTAGTGCACGGCGGGGATCTCGTCGACCAGCGCGCTGAGCACCGTGCAGTAGTGCGCATGGGTGTGGACGATGGCCCCGGCGTCGACCGCGGCGTAGATCGAGCGATGCAGCGGCGTCTCGGAGGAGGGCCGGCTCGCCGACGCATGATCGGGCGCCACGGTGCCGTGGGCAAGGCTGACCTCGACCAGGTCGCGCGGGTCGACGGCGTCGAGCTCGGCTCCCCGGGGCGTGATCAGCACCCGGTCACCGCGGCGCAGGCTGAGGTTCCCGGCCGAGCCGACGACCATGCCGGTCGCACCGATCGCGGCCGAGCCGTCGACGAGCGCCTGCCGGTCGCCGGGTCCAAGTCCTGTCGTCCCGGCGCTCATGCGATCAGCCGGCGCCGAACTGATCACGTACGTCGTCAAAGGCCGCGTCGGTGCGCTCGAGCGCCGCGTCGATCGTCGCCTCGTCGTGTGCGGTGCTGAGAAACCAGTTGTGCACCGGATGCAGGTAGACGCCGTGGGCCGCGCACGCTCCGGACCAGGCCAGCGCCCGCGCGAACTCGGGATCGTCGGCGAACAGCATCAGGGGCATCTGCGGCGGTCCCGAGACGCTCACGGCGAGGTCGTGCGCGGCGGCCTGCACGCGCAGACCCTCCTGCAGGCGCAGCCCCGAGGCGCGCATGCGGGCGATCCCGTCCTCCTCCTTGAGCAGCCGCAGCGTCGTCAGCGCAGCGGCCATCGGGGCCGCGGCGCACCAGAAGGAGCCGGTCGCGGTGACCGTGCCGGCGGCGTCGCGCAGCGGCTCGGCCCCCAGCAGCGCGGCGAGCGGGTAGCCGTTGGCGAGCGATTTGCTCCACGCACTGAGGTCCGGCCGGACGCCGACCGCGGCCCAGCCTCCGCGCAGATCGATCCGCGGGCCACAGCGCACGTCATCGAGAATCAGCATCGCGCCGACGCGATCGCAGATCTCGCGCACACCCCGGGCGAACTCCGGATCGACGAGCTCCTGATCGATGAACACGTCATGGCGGTGTGGCGTGCAGACGATCGCCGCGACCTGCTCCTCACCCGCCTGGAGAATCGCCGCCTCGAGCGAGTCCAGGTCGTTGTAACCGAAGTAGACGGTGTTGGCGTGATCCTCGATCGTCGTTCCGGGCGACTCGGGCGGCAGCGCCCACGCGCCGATGCCGTGGTAGGAGCCGCGCGCCATCAGCAGCTTGCGGCGACCGGTGTGGGCTCGGGCGACGACGACCGCCAGATTGGTCGCGTCGCTGCCGTTCTTGGCGAACATCGCCCAGTCGGCGTGTTCGACCTCGGAGGTCAGCAGCTCCGCCAGCTCCACCATTTCCGAGCCTGGCCCGTTGAACACATCGCCGCGCGCCGCCGTGGCCGCCGCGATCGCGTCGACCTCGGGATGCGCGTGTCCGAGCAGGATCGGCCCGAACGTGCACATCAGATCGATGAACTCGCGGCCGTCCACGTCCCAGATCCGGGCGCCCTCACCGCGGGCGAAGAACTGGGGGTAGTCCTCGGTGAAGCGACTCGTGTTCAGATGTCCGTACATCCCGTTGGGAATGACCCGGCGCGCGCGCTCGCGCAGATCGTGATCGATCGCTCGTGACGGGCGGACAGGCGCTGTGCTCACGGGGGGTCACTCCTGGTCGCAGAGGCCGGTAGGCACCGGGCGGCGCATTTATCTCAGACATCCGAATTAAAAGCAACCGTCCGCGCGTCCAGGCTTCGCCGGCCCTCTGGACAGGCCCGAGAGCTGGGCGAGTCAGGCCGCGAGAGCGGCCAGCACCGGCGCGAACTCGCGGGCCGCGGGCTGCTGCACGGTGACGTACGAGTACCCCCACCGCTCGCGCCGCGCGTGTAGCCGATCGACGATCTCCGGGACGCTGCCGACGAGCACGATCGGCGAGGCGAGCACCTCATCGGTGCTCGCGCCAAAGCGCGCGGTCAGCGGTTGCACCACGGCCTGCGCGTCGTCGGTGACCTGCGCCCACCGCAGCCAGGCATGGAATTCGAGCTCGCCCAGGCGCGGTCCGGCTGCCTCCGGATCCACGCGAACTTCCGGTCGATGCGCGCGGGCAGGGCGTCCTGCACGGATGTCGCGGCGACCTCGCTGGAGGGCAGTGAGGGGTTGACGCCGACGATGTCAGCGTGCGCCGCCGCGAAGCGGAGCATTCGTGGCCCGCCGCCGGCGACGAAGATCGGTGGGCCGCCCGGGCGGTACGGCGCCGGTGATCCGTCGAGCCCGGTGACCTGGTAGTGCTCGCCGGCGAAGTCGAACGGACCCTCCGCGAACAGGCCCCTTGAGGACGGTCACGTACTCGATCAGCCGGTCGACTCGCACCCCTGGAGGATCCATCGCGATCCCGGACCCCGCGTAGTCGTTGATCTGATAGCCGGCGCCGAGCCCGACCTCGAGGCGCCCTTCGGAGAGCTGGTCGATCGAGGCCAGCTCACGCGCAAGCACCGCCGGGTGACGGAAGTCGGCAGCGAACACAGCCGATGCGACCCGCAGTGAGGTGGTCGCCACCGCCGCCGTGGCCATCGCGGTGATCGGGCCGTAACCCTCGTCGAAATGGTCGGGGACGAACAGCGTGCTGTACCCGAGGGCCTCGAGCTCGCGCGCGGAGTCGGCCCACGACGAGCCGGCGAACGGCGCCATCATCTCGACCCCGAAGCGAAACGGCCGGCCCCCGGTCACGATGACCGGTCGCCGGCGCTCACGCGTCCTCGCTAGCGCCGATGGTGCACCACCGGGAGGCCGTAGACCGGCGTCGCGATCCCGGCCGCTCGGGCCTTGAGCTGCAGGGCGAGATAGAGCGAGTAGAAGCGGGACTGCGCCAGGTTGCCGCCGTGAAACCACAGGCCGGGTTGACGGGTCGGCTTCCACATGTTGCGCTCCTCGCCCTCCCACGGCCCCGGGTCGCGGGTCGTGTCCGAGCCCAGGCCCCAGACCTTGCCGACCCGGTCGGCGACCTCGGGGGAGATGAGCTCGGCGGCCCAGCCGTTCATCGAGCCGTAGCCGGTGGCGTAGACGACGAGGTCGGCGGGCAGCCCGGTGCCGTCCTCGAGCACGACCGCGTCGCGGGTGAGGTGATCGACCTGGCCGCGGGCGAGCGTGATCTGGCCGCCGGCGATGAGCTCGGCCGCGCCGACGTCGATGTAGTAGCCCGATCCGCGGCGCAGGTACTTCATGGACATGCCCGACCCGTCCTCGCCGAAGTCCAGCGCGAAGCCGGCGCGCTCCAGCCGCGCGTAGTATTCGGCGTCGTGCTCACGGATCCGCTCGTAGATCGGGATCTGAACCTGGGGCATGATCCGGTAGGGCAGCGACGCGGCGATCAGGTCCGCCCGCTCGGTGCTGATTCCGGCGGCCACCGCCTCCTCGGAGTAGAGCGCCTTGAAGGCGAACTCCATGGCCGACTCCGAGCGGACGATGTGCGTCGAGGAGCGCTGCACCATGGTCACGTCGGCGCCGACCTCGTGCAGGGCGCCGCAGATGTCAAAGGCGGAGTTGTTCGAGCCGATCACCACGACCCGCCGCCCGGCGTAGGCGTCCGGCCCCGGGTGCTCGGAGGAGTGCTGCTGCTCACCGGCGAACACGTCCTGGCCGGGGAGCACCGGCCGGTTGGGCTTGCCGGCCATGCCGGTGGCCAGCACCAGCTGCCGGGGACGCAGCGTGATCGGTGTGCCCTCACGCTCGACGTCGACCCGCCACTCGCCGGCCGCCTCGTCATAGGCGGCGGCGTGCGCGACCGACGAGCCCCAGTAGTTGAGCTCCATGATCTGGGTGTAGCTCTCCAGCCAGTCGGCGATCTTGTCCTTGGGCGAGAAGACCGGCCAGTGGTCGGGGAACTTGAGGTAGGGGAGATGGTCGTACCAGACCGGGTCGTGCAGGCACAGGGACTTGTAGCGCCGCCGCCACTGATCCCCGGGCCGGGGGTGGCGGTCCAGGACGATCGTCGGCACGTCGAGCTGGCGCAGCCGTGCCGCCAGCGCGATCCCACCCTGGCCGCCGCCGACGATCACCACCTCGGGCTGGGTCACGGATCCCAGCTCGGTGCTCTCGCGCCGGCGGCGTTCCAGCCAGGACTGGCGATCGGCGTTGATCCCGTGGTCGGCCCCCCGCGGCCGGGAATGCCCGCGCGGCTCCTCGTGACCCATGAGCTCGCTGCAACGTGGTCAGCAGCGTGAACGCGCGGCCGTCGCGCAGCCGCAGGTGACCAACGCCGCGGCCGGCCGCGGTCTCGAACTCGAGCCACGCCTCGGTCGCCGCCGCCGGCCGCGGCGCTCGGGGGGCTCGCTGACGCGGAAGTCACGCGGGCGGCGCGGGCGAGCGTGTGCTCGAGCATGTCGCGCACGCCGGCGGGCCCCTCGACCGTGACGATGTTCCAGGTCAGCGCGACCAGGTCGCGCCAGAAGCTGTCGGTCGCGAACAGGGCGGCGGCCGCGGCGGCGTCCTGGTCCTCGAGGGCCGCATTGAACGTCTCCAGCCACTCAACGACCATTCGCTGAGCATTCCGTCTGGCTCGGTCATGAGCGCGCAGGATAAGCCAGCGGGCGAGGTTGAGGCTTCGCCGCACCCACCCGCCGGGTCGATTCACGGGGCCCTCACCGTCACCACCAAGAGGTCGCCGATGAACCAGGACAACTCGACCCGCATGTTGCCGCTCTCCGCCCAGGAGTTGCTCACGACGACGCGCAGCGTGCGCAAGCGGCTTGACTTCACTCGTCCCGTGGATCGGGACACGCTCGCCGAGTGCGTCCGCTACGCGCTGCAGGCACCGTCGGGCTCCAACCGTTGGCCGATGCAGTTCGTGGTCGTGCTCGAGCAGGAGCAGCGCCGACGGATCGGAGAGATCTATGCGCGCGCCTACACGCTGTACCGCGCCAGCGAGGGTTACCTGGGCAAGGTCAGCAAGGGCGAGGCCGAGCGCGACGCCCAGCAGCAGCGCACGCGCCGGCTCGGCCGACCACCTCGGCGAGCGCATGGGTGACGCCCCGGCGCTCGTGCTCGCCTGTTGCCGCGGGCGGGCGGACGGCAATCCGGCCGCTCAGACGGCGCTGCTGGGGAGCGTGCTGCCCGGAACCTGGTCGTTCATGCTCGCGGCGCGGCTGTACGGGCTGGGCACGTGCTGGACGACGGTCGGGATGATGCTCGAGTCGAGCTCGCCGAGGTTGTCGGCATTCCTCTTGACCGGGTCACGATCGGCTGCCGACCCCCGTTGCCCACACACAGGGCACCGAGTTCCGGCCGGCTCTGCGTCCCGACCCCGAGGAGGTCATTCACTGGGAGCGCTGGTGACCGTCATGCAGGGTCACGGCGGCGGCGACCAGTTCGGCGTTGCCGGCCGCCGGGCGGCCGTCGGGCAGTACGAGCACATCCTCGAGTCCGACGCGATTGTCGACTCCGGCCACCGCGGCGGCCGAGATGATCTCCCACGTCCGCTCACCTGAGCCGTGCCAGAGCTGCGGGACGCCGTCGGGAATCAGCTCGGCGATCGCCTGAGCGTCGTGCGCGCCGCCGTCCACCTCGACCAGCACGCGCAGGACCTGGTGCGCGAACGAGCTCTCCTGCAGGGCCTGGACGTCCGCCGGTGTGGCCACGCCCGCCTCGACGGCGATGCCGGCGTGCAGCGCGGCCCGGGCGATGCCCATCCAGCCCATCTCGTAGAGGTTGACCGAGACGAAATCCGGCCGTTCCGCCAGGCCGCCATCTTCGCGACCCGCGCGAACGGATCCGGATCAATCGCGGCCGATGTCGAGAGACCGATCGGCATCCGGGGTACAGCAGCCCGGATCGCCGCGACCGCGGCGTCGCATGCCTTCGCGTCCATCGTCGGTGCCCCGTTGCGCCCGCGGGGGTGCACGTGCACCGCGAACGCTCCGGCCGCCCGCACCGCGACCGCGTCGGCGGCGAGTCCATCGCGGTCAGGGGGACCGTGGCGTGCTCGGCACGCGTGCGGGCCCCGTTCAGGCACGCCTTGACCGCCATCAGCTGGGCATCGATTCGTTGCGGGTCTCGGCGTGGTCAGGAACCGGTAGCTGACGCGTCCGCGCTGGGTGGCTCGGCTCGCAGTCCGTCGAGCACCAGGTCAGGTAGCGGCGCCAGTCCCATTCCCCGACCGACATCGTGGCCGAGACCCCACACATGATCATCGGGATGTCGGCTGCGCTGACGTCCGTGCGCATCGTGCCCGCCTGCTGGGCACGGTCGATCAGCACCTGGGTCGTCGCCCGCAGCACCGTGAGGGTCGGCTCGACCGCCGACCGATCCGTCGCCCGCGCGCATCAGCGCGTCCTGAGCCGCCGCGTCGGCGGCAGCGACCTCCGCACCCTGGCGCATGACGTCGGCGAACACCTCGAAGGGTTCGCCGTCCGTCCGCTCGACGCCGGTCTGGGTCACCGCGAGGATGTGCTCGAACTTGCGCTCGACCATCGCCACCATCAGCGCGTCCTTGGTCGCGAAGTGGCGATAGAGCGTGCCGACACCCAGGCCGGCGCGCGCGGCGACGTCATCCATCTGGGTCTCGACGCCCTTCTCGGCGAACGCCTGGGAGGCAGCGGCGAGGATGCGCGCCCGGTTGCGGGCCTTGTCGGCGCGCTCGGGTCGATCCCGGCAGGGATCCACCGCGGCGTCTGATGTTGCCGTGGCCGCAAGCGTCACCGCGGCTGCCGATGTCGGCGCGGCCGCCGGTTCGCGGGTGGCGGACGAAGATTGCGGACGGACCATGACCGCATTGTCGCAGAAACTGGTTGACAAACGGAACCATAGTTCAGTATCGTCGCGCCAGCCAATCCGGAATCCACGTTCACTTTAGGAAAGACCTCCGCATCATGCCCTCGCTCGACACGCAGAGCCACAAGAACCGGGCACTCGCCCTGCTCGCGCTGACGCAGTTCATGATCGTGATCGACGCCTCGATCACCAACGTCGCGCTGCCCACGATCGGCCGGGACCTCCACATCAACCAGACCGACCTCAGCTGGATCGTCAACGCCTACACGCTGACCTTCGGCGGGTTCCTGCTGCTGGGCGGTCGCCTCGCTGACCTATCGGCCGGCGTCGGATGTTCGCGGTCGGTCTGGCCGTCTTCGGTCTCGGGTCGCTGCTCGGCGGACTGGCCGGCTCCTCCAACTTCCTCGACGCGGCCCGCGCGCTCCAGGGAGTCGGCGCGGCGCTCGTTCCCCGGCGGCGCTGTCCCTGGTCACGACGATTTCGCCGAGGGCCCGAGCGCAACCGTGCGCTCGGCGTCTGGGGCGCGGTCGCCGGTGCCGGCGGAGCCGTCGGCGTGCTGCTCGGCGGCGTCCTGACCCAGATCGACTGGCGGCTGTGCTGTTCGTCAACGTTCCCGTCGCGGCCGCGCGATCTTCGCCGCCCCGCGCGTCCTGCCCGAGGGCAAGGATCCGACCGAGGTCAGGGGGTTCGACATTCCCGGTGCGATCAGCGCCACCGCCGGACTCGGCCTGCTCGTCTTCGCGATGGTCAAGGCAAGCCAGCAGGGTGGGGCACAACCGGCACCGCGTGCGCCTGACCATCGCCGTCGTCCTGCTGCTCGCCTTCGTCGTGATCGAGCTGCGCACCGAACACCCGCTGCTGCCGTTCTCGATCTTCCGCCTGCGCACCCTACGCGGCGCGAACATCGCGGGCGTCCTCACCGGCATGTCGCTGTTCTCGATGTTCCTGTTCATCTCCTACTACCTGCAGTTCGTGCTCGGCTACAGCGCGATCAAGACCGGCATCGCCTACCTGCCACTGGCGATCTCGATCATCCTCGCGGCCGGGCCTCCTCCCAACTGGTGACGCGGATCGGTTCAAACCGACGCTGATCGGCGGCCTGGGCCTGGTCGCCGTCGGCCTGTTCTGGTTCTCTCGGATCAGCCCGACCGGCTCGTACCTTTCCGACGTCTCGGCCCCTCGATCCTCGCCGGCCTCGGGCTCGGGTTGACGTTCGTGTCGGTCACGATCGCTGCGGTGACCGGCACCTCCGGTCCGCAGGCCGGCATCGCTTCGGGCCTGATCAACACCTCTCAGCAGATCGGCGGCGCGCTCGGCGTGGCGATCCTCGTGTCGGTGTCCACCTCCCGGATCGCGGACTTCGGTCGGGCCGCGGGAACCCACCATGCCCTGGTCGCCGGCTACTCCCGCGCTTTCCTGGTCGGCTGCGGCTTCGCGGTGCTCGGCGTACTGTTGTCCGCCGTGTTCGTCTCCGGCAAGGACTCGCGCGAACAGGCCGAGGCGGCCCGCCGAGGAGAGGCCGTGATAGTCGCGGCCTGACGCGCGATGACGCCGTCGGCCCCGGGCCGGTGAGCGGCCGTTCGACACGCCCGAGTCGAACGGCCGGCGCGGCCGTGCCGGGGACGCGAATCCGCCGCGCCCCTGAGCCGGTCGTGAAGGACGCGCCACGCACGGGATCGATCCAAACTTCAGGGTGGCTCCCGGACGCGAGCGCGAACCTGGCGAATTAGCTTGGCCTCTCGGTATCGACTGATCGGAGGCCGTCGTGTTACGAGCGTTGCCGCGCAGACCATCGCTGGGCACCATCCTCGGGGCGCTCGCGCTCACGGTGTCGCTGGGGGGAATCGCAGCGGCGGCCATACCCGGCAGCGACGGGACGATCCAGGGCTGTTACGACCCCAGTTCCGCCAAACCGCCGTACGCGCTGAACATCGTCGACGATCCGGCTCAGTGCAAGGCCCCGTCGGTCCTGCTCCCTTTCCACCATCGGGGGCCAACTGGAGGGACGGCCGGAGCCACGGGTGCGACTGGCGCCCCTGGCCCCGCTGGAGCGGCTGGCCCCGCCGGCGCCGGTGGCGGGGACTCGGTCGTCTGCCCGAGCGCCACCTCGACAGCCAGGAGGTTCCGGGCGGCCAGGAGACGACTCTCCGCTTCGCGTTGCCGATGGGGACCTACGCCGTGACGGCGCGCGTCGCCTTCATGCCCGAGGTGGCGGCCAAGGCGAGTTGTGAGCTCGTCGCCCGAGACGCGAGCGGCTTTCACGATGCCGACAACGTGACGCTGTTCTCGGGCTCGGTCAACAGCCCGGTACCTGGGGTTCGGCCGTCGGACTCCCCGATCACGCCCGCGGTACCGAACACCTACTACTTCCTCTTGGTCCGCCAGGCCCAGGTGGGGGGTAGGCGATCCGCGTCGGCTCGCCCTCGACGTTCGCGCTGAGCGCGGCCGCCAGAACCGTGTTGGGCGTCACGCCGGCCCTTCCGAGACGACCCCGCCACCCGAGCTCGATCCGGCTGACGGCGCCGCCGCACCATGCGATCCTGCCCGCCGAGCCAAACGTAGGTCATCTCATGGCGACAGCACCTGGGACGATCGACGGTGAAAAACGCCACGGCCCCGGTGGTTGGGAATAGGATCCGCGCGCAACGGGATGTGCCGATGAAAGGACCGGGGCCGGGATGTTCAGGCGTATGGGTTTCACAGGACTGTTTGGGCTGGTCGTCACGGGCCTCGCCCTCTCGCCCGGCCCGGCTATGGCGGACGAGCTCGGCCCGACGCCCGAGGTCTGCAACGCCTACGCGCCGACGCCGTATGTTTCTACGCGGCAGTGGCCGGGACGGACACGTTCAACCTCGGCAGCCACATCCTGCACATCGGGCAGCACGTCAGCGGGACGTACCGGTGGCTGATCGGCGGGCAGGGCGGCGGGGAGTTCCCAGCGACCGGATCGGTCGCGGTCAACGCCTCAGGTCCCGGCCTGAAGCTGCTCGACTGCCACGGTCCACGCAGCGCGTCCAACAGCGCCGCCGCGTGGCGCACCCCGAAGGAGTCCGACGTGACGAAGGGCAGCACGAGCTGCACCTGGAAGGCGGTCGCGGCGACCAACGCGTGGGAGAACGGCCCCGCGCTGATCGTCAACGCCGGCGGACAGACCTATCCCGCGGGGGACTTCTACGCGGTGGTCGGGAAGGGCGGCGTGATCGAGGGCCACGTCCGCGAGCAGAACGTCAAGAAGGCGATCTCTGATCTCACCGGCCTGGCCGGAGCGAAGGTCCGGATCACCGGGCCGCATGGCTACGTCAAGACGACCACGGCATCGGACACCGGCTACTAC
>CAVXPV010000006.1:0-168115 GCA_963763715.1 uncultured Solirubrobacterales bacterium
GTGGAGCCAGCCGGGATCGAACCGGCGACCTCCTGCTTGCAAAGCAGGCGCTCTCCCAACTGAGCTATGGCCCCTCGCGCAGGCGAGTCTAGAAGCCTGCGGGCCGCGCTGCCGGTGCCCGAGCCGGTGCGGCGAGCCGGCACGGAAGCTGCGCCGGGCACCTTGGTCGCCCGTCGGGCCCATCCGCGGCGCTGGACCCAACCTGGGACCCTGTGCGAATGGTGCAACTCATCCGGATCACCGGTGACACGATCCGTTTGGGCCAGCTGCTCAAACTCGCCGGCGTCGCGGCGGGCGGAGCGGAGGCCAAGGCGATGATCGCCCGCGGCGAGGTGACGGTCAACGGTGAGCCCGAGCTGAGGCGCGGGCGTCAGCTGCATCCGGGTGACGTGCTGCGCGCGGGCACCGATGAGCTGCGCGTCGTCGCGTCCTGACGACGCGTTCCGTCAGGCGTCAGCGATCGGTACGAGCTCGAAGCTCCCGCAGTTGCGGCAACTGGCCGCCACCTTGAAGCCGACGTCGGTGATCATGTGGACGCCGCAGCGCCGGCATTCACAGCGCGCCCGGTGCAGGGGGCCCGGAGTGAAGCCCCGGGATCGCGATAACTCGTTATCGGCTGCCTGTCGGGGCGAGATGTCGGGGGAGCTCCCCGGCCGCGGGGGGAGGGACAGGGTGGACATGAGCGGTAGTGACGTCATGAGACCCACCTTGGGGTCGGGGGCGCACAGCCCATTGGGGACGGGGTGAGCTGATCATCGGCAGTTTTCGTGCGACTTGCCACATGGTCATACGGACGTCCACCACCCGATCGTGAACGATGGCAACCTTTGCACCGGATTACCGCTAGTCGCAGCGGGCCGTCGGCCGGCGCCCCAGCCCTGTCGCGACGAGCAGGTAGAGCATCGCGATCAGCAACGCGGGCGCCAGAGTCAGGCTCGGGATCACGTCACCGTGACCGAATCCCGAGGCGGCGATCGCGACCACCATCGTCCCGGCGAGGAGGCCCGCGACAGGAACAACCCAGCGGCGCAGCACCAACAGGGCCCCACCAACCGTCTCCAGGACCCCAGCGAGAATCTCCAGCGCCGACGGCCAGGGCAACCCGAAGCTGCGAAATGCATGCAGCTCCCAGTGGTGGAAGACGAACTTGACCAGACCGGCGAACACGAAGATGACGCCGCTGACCGCCGCGACCCGTACGGCCTGCCGATCCCGGCCGATCGCCGCGTCGGGGGCGGCGATCAGCCGCTGAACGAGAGCGGACGTCGTCATCGTGCGCGCAACGCGGCGCCGGCTATTGCTCGGGCAGGCGCTCGTTGAAGCGTGGGAGATCGTCGTCACGGATCTCCTCCCACGGGGCCGCGTAGGCCACGAACTGGTGCGCCATCGGCCGGACGACCGGATCGCCGTCGATGGCCGCCATCCGCACGATGATGACCTCACCGCTCGCGGGGTGGCGACCGAACAGATGCGAACCGCAGATCCCGCAGAAGGACTTCGCCAGGCCGCCCGGCGGCGTCCAGTCGCGCAGCTCCGCTTCGCCGCTGGTGATCGTGAGCGATCCGTCCGCGAGCTTCGCAGAAGCCTGCACGGCAGTGCCGGTTCGCTTCTGGCAGCGCGTGCAATGGCAGTAGGCGGCGGCGATCAGCGGTGCGGAGATCTCAAAGCGGACGGTGCCACAGCCGCAGCTGCCGATGAGGACGGAGGACGAGATCTGAAAGAGGCTACCGGCCGCGGCCATCACCTCGGACCCTTCGGCGGACCGGTGACCGGGCCGCCGCGTCAGGCCATGCCGAGCACGAGTGCGAGATAGCCGTCGGCGATCTCGTCGGCGCCGAAACGCCCGCGGGGGCGATACCACTGCGCCGTGTGGTTGACCATCCCGAGCAGCGCGAGATGGGCCAGGTGAGGATCGCCGCCGGCCGCCCCCTGGGCGCCCGCCTCCTGCAGGGCGTGCTCCATGAGACGATCGAACGCCTTGCGGCTGTCGCGCACGCCGCGCCACTGCGCGCCGGATTCGATCGTGTGGCGCTCCTGCTGGAAGACGAGCATGTGGTCGCGATGCTCGATCACGTTCGCCACCCAGAGCCGGACGAGCGCGCGCAGGTGCTGGCGGGGCGGGTCGTCGTCGACGACGATCTCCCGGGCGCGCGCGAGCAGCGGCTCCATGAGCTGATCGCAGATGCTGATCAGCAGCTGCTCCTTGGAGCCGAAGTAGTGGTACACGGCGCCGGTGGCCAGGCCCATCGACCGCGCGAGGTCCTGCATCGTCGTCTGGTCATAGCCGCGGGTGGCGAACACCTTGGCCGCGGCGAACACCATCTCCTGGCGCCGGCGGTCGTAGCGAACGCGCAGAGCAGGTCGTGTGGGCCGGGCAGCCACGGGGTAAATGTTAACCACTTTGCAATGATCTTGTTCGAACGATCATTCGAAATCCGAAGCAACATTCGGTAGATTGCGCGGATGTTCTTCGCGCTCGATGACGACACCCAGCTGCTGCAGCGCACGGTACGCGACTTCGCCCGGGCCGAGGTCGCCCCGGTGGCCGGCGAGCTGGACCGGACCAAGGCGTTCCCCTATGACCTGGTCACGAAGATGGCCGGGCTGGGCTGGATGGGGATCCCGTTCCCGGAATCCGTCGGCGGCGCCGGCGGGACGACGCTGCAGTACGCGATCGCCGTCGAGGAGCTGACGCGGGTCGACTCGAGCGTCGCCATCACGCTCTGTGCCCACACATCGCTGGGGACCCAGCCGATCTACCTGTTCGGCTCCGACGGCGCAGAAGGAGCAGTGGCTGCCGCGGCTGTGCTCGGGCGAGATCCTCGGTGCGTTCGGGCTGACCGAGCCCGAGGCCGGATCCGACGCGGGCAACACCAAGACCCGCGCCGTCCTGCAGGACGATCACTGGGTGATCAACGGCGCCAAGCAGTTCATCACCAACGCCGGGACCGACATCTCGGGCGTCGTCAGCCTGACCGCCACGACCGGCGGCAGCCCCCGGCGACCGCGACGGTCACGAGATCTCCAACTTCCTGGTCGCCAACGGCACACCCGGCTACGAGCAGGGCGAGCCCTACCGCAAGATGGGCTGGAACGCGTCCGATACGCGACCGCTGACCTTCACCGACTGCACGGTCCCCGAGGAGAACCTGCTCGGCGGGCGCGGCGAGGGCTTCAAGCAGTTCCTGCACGTCCTGGACATCGGCCGGATCGGAGTCGCCGCGATGGGCGTCGGTCTCGCGCAGGGCGCGCTGGACGAGGCGCTCGCCTACGCCAACGAGCGCCGCGCGTTCGGTCGCCCGATCGCCAAGTTCCAGACCATCCAGGCCAAGCTCGCCGACCTCTCGACCGAGATCGAGGCGGCCCGGCTGCTCACCTACAAGGCAGCCTGGCTCAAGGACGAGGGCAAGCCGTTCAGCCTCACCGCCGCGCAGGCCAAGCTCAAGACCGGCCGGCTGGCCGTGCGCGCGACCGAGGAGGCGGTGCAGATCCACGGCGGCTACGGCTACATCGAGGAGTACCCGGTGTGCCGCTTCTACCGCGACGCCAAGATCCTCACCATCGGCGAGGGAACCGACGAGGTCCAGCAGATGGTGATCGCGAGAGCGATCGGAGCCTGAGCGCTGCGGGCGCCGGACGGTCAGGCATGAGCGACGCACCTCCCCCCCTTCCCGCGTCCGCGCGGATTCGCGAGGTCGGGCCGCGGGACGGCTTTCAGAACGAGCCCGAGGTGATCCCCACCGCGGTCAAGGTGGAGCTGATCGAGGCGCTGGCCCGCACCGGCCTGCAGCGGCTGGAGATCACCAGCTTCGTGCGCGCCGACGTGATCCCGCAGCTCGCGGACGCCGCCGAGGTCCTGGCCGCGATCGACGTTCCCGACACGGTGAGCCGCAGCGTGCTCGTGCCCAACGAGCGGGGGCTGGACAACGCGCTGGCGCTGCGCGAGCACTTCGACGAGATCAACGTCTTCATGTCGGCCTCCGAGAGCCACAACCGCCACAACGTCAAGCGCTCGGTGGAGGAGTCGCTGACCGGGCTCGAACGCGTGCTGCCCCGCGCCCGGGCCGAGGGCCTGCGCTGCGAGGCGGTGATCTCGGTCGCGTTCGGCTGTCCCTACGAGGGTCACGTCGATCCCGAGCGCGTGTTCGCGATCGCCGCCCGCCTCGGGGCCGCCGGTGCGCAGGAGATCGGCTTCGGGGACACCACCGGGATGGCCAACCCCCGTCAGGTTCGCGCGTTCTTCGCCGCCGCGGCGCAGGCGCTCCCCGGCGTGGAGCTCACCGCCCACTTCCACAACACGCGCGGGCAGGGGCTGGCCAACGTCTACGCCGCGCTCGAGACGGGGGTGAGCTCGTTCGAGTCGAGCTTCGGCGAGCTCGGCGGCTGCCCGGTCCCTCCGGGCGCGACCGGCAACGTCGCCACCGAGGACGTGGTCTCGATGCTGCATGAGTCCGGCGTGCCGACCGGGATCGATCTGCCCGCCCTGATCGCCTGCTCGCGGCGGGTGCAGGAGCAGCTCGGACGCGAGCTGGGCAGCCACACGCTCGTGGCCGGCCCCGTCGACTGGCACCGCTGATGCTGGCCCGGGTCTTGATCGCCAACCGGGGCGAGATCGCGCGCCGCGTGATCCGCACCTGTGATCGGCTCGGTACTCGGGTCCGTGGCCGTGTTCACCGAGGTCGACCGCAGCGCCCCCCACGTCCGCGAGGCCGGCCAGGCGATCGCGATCACGTCCTACCTGGAGATCGAGGCGATCATCGACGCCTGCCGAGCGCTCGGGCGCCGACGCCGTTCACCCCGGCTATGGCTTTCTCTCCGAGAACCCCGCCCTCGCGCGAGCGTGCCGCGCGGCCGGGATCGTGTTCGTCGGGCCGCCGCCGGAGGCCGCCGCGTTGATGGCCGACAAGATCCAGGCCAAGGCCGCCGCGCGCCAGGCCGGGGTGCCGATCGTCCCGAGCTTCACCGAGGCGCAGGCCGCAGCGCCCGAGGCAGCAGTCCTCCTATCCCGCTGCTCGTCAAGGCGGCGGCGGGCGGCGGCGGGCGCGGCATGCGCGTCGTCACCGCGCCCGGGGAGCTGGATGCCGCGCTCGCCTCGGCGCGGCGCGAGGCGCAGGCCGGCTTCGGCGACGACCGGGTGTTCATCGAGCGCTTTCTGCCCCGCGCCCGTCATATCGAGGTGCAGATCATCGCCGACGCCCACGGCACCGTGCTGCATCTCGGCGAGCGCGAATGCTCGCTGCAGCGCCGCCATCAGAAGGTCATCGAGGAGGCGCCGTCCCCCGTCGTGACGCCCGCTCTGCGCGAGCAGCTGGGCGACGAGGCGGTCGCCCTGGCCCGGGCTGCGGGCTATCAGGGCGCCGGCACGGTCGAGTTCATCGCCGCCGCCGAGGACCCCGCCGACCACTATTTCCTGGAGATGAACGCCCGCCTGCAGGTTGAGCATCCGGTCACCGAGATGGTCACCGGGCTGGATCTCGTCGAACTGCAGCTGCGCGTGGCCGCCGGCGAACCGCTGGCGATCGGTCAGCAGGACGTGCGCTTGACCGGCCACGCGATCGAGGCGCGGATCACCGCCGAGGACGCCGCCCAGGGCTTTCTGCCCACCACCGGCCGCGTGCTCGCCTACCACCGCCCGCGCGGGGCGCGGGTCGATGACGCGATCGAGACCGGCTCGGAGATCGACACCAGCTATGACTCGCTGCTGGCCAAGGTGATCGTCCACGGCCGCGATCGCGCGCAGGCGCTGGCCGAACTCGACCGCGCGCTGGCCGACACCGCGATCCTCGGCCTGACCACGACCACCGCCTTCCTGCGTGACCTGATCGCCCTTCCGGCGGTGCGCGACGGCGCGCTCGACACGGGCCTGATCGAACGCGAGACGATCACGCGCCGGCGGCCCGGACCCCGAGACGATCGCGCTCGCGGCGGCGCTGGTGACCCTGGCCGGCGATCACTCCGGCGACGGCGATCCCTTTGCCCGCACCGACGGCTGGCGGCTCTCGGGCCGGCGGGCGGGATCCTGGTGGCGGCTGGCGGTCGGCGGCGGCGCGCCGCTGGAGCTGGCCGCGCAGCCGCCGGCCGCCTATGCACCGACCGGCGGCCGGACCGGGCGCGCTGCTGCTCACGATCGGCGGCGAGCGCCGCGGATGGCGCTACGCGCGCGACGGCGACGTGACCTGGGTGGCGACCGGGGGCGGGGCGTGGCCGGTCCGCGCCGAGCGCCGCCGATGAGGCCCAGACCGCACAGGCCGACCGGGGACCTGCGGGCCCCGATGCCCGGCTCGGTCCTGCTCGTCCCGGCCAGCGCGGGCCAGGCGGTGAGCGCGGGCGATCCCGTGGTCGTGCTCGAATCGATGAAGATGGAGCTCGTGATGACCGCTCCGATCGACGGCGTCGTCGCCGAGCTCAGCGTGGCGGTGGGCGATCGCGTGGTCGTCGATCAGCCGCTGGCCCGGGTGGAGGCGTCCGGATGACGGTGCTGAGAAGCGAGGCCCGGCCGGGCTCGGATGAGTTCCGTGCCAACCTGGCCGCCAACGAGGCGCTCTGCGCGGACCTGCGCAGCGAGCTTGACCGCGTCGTGGCGGGTGGCGGCGAGCGGGCGCGCGAACGTCATCTCAGCCGGGGCAAGCTGCTGCCGCGCGACCGGGTCGATCGCCTGCTGGACCCGGGCACGCCCTTTCTCGAGCTCTCCCCCTGGCCGCCCACGGCCTCTATGACGGCCAGGCGCCGGGCGCGGGCATCATCACCGGCATCGGCCGGGTGAGCGGACGCGAGTGCGTGATCGTCGCCAACGACGCGACCGTCAAGGGCGGCACCTACTACCCGATGACGGTCAAGAAGCACCTCCGGGCTCAGGAGGTCGCGCTGCACAACCGGCTGCCCTGCATCTACCTCGTGGACTCCGGCGGCGCGTTTCTCCCCCGCCAGGACGAGGTCTTCCCCGACCGCGAGCATTTCGGGCGCATCTTCTTCAATCAGGCGACGATGTCCGCCGCCGAGATCCCCCAGATCGCCGCCGTGCTCGGTTCCTGCACGGCGGGGGGCGCCTACGTCCCGGCGATGAGCGACGAGACCGTGATCGTCCGCGGGCAGGGCACGATCTTCCTCGGCGGACCGCCGCTGGTGAAGGCCGCCACCGGCGAGGAGGTCAGCGCCGAGGATCTCGGGGGCGGGGAACTGCACTCGCGCACCTCGGGAGTGACCGATCACCTCGCCGAGAACGACGCGCACGCGCTGGCCATCGTGCGCGACATCGTGGCCACGCTCGCCCCGCGGCCGCCGGTCCCGTGGGAGCGGATCGCGTCCGAGGCGCCCGCGGTCAACCCAGACGAGCTGCTCGGGATCCTGCCCACGGATCTGCGGCGCCCGTACGACGCGCGGGAGATCATCGCGCGGATCGTCGACGGCTCGCGCTGGCACGAGTTCAAGGCCCTGTACGGCGCGACGCTGGTCTGCGGGTTCGCCCACATCCACGGCCACCCGGTCGGCATCCTGGCCAACAACGGGATCCTGTTCTCCGAGAGCGCCCTGAAGGGCGCGCACTTCATCGAGCTGTGCGACCAGCGGCGGATCCCGCTCGTGTTCCTGCAGAACATCTCCGGGTTCATGGTCGGCCGCGACTACGAGGCGGGCGGGATCGCCAAACACGGCGCGAAGATGGTGACCGCGGTGTCCACCGCCCGGGTGCCGAAGTTCACCGTCATCGTCGGCGGCTCGTTCGGCGCCGGCAACTACGGCATGTGCGGTCGCGCGTACTCCCCGCGGATGCTGTGGATGTGGCCGGGCGCCCGGATCTCGGTGATGGGCGGCGAGCAGGCGGCGGCGGTCATGACCGAGGTCGGGCAGGCGGAGACCGGTGCCGCGCTGCGCGAGCAGTACGAGCAGCAGGGTCATCCCTACTACGCGACCGCGCGGCTCTGGGACGACGGCGTGATCGACCCGCGCGACACACGCGACGTGCTGGGTCTCGGCTTGGCGGCCGCGGCCAACGCGCCACTGGCCGATGTCCGCTACGGCGTCTTTCGGATGTAGTCCGCAGCGAGCCGTTTCGGCCGATCCGGTTCTGCTGGCTCAGCCGTCGAAGTCGAAGTCCCGGGGCGGGCGCTGCTCGAACCACAGCCGATCGTGGTCCGGCGTGTCCTGGAGGAACTCCGGGGTCTCCTCGAGCACGTCCTCGTCCTCGTCGGGGCTCGCCGTGGTCCGGCTGTGCGGCGGCGCGGATGCGTACGTGCGGCGTCGGGCTCGACGCCGGCCACCGGGCTCAGGCTCAGCGCGGCCGCGACGTCGTACTCGGCGGTGTGATCGGCGTCACCCTCGAGCGGCGTGCGATCGGCTCGGTGCGGCGGGGGCACGGCCTCGTCCTGCGGGTCGGCGCCCGGCTCGGCCGCGGCGGACGACTCGTCATAGCTCCAGCTCGGCTCATCGTCGTCGGCGCCGGCGGGACCGGGCAGCGTGGAATGGTCGAGCCGTTGTCGGAGGTGGCTCCACGGGCTCGTGGCCGGCGTCAGCCGGCTCGTCGGCGGCCTCAGCCGGCTCATCGGCCAGCGCCAGCCGGCTCATCGACGACCGGCTCATCGGGCGCGAACGCCGCCGCGCCGGGCTCATCGGGACCGACCAGCCCGTCCTCGTAGACCGCCCCGGGCGTCGGGCCGGCGTCGGGACCGGCGTCCGGGTCGAGCTCGGAATCATCTCCGGGCACGCGCTCGGGCGTGCGCCGGACGGGACCCAGCGCCTCACGCTCGGAACGCTCGACCTCGGTGGGGTCGGCGCCGCGCCGGCGCTTGAGGTCAAGATGCTCTCGGATTGCGTCGTCGAGTAGACCCATGTCGCACAGCGTAGTAGACATCGCGGCCGCATTCCGGGCTACCGCGCCCAGCCCGGCAGCGCCAGATCAGCCCTCGGGCTCGGCGGCCGGAACGGGCATCGCGGCAGGATGTCGCCCGCCACGGCGCCGCCGCGGACGGTGCGGTTCTTGCCCTCACGCTCGGCTGTGTACAGGGCGGCGTCGGCGGCCGCGATGAGGCTGTTCTTGTCGCCGTCCGTGGTCGCGGCGACGCCGAAGCTGGCGGTGATCTGAGGACCCCCTCTGAGCCATCAGCGGGATCTCGGCCGCCTCGATCGACATCGCGCAGGCGCTCGGCGATCGCGTAGGTCGCCATCGAGATCGGTATGGGGCAGGATCAGGCAGAGCTCCTCGCCGCCGTAGCGAGCCGCCACGTCGACGTCGCGCTTGGTCTCGCGCAGGATCGAGGACACCTGCCGCAGGACCCGGTCACCCTGCTGATGGCCGTAGCCGTCGTTGACGGACTTGAAGTTGTCGAGGTCGATCATCACCAGGCCGACCGGGTAGGTGTAGCGCCGCACCTCCTCCATCTCCGCGCCGAGCAGTTCCTGGAAGTGCCCGTGCGTGGTCAGGCCGGTGAGGTCATCGGTGATCGCCTGACGCTGCACGTCGATGTGCTCCTGGACGTTGTCGAGCGCCAGCGACGCCCGCACGGCGAGGAACCGCAGCAGCGCGAGATCGTCCTCGGTGTAGGGGCGCCCGGGCCGCAGGACGGTGATCACCCCGTGCGTCGGTCCGCCCTGGCGCATCGCCCCGAGCGCGACGCTGGCCGCATCGAGCTCGTCGCCGTGGGTCCGGCCGATTCCGTCACCCTCCAGCGCGGCCCGCTCGGAGTCGTGCACGATTGCCTCGAAACCGTCCAGCTCTGCCGAGGTGCGTGACCTCGATCAGTTGCCGATCGATCTCCTCGCGGGAACTCAGACGCCCGCGGTCCGAGGTGGTGGCATCCATCGCCGTCTTGAGCGCGAGCTCAAGCAGCGCGGTCCGGTCCAGATTGGAGGCGAACGTATCGCCGATGTTGCGGATCGAGCGCCGAACCCGGGCCTGTTCGCGCTCGAGCTCGGTGAGCCGGGCCTGCAGCTGCGCGGACATGTTGTTGAACTCGGCGCCGAGCGCCGCGAACTCATCATTGCCGTGAGTCGGGACCGGCGAGGAGAAGTCGCCGCTGCCGAGCCGGCGCGCCGCCTGCAGGAAGCCCGACACCTGCCCTCCAGGGCCCGGGACGCGATGAAGGCAAAACCGAAGGCGAGGATCAGAAGCCGGCGATCAGCAGCCCGGCGACGAGGCGGTCGCTCCCCGACCGACCTGCCGGTCAGCGCGCCGTTGGAGAGCACGCTGACCCGGACCCGGCCGCCGCCGAATCCCGGGAACTCGAGCGTGACCACCTGGTAGGTCGCGCGCCGACCGTGATCGCCCCGGAGACCGGCAGCGCGCGTCTCCCTGCCGCCGGCAGCGTCGCGGCCAGGGTCTGTGCGCTCTGGCGGATCACGAGGCCAAACCCGGGTCCCGCAACTGCGCGGCGTACTCAGCGCGCAGTCAGCTCGGAGAGCTGGATGGCCCGGTCCGTCTGCCGCCGTGGCCCGCGAGGACCGCCAGGCCGGGCGCGACCGCGGAGCGGTCACCGACGTCGGCGAGCACACGGCCGCGCTCGACCACCCGCACGCGGGCGATGCCGACCTGCGCGTCGAGGGCGGCGACCCGCGAGCGTGAGGGCATGGCCGCGGGCCGTGCCGAGCAGGCGCGCAACGCTGCGTGGCGTCGAGCCTCGCCGTGCGGCTCGCCTCGGCGTAGACGCTGGCCGCGGCGCTGGCCAGGCCGTTGGCCCGCGCCTGGGCCTTGCCGGTGCGGCTGTCATCGATCAGCCGCACGACCAGGACGCCGACAGCGGTCATCGGAACCATCACGATGAGCAGGAAGAAGATGATTAACCGCGTGCGAAAGCTCATGGCGTCCCCAGGACGAGGGTATCGGCGCGAGGGCGCGATTTCACAACTCTGCGCTCAGGTCACGCGGCCCCGCCAGGGCCAGAGCGGGTTAGACTCTGCAATCGCCGTGCGGCTCGTGCCGCCGCCCGGGGCTATAGCTCAGTTGGGAGAGCGCCTGGATCGCACCCAGGAGGTCGCGAGTTCGAGTCTCGCTAGCTCCATCGCCGGATCGCCCATGCTCCCACCCGGCCGGGAGCGCGCCGGCGGCCCCGTCGCTCGCTTCAAGATCGAGCAGCGCACGCTTGCGCTGCAGGCCGCCACCGTATCCGGTCAGCGAACCGTCGGAGCCGATCACCCGGTGGCAGGGGACGATGATCGAAATCGGGTTGGCCCCGTTGGCCGCGCCGACCGCGCGTGGTGAAACCCACTCTCCGCGCTCGTGAGCGAGCCGCCGGGCGAGCGCTCCGTAGCTCATGGTGGTGCCGTAGGGAATGTGCTCAAGCTCGGCCCAGACGCGGCGCTGGAACGGTGTTCCGCGGGCCCGGAGAGGCAGATCGAAGTCGCGGCGCGCGCCGGCGAAATAGGCCTGCAGCTGCTCGATGGCGGCAACGAAGTCTGCGGGTCGGCTGTCGGTCTCAGCGTGGGCCGGGCCGCGGCCCGGGAACCACAGGCCGGTGAGGGCGTCGCCGTCGCCGGTCAGGGTCAGCGGGCCGATCGGGCTCTCGTAGATGGTGAAACGGTGGTTGCTCATACCCATCAAACGTCGCTGAAGACGAGAACGTGAGACGGCTGCGACGCGTGTGGTGCATCGTAGTCCCGAGGGCCGGGAGCTCGATGACGCGCGCCCCGATCGGATCAGGTCGAGCTATGAGCTCCGGGGAAGAATGGCGATGCCCTCGAGCGTCACGTCCCGCTATGAACCTGATCGGCGAAGGCATGAGAACGCCGCCGAAAGCGACGTCATGCGCGTGGCGTCTAACCTCGCATGGCCCATGGCCAAGCGCTCGGACATCCGCAACCTCGCAATCATCGCCCACGTCGACCACGGCAAGACGACGCTGGTCGACGCGCTGCTGTGGCAGTCCGGAGCCTTCCGCGACAACCAGGCCGTCAACGAGCGGGTGATGGACTCGATGGACCTCGAGCGTGAGAAGGGGATCACGATCCTGGCCAAGAACACCGCCGTGCGCTACGGCGAGGTCAAGCTCAACATCGTCGACACGCCCGGCCACGCCGACTTCGGCGGGGAGGTCGAGCGCGGCCTGACCATGGTCGACGGGGTGCTGCTGCTCGTCGACGCCAGCGAGGGACCCCTCCCCCAGACCCGCTTCGTGCTGCGCAAGGCGCTCGAGCTGCGACTGCCGGTGATCCTGGTCATCAACAAGATCGACCGGCCCGATGCCCGCATCGCACAGGTCGTCGACGAGGTCTATGAGCTGTTCCTCGACCTTGACGCCGACGAATCGCAGATCGACTTCCCGATCGTCTACACCAACGCCAAGGCCGGGCAGGCCTCGCTTGACCCGGCCACGCCCGGGACCGACCTCAAGCCGCTGCTCGACCTGTTCGTCGAGCACGTGCCCGCGCCCGAGTACGAACCCGACCATCCGCTGCAGGCCCATGTCACCAACCTGGACGCCTCCCCCTACGTCGGCCGGATCGCCATCTGCCGGGTCCGCGCCGGGACGATCCGCCGCGGGGAGACGGTCGCCTGGTGCCGCTCGGACGGCACCACCGAGCGGGTGCGGATCACCGAGCTGTACGTGACCGAGGCGCTGGACCGCGTCGACGCGATCGAGGCCTCGGCGGGCGAGATCATCTCGGTGGCCGGCATCGCGGACATCACGATCGGCGACACCCTCGCCGACGCCAATGACCCCAAGCCGCTGCCGATCATCACCGTCGACGAGCCGTCACTGTCGGTGACGATCGGGATCAACAGCTCGCCGCTGGCCGGCCAGGACGGCCAGTACCTCACGGCCTCCCAGGTCAAGGCGCGCCTGGAGCGCGAGCTGGTCGGCAACGTCTCCCTGCGGATCACCGAGACCGAGCGCCCCGACGTGTGGGACGTCCAGGGTCGCGGCGAGCTCGCGCTGGCGATCCTCGTCGAGCTGATGCGCCGCGAGGGCTTCGAGCTGACCGTCGGCAAGCCCCAGGTCGTCACCCGGGAGATCGACGGCAAGCGTCACGAGCCGGTCGAGCGGATGAGCGTCGACGCCCCCGAGGAGTACATCGGGGTCATCACCCAGCTGCTCGCGCTGCGCAAGGGGCGGATGGAGCAGATGATCAACCACGGCACCGGCTGGGTGCGGATGGAGTACCTCGTCCCCGCCCGTGGACTGATCGGCTTCCGGACCGAGTTCCTCACCGAGACCCGCGGCACCGGCCTCGTGCACCACGTGTTCGATCGCTGGGAGCCCTGGCACGGCGATCTGCGCACGCGCCCGACCGGGTCGCTGGTCGCCGACCGCCGGGGCAACGTGGCCGCCTTTGCGCTGTTCAGCCTGCAGGAGCGCGGGACGCTGTTCGTCGAGCCCGGCGACGAGGTCTACGAGGGGATGATCGTCGGTGAGAACGCGCGCGCCGAGGACCTCGACGTCAACGCCGTCAAGGAGAAGCACCTCACCAACATGCGCAAGTCGACCTCCGACGAGCTCGTCCGGCTGGTGCCCAAGCGCGAGATGTCGCTCGATCAGGCACTCGAGTTCCTGCGCGAGGACGAGTGCGTCGAGGTGACGCCGCACAACGTCCGGCTGCGCAAGGTCAACCTGGACCAGACGTCCCGGGTCCGGGCCGCGCGGGCCGCCCGGGCTTAGGTCTCGGTTCCGACACTTAGGCCGCCGCGACGGCGCGCGGCTGCGCCGGCTCCTCGGCGAGGACGGCGGCCAGCTCGGACCACACCTCGCGGGCCATGCCCATGCCGACGTGGCTGGTCTCGACCTCGACCTGGATCGCCCCCGGGTCCAGGCAGGCTTCCCAGCGGACGATCTCGTCGCTGCGCGAGAAGAAGGAGTAGAAGCCGACCTCGGCGGGAAATGGCGCGCTGACGGCGTCACGGGTGCGGGCGCAGCAGTCCCCGCGCAGGCAGCTGAGCCCGAACATGCCGGGCACCCCGACGGTCCCGAGCACGCCCACGGTGATCAGCGACGGCCAGATCCGGGCCTTGACGGCCAGCTGATCGCGCAGCGGCGATCCGAGCGTGATCAGTGTCTCGACCAGATCGGGGCGCAGAACGGCGAGCGCCCGGCCGATGCAGCCGCCGCGGCTCTGGCCGACGAGCAGCACGCGCCGTCCCGTGCGCTGCACCGCCCGCTCGAGGCGTCCCTCCAGTCGCTCGACGGTCGGCTCCATGCACCCGGTGTTGCGGTTGATGCCGCTGCGGGCGAGGACGAAGCCGTCCCGTGCGCAGCCAGAGCGCCATCCGCGTCAGGCTGGTGTCGCCGGCCATGAAGCCCGGGACGAGCATCACCGCCTGGCCGTCGCCGTCAGGCGGCGACCGGCCAGCGCTGAGGGTCGCGGGTGGACATCCACTCGGTCAGAGACCCGCGGACGGGGTGGCGCCAGCGGCAGGGTCGGGCGGGGAATGGTGATCGCGTCCATGCTGAAACCTCCTCTTCGGTGCGAAATCCTACTCCCCACGTCCAGCAATCTGGGCCGGATGGCCCCCGGCCTCGGGTACCACGGTAGGGGCGCCAGGGCACAGCGACCTCGATCGGGACCGCCGCCGAGCGCCGCAGCGCCCGCCGTTCCCGGCGCATTCCGGCGGCCGCCCGCAGGCCGGCAGCGAGGCCGCGCAGGTGTGGCCGCAGCCGCCGGGCACGCGCCGCCGCGACCAGCCAGGACAGCTGACGGTAGAGCACCGGCCCGGACCAGGCGAGCGGAAACGCCCGGCTGACGAGGATCAACGTGTTGCGCGCGATCAGGTAATGGTGGGCGCCCGACAGCTGGTGCGAGGAGCCCTCCCCGGCGTGGCGGGCGACCACCGGCTCATACCGGCAGCCCCAGCCGGCCAAGCCGCAGCCGCAGCGCCAGGTCCACGTCCTCCAGATAGGCGAAGTAGCGCTCGTCGAATCCGCCCAGGCCCAGCACGACGTCTCGCCGGTACAGCGCGGCGCCCGCGCAGGCGCCGAACACCTCCCCGGGAGCGTCGAAGCGACCGTCGTCACGGGCAAAGCGCCCGCGCTGCTCACAGGCGCCGTCGCGGCGCAGCACGTCGCCGGCGTCGTAGACCCGGTCGGGCTCGGCCAGCGAGAGCATCTTGCAGGCCACGGCCGCGCTGCTCGGATGATCCTCGAGGGCCGCGGCCATCCGGCGCAGCCAGTCCGGATCCAGCTCGACGTCGGTGTTGATCAGCGCGACCGCCTCGCCCGAGGCGGCCCGGAGCCCGCGGTTGGCGGCGTGGGCAAAGCCGGTGTTGGCTGTCCAGAGCGATGACCCGAACGGCCGGATGCTCGTCGCGCAGGTACCCGAGCGATCCATCGGTCGAGCCGTTGTCGACGACGATCACCTCGCTGGGAACCAGCTCCTGGGCGGCCAGGGAACCCAGGCAGCCGGGCAGCCAGCGCAGGCCGTTCCAGTTGGGGATGACCACTGCGGGACCGGGCATCGCGCCGGGACGTTAGTGCCCGCCGCATGAGACGGGGGCCGTGCCCTGCCGGGATACCGCCGAGCGTGGCGATGCAGTGGATCGATCCGGACCCGGCAGGGACGCGACTACACTCGCGGGCCTGATGGTGGACGGCGGCTCCCGCACCCCCGTACCGGCGGGCGGCGGCAACGCCCGGCGTCTTCCCGGCTCCGGTGTCGAGGTCGTGCTGTTCGCGCTCGCCGCGGCGCTGGCGGGGTTCACGATCCTGCAGGGGATCGCGCCCCATGACGAAGGGCTGATGCTCCAGGCCGGCGCCCGGATCAGCTCCGGGCAGTGGCCCTACCGCGACTTCTGGCTCAACTATCCGCCGGGCCAGCCGCTCATCCTCGCCGGCCTGCAGGAGGTGTTCGGCACCTCGCTGCTGGCCTGGCGGATCCTGCTGGTCGCGATCGATGGACTCGTCGCGGTGCTGGCCTACCGGCTGGCCCGCCGCCACGCCACGAGCGCCGTGGGCGCTGGCGGCCTGGCTGGCGGTCGCGGGCGCGATGGCGTATCCAGCCCTCCCGGGGCCGAACCCAACCGCCGTCGCCATCGTCCTCGCCGCACTGCTCGCGGCGCGCCGGCGCCCGGCGCTCGGGGGGTTGCTGGCCGGATTGGCCTGCCTGTTCCGGATCGAGTTCGGGGTGGCCGCGGTCGCGGCGGTGTGGCTGACGGCCCCGCCCGGCCAGCGGGCCCGGGCCACGGCGTCGTCGATCGCGACCGCCGGCATCTGCTTTCTTCCCGTCCTGATCGTCGCCCCGGGCGCGCTGTGGCACGACACGCTCGGCTTCTACGGGATCCAGGGTCTGCAGCGGCTGCCGTTCCCGCTCTCGTTCTCGGGATCGCTGCGCCCGAGCAAGCTGATCGAGTTCTACATCCCCTTGATCCTTGTCGCCGGCCTCGTCGTGTGGGTGGGGGCGATGATGACCCTGCTGCGCTCGGATCCGGTCAACGCGGCCGCTTCCATGCGGGGAGGGATGGCGGAGCGCACTCGCGCTCGTGGGCCCGCCACGGAGGCGTGGTCGCTGGCGCCGCTCGCGGTGATCGGGCTCGGGTACCTGCTCGGGCGAACGGACGAGTTCCATCTCGTCCCGCTTGCGGTCGTGCTCCCGGTGATGCTCGCCCGGGCCGGCGCCGCCGCGCGTCTGGCCGCCGTGCGCGTGGTGGTCGCGGTGGTGCTGGCGCTGCTCGTCGTGCACGGACTCGAGCGGCGCGCGGGTCAGGCGCGCCACCCGCCCCCGCTCGCCGCCGTGCCCGGGCCCGCCGGGAACGGTGTCGAGACCAGCCCCGGAGACGCCCGTTCCCTGGCCGCCCTGGAGCGAGAGCTGAGCCGGATCACGCGGCCGGGCGAACCGATCTTCGTCGCCCCGCCACGCTTCGACATCGTCCACGTCGGTGACCCACTGCTGTACATCATCACCAGCCATCCCAACCCCACCCGCTACGACGTGATGCAGCCGGGATTGGTGACCACGGCCCCGGTTCAACGGGAGATCATCGCCTCGCTGGCGCGCACCCGTGTCGTCGTCCGCTGGCTCGATCCGCGAGCCAGCCTGCGTGAGCCGAACGGTGGGTCGCGCTCGAGCGGAGTCCACCTGCTCGACCGTTGGCTGGCAGCGCATTTCCACCCGATCGCCCGCTTCGGGGTGTACGCGGTCCTGGGGCGCGACGGGAGCGGTGGATGAGCGACCGGCTGCCCTTCCCCCGGGCCGAACTGCGGCGGCGAACCCTGCGCGGGCACGGCGGTCACCGCCGCCTTCCTGGTTGGGATCGACGCGCTCGTCCTCATCCAGGGCCTTGTCGTCACCCGCCTGCTCGGGCCGCGCCAGATCGGTCTCTACGGGGTGGTATCCACGACGGTGATCTCGTTGATCGCGCTCAAGCGGGTCGGGATCGACGAGGCGTTCGTCCAGCAGGAGGAGGCCGATCAGGCGCGCGAGTTCCAGCTCGCGTTCACACTCGAGCTCGGGCTGTCGCTGGCCATGTGCGTGATCATCCTTGCCCTCTCGCCCGTGGTCGCCGCGGTCTACTCCGATCACCGGCTGCTCGCGCTGATGGCCAGCCTCGCCTACCTGCCGCTCGCCTTCGCGTTGCAGTCGCCGCTGTGGGTGTTCTTCCGGCGGATGGACTACCGCCGGCAGCGCTCGCTGCAGGCATCGCAGCCGCTGGTCGGCTTCATCGTCACGATTCCGCTGGCCGCCGCCACCACGCTCGGGGTCTGGAGTCTGGTCATCGGTCAGGTCACCGGGTACCTGGTCGCGGTCGTGGCCGCCGTCGCCGTGTCGCCATATCCGCTCGCGCTGCGCTTCGAGCGCGCCGCCGCGTCCCGCTACCTGCGGTTCTCGGCCCCGATCCTCGTCACCGTCGTCGCCGGGATCGTGATCGCCCAGGGGCCGGTGTTCGCCTTCAAGCTCCAGGACGGGCTCGCCGCAGCGGGGTTCATCACGCTCGCCGTAACACTGACGCGGTACATCGACCGTGCGGACCAGATCATCACCGCCACGGTCTACCCGGCGATCTGCGCCATCCAGGGCCAGCGACGCGCCCTCGAGGAGATGTACGAGAAGGCCAACCGGGCCACTCTCGTCTGGGTCGCGCCCTACGCGGCGGGCCTGGTCCTGTTCAGCCCGGACCTGGTCAGCTTCATGCTCGGCGCTACCTGGCGTCCGGCGATCGTGCTGCTCCAGGGCCTGGCCGTCATCGGCGCGATCACGCAGCTGGGCTTCAACTGGTTTTCGTTCTACCGGGCGCATGGCGACACCGGGCCACCCGGCCGTCGAGGCGGTGGTCGACGGCGATTGCGTTCGCCATCCTGATCCCGCCCGGGTTGGCTCTGGACGGCTTTCACGGTTTCGTGTTCGCGCGGATCGCGGTGGCGCTGGTCGGGCTGGCGCGTGCGGGGGGTCTACACCCGGCGGATGCTGCCCAACAGCCGCTACCGGCACCTCGTCGTGCCGGTACATGCTGCCTGTCGGCGGGGCCAGCGCCGCCGCCCTGGTGATCCGGCTGCGTGCTGTGGGGCGGCCGGCGGTCGCTCGGACAGGCGCTGGCCGAGCTCGATCGTCTTCGGCGTCGTCTACGCGCTGGCCGCGTGGTGGCGCGAGCGGCCGCTGCTCGCCGAGCTGCTCGGGGCGCTGCGCGACAGCCGCGCCCAGCCCGGGGTGCCCGGCCCGGGACCGGGGCCGGACCGAGGCGCCGCTCACCGGCCTAGCCGCGATCGCCGCGTGGCGCCCCGCGTCACCCAGCGCTTATGGGCGACGACGAGATCCTGATGGTGACCGGCGTCGCGGCCGCTCCAGGACCCGAGCGCGACAGCGGTCGAGCTCGAGACCGTGCGCGACCAGGCGCTCGCGCAGCCACAGCTCCTCGTAGGCGACCGCGGCCTCGGGCACGGCCGGGTCGGCCACCGCGCCCTGCAGCTCGGGCCCGAGGCGGACAAAGCCCTCGTGGTGGCCCCGAGCAGTCGAGCAGCAGCCAGGTCGTGAACAGCCGTCCACCGGGCACGAGGACCCGCGCTGCTTCGGCCAGGTAATGCTCGGCGGTCACCGGCAGCACGTGCGTGAAGAGCGAGGTCGCGAACGCAAGATCGAAGCTCGCGTCGTCAAACGGGAAGCGGTAGGCTCTCGGGCACAGCCGTGCCGGCGGGGTTGTAGAGCGCGTTGCACAGGTCGGCATGGTGGAAGCGGAACGGCGCCGGGCGTGGCCGTGTAATGGGATCGGCACCAGTCGATGCCGTCACGGACGATGTCAAAACCGTCATAGGCGCCCGGCGGACGGAGGATCGGGACCAGCACCCGCGCCATGCGGCCGATGCCGCAGCCGATGTCGAGGACGCGGTCTGAGGCAGCCAGGCCGGCGAGGGTCTGAAAGTAGCCACGGAACTCCTCGCCGGTGGCGCGGAAGTCTCCGTTGCCGACATAGCCCGCCAGCCGCCGGGGCGGGATCAGGCGGTCGCTGCGTCCCCGCAGGTGATCGGCGGTGTCCGCGGCACGCAACTGCAGCGAGCGGGTCGCGCGCGCGATCACGCCCCAACCTCCCCGGCGTACGGACCCAGGGCGGTGCTACTCGTCACTGGCCTGCGGGACACGGGTGCGGCGCCATGACGACCCGTCGGCGCGGGCGCTGAGGGCGGCGCCGACGGTGATGATGATGAGCAGGATGAGCCCGACATAGCCTCCAACGGCGACCTGCGTGTACGTGTTGCCGCCGGGCCGGCTCACGAACAGCTTGTCGAGCACCAGCAGCACCGTCAGCGCGCCGAGGCCGGCGGTCACGGCCGCCAGCGGGAACTCAACGCGTCGGTCGGTGGCCCGAACGGCCGCGAGCGCGAGCGCGAGGATCATCAGCACGGCCAGCAGCAGTGAGGTGTTGCTGAACACGTGCCAGGCGCTGCCGGTCAGTGGCGCCGGCTTGCCGCTGGAGAGCACCAGGAAGCGCAGGCGGTCGGAGCCTTTGAAGGTGTACCAGTCCAGAAAGGTGACGATGAGCAGCAGGACCGCGCCGATCGCCGCGATCAGCTCACCCTGGCGGATTTTCGTGTGGTCAAAGCCCATGAACGCCCGCCGATCTTATCGAGGGTGACCCGCGACCGCTGCCCGCCGAACGGCTATGCTCGCCCGCTGCATGAGCGACACCGGGAGCGCCCCATCCGGCCGCGGGTACATCCCGCTGGCGCTGCGTCCGCGGGTGGCCGAGGCAGTCCGTCTGCGGGGCGCGGACGGTGATCGGCGATTTCGCGCGCTGGGGCTCGGAGATGCTGATCGGCCTGCCCTGGACGGTGCCCGGAGCGCACGGGGCGTTCAGCTTCGGCGAGCGGAGCTATCCGTATCGGTTTCACCCGTACAAGCGGTCGTGGCTGACCGAGCGCGCCGTCGAGGTCCCGATCGCCCAGGCCATGGTCGACCGGTATGCCGGGCGGCGGATCCTGGAGATCGGCAACGTGCTCTCCACTATGCTCCGCAGCGCCACACGATCGTGGACAAGTACGAGGAGCAGCCGGGCGTGCTCAACCTCGACGTGTTCGACCTTGCCCAGCTCGGTCAATTCGACCTCGTCGTGGTGATCTCCACGATCGAGCATGTGGGTCGCGATGAGGAGCCCCAGGACCCGACCCTGGCCGTCCAGGCTCTGCATGCGCTCGAGGGCGTCGTCGCTCCCGGCGGACGGCTGCTGCTGACGGTGCCGATCGGTTACCACTACGGCCTCGACGCGCGCTGCGCAGCGGCAGCTTCCCGTTCACGCGCACCTCGGCGCTGCGCCGCACGGGGGCCACCCGGTGGGAGGAGGTGTCGCCGGAGACGGTCTGGCACCGTCCGTATGACTTCCTGCTCTACGCGGCCGCGCGGTGTTCGTCGGCGACTATGAGAAGCCCGCCGGCCCGGGCGCGGCAGCTCAGCCCGAGACGCCGGTCAGCTGACCGTCGGGTGCGCCGGAAGGACGCCCGGGATCGACCGAATCGTCACTGGGGCCGGGGGGCGGGCGCCGTAACGCGGCACGCTGGGAGGCCAGCATCCGCCAGCACGAGACGGCGAGGATGACGATCGCGCCGACGCCGATCCAGTGGGCCCAGATCAGCGACACGCTGTAGTTGAAGTTGAAGCCACCGAGGTTGGGCGGCGGGAAACCGAAATACACGATCGGCACCACGACCCCGAGCAGCAGCGCCGCCACGGGGACCAGCACGCGCGGTCCGTAACCCCGCCAGAGAATGACCACGAGTACCGGGTACATCCCGGCTCCCGCGCGCAGAGAGAAGATGAGGCCCAGGACGGCGGCGAACGGCGCGGCGCCCAGCAGCGACCACACGATCGCCAGGCGGGCGCCCGAGGGCTCCGGGAGGGCCCGCAGCGGCGTGCGCACCGCCAGGCTTTCGGCCCCGCGCAGGCGTCCGACGATCAGGAAGATCAGCAGCGCCAGACAGATGATCGCCGACAGCAGATACCCCTCGCGCGCGGTCGATTGTGGGCCGAAGGTGAACGCGACCCGATGGCAGTTGGCCGGCGCCAGCCAGCCGTTGCCGTAGCCGTCGATCGGCTGGGAGGAGCCGAGGGAACGCCCGTCACAGGTGGCCTTCCACCCCTGGTCATAACTCTCACCGAGGCTCAGCCAGGACGGCCCATTGAGGGCGACCCGCACTCCGTCGACCGAGCTCGTGCCCAGCGTGCCCGGGTCTGAGCACGGTTCCGCCTCCCGCCGCCGCTGCCACCGGGTTGGGCGCCGGGGAGCGCAGGCTGAGCAGATCGACGCTGAAGGGCCCGGGCAGCGAGCGGATCTCCTGGATACCCGAGCCCATCGGCGCTGGGGCGCCACAGGCACGGGCGCGCAGCGGCTGACCGGCATCCAACGCGTCGACCGTACCGATCGGGCGCAGGCCGACAACGCGGCCGCCCATCTCGATCCGCACGGTGCCGCAGGCTGCGGTCAGCGCACCGCTGCGCGGGACCCCGACCGGCCGGAGCCCGGGCACGGTCAGCTCGCCGATTCCGACCGCGGTGGCCAGCCGCTGGCGCGCGGTGGCCGCGGCGGGTAGGCCGCCGCGAGCACGGTCATCCGGAAGGCCTGGCCCGCATCGGATGGGACAGCGTGACGGTGCCGTCAGCGGCGACCGGCAATGGTGGCGTGGTGCCGGCGGCGGAGCTCAGCTGAACCTCGGTGGGCCGGGCGACGACGTCCCGCGGCGGGGCCAGCGCAGGCGCGAGACGGTCAGCGTGCGTGGCGTCGTCCACGAGATCCAGGGGTCGGGCGCCTCGCCCGGGAGCCAGTCCGCGATCCAGGCGGTGGCGGCGGAGCCGTCAAAGGCACTGGAGGCGCGGTAGCGGGGCTGATTCTGAAAACGGCTGGAGGAGTCAAAGCGGTCCGGTCCGGACATCCCGGTGATCCGGTCAAGCGCCGAGTCTGCGGTGTAGATCGACGGGTTGACCCAGGCGGTGGCTCGGTAGCGGCGGGCCGCCGGCGTGAAGGTCGCGCGATTGATGTACTGCTCGGCGTCGCCGCTGCCCTCGAGTTTGTCAAGCACCGGCGAGATCCGATACCGGTTGCGCAGGAACGGGTCCTCGCCGGTCTGGCGCTCGAACACGTAGGTGAGCGCCGAGTGTGAGAGGTTGCGACCGGCCAGCGCCTTGGCCACGAGCACCGGGGTGCGGAGCAGCTCGCGCACGTGGAAGCCCGGGATGCGGATCTCGCGGAAGCCGCCCGGACCGCCGAGTCCGACCTTGGGCTGCCTCACGTTGTCGATCCGCACGCGCAACGCGCCGACGTTGTGCAGGTTGACCGGGATCCGGGTCCAGCCGATGCCGACGTTACGGGCGATCCCGTTGACGTCGACCCGGGTGACCACCCCGTGGCGGCCGCTCAGCGGGTAGACGTCGACGTAGGCGACGTCGCGTGGCTTGGTGAAGCCGACGTCGACGTACCGGTTCACAGGCCCGACGTAACGATCGGCAACCCATGAGGTGGAGAGGTTGCCGTCAAAGGCGGCGATCGGCGCGTTCTCGGGGAAGGACAGCGTGCCCCCCTCGCTGATCGCCTGGAGGTAGCGGGCGCCTTGGAGCACCGACACGGTCTGCCCGTTGGAGCCCAGGGTGGGGAACGGATCGGTGATCGCGAAGTTGAACGGCACCGGATCGGTGGCGCTCAGGACGTCCCCGAGGTTCTGCTGGGGGTACTCGGGCACGAACTGCTGGCGGCGGTTGGAGTCGGTCACGACGATGTCGGCGCCGCTGGCCGCCTCGCGCTGCAGGGCGGTCGCGCTCAGGTCACCGGCATAGAAGATCGGGTTGTGGGCCGGGAGCTCGCCGAGGGCAGCCATACTCGCGAGCCCCGCCCCGCTGCCGTCGACGATCGTCGAGGGTCCGGCGGAATCGACGTGGACGATGCCACGCCCGGCGGGCACGTCGTAGCGGCGCACCTCCGGCAGCGACTGCGTCGGGCCGATGTCACCCGCGGCCGGGGGGAACGCGGTGAGCGGACCATAGCTGCGCGAGGCGTGAGCGTAGCCGTTGGCCGCGAGGTCGCCGGCCGCCGCGGCCGGATCGATCGCACCGCTGCGGGTGATGTCGTCATCAGAGCCGGTCACCACCGCCCCAACGCCCATCAGCTTCAGCAGCGGCGAAAGCTGCCCCGGGAACAGACGACGCTGCTGGACGAGATCGTCGACGGTGGCGAGCAGGTCATCGGCGTGCAGGTCGGAGTACGGCGTCTCGTAGCGGACGGCGACGGGGCGCGTGGTGACGCGCGGAAGGATGGCGTCGATCGTGCCGCCCCACTTGTAGTAGGCGAAGATCTGCCCGGGCAGGATCAGCGCCCGCGTGTTGGCGGGCAGCTGACGGTTGAGGTCGTGTCCCGCGTTTGTCCACGCGGCGGGGATCCGCTTCCAGATGACCTGCCGGTCCAGGGCGATCCCGCGGACCAGTGGCAGCGAGGCGAGCACGATCAGGGCGAGTAGCACGATCGGCCCCCCCACCAGGAGCACCGGTCGGGCCGAACGCCAGCGCGGGCCGCGTTCGCGGCTCCAGCTGCGGACGTGCAGCCAGGCGACCTGGGCCCCGATCCCGAGCAGCGCCGCCACGCCACAGGCGACGAGCGGAGCGGCTTTCTGGGTCGTGCGCATGAAGCGCACGATGAAGGTGGCGCGATAGGCGGCTTCCATCGCGTCGCGCAGGGGCGTGCCGACCGGGAACCCGCCGGTCATGATGACGACGCCGACGACGGTCATCAGGAGCAGGAAGGGTCCGTAGCGCCAGCGCCGGGCGTACAGGAAGGAGGCAATCGCCAGAGCAGGCAGGAGAAGCGACGCACCGACCACCAACGGGTTGAACAACATCGTGGCCCCGTTGGAATAGAGCGGGCGCTGAACACCGTGAAAGCCGAACTGGATGTAGGAGGTCCAGTAGGACATCAGGCGCAGCGCCTCGGTGATGCTGTTGGTCCCCCAGATCGACGCCGGCTGCTCGGTGAACTTCAGGAAGTCGATCCCGTACTGGACGTGAACGAGCAGCGGCAGGATCCACCACAGCGACGCGAGGATCCCGAGGCCGCCCATCCGCACGAGGAAGGTGAGCGAGTCGCGCCAGCGCACCGCCCCGGTCAGCGGCTCGTAGATGAGCAGCACCAGAGGGCCGACGAGCATCCACCCGACGACGGCGGCGTTGATGCCACCGCCGATCGAGGTGAGGATGATCGCGAACAGGGCCGCCCACCACCAGCCCCGCCAGTCGCGCAAGCGTGCGCTCCGCACGCCGTGGTGCACGACGACCAGGAACCACGGCAGGGCGGCGTAGCCGAGGAGGGTGATGCTCGTCCGGCCCGTGAAGACCACCGTGTACGGGTTGAAGAGAAAGAAGGTCGCGGCGACCGCGTGGGCGATACCCCGCCGGCGGTCGAACATGACGTCCATCAGCTTGAGCATCCCCCACGCGGCCAGGGCAAACATGCACCCAAGCCAGACCCGCTGGGCCACCCATGCCGACAGCCCGATGATGTGCATCAGCGCGTAGAACGGGCCCATTGGCCACAGGTAGCCGGTGTACTGCGCGCTGTGGACCTCGCCCAGATCGGTCGTCTGCGTCCAGACTGAGGCGACGAAGGAGAGAAAGTGGACCGGGTCGACGTGCAGGTCGAGCTTGGTGTCGGTCGTCGCCCAGCCCGGCCGCTGCCAGAAGGCGAGTGCGAACGACAGGACGACAAAGCCCAGCGTCATAGCCCGGTTGCGTGAGATCCCTCTCGCCAAGCGGCTCAGAGTAGCTGGCTTGCTCGCACCGTACGTCCGCGATTACAAACCGGCCTCATACACTGCCAGCGTGTCCGCAGACTCCGTGGCCGCGACCCCCTCCGCAGCGGAGCCCGTCGCGGCCTCTCCTGCCCGATCGCGCTTCGCAGTGTGGCTGGCCCTTCTGGTGGCGGTCGGCGTCGTGATCCGGGTCCTGTACACCATCCTGGCGGCGCCGTGGCCACCGCATGGCCTCGACGACCAGGGCTATTACCACCTCGCCCCGATCCTGCTCGTCCACGGGCGAGGCTTCATCGAGCCTGTGTTCGCCAGTATCGGCCGGACGGTGGCGACCGCCGAGCATCCTCCGCTGTATCCGGTCGTACTCGCCGGGCTCGCCGAACTGGGAGGAACCGGCGAGCTCGTCCAGCGTCTGGCCGGAACGGTGTTCGGGGCGGGCACGATCGTGGCGATCGCATTCCTCGGCCGGCGGCTGGCGGGTGACCGGGCCGGGTTGATCGCCGCGGGCATCGCCGCCGTCTACCCGATCCTCGTCACGGCCGACGGGGCGCTGATGAGCGAGACGCTGTACGGACTGCTGGTCGCGGTCTCACTGCTATCGGCCTACCGCGTCTATGAGGACCCGACGCCCCGCCGCGCGCTCTTGTTCGGCGTACTGCTCGCTCTGGCGGCACTGACGCGCGGCGAGGCGGTGCTGCTGTTCGTGCTGCTCGCTGTCCCCCTTCTGCGCCGCCCGCGCGGGGGACGCGCCGTCGCGATCGCCCTCGCCGCGCTGGTCATCGTCCTGACACCCTGGACGGTGCACAATTTCAACGTGTTCGGGCGCTTTGTCCCCATCTCGAACGACACCGGTGGGGTGATCGGGGGGGCCAACTGTGATGCGACCTACTCTCCCGGCACCTTCCTGGGCAGTTGGAGCTACTTCTGCAACCACACGTCGCCCGGCAACGAGGCCCAGGAGGCGGCCCACGACCAAAGCGTCGGCGTCCAGTACGCGCTCGACCACGTCGGGCGCTGGCCGGCCGTGGTGGCGGCGCGGATCGAGCGGGTGTGGAGCCTGCGCGGGCCGTTCGAGATCAACTCCGGTCGCGCTCCGTGGGCGCAGAACGCCGGGGTGATCATCTACTACGTGCTCCTCGGGCCGGCCCTGTTCGGGCTGGTGCTCCTGCGCCGGCGGCGCCGGCGACTGTGGGTGCTCGTCGCACCGGCCGTGTCGGTGACGCTCGCGGCGGTGGTCGGCTACGGCTTCCTACGGCTGCGCGAGCCGGCGGAGATCACGCTCGTGGTGCTGGCCGCCGTCACGATCGAGCATGTCATCAGCCGCCGGGCTCGCGCCAGCTAGTCAAGGACGAAATCCTGCTTCCACTCGGCGCCCTCGGGCCAGGTCGGCTGCTCGGTGCGGTCAAGAATGTGGTGTCCGAGCACGAGATGGTCCATCTCGGTGCGCATGAAGCAGCGGTAGGCGTCCTCCGGCGTGCAGACGATCGGCTCACCGCGGACGTTGAAGGACGTGTTGATCAGCACCGGGCAGTCGGTGAGCGCCTCGAAGGCCGACAGGATGGCGTGGAACTCGGGGCTCTGATCGGCACTCACCGTCTGCAGCCGAGCCGAATAGTCGACGTGGGTCACCGCCGGGATCTCGGAGCGGACCTCGTTGACCCAGTCTCTGAGGTCCTCGCCCACCGGACGCCCATTGCCGGTGCGCAGGCGATCGCGGATGGTCGCCACCAACATCATGTACGGCGAGTCGACGTCGATGTCGAAGTAGTCCGGCGCCCGTTCGGCGAGCACCGCCGGGGCGAAGGGGCGAAAGGACTCGCGATACTTGATCTTGAGGTTCATGATCGACTGCATGTCCGGCGACCGCGGGTCGCCGATGATCGAGCGGTGGCCAAGCGCCCGGGGCCCGAACTCCATGCGCCCGACGAACAGGCCCACCACCTTCCCGCCGGCGACGAGCCCGGCGATCTCCTGCGCCCACTGTGCCCGATCGGGGACCGAGCGATAGACGTAGCCGTGATGACGCAGGTAGCGGCCGATCTCCTCGTCGGAGAAACCGGGGCCCAGGTAGGCGCCGCTCATCCCGTCAGGATCAGACCGCGGGGTCCGCTCGTGGCCCGTGATCTGATGCCAGGCCAGCAGAGCCGCGCCGACGGCGCCGCCGGCATCCCCGGATGCCGGCTGGATCCACAGCCGCTCAAACGGGCCCTCGCGCAGGAGCCGGCCGTTCGAGACGCAGTTGAGGGCGACGCCGCCGGCTAGACACGCGTTGCGCTGGCCGGTGGTCGCAGCCGCGTAGCGCGCCATCCTCAGGACGACCTCCTCGGTGACGGTCTGGATCGAGCTGGCGAGGTCCATCTCACGGCGGCTGATCTCTGACTCCGCCTGGCGAGGCGGTCCGTCGAACAGGCGGTCGAAGTGCTGGTTGGTCATGGTCAAGCCGCGCAGAAAGCCGAAGTAGCGCATGTTCATCTCGAACGAGCCGTCGTCGCGGAGATCGATGAGCTCGTCGAGGATGCGCTGCGCGTAACGAGGCTCGCCGTAGGGCGCGAGCCCCATCAGCTTGTACTCCCCGGAGTTGACCCGAAAGCCGCAGAAGGAGGTGAAGGCCGAGTAGAGCAGGCCGATCGAGTTCGGGAAGCGCAGCTGGCGATCCAGACTCACGCGGTTGCCCTCCCCCACCCCGATCGTGCTCGTGGCCCACTCGCCGACCCCATCGAAGGTCAGGACGGCCGCGGACTCAAACGGGGAGGGGTAGAACGCGCTGGCCGCATGGCTCTCATGGTGCTCGGCGAAATACAGCTCACCGGGCATTTGGTGGCCGATCCGCTCCAGACCGCGCTCGATCTCGAGCGGGATCCAGAGCTTCTGGCGCGCCCAGAGCGGCATCGCCTGCTGAAACGAGCGGAAGCCGGCCGGACCGACCTTCAGATACGTCTTCAGGAGGCGGATGAAGGTGGTGATCGGCTTGTCGTAGTAGACCACGCAGTCCAGGCCGTCGCGTCCCACCGCGCCCGCCTGCAGGCAGTAGCGGATGGCGTTGACGGGCAGGCGATCGTCGTGCTTGATGCGCGTGAAGCGCTCCTCCTGGGCGGCGGCCACGACCACGCCGTCGCGGACCAGCGCCGCCGCCGAGTCGTGGTAGAAGGCGCTGATGCCGAGGATGTTCACCGGGGCTTGCTCCGCTCGGCGCGCCGGAGCGTGGGGGCAAGGCGCGTGAAGAGGCTTGCGGCGACGACCTGGGCACCGACCTCGTTGGTGTGGATGAAGTCGAACATGATCGGGGTCGTGACCGAGTTCAGGACACCGGCGACGTCGATCGCCGGCGGGCGAAGGTCCGAGCGGGCGATTCGGTAGGCGCGCGTCCAGGCTCCGGGGTCGGTGCCGAGCAGGGCCTGGGGCGGCACTTCTCCGGCGATCCGGCGTTTGCTGTAGAGGATCGGCTGCCAGAAGAAAGCGCTCTTGATCCGATAGCTGGCGGCAAGGCGACTCGCGATCTGGACGCCCCGGTTGTAGATGCTCGCAGCGTCGCGTCCGGCACTCGCGGCCTGCCGGCTCTGGCTCCCGGCCCACGGGGGCAGCGTCAGCGTCGGTGTGGGCGACACACCGCGCAGGCGCCGCAGGAGCCAGCTGACCGCGCTCACGTTGGTGTACGCCTGGTACAGGGCGCTGAGCGGGCTCGCGCTGCTCTTCTGCTCCGCCGGCTGGGTCACGCCCGCGAAGGGCAGCAGCTGGGCCAGGGCCTGGGCCTCGGGGTGCGACGGGCTCGTGTGCGGGCCGAGCCGGAACTGGGTCAGCAGCTCGTTGGCGCCGTCGTAAAAGACCGCCAGATCGGGGGTCCGGCCGCCGGAGACGAGCTGCTCGAAGCGCAGGACCTCCTGCCAATTGACGTAGCCAATGGCCCCGAAGTTGTAGACCCTGACCGGGATGCCGGCGGCGGCCGCCCGCCGGGCGAAGTCCGACGGGATCGTCTCGCCGTCGCGCTGAAACACGCCGAACATCGCCGATCCGCCGAAGAAGAAGACGTTCACCGCCCGACGCGACTGGCTGCCGGGGGGCTCATAGGAGCGGCGCAGCCCGGCGTTGACGTGCACATAGCGGCCGTTGAAGTCAGGCATCACCCAGCCCAGGTAGGGGTCATAGCGTTGACCGTAGTAGACGTGCCCGAGCTCGAGACCGAGCTGCTTGGCCCATGGCTCGCCGCGAGCCGCGGGCGTCGTCGCGCTGGGCAGGAGGCTGAGCGTGCGGGCCGGATTGACGATCGCCGGCGCATCCTGGGTGTGGATCAGGGCGCCGACGGCCAGATCCGCGAGCACGAGCGTGCCGATCACGGCGACAGCGGTCCGCGCCCATCGCCGGCGCCCCGGTTGCCCGGCCGCCTCGGGGGCCCGCTCATAGGCGAACTCACGCCGGTAGAGGCGGCGGGTCGGGTGGCGCCCGGTGATCAGCCAGAACGAGTTCGTTCCAGTGGCGGCACCAGCCTTGAGTGGGTCAACGCGGACCAGCGCCAACACGAGCGAGACCGGGATCACGACCGCCAGCTCGAGCGCTCCCAGGACGATGAAGGTGAGCACGCGAGCAGCCGCGCGCTGGATCGCCTTGGTGGCTCGGTCGAGCGCCGCGGCGACGGCGGCCACACGCAGGCTCGCCGCGGTGGCGAGGGCCAGCACGGCGAGCAGCACGACCGCCGGCACGTGCCGTCCGGTCAGCCAGAGAACCGCCACAACAGCCAGCCCGATCCCGCCCCGCAGGAGCACTCCGACGATCGGCCGGCGTCGACTCGCCGAGGCGTCGGGCACCGGCGCCCAATCGGGCAGCGGCTCGTGCACCGACCTGGCATCGACTGAGGACGGCACGGAGCGCTAGAAGAGCGGGTAAATCGAGACAGGGGCGGCCGCTTGGCCGACCACGACGAGCAGAGCGGCCAGCGCGAGAAGGATCATCAGCGGAACCACCCACCAGACCCGGTTGACCAGCGCGTAGGCGACGAACTCGTTGCCCAGCCTCACCGTATGACGTGCCCTGGCCATCGGTCGATTGTACCGGGACCACAGCGACCCGCCCAGCGCCCGGGGAGCCCTAGACTGGCCCCGTGTCCACGGGGTCCCGAGCGCCCTTGCGCAGTCGCCGGCAGCCGGCGGCCGACGCGTCCGCCGCGGCGCCGGGCGTGGCGCCTCCCCCGGGCAATCCCCGTTTTCCGCTGTTGGACTCGCTGCGGGCGATCGCCGCGCTGGCCGTCCTGTTCGGGCACGTGGCCGGAGCCACGCACATCACCGTCATGTACTGGTGGGGACCGCTGGCGGCCAACGGTGACCAGGGTGTGACGGTGTTCTTCATCCTCTCGGGCTTTCTGCTCTACCGGCCGCTGGTCAGCGCGCAGCTCGGTGGCGCGCCGCGGCCGTCGTGGCGCGACTACGCGCGGCGGCGGCTGCTGCGGATCGTCCCCGCCTACTGGCTGGCGCTCACGGCGCTGGCCATCTATCCGGGCATCCCCGGCGTCTTCACGAGCCACTGGTGGTACTACTACTTCTTCGCTCAGGTCTACAACCACAACCTTTCCATCGGGGGCATTGTGGTGGCCTGGAGCCTGTGCGTCGAGGTCAGCTTCTATCTCCTGCTGCCCTTCTACTCGTCACTGGCCGGCCGACTCGGAACCGGTTCGCAGCGGGTGCGGCGAGAACTCGGCATCCTCGCGGCGCTCGGAACCGCCTCGCTGGTCCTGCGCTACCTGGACGCGAGCTTTCCGATCACCCTCCCCGTGTACATGCAGTGGTTCGCGCTCGGGATGGGCCTGGCCCTGATCAGCGCCAGCCGCCCCCCCGGCGCCGACCACCGGCCGTCACGGACGATTGCGCTGATCACAGAGCGGCCCTGGCTGTGCTGGAGTGGCGCCGCCCTCCTCTACGTGGTGTTGTGCTTCGTGCTCGGCAAACCACCAGCGGCCGGCTACTCGAACCTCAAGGAGGTGCTGGTCAACCGCCTGCTGGGAGGGGTCATGGCCCTGCTGCTCGTCCTGCCGGCGGTGTTCGGCGACCGGGCGGCCGGCGGGCCCCGCCGCATCCTGGCCGCCCCCACGCTGGCCTGGCTGGGGCTGATCTCGTACGGCATCTACCTGTGGCACCTCAACCTGCTCGAGCTCATCGCCGGTCACGTCACCGTGCACGGCAACAGCGGCACGGTCGCCTTCGTCGTCCTGCTGATTCTCACCGCCCTGGCCGCGGTGGCGATCGCCGCCTCCAGCTACTACGTGCTCGAGCGCCCGCTGCTGCGCTTCAAGCGATACAGCAGAACCCCGCCGATGTCGAGCGGCCGTACCCCGAGCGCTCCGAACAGCCGCCGCCAGGGCCCCGGGTAGCGCTTGTCGACGACCACGGCGGTGACCCCCTTGGCGGCCACAAAGCGCCGCAGCTGGGCCGCGTAGTCGGGCGTCAGCGTGCCGCTGAGGAGGGTGCTCCAGGTCGCGTAGCGCGTGTAACTCATCGGGTAGGCGCCGGCGTAGCCGGCGGCAAGCGTGAACCGGAATCCACCGAGCGCTTGCCAGCGCTCGTTGGCCCCCAAGGTCGGGATCGTCAGCACTCGATCGGACGCGCCGAGATAGCGGTGATCGGTCCCGGCGGCGAAGAACGCGGGTTCGGCGAGCTTCGTCTGCCACGCTGGATTGCCCGGATTGGGCAGGAACGAGACGAGGGTCAGCACGGCCAGGCTCCAGCGCAGCGGACCCCCTCGCCGGGCCAGCCAGACCGCTACGATCACCGCCGCCGGAAGGATCGCGAACAGGGCGAAGCGGATCGAGATCGCGTAGCGAAGCACCGGGAGCATCGCCGCCAGACGCCAGGGCAGGGCCAGCGACGGGTGACCGTTGAAGTGCAACACCCGCCCGAGCGAGGCGATCAGCGACACGAGCACCATGACCACCGCCAGCCAGGCTCCGCGCTGCGTTCGATGCTCCCAGAGGAACGCCGCGATCAGCGCCAGCAACGGCACCCCCAGGTAGGCCTCGCCGGAGCCGAGCACGAGCCCCGTCGGGCCGTGCCCCGGGCTCGTCTCCAAAAAGCCGGGCGGGTCTACGAATGACAGCAGGTCGGCCGAGAACGCCGTGCCCGCCGGTGGGTAGTGGCGTCCGAAGAAGAAGAAGTAGAGGAACGGGCTGACCACCACGGCGGTGAGCAGTCCCGCGAGCAGGAGCAGTCCGACGGTCTCGATCAGCGCGGGCCGCAGCGGCGCGAGCAGCGCATAGGCGATCAGCAGCGTCAGGCCGCCGAACAGCGCTGTCGTCGCCAGCACCTCGGTCGAGATCAGGAACTGAGCGATCATCGCGAGGGCGATCAGGGCCACGAAACGTCGGGCGGCAAGCGTCCCGTCGAGGCGGCGCAGCACGAGGAGCACGAACATCGGTATGAGCGGCACGAGCGCGAGAAACGGGCCGCCGGTGAGATGGGCGAGGACATAGGGCGAGAAACCGAACACGTACCCTCCGGCCAATGACGGCCACGTCCGGCCGGTCAGGTGGCGGCAGAGCAGGAAGGCGGTCCAGGCACTCAGCGCCGGAGCGAGCAGCTGGATCACGTTGTAGGTGACCGCCGGCCCGAAGGCGAGTGTGACCGGAGCCAGCAGCACGCTGGGTCCGGGCATCGGCGTCGTCCACTGCAGGTTGAAGCCCTCCGGGCGCGAACATCGCGTGGGTCACGAACGGATTGATGCCGTGCAGCAACGCGTGCGGCCACCAGGCGAAAAACCAGATGAACAGGCTCGAGTCGATGTCGTCCCGCGCGATGATCGTCGAGGCCGGGTGCCCGAGCACCGGTGGCCCGAAGAAGATCAGCGACAGCAGGAGGTAGAGGCCGGGCGTCCACGCGCCGGCGCTGAGCCGGCGTCCCAGGCGGCCGGGCGCCGAGGCGGGAGAGCTTGTCGAGGCGGCGCCGAGAAGTGGGGCGACGGGGCTTGGTGACACCCCGACAGCTTCCCATGTCGCACCCGAACGCCGCGAGGCCGGTAGGAGACCGCGCCGGCCGACAACCTCTAGGATCTCCCGCCATGACCGATCGTCTGCCGCCGCGTGTCGGGTTCGGGATCGGCCTCGTCGCCGGGTGCGTGCTGGCGCTCCAGGTGCTCGTGACGCGCCTGTTCTCGGCCGAGCTCTTCTATCACTTCAGCTTCCTGGCCATCTCGCTGGCGCTGCTCGGGGCCGGCGCCGGCGCGATCGCCGTCTACGTGCGGCCGGCGTAGTTCGACAGCCGCCCCCTGCAGGAGCCGCTGGCCCGCTGGTCGCTCGGGCTCGCCCTGCTGCTCATCGTCGTGCCGCTCTTCCTGGCTCACCTGACGTACACGAGCCCAGGGACGGTGACACTCGGGTTCGCGCTGCGCCTGGCGCTGATCAGCGCGGTGAGCACCCTCGTCTTCGCCGCCGGAGGAACCGTCATCGCACTGGCCGTTCGAGGCTATACGGCGACGATGTCGCGGCTGTACGCGTTCGATCTGGTCGGCGCTGCGCTCGGAGCGATCGTCGTTGTCCCTCTCATGTGGCACGTCGGCGTGCCGATTCTGATCGTGGCCATCGGACCGCTCGGGGCGGTCGCGGCTCTGCTGTTCCTGGGCGGGATCGGCGGAGCAACGGGGCGCGCCGCGCTCGGCGTTCTCGGCCTCGGGCTGGTCGCCGTCGTACTCGCGAGCACAACGACTGTCTTCTCGCCGGCGGCCGCGGAGACCGCTGCCTCGGTCAGCCCGCCTCGGACACTTGGACCCCCCTGGGCCGCGTGGTCGCGTACCACTCCGCCTCGGGCGGCAAGTTCGAGCCCTTGTTTTACGATCGTGGCGGCGCGCCCGTGACGGCATACCGGCGTGGCACACCGATCCCGACGTGGAGGGAGCTCGGACTCGGCAGCGAATCGCTCGGCTACGTCTTCGGCGGCACCCAGCGGGCACTGATCATCGGCGGCGGCGGGGGCCGCGACATCCTCAATGCGCTCAGCTCGGGCGTGCAGCACGTGGACGTCATCGAGCTCAACCAGGAAATCGTCAACACAGTGGACGGCCCCCTGCGCAGCTTCTCAGGGGCGCCGTACGCTCTCCCGCGCGTTCATACCGTCGCCGGGGACGGCCGCTCGACGCTCGCGCATCGATCGACGAAGTACAACGTGATTCACATCGGGAATACCGACACGCTGTCCAGCGGGTCCGCCCAGGCGTATGTGCTCACCGAGAACAACCTCTACACGACTCAAGCGGTCAATGAATATTTCGATCATCTCCGGCCCGGCGGCGTGCTGGACATCTCCCGGCCGCGCCGCCTCGTCGGCGATGAAGCGCTCCGACTGACACTGCTGGCGCTGCAAGGACTGAAGGACCGGGGGGTACGCCACCCTGAGCGTAACGTCGTCGTCGTCCTTGGCAATGACTTCTTTGCCGGCGTCTCGGGCACGGTGCTGGCTCGACTCCGACCCTGGACTCCGAGCGGTCTGGCGCGCCTGCGCGTGCTGGCGCGCCAGCGTGGGCTTGGCGTCGCATATGCGCCGGGCGGTCCCTATCAGTACGAGTGGGCCAGCCTCGCCCGAGCGAGTTCCCCAGAGGCGTTCTGCACGAGTTTCAAGCTTGACGTCTGCGCGCCAACCGACGACAACCCCTATTTCTTCGAGATGCGGCGCTTTGGCACGTTCGGCAACCTCGGGCCCGGCTACATCTACGCCGCGGATCCGTTCCTCGTCCTGCTCGTGACGTTCGCGATCCTACTCGTGCTCTCGGCGGCGCTCGTCGCCCTCCCGCTGATCCTCACCGCCCGTCGCGATCGCCCGCCCGCGAGCGCCCTCAGCTTCTTTGCTGCGATCGGCTTCGGGTTCCTCACGCTCGAGGTGACGTTGATCAATCGCTTCGAGCTCTTCCTCGGCTTTCCGACCTACGCGCTGTCGGTTGTGCTGTTCGCTCTCCTGCTGTGGACCGGGCTCGGGTCGTTTCTCGCGGGACGGTTCAGCCAGCCGCGGCAGGCCCTGACGGGTGCGCTGGCCGGGGCGACGGTGCTCATCACGGCCAGCGCATTCTGGCTTCGTCCGCTCCTGGGGGATCTGATCAGCCTGCCCTTCGCACTGCGAATCGCGGTCACCGTGGCACTGCTCGCGCCGGCCGGTATCGGCCTGGGAATGGCAATGCCGCTCGGACTCCTCCGTCTCCAGGCGCTTCATCCACGGGGCGTCGCCTGGGCCTGGGGCGTCAACGGCATCGCCTCGGTGGTCGCCTCCGCGGCGGCGGTTGCGATCTCGATCATCGGCGGATTCCCGGCCGCGACACTGGTCGCCACCGTCTGCTACCTCGGAGCCCTGGCACACGTCCGCCTCGGGGCATGGCCGGTGTCAGCAAAGGTGCCGGAGCAGCCCCCTGAAGCCGTGCCGGTGGCCTGAGGCCTGCGAGCCTCAGACACCCTACTTCTGAAAACGCGTCGTGCGGGCGGGCGACGGGCAGGTCACGCCATCGCCAGCCAACGTTCCGCGTTGTGCTCGAGGATCTCCCGCAGGATCGCTTCGACATCGCGGTGAATCCGCCACTCCGGGATAATCGCGCCGGAACGGCTGGAGGTCGGAGATCCACCAACGGTGATCACCGATCCGGCTGCCCTGCACTGGCGCCAGTCGAGACGCCCGCCGGCGATCCGCTCGCACTGCACGATCGCCTCGAGCATCGAGCAGTTACTCTCACGGCCGCCGCCGAGGTTGTAGACGGCGCCCGGGCGAGGAGCGCGATGAAAGGCCTCAAAGGCGGCGACGAGATCCGCACGAGTGGATGTTGTCGCGCACCTGCTTGCCGCCGTAGCCGAACACGGTGTAGGGCTCGCCGGTGATCGTGCAGCGCATCAGGTAGGAGAGAAAGCCATGCACATCGTCCCGGCGTGGTTGGGCCCGGTCAGGCATCCACCCCGGAAGCACACCGTCGGCATCCCGAAATACGGCCGTATTCCTGCACCAGCAGATCCGCCGCCGCCTTCGAGACGCCGAACAGCGAGTGCGTCGAGCGGTCGATCGACATCGTCGTGTCGATCCCGTTGTAGTACCGATGATCTGCGGGCAGCTCCAGACGGCTCGCCGACATCCTCGCAGGGGCAGGGGTTGGGCGATCGCCGTACACCTTGTTCGTCGAACAGAAGATGAAGCTCGCCGACGGGGAATGACGAAGCGTTGCCTGCAGGAGATTGAGGGTCCCATTGGCGTTGATCGTAAAGTCCGTGTGCGGATCGGACGCCGCCCAATCATGCGAGGGCTGAGCCGCGGTGTGGATGACGAGCTCCAACGAGCGTGCCACGCCGGCGAACACCCGGTCGACGCCATCCCGATCGCGGATGTCGAGATTTCGGGATTGAAACGAGCTCCCGAAGCTTCGCTTCAGACGCCGGGAGTTGTGGGCGGTCGAGGCGGCGGGCCCGAAGAACTGCGCCCGCATGTCGTTCTCCAACCCGATCACGTCGTAGCCGGCCTCAGCAAAGCGCTGAACCGATTCAGAGCCGATCAACCCTCCGGAGCCGGTGATGATCGCAGTGGGCATCGGCGGGGAGATCTTAGAGATCAAGCATCATGGTTCGCGCGACGGTGCCCGCTCGAGTCGGCGGGCAGATACCAGCGGGCAAGCTGGTCACCGCGGGGGAGAGCGCTCAGAGCCCAAGGGCACTGCCGGAGGTCGCTCCCAGGGCCCTCGACTTTGGCTACGGTGTCACTGTCGATGGGCACGCTTCTCCTTCAGGATGCGGAACGAGGCGACACCGACGACACGTCTCGTGAACACGTTGACTAAAAAGATGTTCCGCTCCCCGTTGCGTCCCCGGCCCCAGACACAGCTCGCCCCGCCGGACGTCGGTCGCGCCAACCGCCTGCGGCGGGGTCCGGCGTGAGCCGCTGGCACCGACGCAGCGGTCCACCGTCGCGGAGCGCGCTGGTCGACTACTTTGACTCGATCGCTCCCGAGTGGGACATGTGGCGTTCCCGCAACCGCTACTACCACGAGTACATCAAGGAGCTCGTTGCAAGCGCGGTCGTTCCGGACGCGTCGGTGTTGGACATCGGATGTGGAACGGGCGACGTGCTCCAGTTCGTGGGCCCTCGAACGGGCGTCGGTCTCAACGTTGCCGACCGCCTGACGCGGTTGGCGCGCCAGAAGTATCCGAACCTGCAATTTCAGACCGTTGACGCTGACGCCGTTTCCGTGTCCGACGGATTCCGGCCTGACTACGTCATCTCGGTGAACCTGCTGGACCACGCCTACGACGTTCTCGAACTGCTGGCGAGCGTGCGCGAGTGCGTCACCGAGCGCACCCTCATCGTGATCACCACCAGCAACCCCCTGTGGGCTCCGTTGCTGTGGCTGGCCAGCCGCATCGGCCTGCGGTCGCGCGAGTCGACTCGCAACTTCATCACCAATCGCGATATCTCGAGCATCCTCCGAGTACTCGGGTTCGATGTCGTCGAAGCGGCACTCGCGCTGCCCGTGCCGGTGAGGATCCCGCTGCTCAGCAGCGTGCTCAACGCCGCGCTCCCCGACCTGCCCGTCCTGCGGTACGCGTCGTCCACGCAGTACGTGACGGCTCGGCCGCGTATCGCGCGCGAACCTCTGTCGGTTTCGGTGGTCGTGCCCTGCTTCAACGAGGAAGGGAATGTACGCGCGTGCGCCGAGCGCGTGCCGGACATGGGCGCAGCGACCGAGATCATATTCGTGGACGACGGCTCCGCCGACGGGACGCGCGCGGCGGTGCTGGCCGCTATGGCGGAGGATCCGCGTGTCCGCCTGATCGCCTACGACACGAACCATGGCAAGGCCAACGCCGTGCGGGCCGGATTTGACGCAGCCCAAAATGACGTGCTGATGATCCTTGACGCCGACATGACGGTGGCACCGGAGGATCTGCCGAAGTTCCTCGCTCCGCTGCAGCGTGGGACGGCGGAGTTCGTCAACGGGACGCGGCTTGTCTACCCGATTGAGGGTCACGCGATGCCGACGGTCAACTTCGTCGGCAACAAGGCGTTCTGCCTGCTCGTCAGCTGGGTCCTTCGACAGCGCGTGAGCGACACGTTGTGCGGAACCAAGGCCCTCCTCCGCCGCGATTACCGATCCATGCCCCTGGCCGGGAGCGATCGTTGGGGGGACTTTGATCTGCTGTTCGGGGCCGCCCGTCAGAAGCTGCGCATTCTCGAGATCCCGATCCATTACCGTGAGCGAGCCGCCGGCGAATCCAAGATGAACGTGCGCCGCGACGGACCGCGGTTTCTCCGCGCCGCGCTTGCAGGGTGGCGAATGCTTCGGCGTCCTGGATCAGTGTCGTGGTCCAGTCGCACGCCGACCGCTCGCGGACTTGAGGAACTCTCGCCGCGACCCCGCGCGTGAGAAGGCAAATCGCGGACGGCTTCGTCCGGATCTACGAGCAGGCGATGCGGGCCGGCCTACTCGACCGACCGATGCCTCGCCGCGCGTTTGAATCGGCTTACCTCACGTATAAGCGGCTCATCGAGGCTGGACCGATCGGGGGCATGCGCGACCTGGTGAACCAAGGCTCGACGGTGATCGATGTCGGAGCCAATATCGGATTCTTCTCGATCCGGTTCGCGCGCTGGGTCGGACCGACCGGCCGTGTCCTCGCGATCGAGCCGGAAGCCCGGAACATGGACTCACTGCGGCGGCGCGTCGGGCGCGCCCAGCTGTCGAGTGTCGTAGAACTCATCCAGGCCGCCGCGGCCGACCGGCCCGGCCAGCTCAAGCTCGCGCTCAACCCCAGCCATCCGGGTGACCATCACCTGGCCTCCGAGGGCGTACCGGTCCAAGCGGTGACGCTCGACTCGCTCGTCACTCAGGACTCCCGAACCGTCGCACTGATCAAGATCGACGCACAGGGGGCCGAGACGATGATCCTTGCCGGCGCTCAAGAGGTAATTCATCGGGACCGTCCCGCCATCTATGTGGAAGTCGACCCGCAAGCGCTGGCGCGACTGGGATCCTCGCCCCGAGCGCTGATCGGGACGATCATGGGGCTTGGCTATCGCGGCCACCGGCTCACGCGTCGCGGCATCGGGGTCCATGAGGGGCCCGATACGCTCGTGGCAGAAAGCGCCAAGGGATACATCGACGTCCTGTTCTTGCCGAACGATTGACCGGATCGGTCCGGAGATTCAATCGGACGCGACCGGGCGCAGCGACACGCCGCCGCGAGCAGCGAGCGACACTCACGCCGGAGGGCGCTGGCGCAACGTGATCACGGCGCCTCGGTCCGGTCTCTGGTAGCGGCCTACGGTCACGAAGTGGTCACGAATCACGATCGCGTTCGCCGCCACATCGAGGAACGGATTTCCGGTCTCGTAGACTGCGAACTGAGCGCGATCCGCCAGCGGCGAGGAGCCGGGGACGATCCGGTAGCGGGCGTCCGAGGAGAGCAGCAGCGCCAGCACGTAGCGCTCGGCCCGAGGCATGACGATGATCACCGGGCCCGGCGCAGCTCGCCGGCGGATCGTCTCGGCGACGGCGGGCCAGCGGCCCCCTGCCGGCTGACCCGTCACGTACTGGAAGTAGTCAGTGCTCGGGTAGTGAAAGGTCGATGAGTTTGCGAGCACGCGCACGTCGAACACGGCCGCCGGAGCGAGGATCAGGGCGGCGGCGATCGTGCCGATAGCGACGCGGGACCGTCCAGACCTCACGCTGCTCAGCCGCTGGATCGCCCGCACGATGGCGTAGGCCATGAGGACAATCGCCGGCGGCAGCACGTACATCACGTGCCGCGGGTATGGCCCGATGATGAACATCACGGCAACGCCGGCGGGAATTGCGACCCACATGAGGAGGACACCGGTGAGCCGGGGGCTGTCCCGCAAGCTGAGCACGGCACCGATGACGCTGAGCGCGATCAAGGGAACGGTCACGTAGCCGACGAGGGCGGGGGCGAATACCGACACCGCATGCCGCGGAACGGCGTTGAAAGGATCGGCCAGCGTCTGTCCGAGACTGCGCGCCGGAAAGATTCCGAGCTTGCTGAGGATCTGTCCCTGGCTCCAGTAGTGGGAGGAACGCAGCAGGAGCTCAGAGGCGAACACCGCAACGCCGGCAGCTGCGACTCCTGCCAGCCACCGGGCCAGCCGACCCCAACGACCCTCCGGCGACCAGTCGAAGCAGAGGAGGCTGATCGGGATGAGGATCACGGCGACCTCTGTGCTCTGCTTCGTCAGCGTGCCCGCGGCGAGTACGACGGCCAGCGCCGCCGCTCGCCGGAGCTCGGGCCGGCGGGCGAGTTGGAGCTGCGCGTAGAGGGCGGCAGCCATCTCCAACGTCACCAGCGGTTCGTAGATGCCGATCCCATCGTGAACGATGAAGAACGGGAGCAACACGCACAGCGCGGCCGAGACGAGCCCGCAAAGGGGACCTCCCAGCTCTCGGCCCAGCAATCCGACCACCCACAACGTCAGCAAACCGGAAACCACCGAAACCAGCCGCACGGCAATCAGAGGATTGAAGCCCAGTTTGATCCAGGGGATGCCCAACCAAGTGAAAAGGGGGAGCTCGGGGGAACCGCTCTCGGAGATGAACAGCTGGTGGATCGAGTGCGCGGCCTGCTGTGTGTAGGTTGCGAGCTGGCCCTCATCAGAGAAGTAGGGAAAGCGCGCGATGAACCACAGCCGCGTCGCCAGATAGACCCCGGCGAGCGCCACCGCTGCCACGACCAGCCAGCGCGGATCAGCCTGTGACGCAAGCGCCTGGTTCGCCGACGCCCGCCCGGGCGGATCAAGCCACATCCGGAGCCCACGAGTGGCGCCGCGGCGTTGAGGCGCCCGAGACGTCAACGCTCGCGTGCCACCGCCCGAACGGTGCCGGGCCGACGTCGCCGCGCGATGATGCCCACCACGAGAGCGGAAAGTATCGCGATCACTGCGAGGGCACTGATGATCCAACCGGCCGTGAAGCTGGCCGGCTCATAGCTGAACACGATCCGGTGGGTGCCGGCCGTCAGCGGCACGCCGCGCAGCAGGTAGTCGACCCGGTCGATCGGCGCCGGGTGGCCGTCCACCGTGACCGTCCATCCCGGGTAATAGACATCGGTGAGCACGAGCAGGAGCGGCGGGTGCACGGTGGCCTCGGCGACGACGCGCTCGGCGCGGTAGGAGATCAGCGGGCGCTGCCCGCCGCCGTGGCGCCGCGGGGTGGTCAACAGCCCAGGGATCGCGTGCTCGGTGACGACGACGTGGCGGCGATCGAAGCCCGGGGCCGTGCTGGCGGCAAGCGCGGCCCCGGCGCCGCTGACGGTCTGTTGGCGAGCGACGGTGAACACTCGCGGAAGCGCGTTGGCGTTGTGGTAGACGAGCGGCGTCATGCCCGTGGTAGGCAAGGCTCAGGCCCGGCTCGTGCTAGCGGAGGGTAGTGCGGATCCACGAGCAGGTCCGACACGCTGAGCAGGTCGAGCGCCCGCAGCGACGCCGGGGTGTCGCACGCGGTCTCGATCGGCTGCGCGAAGTCCGGCACGCCGGGAGCGACGTTGCGCCGCCACATCGTGTTGTACCGCTGCTCGCGGGATAGTCGTAGCCGCGGGCGTCGTAGAGCCCGTAGGTCATCGCGAGGTCGGCCGGCAGGGGCTGGAAGGTGATGTTCGTGCTCACCCCGACGAACCGGTTGGGCCGCTCGGTGCGCAGGAAGCGGATCGCGCCGGTGACCGGCGGGTTGGCGTTAGCGATCGGGATCGAGGGGTTGAAGCCCATGTTGGCCCGGAACAGGTCCCCGGCGATCAGGACCAGCACCGCGGTCACGAACACGGTCACCGGCAGCCGTGCCGAGCCCCGCAGGCGCAGCGCGATCAGGATCAGGCCGATGCCGGCCAGGGGGATCCACTGCAGCAGCGCGCTCATGCGGATGATGTCCGCCTGCGGCGTGGCGCCGGGATCGAACGCCCCAACCGGCAGCGGCGGCGGATGGACGAAGCCCCAGGCGACGTCAAGCGCCGTTCCGAGGCCGTGCAGGCTAAGCGTGTGCTTGACGCCCATCCACAGAAACGGGATCAGGAAGATCCCGACGCTGACGATCAGCAGCGGCTTGCGCCGCTTGAGCACGGCCGCGTCACGGGCGGTCAGGTCATCCAGGCCCCATCCGGCGAGCAGGGCCAGGCAGAGCAGAAAGTCGATCAGCATGCGCTCGTTGTGGGCGGCGCTGAAGCCCGGGAGGCTGATGACGACGTTGAACACCGGATTGAGCCCGAGGACCAGGCAGACCACGAACAGGGCGAAGACCGCGAAGGCGATGCGTTCCAGCGTGGGCCGGATGATCAGCGCCGCCGTCGCCAGCATCAGCGTGATGGCGCCCGCGTACCAGCCGCGCAGCTGCGTGAACGGCTCGATGTTCGAGTTCTGCGTCGCCCGGCCCCAGTAGTCGTGCAGGAACAGGGCGCCGATGTATTTGCGTGGCCAGAAGCCCTGGCCGTCGGCGGATCGCTGAGCGAGGTCGCTGGAATGGGCCAGCAACTCCGCGAACGGGATCAGCATGACGCCGGCCAGCGCCGTGCCCGCGACGACGGCTCAGGCCGAAGGTGACCGTGGGCCGGATCAGGGCGCGCGGTCCCGCTCGGGTCGCGCGAGCGCGCAGGCCGCAGGCGAAAGAGGAAGAACACCGCGGTCACGAACACGCTGTGGAAGGTCGTCTCGGGGTGGCCCCCGAAGAACGTCAGCCCGACCAGGGCCGCCAGCCCAGCCGCCGGCAGCGGTCCCGGTCTTCGGACCAGCCGCTCGGTGACGACGAGCAGCCACGGGATCAGCGGGAAGATGTTGGTCAGCGGCCAGGCCAGCCAGATCACGAAGAAGGTGCCGAACGCGAACACCAGGCCGGTGAACAGCGCGCCTCCGAAGCGCATCCCGAGCACTCGACCGAGCGAGTAGGCGCCGAATGCGCCGATGAACAGCTTCAGCGCCGCCATCACCGCCAGCGAGGTCCAGAACGGCAGCAGGTAGCCCGGCAGGTTGAACGGCGTGAAGATCGCCGACTGCGCGTTGGCCAGATACGGGCGGCCGCCCGAGATGTACGGGTTCCAGAGCGGGATGCTCGGCAGCTCGTGAACGCGTATAGCCCAGGAAGGGCTGGAACACGTCTGCGGCGTCGGCGAGCTCGAAGTTCGCGCCCAGTCCCGGGACGCTGGCCGGCCGCGTGCTCTGCCACGGCGCGTCGTTGTACAGGTAGTCCGAGCCGCTCAGGGTATGGCCGGAGACGAGCCCCGGGGCGACCATCACGACCGACAGGACGGCGTAGATGAGAGCCGCAACCAGGGCGGGGCGGCGGCGCAGGCCGGCTCACCATGCCCGTCACGCGACCACGCGCGGCGACCGTCGCCGGCGGCCCGTTGGCGGCGGCGGGGGCGTCGTCAGGACGGGATTGGGTTTCGGCCATCAGGTCGTGGGGACTCGCCTGCGGTCCCGCGCAGCCGCGGGCACGGCCCGCACCGACTGCGTGGCGTCAGCATAGCCAGATGGGCACGCACGGACCGCGCCGTGCCTCAGCCGGCGACGGGCTCCGGAACCGCCGGTGCCGGTGCCGGTGCCGGCGCCGGACGGCGGTCCGCCACGCACACCATCCCGATCGACACGCCGGCGCGCAGGCGCCGTCCGCGCTCGACAAGCCTCGCCTCGGCGCGGACGGGCAGATCGAGCCAGCGATTCAAGCTGGACGCCGTCCCCAGGGACAGGTCCGATGAGGCGTTCTGATCCGAGCGCCAGCGCCGGATCATGCGGACGATCGCGACGAGGGGAAGCATCGTGCTGTAGAAGTAGGTCTCGACCTGGGGCTCCCAACCGGCGGCTCTCGCCTGGCGAGCGAGCCGGCTCACCGTGTACCGGCGCCGGTGGTGAAGCGAATCGTCGAACGAGCTCCACAGCCACTGGTACGCCGGGACAGTGATGAGAAGGTGCACCACCGGGAGCGGCGACCCTTCGCAGCTCGGTCAGCGCGCGGTGGTCATCATCGAGGTGCTCGATCACGTCGGTGGCCAGGATCAGATCGAAGCGATCGTTCTCGTAGGGCAGCTTCTCGACCGGCGCCTCGACGACCTGGGTCAATCCGCGGAGATGGCAGAACTCGACCGCCTCCGGGGAGAAGTCGACGCCCTCGGGCTCGCCGAGGCTGCGGAACTCGATCATGTTGCGCCCGGTCCCGCAGCCCGCGTCCAGGATCCGCGGGGAGGAGGTGATGCCGGCCCGCTTCAGCAGCGCCCAGATCATCCGACGCCGGCCACGAAACCACCAGTGGTTCTCCTCGATCTCGAACTGCTCGCGATAGCGCCAGGTATCCAAGGTGAGCGCCAGTCTAGCCTCGGGCCGCCGCACCCAGCGGCTGGGCTCGTGCCCTGCCCCGGGGATCCGTTCCCCGGATCCGGTAAAAGAGCACGCCGCCGGTTTCGCACCGGCCGGACACCCAGGCTGGCGAACAGTTTGAGCCACTGCGGCGCGACCTGGCGCTTGCTGATCACGACCGCGGTGACCCCCTTGTCGGCGACAAAGCGCGCAGCTGCGCCGCGTAGTCGGGGGTGCAACTGACCCGAGAGCAGGGTCAGAAAGGTCGGATAGCGCGTGTAGCTGGCGGGAAACGTACCCAGCCCCCCGCCCGCGATCTGAAATCCGAAGTGCGTCTCGGCCTGCCAGCGCATGCTCTCGCCGATGATCGGGATCGTGATCACGCGGTCGCTCGGACGCAGGTAGGCCCGGTAGCCGTCACCGGTGAAGAAGGGCGGATCGTTGAGCGACGTCTTGAAGGCCGGGCTGCCGACGTCGGGGACCATCAGCCCGTGGCGAGCAGAACCAGCGCCCACCGCCAGATGCCGACTCGCGAGCCCAGCCAGAGGGCGACGATCACCGCTGCAGCGAGAAACGCGTACATGGCAAACCGCTGTGGGATCAGCAGCCGCAGGCCCGGGAAGTGCGCCAGATCGCTCCACGGCAGCCCGATCCGGCTCAGGTGGTCGTGCACACGTAGCAGCGACCCGAGCGAGAAGACCGCCGGGACGGCGAAGCAGGCGGCCAGCATGCGCGCCGACCCAGTCACCACGTCGCTCCCAGCCCCAGATGGCGACGATCAGCAGCAGCGGCGCGTGAAGTAGGCCAGACCGCCGAAGTACCCCGGGGTCCCCACCACCTGATGCGTCGTCGCGACGGCCAGCGCCGGGTCGGGATAGATCCAGGAGAGCAGATCCGAGGCCAGCAGCGGCCCGTTGTTGTAGGGCGTCGTGTGGCCATGGAAGAGCATGAAGTAGATCATCGGGCTGACCAGGACCGCGGCGCCCGCGTACGCGACCACGAGCAGCCGGACCGTGCGGGCGATCGCCGGTCGCTGACCGGGGCGCAGGGCAAAGGCGGCGATGAGTCCCACCGCGCCGAAGATCGACGACGTCGCCACCAGCTCGACCGTGGTCACGAACTGAAGCGCGACGACGAGCGCCATCGCGACCACAAACGTCCGGTCGCGAAGCGCGCCCTCGAGATACCGAATGACCAGCAGGACGAGCAACGGGATCAGCGCGACGAAGTACAGGTCGGGCGAGCCTTGCAGCATCCGCAGCATGTACGGGGAGAAGCCGAAGATGTAGCCCCCGGCCAACGAGGGAATCGTGCGCCCACTCAGGTGCCGGCAGAGCAGGAACGCCGTCCAGGCCGCCAGCGCCGGCGCCGCCAGCGCGAGCACGTTGTAGGTGACGACCGCCCGAACAGCGCGGTCACCGGCGACGACAGCAGGCTCGGGGCCGGCACGGCGGTCGCCCAGCTCAGGTTGTACCCGTCCGGGGCGAGCAGCACCTTGGTCAGGAACGGGTTGTGGCCGTGCAGGACTGCGTGGGGCCACCAGCTGTAGAACCAGGTGTACTGGGCCGGGTCGATGTCATTGGCGGCGATCAGCGTCGTGTGGAAGTGACCGAGCACGGGCACCCCCCAATAGACGAACGACACGAGGGCGTAGCCGAGGAGCGCCCACAGCACCGGCGAGCGGGCCACCCGGGCGCGCCAGGGTGATATCGGCCCGGAATCCGCCGCGGGCTGATCCCGGTCAGCCGGGCGGGATCCCGGTGTGGCCCCGAGACGCAGCAGGGCACTGACGCTGCCGACGCCCGGGATCGCGGGCCGCGCGATCGAGAACAAGCAGCGCCCACCCGGCCAATACGAGGGCCCCACCCAGACCCAGCGCGACCGCGCCGGCACCGATCGGATGGAAGGTGATGATCACGCGGCCAGGGCGATGGCATTGAGCACCGCGAGGCCGCCTATCCACAGCCCGGCCCAGGAGAAACGGCCACGAGCGCCGGACGCGTCGGGCCAGCGCGATCAGCCCGGCACCGCCGACGACAAAGCCCCATCCGGTGCCCTCCGTGAAAACAGGCTTTCCCGCGGCAGGGCTGTGCTGCGGCAGGAACCCGGAGGCGATCAGCGCTCACCGCACCCAGCATCAACAGCGTGCTGGCCAGCCGCCGATCGAGCATGCGTCCTCCTCGTTCTCCGGCCACTAACTCGTTCCGGCGACGATACGGGTCCGAGGCAGCGCGGTGGGGTCACGGGGCCGCATCGGCTGGCCAGTGTAACCACGCGGGCCGGTCCTTATCGGCCCTGGCAACGGCGCTGGATGGGCGCTCGGGTATCCTCCCGCCGGTCGCGGATCGTCCGGCGCACGGGATGCGAGGCCGCGCGCGACTCGAGATCCTAACTGTGACCCAGTCGACGCGACAGCAGCCGGCCACGCTCAGCCTGGTGGTGCCCGCTTACAACGAGGCGGGGCGGCTACCCGACAGCCTGCGGAGCATCCGTGTGTATCTCGACTCCAGACGCGAGCCCTACGAGGTGATCGTCGTCGACGACGGCAGCTCGGACGCAACCGCAGGCGGGGCCGAGGCGATCGCCGCGGATTGGGCGCAGCTGACCGTCGTGCGCCTTCCGGTCAACATGGGCAAGGGCGCGGCCGTGCGCGAGGGGATTCTGCGGGCGCGCGGGATCCATCGCGCCTTCACCGATGCCGATCTGAGCACCCCGATCGAGGAGCTTGAGCGCCTTCGTGAACGGTTGACCGGCAACTGCCACGTGGCGATCGCGTCGCGGGCGGCGCCCGGCAGCCGGATCGAGGTCCGCCAGCCGATCTGGCGCGAGTCCATGGGCCGGGTGTACAACGCCCTGCTGCGGCTGTTGGCGTTGCCCGGGATCCGGGACTCGCAGTGCGGCTTCAAGGTCTTCACCGACACGGCGGCCGGCCGTTGCTTTGGCCCTCTGCGCACGACGCGCTTCGGCTTCGATGCCGAAGTGCTCCTCCGGGCCCGGCGCGCGGGCTGGTCGATCGCCGAGGTACCGGTGCGCTGGCACCATGTCGAAGAGTCGCGAGTTGGGTCGCTGCGCGACTCCAGCCGGATGCTCTACGACCTGCTGACGCTGCGGCTACGACTGCGTCGGCTCTAGGGTTTCGGCGGTTGCCGTGGCCCGGGTGGGGGACGCGCTACGTGCGGCGGGCCGGCCTGAGGCGATAGAGGAGCACGCCTCCCGTGTCGACCGGCGTGACGTGCAACGGCGCGAACAGAGGCCGCCACCGAGCCCCCGAGCGCTTGTCGATCAAGATCACGGTGGCGTGCTTGGCGGCCAAATAGGCACGCAGTGCCTGCGGCCAGTTCGGCGGCCGGACTCCATTGAGCAGGGCGTTCCAGGCGGCAAAGCGGGTGTAGGAGCTCGGAAACGCGCCCAGGTAGCCGCCGACGATGTTGAAGGCAAAGCCGGTCCGAGCCTGCCAGCGTTGATTCTGCCCGTCCACCGGAATGGTCAGCACGTTGTCGGTACGGCTCAGGTATGCCTTGTACTCGCCAGTGTTGAAGAAGGCCGGATCGACCGCGTTCGAATGCCAGTACGGCGACGAGAGGCTCGGGATCAGAGCGGCGATGGCGAGAAGCGACACAGCCCACGGCAACGCTCGCGGCCGTGTCGCCAGCCATGAGGCGAGGATCACCGCCCCCACCAGCGCCGCGTACAGGGCGGTGCGAAACGGCAGCGCATACCTGATCAGGGGGATGTGCGTGAGCAGTGCCCACGGGAGCGCCAGGCCGGTGTCATGTCCGGCGATGACCAGCCGGGTGCCCATCACAGCCAGAAGCCCGACCGCGAAGCAGATCGTCAGTAGCCGCGCGCTGCGCTGGTGGCGCTCGCCCACCGCATACGCGACCACGATCACCAGCAGCGGCAGGCCGAGGTAAGCGAACGTGTCGTGTGTCGCGGGAAGGCCGACAGACGCCCACCGAGCCGCCTGCCATGCACCACCGGCCAGCAGTGACCCGGGTACGAAGAAGGCGATCGGATCGGTCGGCCCGACGAACAGGGTCGCGTGCAGGGGCGACGTATGCGGCTTGAGCATGTAGTACAGGAACGGGCTGACCACCACGATCGCGATCGCGTAGGCGACGGCGAGCTCTCCGGTGAGCACCGACAGAGCTCTTCGGCGTTCGGGCAACAGGATCGCGGCGAGGACGATCGCCAGGCCTCCGAAGAACGTCGCCGTGGTGAGCACCTCCGCCGAGGTGAGGAACTGGATGACGATGGCGCCGGCGGTCAGGCTGATGAAGGCGCGGCGGCCCAGCGAGCCGTCCAGGCGCCTGAGCACGAGCACGGCGGCAGCCGGCACGAGAGCCACGCACGCCAGCCACGGCTCGCCCTGAACCGTGGTCAGCACGAAGCCCGAGAACCCGAACACATAGCCGCCGAGCAGCGACGGCCAAGTGGCGTGGGGTGATGCGCCGGCAGAGCAGGTACGCCGCCAGGCCGCTGACCGCCGGGGCCAGGATCGCGAACACGTTGAACGCCACGGTCGGCCCGAACAGGAGCGTGATCGGCGATAGGAGGATCGCCGGACCGGCCTGGGGACGTCGTCCAGGTCAGGTTGTAGCCCTCCGGGCACGTACACGGCATGGGTGACGAATGGATTGAGCCCATGGAGGATGGCGTGGGGCCACCACGCCAGGAACCACTGGTACTGACTGGAGTCGATGTCATTGGGGGCGATCACCGTCGAGCCCAGATGCGCCAGCGCCTGACGGCCGAAGAAGACCGACGACACAGCGAGGTAGAGCGCAAACGCGAGGGCCGCGGGCATGCGGGCGCGGGCGGTGCCCGCGGGGCTCGTGCCGCGCGTCTCCCCCTCCCCGGCCGGCCCGGCCGCGTTGGCAACGGTCAAGGCTTCCTGCCGAGTTGACATCGCCGTCAGCTGCCGGTGCTGACCACGGGCGACTCGGGGACCGCAGAAGCGCCCGCGGGGCGCCCCCGGTCCTTGAATCGCAGGATCGGACGCTCGACGAAGGAATAGCTGGCCGAGGCGACGGCGATCGTCACCACGAAGTCACCGATCAGCACCGGCAGCCAGGTCTGGATGTCGTGGCTGATGAACCAGATCGCGATCGTCGCGTGCCAGAGGTAGATGCCATAGGAGATCAGGCCCAGCCGGGCGAGCGTGCGCCCGGCCAATACGCGTCTCGGCCAGCCGCCGGCGTCGTGGCCGAAGACGGCCGGCACCACGAGCAGTGCGGCGATCAGCCCGCTGAGCAGGTACTGCCAGAAAGCCTGCGCGACCGAGTAGTACAGGTGCTGGGGTGCGCTGGTGAGAATGCCACACATGGCCAAGAACACGGCCCCGGCCGCGAGCCAGCAAAGGCCCGGCCGCGCGATCACCATGCGCACCGCGCGGGGCTGCTGCGTGCGCCCGTGCAGCGCGGCGCTGCCGATCGCCAGCGCCATGCCGAGTGCGAACCAATAGAAGTGCGTGAGCAGCGAGTTCTGCATCACGACGCCCTGGTCGGTGACGCGGAGCACGATCGATCCCACTGACAGCACCGCGAGCAGCCCGAGCTGAGCGCGGACGCGCGCCGCTCGGTCCAGCCGGGCGGTGAGCCGAGCGACCATCGCGGCGTAGACCGGGAGAGCCACGTAGAACGCCACCTCGACGCACAGGGTCCAGGCCACGCCGAGCCCACGGATCGACGTTCGGTAGCTGTAGAACTGAAGGAACCCGTAGTAGCGCCACCAGTCAGCCGAGAACACACCGGGCACACCTGGGTAGATAGCCAGGACGGTGAGTGCGAGCCAGTAGGCCGGGACGATGCGCAGGATGCGCCGCCGCACATACGCGCGCACCCGGGGCGCCCGGCGGCCGTCGAGGCCAGCGGCGCAGAACGGCCGGTAGAGCAGAAAGCCCGAGAGCACGAAGAAGACCGAGACGCCGACGTCGAGGTTGCCGGGGAGCACGCCCCACGAGAGGCGCTGCGCGTTGCCGGTGAAGATCGTCACGTGGGCGACGAGCACGCCGAGCGCGGCGACCGCGCGCAGGGAATCCATCAGCGGGAAGCGTGGGTTGCCCGGCGGGGGCGACACCACATCGGGCGTCGAGCGATCCGCCGATCCAGCCCCCGGCGCGACGGCCTCGCGCGTCGCCATGCTCATGATCGCAGGACGGGCGGGGCCGTCCCGGGCGCCGCGGACGGATTCCGGCGCCGGCCCTCTTTGAAACGCAGAATCGGCCGCTCGACCAGGTGGTAGCTGGCGGCGGCGATCACCGTGGCGCCGATCACCGTGGTGACGAGCAGCGGCACAAAGCCGCTGACGCCCTTGCCGAACAGCCACTGGGCGACCGACAGGTGCCACAGATAGATCCCGTAGGAGATGCCACCCATCCACATCAGCCGGCGGTTGGCGAGCAGCCGCCGCGGCCATCCCACCGAACGATCGCCGAACACCGCCGGGAGCACCACGAACAGGGCGACGGCTCCCTCCCCCACGTGTTCAATGATCGTCTGTGCCGGTGAATAGTAGGCGTAGGCCGGCGCGCTCGAGAGCACCGCGCAGAGCGTGAGATAGACGACGAGTCCGATCCCCCACACGGCTCCGGGGCGGGCAGCGATGAACCGGACGGGCGCCGGCGGGCGGGTGCGGCCCTGGAGGGAAACGCTGAGCACGGCCAGAGCCATGCCGATCGCGAACCAATCGAAGTAGCTGAGCAGTGAGGGAGTGACGTTCGGGTCGCGGGCGACCCCGAGCAGGATCGAGCCCACCGCCAGCACGGTGAGCACGGCGAGCTGGATCCGGCGTTCGGCCGGCCAGGGTGGCGTTGCGCGCGATGCGGCGGGTCATCGCCGCATAGAAGGGCAGCGCCATGTAGAAGGTGACCTCGATGCACAGCGTCCAGGCCACGGTGAGGCCCGAATCGCGCGTGAACGGGTCATAGATCTGCAGGAAGCCGTAGTAGCGCCACCAGTCGTGGGTAAAGACGCCGGACAGCCCCGGCTCGATGGCCAGCAAAGTCAGCGCCAGCCAGTAGGCCGGCACGATCCGCAGCAGGCGCCGGCGGGTATAGTCGCGCAGGCGCGGCCGCGGCGTCCCCGCGATCTCGGAGCTGAAGAACGGGCGGTAGAGCAGAAAGCCCGAGAGCACGAAGAAGATCGCCACCCCGGACGACGAAGTTGCCCATGACCGCGCCGTACCAATGAGTCTGCTGCGGTGTGGAGTGATGAAGCCGACGTGGCCGACCAGCACGCCGAGGGCGGCGATCGCCCGCAGCGAATCCATCAGCGCAAAGCGCGGATTGCCGGGGGGCGGAGCGACCGCCGGCGATGTGCTCGCGCCGTTCTCCGTCGGGCTCCGGGTGGCCCCCGGGGCAGCTGTCATCCGGGGGATCTCAAGCGGTTTCAGTCCGATCGCGCCATTATCCACGACGGACGTGTCGCCAGACCCGTCCCCACATCCACTGTCGCCGTCGGTCTACGCCGGGCTCGTGGCCGCGCACGGGCTGTCCGATTCCCACCGCCTGGTTCTCGCCGCGGTCCCCGACGGGGCCCGCGTACTCGATGTCGGGTGCGCGTCAGGGTACCTCGCCCAGCAGCTCGGAGGAGCGCGGGTGCGTCGTCACGGGCCTGGAGCCGAACCCGCAGGCGGCGGCGGCCGCGCGAGCGCATTGCGTCACCGTCCTTGAGGGCGACGTCGAGCACGCCGAGACGCGGGCGGCACTGCGGGGTGACCAGGATGCGGTCCTGTTCGCTGATGTCCTCGAGCATCTCCGCGATCCGCTCGGGACGCTCGCGTTCGCCAGGACGCTGTTGGCGCCGGGGGGCCGGGCCGTCATCTCGCTGCCGAACATCGCCCACTGGACGGGGCGCCGTGCCGTGGTCCGCGGGCGGTTCCCGTACACCGATCACGGCCTGTTCGACCGCACGCACCTGCGCTTCTTCACCCGGGAGAGCGCACACGCGCTGGGCCATGATGCGGGGTTCGAGATCACCGAGGAGCGGTTCACTACCGCCCCGCTGCCTCTCGAGGGGCCGTTGCGGGCTCGCTTTGGCGGCGACGCGGAGACACCGGCACCGCCGCTTGCCGCTCTGCGCGGGGCGCTGAGCCGCCGCTGGCCTGAGATGTTCGCGCTTCAGATCGTGCTCACCCTGCGTCCGGCGCCGGATGCAGCCGAGCCGGGCGCCGGGCGCTGACCATCGTCCACAGCTGATCGAGGGTCACTGCCGAGAGGATCACGAGCGACAGCTCGGCCGCCTCCCGGAAGCGGATCAGGCCGAACGTCCCGGCCGCAACGATGACGACCAGTATGAACGGGGTCACGAGGATCCATATCGGACGGCCCCGGCGCCGCAGGATGACCACCCCGGCGATCGCCAGCAGCGCCAGCACGTAGTAGGCGAGCATCCCGAAGCGCTCAGCAGTTCCGTTGCGCCCGTCGTCGGTCAGCCCCGGCTGCAGCAGACCCCACACACGCGCCTCCCGGGCCAGCAGCACGACCGGAAGGCGCCCAAGGTGATGCTCGGCGTAGCGCAGGCCGTCGGCCTGGTAGCGGGCTGATACCGCCGCCTCGTTGCCGGGGTAGGCCCGCGTGCACGGGGCCCCCGGGAACCAGGCGCCGGTGCCCCCGCCGTAGTAGGTAACCGGGCAGTTGGCCCCGGCGATCGTGATGCCGAGGTCATTGGAGACGAGCACGAAGCGATCGAACACAATTGCGTTGCGAACTGTCCAGGGCGCGAGCACGACGAGCAGGGCCAGCAGCGCGACCACGGCGGTCCGGATGCCGCCGGGGACCCGGGTGACCGGGATGAGCAGCAAGAGCAGGAGCAGAAAGCCTTCGCCACGCGTCAGTGCGGCCAGCCCGGCGACCACGCCGAGTGCCGCGCCGGCCCGCCAGCCCGGCCTCGCCCGGCACCGCATGGCGGCGAGCAGCGTGAGGGCAACGAGAAAGCCGTACAGCGATTCGGACATGAGCGCCCCGTCGGCGGTGATCAGCATCGGGTACACGGCGGCGACCGCGGCGGCGATCAGTCCGACTCGGTCGCCGCCCACACGCCGGCCGATGATCGCGAGGGTGATGATCGTGCCCGCGCCGAACACACTTCCGAGCAGCCTCTGGACCTCCTGGCCGGTCCCCCCGAGCTCGTAGAGCCCGGTGAGCACGAACGGGTACATCGGAGCGTGCAGGGCGGTCTGGTCGTGCAGGCCGTGGAAGATCTTCAGCGGGTCGATGATCCCGGCTCCGGTGGCGATCAGGCTCGGCAGGTAGCTGTAGTAATACTCATCGGTGAGCGCGCGGGGGGGCCAGGGCGCGATCGCGATCGTGTACACAACTCGGATCGCGACGCCGAGGGCGACGAAGATGGCCAGGGTCACGGGGAAGGACAGCGGACGCCGCATCAGCGTCCCTCTCCGGTCCGCTGCAGCGTGCGCCACAGCGCCCCCATCAGCAGGCCCACCGCCGCGACCCCTACCCAATGGGCGTTCACGTGCTGTGCGGCATAGCCGTAGTGATTGCCGGCATTCTGGTCGCCCGGCTCGATCAGGTAGAGCACCGGGACCACCGTACCCAGCAGGAGGCCGGCGGCGACGGCAAGCCTGGCCGCCCCGATCCCCCGCCACACGACCACGACGATCGCCACAAGCGCCCCGACGCCGGCCGGGATGCCGAACACGAAGCCGAAGGCGATCGCGGTGACGAGGGCACCGGGCAGGCTGCGGAGTGAGAGCGATCGGGGACCGTCCGGCGGAGCGGCATCGGACGTCGACGCGCCGACAGCCGCCGGGGTGGGCTCCTCCGCGACCCTCCGGCGCCGCCGCCAGAGCAGGAGAAGTGCGGCCAGGCAGCCGAGCACGGCGATTCCCGACACCGCGTAGCCGATGAGCGCGAGCCGGTTGGGTCCGAACGCGAAGCGAACCGAGCGGCAGCCAGGCCGCACCGGCCAACCGTTGGCATAGCCGTCGATCGGCACCGGCGTTCCGAGTGAGCGCCGGTCACACCAGGCCTGCCAGCCGCGGTTGTACGCCTCCCCCAGAACCAGCCAGGCGGGACGGCTGACCGCGACGCGCACGTGGTCATAGGAGCCCCGTCCCGCCGGCCCAGAGGCAAGGACCGCGCCGGCCAAGGGGGTCGCCGGGGCCGGCGCGGGAGCCGGCGAGGTGAGCGCCAGCGCGTCGACCGCGAACGGTCCCGGAGCGACCGTGAGCTGCTGCGTTGCGGCGGAGAGGCTGACAGGAGAGCCGCACTTGCTGGCGCGCAACGGCGTGCCCTGCTCGAACGCCGCCCGAGTGCCGGTCACGCGCAGCGCCAACGTCCGCTGGCCGACCCGCAGCCGCACGCTCCCGCACGGAGCGTGGAGGGCCCCGGCCTGCGACTCGTTGACGTGAGGCAGACCCGCGATGGCCTGGACGTCGGCAATCCCGACCGCGCGGCGCTGGCCGATCGTCGCTCCGGCGGGAGCTGCCGCAGCGAGAATCTCGATGCGGAAGCGGCGAGCGCGGACCCGAGCAGGCAGCGTGACCGCGCCCCTCGGCCCCACGGTCAGCGGCCGGGTCTGCCCGCCGGGCCACAGGACCCGGATGCTCGTCGGCCTGCGCACCCGCTCGACCGGGGCGGTCAGACGCATCCGCGCAACCACGATCGGGTGCGGGAGCTGCCATTGCAGCCACGCCGGTCCGCCACCGCCGTAATGGCCGATCCAGGCCGTGGCCGGATCGCCGTCCAACGCGCTCGAGGCCCGCCACTGCGGCGTGCCGCCAACCCGGCTCGACGAGGTGGCCCGCACCTGCCCGCGATAGCCGGCCAGCCGATCCAGGACGTCATCGGCGGTCTGCGCAAACGGGGTGACCCAGCCGGAGATCGCAAACCGGCGGGCGACCGGGAGCGTGAAGCTCCGGGACATGGTCTGCTCGGCGTCCCCCGGCGAGCGCACGTTCAGCGGCGATCCGCCGGGGGCGAGATCACGCATGTAGGGGTGATCTCCGGTGGTCCGCGAGAACAGGTAGAGCAACCGGATCCCGGCCAGATCTCGGCCTGACAGCGCCCGGGCGGCGTCCACCGGGAGACGGAGCCGCTCATGGGCCTGCACGCCGGGGATGCGCAGCTCGCTGATTCCGCCCGCCCCGGTGGTACCCCGCGGCGCCGGGCCGACCCGGGTCAGCGTAACCCGCAGGGCCGCGACGCCGCTCACGCCCAGGCGCAGACGGTTCCAGCCCGTATGCACCGCGAAGGTCCGGTCGGCCAGCTGCACCTGCTCGACGGTCCCGGCGCCGATGGCGGGCAGTAGATCGACATACGGGACAGCCCGAGGATGATCGAAGTCAACCTGCAGCCAGCGCTGGCTGGGATCGAGGGTCGGATCGGCGAGCCAGGCCGTCTGCGGGGATCCGTCGATCGCCGCGAACGGCGCATGCTCGGGGAACTGGGGCGTCTGGGGCGAGGACGGGGCCTGCACGAGGCTCACGCCGGTGTACTCGGCAACGGTCTGAGCGTCGGTGCTGGACGCGGCGCCGAAGGGATCGAAGTCGTAGCCGTCGGCGCTGAGCGTCTGGGCGACGGTCAGGACCGGTCCGGTGTTCTGTTCCAGGGATCCGACCGCGAACGCCTGGCGGCGGTTGGAGTCCGTGATTGCCAGCTCGCCACCCTCGGCCAGCTCGGCGCGCAACCCGGCCGGCGTCAGGTCCCCGGAGTAGAGGAGCGCCCGGTGAGCGGGAAGCTCGCCGAACGCGGCCAGTGAAGCGATGCCCGTCGCGGATCCATCGATTACGGTCGGGGCCGCCCGCGGCTCGATCCGGATCAGCCCCCGAGCCGACGGCAGGTCATAGCGGCGCACCTGCGGCAGCCTCACGGGTGCCCCCGGGCCGGTGGGGGCGAAGGTGCGCGCCGGCCCGTAGGCATGCGCCGCATGCGCGAAACCCGGCTGGGCGGCCAGCTCGGTAGCCACGTCCGCCGGCGCCGGAGCATCACTGCGGGCCAGGTCGTCGTCGGTGCCGGTCACCACCTGCCGAACGCCGATCAGGCCGAGCAGCGGGGGCAGCTCGCCCGGGAGCAGGCGCTGCTGGTGCACCAGCGAGTCGATCGTCCACATCAGGTCAGTTGCTCTCAGGTCCGCGTAGGGCACCTCGGTGCGCTCGGCCACCGGACGGCGGCTGAGGACGGGGAGGATCGGATCAACGGTCCCGCCCCAGCGGTAGAACGAGAACAGGTCCCCGGGAAGCACCATCGCGCGGGCGTTGCCGGCAGCGTGCGATCGAGGCCCGTGGCCGCCTGGCGCCAGGCGGCGGGGACGCGCTGGAAGGAGACCTGGCCATCCTGGGCGCGCCCGGTGACCAGCGGCCAGGCCGCCAGGACCAGGACCACTCCGGCTGCGCCGGACGCGGCCAGCCGCCACTCGCGGGGGCGCGCGACGGCGGCAAGCCGGCGCCAGCCCTCCCCGAACGCAGCTCCACCCAGGCAGGCGAGCGCGATCGTGAGCAGAGGCGCCGCCTTGTCCGAGGCCCGCAGGAAGCGCACCGCGGACACGCGGTTGTAGATGAAGTAGAGGCCATGCCGCAGCCCGGTGCCGTCGGGGAACCCCGCGAACATGATGAGCACCCCGAGCAGCGCCATGGCCAGGAAGAACGGGCCGTAGCGCCAGCGGCGCGTCCAGGCGAAGCCCCCCAGAGCGGCTGCGGGCAGCAGCAGCGTGGCCAGCAGCACCGGAACCGAGAACAGCAGCGTCGAGCGAGTCATCGAAGTACGGGATCGCGATGCCCGGCGAACCCGATCCCGACGTAGGAGAGCCAGTAGCTCATCAGCCTCAGGCTCTCGGTCACGCTCGTCGTGCCCCACACCGTGCCCGGCTGCTCGGTGAAATGCAGGAAGTCCACGCCGTAGGACGGTCTGCACGTAGACGGGGATCAGCCACCACAGCGAGACCAGGATGGTCAGCGGCGCCGCGCGCAGCAGAAATCCACCGACGCGGGCGCCGGCCACCCGCGACCATGCGCCACTCGTAGAGCAGCAGCAGGGCCGGGCCCAGCAGCATCCAGGCAACGACGGCGGCGTTCACCCCGCCCCCGGCGGCCGCGACGACGAGCGCGAAGGTGATCGGCCATCGCCACCGCCCTCCGGGGCGCTCGTGCAGACCGCGGTGCACGACCAGCAGCAGCCATGGCAGGGCGACGTACGCCAGCAGCGTCACGGTGGTCCGGTTGGCGTAGGTGACCACGAACGGGTTGAGGATCGTGATCGCTCCGCCCACCAGGTGCGCCGCTCCCCGCGGGCGGTCCAAAAGCGCGTCGAGCAGGCGCACCGTCCCCCACGCGGCCAGGGCCAGAATCGCCGCCAGCCACAGCCGCTGGACGACCCAGGCGCCGAGACCAAGGCCGTGGCCGAGCGCGAAGAACGGCCCCATCGGGAACAGGTAGCCCGAGTACTGGCCGGTCTGCACGTCACCGAGCTGGCCGGAGGAGGTCCACATCGAGGCCACGTCGGCGAGGAAGCGGCCTGGGTCGACCTGGAGGTTGATCTTGGTGTCGGTGCTCGCCAGCCCCGGGCGCTGCGCGAACGCCAGCACGAGGGCGCCGACGCTCAACGCGATAGGGATGGCCGCTTCCCTGCGGGAGGTCCGCATGCGGCCGGAAGCTTAGTTAATTGAGGAAAGAGGCCGGTGGTCTCCCGCGCCGGCGCGACTGCAGGGACGCCGGCGGGACGTCCCGATCATGTCGGCGAGAACACCCGAGCCGTCCCGCCGCGGACACCGGCAACGCGCCGTGCGGCCGCGGTGCGTAGGGTTTTGCGCATGGCCGCGCGCGTGTGTCTCACGATCCCGACGTACAACGAGGTCGGCAACCTCGAGCGGATCGTCCGTGCCTGCGCTCGAGCAGCTCGAGCGAGCGGCTCCCGGGCGAGCACGAGATCCTGATCGTCGATGACGCCTCCCCGGACGGCACCGGCGAGCTCGCTGACCGCCTCGCCGCCGAGCTCGGCGGCCGTCGCCGTGCTGCATCGCCGCGCCAAGCAGGGCCTCGGCCGGGCCTATCTCGCCGGCTTCGAGGCAGCGCTGGCCCGGGGGGCCGACGCTCGTGATCGTGATGGACGCCGACTACTCCCACGACCCCGCGCACCTCCCGGCGATGCTCGCCGCCGCGCAGCACAGCGACCTCGTGCTCGGCTCGCGCTACGTCGCCGGCGGCCGGATCTCGCACTGGCCGCGCCTGCGCCGGCTGCTGAGCCGGGCCGGATCGCTGTACGCCCGCACGGTCCTCGGGGTCAAGGTCAAGGACCTCACCGGCGGGTTATCGCTGCATCCGGCGCGAGGTGCTCGAGCGCGTCGACCTGGCCACGCTGCGCTCGCAGGGCTACGTGTTCAACATCGAGCTGACCTACCGCGCGCTGCGCGCCGGCTTTCAGGTCACCGAGGTGCCGATCGTCTTTCACGACCGATCGGTCGGCGAGAGCAAGATCTCACTGTCGATCGCGATCGAGGCGCTGTGGCTCGTGCCGGTCCTGCGCTTCCCGTGGCTGCGGCGGCGGTGGCCGGCGCGCACGGCGCCGCTCGTCAACCCGCGGATCGATCCCGCCGAGCCCTTTCGTGCCGGCGACCCCGGAGCGCCGGGCGACGAGGACGCGCTCCCCCTCCAGCCCGACGACGTGTCAGGCGAGCTAGCGGCCGTAACGCGGTCGGGGCGGCGGCGGCTTCGCGCTCGACGACCGCGAGCGTGACCTCGGCGGTGCGGTCCCAGGTGAAGGTCAGCGCCCGCTCGCGGGCGGCGGCGCCGAGCTGCTCGCGCCGCTCGGGGTCCTCGAGCAGCGCCTTGACCCGCGCCTGGAGCTCGGTCACCGAGCCGGCCAGGATCCCGGTCTGCCTCGTCGACGATCGATTCCCGCAGGCCTCCGACGGCGAGCGCCGCACTCGGCGTGCCGCAGAGCGCCGCCTCCATCACGGTCAGCGACCATCCCTCGGAGGCCGACGCGGTCACGTGCAGCCACGCCCGGCGGTAGAGCTCGGCCTTGAACGCCTCGTCGACGTGGCCGTGGACGCGCACCCGCGAGCCGAGGCCGCGCCGCGAGATCTCGTCGTCGAGCGTCTCGCCGTGATCGCCCTGGCCGGCGATGTCCAGGGTCACGTCGGGCAGCGTCGCTTGAGCATGTCGAGCAGGATCTCGATCCGCTTGTAGGCCTTCAGCCGGCCCACGTAGACCAGCCGCGGTTCGGGCCAGCGCTCCCCGGTGCCGAACGGGCCCGGGTCGACGCCGCAGTAGGCGATGGTGATGTTCTCGGCGGGGATCCCGTCGATCGAGACCAGCTCGTCACGAGCCGAGCCGGAGATGGTCAGGAACGGGGCCCGGCGGTAGAGCAGGCGCAGCGGAAGCTCCTCGAGCACCGCGGAGAGGAAGCGGCCCAGGCGCCGTCCGAACTCCCCACATAGAGGTCGCGGTGGGGATGGTTGACCAGCGCGACCCGCGGCCGGCGGAGCCACAGCGGGGTCAGGAAGGTGATCCCGTTGATGACTTCGAAGACGACATCGGCGTCACGGCCAAGGCCACGCAGCACCGCCCAGATGGCCCGCGGGAAGACGGTCGCCCGGCCGCCCATGTAATGCACGACGAGGTTCGGGGTTTCCCGACGGACCGTGCCCGAGCCCGGATAGGCGCCGGCGATCACCGTCACCTCATGGCCCGCGTGCGGCCCAGCGGATGATGTTGTGGTAGAGGTTCTCGCCGGTGCCCCCGCCCTGGGGATGGGTCCAGTCGCGGTCGGCGAGAACGAGGATCTTCAGCAGGCGTCCGTCCCCAGACGCGCCCCCGGCGTCCGCCGGAGCGGGGTCAGCGAGATCTGGGCGCTGGTCGTCACTCCCGGACACGCGGTCATCGATTTCCACGGCGCGAAAGCTAGCGAAGCCCGGCGCGGGGCATCAGCTGCGGCCCCGATGATCGGGGGACGGCTTGCCCGGCGTGAGCGTTCCCGGCGAGTCGGCGGGCGCCGGCGGCGCGGGCCGGACGCGGCCCTTCACGTAGAGCCGGGCCCGGGTGAGCTCGATCAGCGCCGGCACGACGACCCGGGGGATCGAGAGGCGCGACGCCGGGCGATTGACCCACGCGATGCCGCACGGCGCAACGCGGAAGCCCAGCGCTCGCGCGATGGCCATCGCCTCGGCATCGAATACCCAGCCGTCGATCCGCGACAGGGCGAACGCGCCTTCCGCGGCTGCCGCGGTGAACAGCTTGAACCCGCAGAAGATGTCGCGCAGCGGCTCGGCCATGACCAGACGGCAGAGAAGGATGAACCCCAGGCTGACCGTACGCCGGTGCAGCGGCTGATGCCGGGCGACCTGCGAGTCGGGAGCGTTGCGGACTCCCGCGACCACGTCGGCGTCGGCTCAATGCCGCCTCGACGCTCGGAAGCGAGACGAGCGAGGCCGCACAGTCGGCGTCGCACATCAGGCGCAGCTCACCCCTCGCCTCGAGCATCCCGCGGCGCACCGAATAGCCCTTGCCGCGGTTGACCTCGTTGCGCAGCAGCCGCACGCGTGGATCCTCGAGGAACGGCTGGACCCGTTGCACCGTCGCGTCGGTACTCCCGTTGTCGACCACGATGATCTCCCACTCGCCTCCACGCGCCTCGAGCGTCTCGCGAATCGCCGGCAGGATGGTCGGGATCTCGGACTCTTCGTTGTAGGCCGGAACGATCACCGAGATCGAGCGGACGGTCGCGGGCTCGCTCATTGCGGCACCGGTGGGGCGAGGAGACGGACGTGGGCGGCCGCTGAACGGTAGGCGGCCGAGTTGCGGTGGGCCAGACTACGGCGATCAGCAGCCACGCGTTGATGTTCTGCGGGCTCATGGCGCGAGACCTGGCTCGCAAGCCGCAGAGCCGCTCGGGAGTCTCCGGCCCGCGATTCGAGCTGTGCCCTCAGCAGGTCGACGCCTTGGTCCGGGTTGAGCGTCGCGGCCTCCGCCAGCGGACGCACGATCCGCTCTGGCCTGGGCCGCCGAGACGGGGCCTCGACCCGCGAGCGACGCGATCACCGAATCCTGATCTCTGAACGCACGGACGCCGAGCGCAAACCATGCGCATACCACGATTGCCAATACCGCGGCTCCAGCGCGGGCGACCGTCGCCCCGGGGGTCGCTCGCCCGCTCATGTCGCCCACCGACGGGTTCCGGGGGCGAGCCCGTCGTGATTCGGATCCGAGCTCAGGGCGAGCAGAAATCCAGCGAGCACGATCGCCACCAGCGTGAGCGCCGGCATCTGCCAATCCCAGTCAAGCGGCGAGTGGGCGACGTAGGCAACGACGCCGGCGATCGGTCCGGCGGCGAGCGCGGGGCGGTGGGTCAGAGCTTGCCGAGCCGCGAGCGCAGCGCCGCCGAAGAAGGTCAGCAGCAGGATCAGTCCGACCACGCCGAGCTCGGCCATGGTTTGGAGAGGCAGCGAATGAGCGTCCTGGGCACCGACGTTATGCGGACGCATCCGCAGCCAGGCCACGGACCAGCCTCCGGCGCCGACGCCCCGCAGGGGCTGCTGGCCGAAGATGTCCATGGCCACACGCCAATAGGTGTACCGATCGCTCTGGAGGGTCGTCAACCGGGAGGCGCCGGAGCCGAGCGGGGTGGCCGAATTCTCCTTGGCGCCGGACACGATGGCCGCCGCGAGGCCGACCAAGACCGCCGCGAGCGCGATCCAGGCCGCCCGGCGGGGTAGCGGCAGCGCGGCGTCGGTTGCCTCGGTGACCTGCCGGTGCTGAATGACCCCGGCCACCGCGGCGATGGCGAACAACAGAGCCAGGACGATAAGACCGTCGCGCTCGCGGGTGGACTGAGGCCCGGCCAGAGTCGTGATCACCGAGAAGGGCGCGGCGGCGATACCGGCGAGGACTGCGGTGGCCATCGCCAGCAGCACCGCCCGCAGCTGCTGGCGGCGCGGCGCCACGACGATCAGCGCCACGAGCCCCGCGGCGCACGCGAACAGCGCGCCGCGCGAGAACGAGAGGTAGAGGCCCATTCCAACCGGCGCGACGGCCATCGCGGCGGCGATCCGCAACCGGGCGCCTCGAGTTGCATCTCCGGCGATCCGAGCGGCGAGCACGATGCCGATTGCCGCCAGCTCCCCCATCGCGTTCCAGTACGTCAGGGGCTGCTCGAGTCGCCCCTGCGCGCCCAGCGAACGTTGGAAGTGGAGCAATCCGGGGAGCATCCGCTCCGATAGCGCGTAGCCGATGACGACAAGGATCCCGGTCGCCAGCACCGGCTCAGCCAACCGCTGAGCGCTGCGAACGCTCAGCAGGGCCGTGGCCGCGAGCAGGACGCCGAGGTACAGCGCCGCGAGCTGGCCGGCGGCGTAGGCGAGTCCGGCGATCGGCGCCCAGATGGTCGAGAGCAACGTCCACGCGGCGAACAGGGCGAGACCGCCCGCGCCCAGCAGCACCGGTCGGCTGAGCGCAAACGGCCGCGGGAGGATGACGATCGCCACCACGACGAGACCCCACGCGATCAGCCCTGCCCACTCGCGCGGGACATCGAAGTAGCCGCCGGTGAAGAAGGAGAGCACCGTCGGTCCGCCCAAGAGGACCGCTGCCGCCAGCGCGGCGACGATCCGCCGGAACCCCAGGAGATCCTGCGAGTGGCCGCTGTCGGCGGGCCCGAACTGAATCGTCTCGGGGTGCACGCGCCTCGGCTCCTCGACCAGGCCCATCGAACCGGATTGAGGCAGGGACGCCTGAGAGCGCGGGATCTCGGGCGGCGACACCGGGCGAGTGTACGGTCTCGGCCGGGCTGCTGGCCTAGCGGTGAACCTCTCGTGCCGTGCGCCGAAGCAGCCGCGTCGCCGCCAGCGGCTGGCGATCGTTGCGGGGGGCCCCTGAGCCGCTGGCGAGTGCGGCGTCAACCTCGGCGCGCAGGCCGCGCCGGAAGTTCTCGGCGCTGAACCGGGCGGCATTGTCGGTGCACGCCCTCGGATCGATCGCGGCGTCGTCGAACTCCTCGACGGCGTGGGCCAGCTCACGGGCCCCGCCGGACCAGAAGCACCCGGTCTCACCGTCGCGGATCGTCTCGAGCACACCCCCGCCGCGGCGGGCGATGACAGGGCGGCCCGCCGCTTGGCTCTCAACCGCGGCGATCCCGAACTCCTCGATCGCGGTGACGATCAGCGCTCGGGCCGCGCGCAGCACCTCGGCCACCCCCTCGTCACTGAGCCGGCCGGTCAACGTCACCGTTGGCCCCGCGAGGCCCTGAAGGCGCCGGGCGTCGGGACCGTCGCCGACGATCACGAGAGGACGCCGCAGCGCGTTGAAGGCCTCGATCGCGACGTCGATCTGCTTGTGGGGCATGAGCTCGGAGACGATCGCATAGTGGTCGCCGACGGGCCCGGGAGAAAAGCGCTCGACGTTGACCGGCGGATAGACCACGGACGCCTCGCGCCCGAAGTAGGCCTTGATCCGCGCCTGCGTGGCTTGAGAATTGGCGACGTAGCGGTTGGTGCGCTGGGCAGCGATCCAGTCCCATTGGCGCCAGCGGCGAAACACGCTGCGCAGAAAAGCGCGTGCGAGTGGGTTGCGGTGGCGCGCGAGCGTCTGATCGCGATCGTTCCACGCGTAGCGGAACGGGTTGTGGCAGTAGCTCACGTGGACCGTGTGCTCGTCGCAGAGCACCGCGTGCGCCCACGCCGACGAGCTGGACACGACGAGGTCGTAGCCACTGAGGTCAAAGGATTCAATCGCCGCCGGATAGAGTGGAAGAAACGCGCGGAAGCTACGTGCGGACGGCCGCAACCGCTGCAGGAACGAGCTGTGCACGGCGCGCTGCGCGAAGCGACCTTCGGTGCCCTTCTCGTTGTAGACCGCGGTGTAGATCGGCGCCTCCGGCCAGATCTCGCACATCTCGCTGAAGACCCGCTCGGCACCCCGGAGATCGAGGAGAAAGTCATGCACGAGCGCCACGCGGGGCGCGTCCGCCGGGGAGCGATGACTGACCACGGCTCTAGTCTAGGTGGCGACGGCGGGCAAGACGTGAACGTCAGGTTCTCACGTGCCGTTGTTTCCCTCCTCAATCCGACCACACCCCCGTCCGTGCCCACCATCCTCTTTGTGAGCTACTCGGGGATTTTCGGGGGATCAGAGCAGGTCCTGCTCGACTGCGCCTCCGCAGTGCCCGGGACGCCGGTGCTGGCCTGTCCCGAGGGTCCGCTGGCCGAACGGGCGGCCGCCGCAGGCGTAGCTGTGGTCAGGCTCGCCGGGCGTTCGCTCGACCTCCGCGCCGGCATACGCGCGCGCGGCGGCGCGCTGGCGGCCCTGGCCGCCCATACGCGGGAGCTACGCCGGCTGGTGCGCGACCTGAACCCGCGACTGACCGTCGTATGGGGCATGCGCAGCGCGCTGGCAGCACTTGCGGCTGCGCCGATCGGCGCCGCTGGCCGTCTCGCATCAGGATTTCCTGCCCGGCGCGCTGATCGCGCGCGGCGTGCGGGCGGCGGCGGCGCGCGCCGACGGCGTGTTCGTCCCGTCGGCAGCCGTCGCCGCTGACCTCGACCCCGCGCATCGGCTCGGCGGCCGGCTGCATGTGATCACGCCAGGAGTTGACTGTGACCGGTTCGCCAGCCTCGGCGCCCCGCCTGAGACGCCCGTGGTGCTCGTACTCGGCGCGCTGGCGAGCTGGAAGCGTGCGGACCTCGCGCTGGAGGCCTGCGCGAGGGCGCGGCGCGAGCTGCCCGAGCTGGTCCTTCGCTTCGTCGGCGCCCCGGTGACCGGCGCCGATGACCTGACCGTCGCGCTGCGCTCCCGTGCCGCAGAGCCCGACCTGGCCGGCTCGGTTCGGTTCGACGGGCCGACGACCGACCCCAGCGAGGCCCTCGCGGGCGCGACCTGTCTGCTGCACTGCAGTCCGCGAGAACCGTTTGGAATCGTGCTGCTCGAGGCCGGAGCGGCGGCGCGGCCGGTGGTTGCGCCCGACGCTGCCGGACCGGCCGAGATCGTCGACGCGACCAGCGGCATCCTCTATCCCGCCGGCGACGCCGACGCTGCGGGGCGTGCGCTCGTCGAGGTGCACTCGCGACCCGGGCTGGCCACCGCCCTCGGCGCGGGCGGCCGGAAGCGGGTCCGGGCCCGGTTTGACCGCTCACGGACCCGCGGGCGGTTTGCCGCCGCGCTCGCGCCGCTGACGGCCGACGGCCTGAGGACAGACGCGACCGCGCCGGGCGCCGGATTGGCGATCGTCACGGTCACCCACAACTCCGCGCGCGAGCTCGCCGTCCTGATCGACTCGGTCGGGCGCCATCTCCCCGGCGCGCAGATGATCTGCGTCGACTGCGCGTCTGCGAGACGACAGTGTCGCCGTGGCCGCCGCCCGGCCATGGGTGACCAGCGTCGCGCTGGGCGAGAACCTCGGCTTCGGCCGGGCATGCAATCGGGGCCTGGAGCACGTCAGCGCCCCGGTGACCATGCTGCTCAACCCCGATGTGGTGCTGATCGATGACTCGCTGCGCGCGCTCGCGGCCGAGGCGGCCCGCGAGCCGACCGGCCCGACCGACTCCTGGCCCCCACGCTGCTCAACGCCGACGGAACGCGCCAGGACGGTGTGCACGCCGCCCCGGGCTCGGCCGCCGACCTCGTGGCAACGCTCGTGCCGCCCGCCCTGGTGCCTGGCCGTTGGGGGACCGCGCTGGCGCCGTGGCGCGCCGCACACCCGCGGCCGGTCGGCTGGGCGATCGGGGCCGCGCTGGCGGCGACGCACCGCGACCCTGCGTCGACTGGGTCCGTTCGACGAGGGGATCTTCATGTACGGGGAGGATCTCGAGCTCGGACTGCGCGCGCGCGCCGCCGGTGTGCCGACGTGGTTCTGGCCGCAGGCGCGGGTGATCCATTCGCGGCGCGCACGCCACCGAGGCCGCGTTCGGCGGTGAGGACTTCGCGCGGCTGGCCGAGACCCGCCACACGGCGATCGCGATCGCCCGCGGGGAACGGCGCTGCCGCGCGCGACGACGCCGCCCAGGCGCTCACGTTCGCCTCCCGGGCCGTGCTCAAGCGATTACTCGGCAACGGCGGCCGATCGCGAGCGCAGACAGCTGGCGGCGGTGCGCGCGCTGCGCCGACGGCGAGACTCGTGCGCGCTCAGCCCGCTGACGGGGAGCAGCGGCCGGCGAGGGGAGCGGCCCGGCGGCAGCGCTCGAGGCCGAGCGCCGCGGTCGTAAAGGCGCTGAGCGCCGGCTTGGCGATCAGTCGGCCCGACGACATCATCGAACAGGCCGGCGAAGTTGAACGAGAACGTCCCGTCCTGCTCGGCGCCCGCCCAGGTGTAGAAGTAGAACCCGAGCAGGCGCTGGGCCCGACGATGTCGAGCGAGGAGCGGCAGCAGTGCGGCGACGTCGGCGGCCTGACCCGCCGCGGTGGTCTGGCAACAGAAGTTGTCGCTGGGGTGGTGGCCGACCGACGAGTTCCAGCCCGTCTCGGTGATCATGATCGGCTTGTGCGCGATCCCCGTTGCGGCGCATGACTGCGCGCATCAGGCCGAGGAAGCGGATCACGTTGGCCGGCTGCTGGGTGTAGGGGTGCGCGGCGACGACGTCAAAGTCATGGCCGACGCCGCCGCCCTGCTCGTAGATCGTGGCCAGGAACTGCCAGCCGAGGTCCGGGAACCCAGGCAGCACGACCTGCGCGGCGGGATCAGCCGCCTTGATCGCGGCGTGGGCCGCGGCGAGCAGCGGGACGTAGGTGGGCGCGAACGGCTGCGGCCAGTAGTAGTCAAAGCTCGGCTCGTTCCAGATCTGCCAGCGCTCGATCGGCAGCCGGGGCAGCGCTCGGTGCGTGGCCCAGAAGCTGCCGTGCGGCCCGTACCGATGCACGAGCGCGGCCGCGTAGGCGGCGTACGGGCGCCGGGATCGGTCGGGCACGTCCAAGCGCTCCGGGGTCGCGCGGGGTCACCGCGGCCCACGGCGGGCAGTACATGATGATCGGCAGCACGGTCATGCCCCGCGCGGCGGCGAGAGACGACGATCCGGTCGCTCTGGCTGAAGTCAAACGGTCCTCCCGCGACCGGCTGCGCGGCGGCCCAGTTGAACGTCGTGCGCACGCTCTGCACGCCGCTGGCTCTCCATGCGGTCGAACACGGGAGCGAGGTTGACGCCCGGGCGCAGCAGCGGCCCGTCGACGTTCATGCCGACAAAGCCGAACGGGGTGGCCGCCGGGGCTGGGCGGCCGAGCCGGCCGGCGTGAGGCGGTGCGGCGAGCGCCCGCGCGCCGGCACGCCCCCAGCAGGCCGGCGATCACGGGCGGCAAGCAGGAGCCGGGAGTGCCGCGGAGAAGGGGCGCATCGTCCGCGCCAGTATGGCGCTCAGCGAAGTCGGCTGGGCGCACGTGCCGGCGGTCGCGCCGGTGCGGCGGCAGCGCTCGAGCGCGAGCACACCCTGGCGGAAGACGGAGTACACGGGCTTGGCCCGCAGCCGTCCGTTGACGTCGTCGAACAGCCCGGCGAAATTGAACGACGGGGCGCCCGTGTGCTCATCCCCGGCCCACGTGTAGAAGTAGAACCCGAGCAGGTTCAGGAGCCGGCGGTGGGCGGCCAGCAAGGGCAGCTCGGCCTTGACCTTGGCCACCTGTCCCGGCCTCGTCGGTCTGGCAGCAGAAGTTGTCCGCCGGATGGTGGCCCGTCGGAGGAATTCCAGCCCGTCTCGGTCACCAGCAGCGGCTTGCGGAGAGTCTCCGTGGCGCTTCATCGAGTCCCGCACGAACTGCAGGAACCGGATCACGTTGGCGGCTGCTGCGGTGTAGGGATGCACGGCCACGATCTCGAAATCGCGAGCGGCGCCGGGCACCGAGTAGATCGTGTCCAGGCACTTCCAGGCGAGGTTCGGGAAATCCGGCCAGGACGACCTTCGCGCCCGGGTCGGCCGCATGGATCGCCGCGTGGGCGGCGGCCAGCAGCTTGACGTAGCTGGCGGCGAAGGGCTGGCGCCAGTAGTAGTTGAAGTTCGGCTCGTTCCAGATCTGCCAGCGCCGGATCGGCAGCCGACGCGTCCGCGGGGTGCTCAGACCAGTAGCTGCCGCTGGGGGCCGTAGCGATGCACCAGCGCGGCCGCGTAGGCGGCGTACGGCGCGTCATCGACCGGATTGGCCAGCGTGCCCGGATCATGCGGGGCGGCATCCCAGCTCGGCGTGTAGATGATCACCGGCAGCACGGTCATCCCCCGCGCCGCGGCGTCGCCGACGAGCGCATCGGTCTGCGGTGAAATCGATCGGGCCGTCCTGGTACGGGCTGGGCCGCGGCCCAGTTGAAGACCGTGCGCACGGTCTGCACCCCGCTGGCCTCCATCCGCGTGAAGACCGGGCGTGAGGTTGACCCCGGCGGCCAGCAGTGGCCCGTCGATGTTCATCCCCACGAACCCGAACGGCGTGGCGGCCGGCGCGGGAGGCAGCTGGCGGCGACGCGCTGCGCTCGCGGCGGCGAAAGCGGGCAACGTCAGGATGGCCGCGATCGTCGCGGCGATCGGCCGCCAACGGCGGCGGCTCACGTCCGTCGAGAGCCTGAACCTCAGGCCGGCACCGCCGAGGCACCAGTGCGACGCCGAGCAGCACGGCAAGCCGTCCGTCATAGCCGGTGAAGGGAAGCGTCTTGCCGTGCGCGCCGGTGCTCGTGGTCGCGGCGGTCGTGGCCGTCGGGGTGGCGGTGGTCGAGCTGGGGCTCGGTGCCGGTCGTGACCGCGGGGGTCGCCGGAGGTCGTCGCCGGGGTCGTCGCGGGCGGCGCGGCGCGTCGTCGGCGCACTCGTGGTCGTCGTCTTCTTGGTCGTGCCACCGCCGCTCGAGCCGCCGAACGGATCGGAGTACTGCTGATCGCCCAGGCCGAGCCGCCGCCCGCGGCCAGCGCGAGGGCGGGGACGGCGAAGCCGATCAGGCCGAGCAGGAGGAGAACGACGAGAGCGCGTGACGGGGAAAGCGCATCGATCGAGTATGCCAAGCCCGCGAAATGCGTCGTCGTGTCGCGACCGCCGGGCACTCTGGGCCGAGAGCGGCGTCAAAGCCGGCCGATTTGCAGGATCTCTTGCAGACCCAGGTCGAGACCGGTGAGCGCCGAAGGCCCGTGTTAGGGTCGGCGCCGCCCCTATGCCGCCCTCTCTCTCCAGGCGCCGTCTGCACCGTGCCCCTGCCGCTGTCGCGGGGCTCCTCTGCGCGCTCGTGCTCGGGCTGGTGCTCGCGTTCGGCGGGTCGGTCGCCCGTAGCGCCACCAGCCTTCAGGATCAGATCAGCGCCGCGCGCTCGGCCACCGGCTCGCTGCACGCGCAGATCAGCGCCGAGACCCGGCGCATCGAGACCACGAGCGGTGGACTGGCGGATGCCCGCGCTCGCCTCGGCCGCATCCAGACCGACCTCGACAACCGCATCGCCGCTCTGCGTCGCACTCAGGATGCCCTGCTCGCCTCGCGGGCGCGGCTGATCTCGCTCGAGAACCGGCTTCACCTGGCGACCGGCGCGCTGGCGGCCAATCTGGTCGCCGGCTACGAGGGCGACCAGCCCAACCTGATGTCGGTCGTGCTCAGCGCCCACGGCTTCGGCGATCTCCTGGAGCAGGTCGGCTTCATGGCCCGTGTCGCTCATCAGGACGCCCGGATCGTCGGCCTGACCCGTGCCGCGCGCACCGCCGTGCGTCAGCGAGGCCGACCGGCTCGGGACGCTGGAGGTCACCGACCGGCGGCTCGCCCAGTCGGTGCTGCAGCGCCGCAACGACGCCGCCGCCCTGCAGGACGCGCTGCTGCGCGCCCAGCTGCGTCAGCTTGCCGCGCGTTCGCAGACGACGGCGCGCTATCGCGCGGTCAGCGGGCACCTGACGACCCTGGAGCACAAGGCCGCCGCGGCCGCCGCGGCCGCCGTGAGGGCGGCGCAGGTCGGAAACGCCAGCGTGGCTGGGATCGCCGTCAACACCGGTGGAATGGTTCAGGCCCCCGCCGGCGCGCCCGCCGCCGTGGCCCGGGTGATCGCCGCCGGCAACGCGATCGCCACGCTCCCCTACATCTGGGGCGGCGGCCATGGCTCCTTCCAGGCCAACGGCTATGACTGCTCGGGGTCGATCTCCTACGCGCTGGCCGCGGCGGGACTGCTCAGCTCGCCGCTGACCTCGGGCTCATTTGAGAGCTGGGGCGCGCCGGGGCCTGGTCGTTGGATCACCGTCTACGCCAACGCGAGCCACGCCTGGATGACGGTCGCGGGGTGGCGCTTTGACACCGTCGCCCTGGCCACCAGCGGGACGCGCTGGTCCCAGGGCGGGGGCGAGTTCTCGGGCTTCGTCGTCCGCCACCCGCCGGGGCTGTAACCCGGCCCGGTGACCCCGGCCCGCCGGGGGTGTGGTTGACGAAACCTCTGAGCCTGAGACGTTTCGCCGACCACGTGCTCGAGTCCCGCGCGAGCCGACCGCCCAGGGACCGGCCGGCCCCGCGGGACCGCACATCCCGGGTCAGCCGCGGACGGCCACCCCGGCGGTCGGCACCGCGCCGGTGGGCACGGTCCGGATGTCGCCGCGGCTCTGGGGACTGCGTGGTGCGGGCGGGCGACCCGCGGTAGACGAGGCGCACGGCCAGCAGCATCAGCGGCGGGGACGACGACCGTGGCGAGCATGACCAGGAACCAGGGCTGACCGGCGTCCGTCCCCTCGCCGAGGGCGTGACCGAGACCGGCCAGCCACACGACCGCGGTCAGGCGGTGCACCGAGCGCCAGCGGGCTGCGCCGATGTAGCGCCGCAGGTAGTAGGTCAGCCCGAGCAGCGCCAGGCCGTAGCCGCTGATGATTCCCAGCGAGGTCCAGAACGTCTTGTAGGAGAAGGCGAAGGGAACGGCGATGTCGACCAGGGAGGCCTTCAGGTATCCGTCCCCGAGCAGCGCGACGCCGTGGATGACGATCGCGGCGATCGTCGTCAGCGAGAGCACCTCGTGGGCGGCGAGGAGATCGGGGCCGCGGCGACGCAGCAGCTTGGTGCTCATCAACAGGCCCAGCGATACGGCGAGGCTGGCGAGGACGAGCGCGAGCACTCCGGCCGCGCGGCTCGTGATCCAGAAGAGGTGGGGAACGGCGCTCGTTGTCATGCTGAGAGCATCGTCCGACCCGCGCTAGACGGCCGTAGGACGGACAGAGGTTTTTCGTAAGAGCGCGGACGCCGCCGGCGACGGCGCGGCGGCTACCGGCGTCCGGGACGCGTCAACGTCGAGCTGCGAACGCGCTGGGCGGCCGGAGCAGAGGCGGCCGGAGCAGAGGCGGCCGGAGCAGAGGACACCGGCCCCGAGCCACGGCCCCCGGCGTAGGTGACCGCGAAGGCCGAGCCGCCGAACACGAGATTCGAGGGCGTGGCCTCGGCGCCGGCGCCTGCGGCGGAACCCGAGCCGACGAAGCGGCCGGCCGCCGAGGACAGGGTGATCGCCGTCGTGCGCCACAGCGGGTCGCTGATCCCGGCGCGATGGCCGGTGCTCGTCTGCGTGCTCGCCCGCGTCATCGCGGTCGTGCCGAAGTCAGCCAGCGGGAGCTGCTGACAGGAACTGCTGCTCGAGCATTCCGAGGGCGCCTCGACGATCCAATCCGCCGAGGAGACATCGAGCTGCCGGACGAAGACGGTGCGCGAAAAAGTCGTGTGCCGGGTGAGATCGGAGAGCTGCAGGCGGACCAGGTGACCGGTCACGGCGACTGCGGCCGTCAGCTGATCACCCGGGGCGACCGTCATCCGGATGTTGCGTGACGGCGCCGGCACAAGCTCGTACCAGACCGTCGACACCAGCTTGCCCGAGGCACTGCAGTCCAGCTCGGAGCCGACCTGCTCGAGCGCGGTCGAGTTCGACGCGAACCCACCCAGACCAACCCATTGCGATGAGTACGTCGGGGTCCCAGGAGCGCAGACCGCCGATGGCTGTCGCCACGTGCCGACCACGTGGGTGAAGTGCACGCGGGAGCTGTGAGCGGCATACCCGGCCCAGTTGGAGCTCTGGGCGCTGTCGGCCAGGGCCGACGGGGCGAGCGCGAGGAGCGCCGCCACCGCTCCGAGCAGCGCCGACACCGCGGCGCCCCGGCGGCGCGGCGTGGTCCGAACGGAGATCACGTCGGTCATTGTGCCGCGGCGAGGATCGCGGCGGCGCGGCCGCGGCAGTCGTACATCGTGACGCTGCTGGCGCTGGTCTGGCTCGAGGCACCGGCGGAGCCGGCCTGGCTCGTGCCGGTGGCCGACACCGTGACAGCCCGGCACACCCTGGCCACCACGGTCATCGCGGCCTGACTGCCGCGCCGGGTGTCGCCGGGCAGGCCGCCGGCGCTCTGGCCGGTGTCGCCGATCACCCAGCGCAGGCGTCCGTTGCGGACCTCCATCGCGATCCAGGCGGCGGTCACCGAGCTCTCGCGGCCCGAGAAGCCGCCGAGACCGGCGACGTCGGCGTTCTGCGTGATGATCGCCTCGGCGGCGGAGCTCTGACTGGACACGCCGATCGCGCCCCCGCCGTGGGTGCGGGCGTACTTGATCGCCGCCCGCAGCGACGTGCTGTCGCCGCCAAAGCCGCCGGGACCACCGAACCCGCCCCCACCGCCAACCCCGCCGGCGCGGCCGAACAGCCGGCGCCGCAGGGCTCGCGCCTGGGCCGAGTTGCCGGTCAGCGCCGGCGGTGCGACGCCCTGGGCCGTGGCCCCTGGGGTCTGAGGGAGGATGCTCTGGCCCTGGGTGGCACCGGCGCCAGCCGCCGCGCCGGGAACCGCACCACCGGCACCCGCGGCGCCGGGGGCCCCGGAGGGCGGCCCGCCCTGCGCGCCAGGGAAGCCGGGAGGGGCGCCCGCGCCGCCGGCGCGGCCGAAGAAGCTGCCGGAGAACCGGTGCGTCCCGGCAAAGCCACCCGGGCCGCGGCCCGGGCCGCCGACGCCGGCGCTCGCGGAGCCGCCGGCCGGGAAGGTACCGCTGGTGGCGTGACCGAGCGTCTCAGTGGCCCACGCCGCGGGGGCGGCGAACAACGCGGCCAGGGCGACGGCGACGAGACCGAGCCGGACCCGGGGCGCCAGGGTGAGCGCGAGGGCGAGGATCCCGACGATCGCGCCGGCGATCGTCAGTGGCCGGCCCCAGGAGAGCGAGCCGCTGAGCGTCCCGAGCACGACCAGTTCGGTGATCGCCCCGGCGACGAGCGCCAGCGCGGCGGTCACCCGCCCGGTGAGCGTGCCCGACAGCCCCATACCGACCCCGGCGCCGATCAGCGCCGCGGTGAAGGGAGCCAGGAAGGAGACGTAGTAGGGGTGGAAGATGCCCGACGCGTAGCTGAACACGACCAGGGTGGTCAAAAAGGCTCCGCCCACCGCGATCACCCAGCCAGTACGGGGATCACGACGCCGCAGCCGGGACGCGACGACGAGTCCGGCCCCGGCCACGAGCGCGAAGCCAAGCAGCCATCCGGCCTGATCTCCGAGGCTGGATTGCAGCAGCCGGAAGACGCCCGTGGGCCCGCCGAACAGACCTCCGCCCCCGCCGCCGCCGGGTCCTCCCCCGCCGCCCGGACCGCCCGTCTGGCCCGAGATCCGGCCCACGCCGTTGTAGGAGAAGATCAGCGACCAGATGCTGTTGTCCGACGTGCCCGAGATCCACGGCCGATCCGCGGCCGGGGTGAGGGTGACGAGTACCGGCCAGGCAAGGCCGACGACCGCGAGGGCGAAGCCGCCGGCCAGCAGCTGGCGGGTCGCGATCAGGTATCCGCGGGGCGCCACGTAGAGATAGGCGGCCGCGATCCCCGGCACGACCATCAGGGCCACGCCCATCTTGGTCTCAAAGCCGAGTCCGACCGCGACGCCCGCCCACACCAGCCACTTCGTGCGTCCGGTCTCCAGGGCGCGGGCGGTGAACCAGAGGGCCGCGACACAGCAGAGGACGAGCAGCTCGTCGGGGTTGTTGTGGCGCGACACGGCGACCACCACCGGGGTGGTGGCCAGCGCCAGCCCGGCGACGAAGCCGGCGACCCGGCCGAAGCGGCGGCGGACGAGGTCATAGACGAACGCGGTGGCGGCCACGCCCATCAGCGCCTGCGGGACCAAGATGCTGAGCGAGTCCAAGCCGAACACGCGGGCCGACAGTGCCTGCACCCACAGGGCCAGCGGCGGCTTGTCCACCGTCATCAGCCCCGTCTTGTCGAGCGAGATGAAGAGGAAGTCGTGCCAGCTCGTCGTCATCGACCGCACAGCCGCCGAGTAGTAGGTGTTGGCCCAGCCGTTGATCGAGAGGCCCCACAGGTTGAGCAGCCCGGCGAGGACGAGGAGACCGGCCAGCTCGGGGCGCGAGCGCAGGGCGAGGAGCGGCCGCGGGAGCGAGCGCAGCGACACCCGCTGGCGCCGGGAGGCGCCGAGAGCGGCGGATTCAGAGCTCATCGGCCCAGGATCCGGGTCGCGGATGAGAGATTGCTAAGAGGTCGCGGCATGGGATCAGGGCTGATCGGGCGCGCGGCGCGCCTCGGTGTATGCGCCGGCGGCCGCGACGGCACCAACGGCGCTGACAGCGAGTCCGGCGAGGGTTCGGGCGAGGATCGACATCGGGCTGCTCCTTGAGGTGACGCGCACAGCATCGACGTGTCGCCGAAGCCCGGGTGAAGACCTGGCTAAGAGCCTCGTATGAGAGCACGCTTATGACCGGCCGCGGACGGGAGCCAGCGATGGGACGCGGGGGCGTTCGCGCTCAGAGGAGCACTTAGAGTAAGCAGGACCTATTCGTGAACGAGGGAGTTCAGATACGCCATGTCCACCAACAGCTTTGATTCGCGCTCCACGCTCACCGTCGGAGACCGCACGTATGAGATCTTCCGGCTCGACGCCCTGCAGTCGCGCTTTGACGTCGCCCGATTGCCGTTCTCGTTGAAGATCCTGCTCGAGAACCTGCTGCGCAACGAGGACGGGGACGCGATCCGCGCCCAGGACATCGAGGCCCTGGCCAGCTGGGACGCCGCCGCCACCCCGAGCCAGGAGATGGCGTTCACCCCCGCGCGCGTGGTGATGCAGGACTTCACCGGCGTGCCGGCGATCGTGGACCTCGCCGCGATGCGCGACGCGATGCGCGAGTTGGGCGGCGACGAGAGCAAGATCAACCCGCTCGTCCCCGCCGAGCTGGTCATCGACCATTCCGTCCAGGTCGACGTCTTCGGCACCCATGACGCCTTCCGTCGCAACGCCGAGCTCGAGTTCGAGCGCAACCAGGAGCGCTACGCGTTCCTGCGCTGGGGCCAGGATGCGTTTCACAATTTCAGCGTGGTGCCGCCGGACACCGGCATCGTGCACCAGGTCAACCTCGAGTACCTGTCGCGCGTCGTGTTCGTCAACGACAAGGAGAATCTCGCCTACCCCGACACATTGGTCGGGACCGACTCTCACACGACGATGGTCAACGGTCTCGGCGTGCTCGGCTGGGGCGTGGGCGGGATCGAGGCCGAGGCGGCGATGCTCGGGCAGCCGATGTCGATGTTGATCCCCCAGGTGCTGGGCTTCAGGCTCGTCGGCGAACTGCCGGAGGGCGCCACAGCCACCGACCTCGTGTTGACGGTGACCGAGGCGCTGCGCGAGCGGGGCGTGGTCGGCAAGTTCGTCGAGTTCTACGGACACGGCCTGCGCAACCTGCCGCTGGCTGACCGGGCCACGATCGGCAACATGTCCCCCGAATTCGGCTCGACCTGCGCGATCTTCCCGATCGACGCCGAGACGCTGCGCTATCTGGAGTTCTCCGGGCGCCCGGCCGAGCAGGTGATGCTCGTCGAGGCCTACGCGCGCGAACAGGGCCTCTGGCACGACGGGGAGTCCGAGGAGCCGACCTTCTCGGACACGATCGAGCTCGACCTCGGCTCGGTTGTGCCGAGCATCGCCGGACCCAAGCGCCCTCAGGACCGGGTCTCGCTGACTGAATCCAAGTCGGCCTTCCGCATGTCGCTGGGGGGCCTGCTTCCCGATGAGGAGACCGACGAGGCCGACGAGGAGAGCTTCCCCGCCTCCGACGCCCCCGCGACCAACGGGACGCGTGACCACGGCGAGGCGCCGCACCGAGGACACGGTGTCCCGCGCGACGACCCCGGCGGGGGGGCGCAGGTCGCTGACCGGCCGAACACTCACACACCGGTCACGCTCGCGGACGGGACCGAGACCGAGCTCGACCACGGTCACGTCGTGATCGCGGCGATCACCAGCTGCACGAACACGTCAAACCCGTCAGTGATGCTCGGTGCGGGACTGCTGGCGCGCAACGCGGTTCAGAAGGGCCTGACGGTCAAGCCGTGGGTCAAGACCTCCCTGGCGCCCGGCTCCAAGGTGGTCACCGAGTACCTGGAGCGGGCCGGGCTCACCGAGTACCTCGACGAGCTCGGCTTCAACCTCGTCGGGTACGGCTGCACGACCTGCATCGGCAACAGCGGCCCGCTGCCCCAGGAGATCTCCGACGTGGTCAGCGCCGAGGATCTCGCCGTCGTCTCGGTCCTGTCGGGCAACCGGAACTTCGAGGGGCGGATCAACCCCGACGTGAAGATGAACTACCTCGCCTCTCCCCCGCTGTGCGTCGCCTACGCGCTGGCCGGGACGATGGACATCGATCTCTACGACGAGCCACTCGGGCGAGGACACCCGCGGCGAGCCCGTGTACCTGCGCGACATCTGGCCCGAGACCAAGGAGATCGCGGCCACGATCGAGGACGCCGTGCAGTCCGACATGTTCCACAAGAGCTACGGCGAGGTGTTCGACGGGGACGAACGCTGGAACGCGCTCGAGGTGCCCACCGGGGACCGCTTCCAATGGGACGAGCGCTCAACCTACGTCCGCAAGCCACCGTTCTTCGAGGATCTCCCCCGCGAGCCGGTGCCGCTGGAGGACATCGAGAACGCCCGCGTGCTGGCGATCCTCGGGGACAGCGTCACCACCGATCACATCTCCCCGGCGGGTTCGATCCGGCGCGATGGCCCCGCTGCGCAGTACCTCAACGAGAACCATGTCGAGGCCCGGGACTTCAACTCCTACGGGTCGCGGCGCGGCAACCACGAGGTGATGATGCGTGGCACCTTCGCCAACATCCGCCTGCGCAACCAGCTCGCTCCGGGGACCGAGGGCGGGGTGACCCGGTATCTCGGAGATGGCTCCGGAGACGACATGTCGATCTACGACGCCGCGATGCGCTACATCGAGCAGCACATCCCGCTGATCGTGCTCGCCGGCAAGGAGTACGGCTCGGGCTCGTCGCGCGACTGGGCGGCCAAGGGAACCAAGCTGCTCGGGGTGCGCGCCGTGATCGCGCAGAGCTTTGAGCGCATCCACCGTTCCAACCTGGTCGGGATGGGGGTGCTGCCGCTGCAGTTCTCCGACGGCGACTCGGTGCAATCACTCGGGCTGACCGGCGAGGAGACGTTCACGATCATGGGGATCTCGCGAGGCCGACGACATCCCGCGGACGCTGACCGTCAAGGCCGATGACACGGAGTTCGAGGTCACCGTCCGGATCGACACCCCCAAGGAGCAGCGCTACTACGAGCACGGAGGGATCCTGCCCTTCGTGCTGCGCCAGCTCCTGCGCTCGGACGCGTGAGCCGACCGTCTAGCCTTGGCCGCCATGCCCGCTCCTGAACTGCTGCTGCAGATCCTCAACGCCGCCGGCCCGTCCGGCCATGAAACCGATCCGGCCCGCGCGTGGCGCGAGGGCTGTCGGTCCTTCGCCACCGAGGTCCGCGCCGACAACGTCGGCTCCTCCCTGGCCCGCGTGGCCGGCACCGCCGGTGGACCGACGCTGGCCATCGTCGGCCACATCGACGAGATCGGCGTCCACATCTCCCACATCGACGATGACGGCTTTCTGCGCTTCGGCGAGGTGGGCGGCTGGGATCAGATCGTGCTCGTCGGTCAGCGCGTGCGCATCGCCACCCGCAACGGGACCATCCCCGGGGTGATCGGCCGCAAGCCGATTCACCTCATGAAGGGACCGGACCGCGAGAAGAGCCCGCAGATCAAGGACCTGCACATCGACATCGGCGCCAAGGACGCAGATCAGGCGCGCGAGATGGTGCGGGTCGGGGACGTCGCGGTGATCGACGCCGATCCGGTCACGATGCCCAACGAGCGGCTCGTCGCGCGGGCGCTGGACAACCGGATCGGCTGCTTCGTGGCCGCCGAGGCCGCGCGGCTGGTCGCCGAGGCGGGCGGCGCCCCGGGGGATGTGATCGCCCTGGCGGTGGCCCAGGAGGAGACGACCTTCGCCGGCTCGCGCACGAGCGCGTTCGCCGTCCAGCCCGACCTCGCGATCGCCGTCGACGTCACCTTCGCGACCGATCAGCCGGGCATCGAGCTGGGGCCGATGACCAAGCATCCGCTCGACTCGGGGCCGGTCATCGCCCGGGGCACGACGCTTCATCCTGTCGTCACCGAGCTGCTCTACGAGACCGCCGAGGCTGAGGGGATCCCGTTCACGGTCGAGTCACTGGGTCGCGGCACGGGCACCGACGCCGACGCGATCCACTATTCGCGCGAGGGGTGCCGACCGGGCTGGTGTCGGTGCCGATCCGCTACATGCACTCGCCCGTCGAGCTCGTCTCGCTGGCCGACATCGCAGCGGCGGCCAAGCTGATCGCCGCCTTCGCGCAGCGCCTCAGCGCCGGCATGTCGTTCGAGCGCTGAGCACCCACCCTGCTGCTGCTGTTCGACATCGACGGCACGCTGGTCAGCCGGGCCTCGGCCGCCCACGCCGAGGCGCTGCACCGCGCGCTGACCGAGGTCCACGGGGTGCAGACACAGGGGTTGTCCTCCGAGCTCTCGCCGGCCGGGCGAACGGACGGCGAGATCGCACGCCTGCTGCTGCTGCGGGCCGACGTCAGCGCCGAGCGGATCGACGACGGAGCATCGGCGGTGCGCGAGGCCTGCACGCGGCTGTACGCCGAGCTCTGCCCGCCGTCATTGGCCGACAGGGTGGTGCCGGGCATCCCTGCGCTGCTGCAGTGGCTCGAGCGGTCGCGATGATGTCCGGCTGTCGCTGGTCACCGGCAACTTCGAGCCCGTCGCCCGCCTCAAGCTCGCCCGTGCCGGCATCGGCGAACACTTCCCCCGCGGGCAGGGTGGCTTCGGCTCGGACTCCGAGGATCGCGCGGTGCTGCCCGCGATCGCCCGGCGGCGCGCCGGTGTCGATGGCGTGCCGCACCCGCGCGGAGGCGACGATCGTGATCGGCGACACGCCGCGTGACATCGCCTGTGCGCGTGCGGACGGGGTCCGCTGTCTGGCGGTGACCACGGGGCCGTTCGCCGCCGCCCAGCTGTCGGACGCCGACGGTGTGGCCGAGCGCCCGGAGGACCTGCGCGAGCTGCTGGTCGCCGTCCTGGACGCCTGATCGCCACGGGACGGGGGTAGAGTCGCGGCGATGGTGACCCCGGCCACCGAGGCCGGTCGCTGGCGAGCCCCGGCCCGCTGCATGTCCGTGCCGTTCTGCAGCCCCGGGGCCCGGCGGCCGGACTCGTCCTCGATGACGCCCAGCTCGCCGCGCTCGCCGCACCGAGCAAAAACCCAGCCGGTGCGCGTCACCGTCAACGGTCACACGTTCGCCGGCCGGGTCGCGCGGATGCGGGGCGAGACGCTGATCGGATTCAGCCGCGCGGTGAGAGAGGCCTGCGGGGTGAACCCCGGTGACGAGATCGAGGCGACGATCGCGCTCGACGGGGGGCCGCGGGAAGTTGATGTCCCCCCGGAGCTGACGGTCGCGCTCGACGCCGAACCATCCGTGCGGGCGCGCCTTCGATGCCCTCGCCTACTCACACCGCAAGGAGTTCGCGCGCTGGGTCGCGGAGGCCAAGAAGCCCGAAACGCGCGAGCGCCGCATCGAGCAGACCCTGGCGATGCTCGCCGAGGGCCGGACGCGCTGAGCGAGCCCCGTCGGAGGGCGCTCAGGGCTTGGGGGTCGGGAACTGCACGCGCATCATCAGATCCCACAACCGGTCGGGCGTGAGCCGACGCTGGCCCATCATCAGGTGGGCGCTGGGAGTGACCGGGTAGCGGGCCCGCGGCCGCTTGGCCCCCAGAGCCCTTGGCGATCGCCGCCGCCACCGTCTCGGGTCCGCCGCCGAGCTTGACCATCGGTCCGCTGTACGCGCCGTCGGTGATCTCGGCCACCTTGCGGTTGAAGTCCGCATACGGGCCCTGGTCGCCACCCGCGCCGGCGATCGACCCCGACGCGACCTCCCCGAAGCCGGTCACGATCAGCCCGGGCTCGATCAGGATCACGTCGACGCCGAAGCCGCGCACCTCGAAGCGCATCGAGTCGCTGATGCCCTCCAGCGCGTACTTGGTCGCGTGGTAGATGCCGCCGCCCGGGAAGGCGAGCCTGCCCCCCATCGAGCCGATGTTGACGATCTTGCCCCAGCGCTGCTCGCGCATGCCGGGCAGCACGAGCTGGCACATCCGCAGCAGCCCGAACACGTTGGTCTCGAACTGGCGGCGCACCTCGTCGACCGGGACGGACTCGACCGCACCAGACTGGCTGTAGCCCGCGTTGTTGATGAGCACGCCGACCGCGCCCTCGGCGGCCACGACCGTATCGACAGCCGCCGTCATCGACTCCTCGTTGGTCACGTCGAGAGCGAGCGTCGTGCAGCCGGCGGCCTGGAGCTCAGCGAGCGTTTCCGGGCGACGGGCGGTGGCGTAGACCTTCCAGCCGTCAGCAGCCAGGCGAGCGGCGGTGGCGTGGCCGATCCCGGAGGAACATCCGGTGATCAAGGCCGCACGCGAGGGCATCAGTTGCGAACGAGCTTCTTGTAGCTGATGCGGTGGGGCCGGTCGGCCTCGGCGCCGAGCTGCTCGTGGCGGAAGGACTCGTAGGCCTCGAAGTTGCCCTCAAACCAGCGCACCTGCGACTCGCCCTCGAAGGCGAGCACATGGGTGGCGATCCGGTCCAGGAACCAGCGATCGTGGGAGACGACGATCGCGCAGCCGGCGAAGGCGAGCAGGGCCTCCTCGAGCGCGCGCAGCGTGTCGGTGTCCAGGTCATTGGTCGGCTCGTCGAGCAGCAGCAGGTTCCCGCCCGAACGCAGCAGCTTGGCCAGATGCAGGCGGTTGCGCTCGCCGCCCGAGAGCTTGCCGACCTTCGTCTGCTGATCGGGGCCCTTGAAGTTGAAGCCGGCCACGTAGGCCCGGCTGGCCACGGTGCGCTCGCCGAGCGAGATCTCGTCCAGGCCACCGGAGATCTCCTCCCAGACGGTCTTGTCGGGGTCGAGCGCGGCGCGGGACTGATCGACGTGGGCCATCTGGACGGTCTCACCGATCTTCAGCGTGCCCGTGTCGGGCTGCTCGTCTCCGGTGAGCATCCGGAGCAGGGTCGTCTTGCCGGCGCCGTTGGGACCGATCACACCGACGATGCCGCCACGGGGAAGCTTGAAGCTGAGATCGTCGATCAGCAGCCGGTCGCCGTAGCCCTTGCGCAGGTGATCGGCCTCGATCACGAGGTCACCCAGCCGGGGGCCGGCCGGAATGTGGATCTGCACCTGATCGAGCTTGACGTTGCGGTCCTGGGCGAGCAGCGCCTCGTACGCGTTCAAGCGCGCCTTGGGCTTGCCGCGCCGCGCGCTGGCGTTCATCCGCACCCACTCGAGCTCCTGCGCGATCGTGCGCTGGCGGCTGGACTCCTGGCGCTCCTCCTGCTGCAGGCGCTTCTGCTTCTGCTCCAGCCAGCCGGAGTAGTTGCCCTCGTACGGGATCCCACGCCCGCGGTCGAGCTCGAGGATCCAGCCGGCCACGTTGTCCAGGAAGTAGCGATCGTGGGTGATCGCGACCACCGTGCCCTTGTAGTCGTGCAGATGCTGCTCCAGCCACGCCACCGATTCGGCGTCCAGGTGGTTGGTCGGCTCGTCGAGCAGCAGCAGATCGGGCTGGCGCAGCAGCAACCGGCACATCGCCACCCGCCGGCGCTCACCGCCCGAGAGCGTGGTCACGTCCGCGTCGGACGGCGGACAGCGCAGGGCGTCCATTGCATACTCGAGCGTCGTGTCGAGGTTCCATCCATCGACCGCGTCGATCTGCTCCTGCACCCGCGAAAACTCATCCGCGGTCTCCTCGGAGTAGTTCATCGACAGCTCGTTGAAGCGATCGAGCAGCGAGCGGATCTCCGACACGCCGTCCTCGACGTTGCCGCGCACATCCTTGGCGGGATCGAGGTCCGGCTCCTGGGAGAGCAGGCCGACGGTCGCCTTGGCGCCCAGCTGCGCCTCACCCTGATACTCGGTGTCCAGGCCGGCCATGATCCGCAGCAGGGTCGACTTGCCGGCGCCGTTGTAGCCCAGCACACCGATCTTGGCGCCGGGATAGAACGACAGCGAGACGTCGGTCAGCACCTGCTTGTCGGGCGGGTACCGACGCGAGAGCTTGTGCGTGGTGAAGATGTACTGGGCGGCCATCGCGGACTGAGGATAGGAGGCGCGGGCGGGCGCGGGCCTAGAGGCCGGCAGCGTCCCGCAGCGCGTCGGCCTTGTCAGTCCGCTCCCAGGTGAAGTCCGGCTCCTCGCGGCCGAAATGACCGTAGGCGGCGGTCTGCTGGTAGATCGGGCGGTGCAGGTCCAGGTACTCCCGGAACGCCCCGGGACGCAGATCGAAGTGCTCGGAGATGAGGTCGAGGATGCGTCCGCGCCCGATCTTCTCGGTGCCGAAGGTCTCGACCATCACCGACACGGGCTGCGAGACCCCGATCGCGTAGGCGACCTGGACCTCGGCCCGGTCCGCGAGCCCGGCGGCAACCACGTTCTTGGCCACGTAGCGTGCCGCGTAGGCGGCCGAGCGGTCGACCTTGGACGGGTCCTTGCCCGAGAATGCACCGCCGCCGTGACGGGCCATGCCGCCATAGGTGTCGACGATGATCTTGCGTCCCGTCAGGCCGCAGTCACCCATCGGCCCGCCGATCACGAAGCGACCGGTCGGGTTGACCAGGAAGCTGCGCTGCAGCGTTGCCGCGTCGTACATATCCGCCGGCAGCACCGGCCCGACCACATGCTCCCAGAGGTCGGCGGAGATGTGACTCTCGGCACCCTCGGCGTGCTGACTGGAGATGAGCAGCTTCTCGATCGAGACCGGCTTGCCGTCGACGTAGCGCACGCTGACCTGGGTCTTGCCGTCCGGGCGCAGGTAGGGCAGCGTTCCGTCCTTGCGCACCTCGGCGAGGCGCCGCGCGAGCCGGTGGGCGAGCGCGATCGGGATTGGCATCAGTTCCGGCGTCTCGCGGGTCGCATAGCCGAACATCATTCCCTGATCGCCGGCGCCGGCCACGTCGAGCTCATCATGAGTGCCGCCGCGATGCTCAAAGCCCTCGTCGACGCCCTGGGCGATATCCGGGGACTGCTTGTCGATCGCGTTGATGACGGCGCAGGTCTTGCAGTCAAAGCCGAACGCGGCGTCCGTGTAGCCGATGCGGGCGATCGTTTCCCGGGCGATCTGCTGGATGTCGACGTACGTCTCGGTGGTGATCTCGCCCGAGACGACGACCAGGCCCGTGTTGACCAGGGTCTCGCACGCCACCCGCCCCTTCGGATCGTCGGCGAGCACGGCATCGAGTACGCCGTCGGAGATCTGATCGGCGATCTTGTCGGGGTGCCCCTCCGTGACGGACTCGGAGGTGAACAGGAACTCGTTTTCTGATGCGCTCATGGCGTGTCGTTTCCTTACTCTCTCGTTCGAGCCGTGGAGGTTAGGGCCCCAGCCGTCCTTGCGCCCGCTGAGGGTACGCGGTCCCGGCTCCGGCCGGTCAGTTCTCCGGCTGCCAGCCGCTGACCACCCACCCGCGCCGCGAGCTCGCCGTCACCGTGGCCAGCGCGACGTGCCAGCTCGGGGCCAGACCCCGGTAGGCATCGGTACCGGTCGCGGTCGTGCGTTCGCGGGTCACGACCGCGTAGGTATCAGGTTGCCCGATGACGGGCGCGATCGCCTCCACGATCCCGGCGTTGGCCACCCCACCCCGGCGCAGCTCGTAGTCGCGCGCGGTCTGCGCAGCCGCGAGGGCGACCATCGAGCGGGCCTGCCCGACACTCAGCGCCGCCAGCCCCCGCATCCGTCCACTCACCGTCCGCGCCGTCCAGTTGATGTAGCCGACCGCGAACGCCGCCACGGCCAGCGTGGGGGTGACAGCTCCGGCCACGGCGCGCTGGGCGGTGGGCGGTGACGGGTATTCGTGGCTGTGGTCGGCGCGCAGGACCGCCGTGTCGGAGGTGGCCGTGCCGCTGGAGGCGGCGCCCGACGCGCAGGCGGCGAGCGCGACGCTCACCACCAGCGCTCCGACGGCCGTTGCGGGCCTCACAGCCCCTCGGGATGACGCACGACGAAACCGGCCGCATCGCGGACGAGCGGGTGCCAGCCGATCCCGGCGCTGCCGTCGCCCGAACCGGCGGCGTTCCAGGTGTCCCAGCGCAGCCCGGCGACGTACATGAAGACGTGATCGGGGTTGGCGTAGAGCGTCACCCAACGCCCCGGCCCCGGCCGTCCCCAGGTCTCCAGCGCCGCGGAGGCGGCGCCGTAGCCCGCTGGGAGCAGACCGCCGCCGTAGAGCAGGTGCTCGACGCTGCTCGAGCAGTCGTAGGCCGGCGCGAGCTGGTTGAGCGGCAACCCGTGGGCGGCTCCGTAGAGGTACGGGCGCCCGGCGATCTGGTTGCCGGCGGCGATGATGCCGCGCACCGGCCCGGGGGCGGCCGCCGGGGCGGCGGCGCTGCCGTCGGTGAGCAGGCGGGCGGTGGTACCGGCGATCGTCGGCACGCCGATCTGCCCGAGCGGTGCAGCGCAACCCGATGCCGTCTCCGGGCTCGGGACGGCGCCCGGCCCCGGCGGTGGCCCGAGCGCGGCGGTCTGTCCGAGCGCGGAGGCCGAGCCCGTGTCCGGCGGCCGCCCGACACGAACCGCACCAGACCACAGCCCGTTCTCGTAGGGGATCCGCAGCGCCCCGGCGAGCTCCCACCAGAGGTCGATGACCCGCGGCAGCCCGTGGATGGGCGCTCCGCCGAGACCGATGTCCCGCTTGTAGGCGATCGCCGAGCGCCCCTGCCAGGTGATCCGCAACGGCGTCATGTAGGCCAGGCCGCCCATCGCGGTCGCGGTCTGAAAGCTCGTCCCGCCGAGCTCGGCGTAGCTGTCGGGGTGGGCGAGCAGCCCGGCGCCGGAGCTGCCGACGGTCCCGCTGGTCCGATCGCCGGGGCCCCCATATTCGCTCGCGCCGACCACCGCCCCGCTGCCCGGGGGCCCGAGCGCGATCGCGCCCGGTTGCGCGGCGCCACCGGCCGCGACGCCACCGCACCCCCCGGGCGCGCCCGAGCCGATGACCGTCACCGCCAGCACCACGATCACACCGAACCCGGCTGCCGCAGCGCAGAGGACGCCGGCCGCGGCCAGGACCACAATCATCAGCCGGCTCGAGCTAGGGGGCAGACCGCCGGTGGACATGGCGCGACCGTAGAACCGGCGGCGCCGGGCGTGGGGCAATTGGCACCAAACCGTTGCACTGCCGGCGGGCAAGACCGCTCCGAGACCGGGCGCAACCTCGCTAACGTTCAGCGGCTATGGCTCGCGTTCTCGACGTCGAAAGTGCGCTTCTCCTGCTCGAGCTCGAGCCCCCGTTTGACCAGCGCGCGGTCCAGTTGGCCCGGCGGCGAATGGCCAAGGTGTGGCACCCGGACATCGCTCCCCCCGGCCGCCAGCACGAGCATCAGCGCCATCTGCAGGCGATCAACGAGGCGGCGGACCAGCTCGAGCGACTTGCCGAGGGATCGCGCGGCGGGCGGGTCACCCGCAACGCGGTCAAGGTCTCGGCGGCGGCCACGCGCAAGGCCCGGGAGGAGGAAGGGCGGCGGGCCTACGAGGCGGAGCAGCGCGCCCGTTCGGCGGCCGCGGACCGGGCCAAGCACGACCCGTTCGGATCCCGGGTCCCTGACCACTCCGTGGTGCATCGCTACGCGCGCTGCCTGTCCTATCCGGAGTGGGGCGTCGGCACCGTCTCGGGCATCTACTTCTCCGGGGACGGGGACGACGTGCAGCAGTGGGCGCGCGTGATGTTCGCACCCGGCGTGCGGACGGTGCCGGCCGGCTCACTGCAGTTCGTGGACTTCTCCACGCCCGACCCGGCGGCCGAGCGCGTCCAGCGATTTGTCACCGCCGCCCAGCACGCGCTGGCCGAGGAGAAACCGGCCCTGGCGGCACGGCGGCTCGTCTACGCCCGTGATGCCGAGCCCGACAATCCCGTCGTCCTGCGTCTGCTGACGGTCGCCTTCTGGCAGGCCCGAAACCTTCCCGCGGCCGCGCGCACGGTCCGCGACTGGTCACGCGCCGAGGCTGACCGCCCGACGCCCGAGCGCTTCGCGTCACGGATCTACGAGGACATGGGTGCGTTGGATCTCGCCGCCGAGGCCGCCACCCGCGCGGCCGAGCGCGCCCCGGCCGACGCCTCCGCCTGGGAGCGGCTCGGGCGTCTGCGACTGCGGCTGATGGATCGCGACCGGGCCATCGAGGCGCTCGAGCGTGCGCGTCTGGCCGGGCCGTCCTTGGAGGGTCTGCTCGACCTTGCGCTTGCCTACCACCTGGCCGGGGACGTCGGCGCGGAAGTATCGGTGGCCGAGGCGGCGACCGTGATCGACCCATCCTCGTTGCCCGCATGGTCGACCTATGCCCACGCCCTGGCCCGGACCGACCGGCTCGCCGAGTGCGAGCAGGCGTGCCGGACCGCGCTGCGGCTCGGCGCCGATGCCGAGGTCGCGGACCTGCTCGACCGCGTCACGGCGGCCGCGCCGCGTGGGCTGTCAGCGCGCAGCGCCGCCGCCTGAGTCCTCTCGTCGCGCGACCCCGACTGAGATCGACGTGCCCGAGCGCCGCATCCTGCAGACCACAGTCAGCGAAACCTCCTGGCTGACCCCGGGCGTGGTTCGGATCGTCGTCACCGGCGAGGATCTCGAGGGCTTGGCGGTCGGACCTTTCACCGATCACTACGTCAAGTGCCGGTTCGCGGGCAAGAGCCGCTCCTACACCGTCCGCGCATGGGATCCGGCCCGGTGTCTGCTCACCCTCGATTTCGTCGTGCACGGCGATCGGGGCATCGCCGGCCCGTGGGCGGCTCAGGCCACACCCGGTGACCCGCTGGAGATGACGGGGCCCGGCGGCGCCTATGCCCCGTCGCCGGCGGTCGACTGGCATCTCATGGCCGGCGACGATGCGACCCTGCCCGCGATCGCCGTCTCTCTCTCCCGGGTCCCCGCCGGGGTCCCGGTGTTCGTCGTCGCCGAGGTGGACGGCCCCGAGCACGAACAACCGCTCGAGTCTCCCGGTGAGCTCGAGGTGGTCTGGCTGCATCGCACCGCGGGTCCCGGGGAGGAGCCCGCGCTCCAGCTCGACGCGGTGCGGGCGCTGTCCCTGCCGGCCGGGCGCGGCCAGGCCTTCGTCCACGGCGAGGCCACCACGGTTCGGCTGATCCGCCGCCACCTCGTGCGCGACCGGGGGCTGGCGCTCGATGCTCTGTCGGCCACCGGCTACTGGAAGCTGCGCCGCACCGACGAGGAGTGGCGCGCCGAGAAGCGCGAGTGGATGGCGCAGGCGGACTCCGATCTGGCTGGGTAGCGGCCGGGCGACCCCGCTACGGCTGCGGGCTCGGCGGCCCGCCCGGCGCTCGCGCAGCGTTGCTGCGGATGACCACCACCATTGAGTCGATCTCCTCGCGGATCCGCCACTGCGCCGCCAGCTCGCCTCCGTCGCGAAACAGCGCGTCGACGACCGACGTCGGGCCGATGCTGCCGTCACCGCCGGGCACCCCATCGCGGGCGTCGTGGAAGGCGATCGCACCGTCGGCGGAGACGTGGGGGCTCCAGACCTCGAAATCCTCACGGCATCCCTGCGGGCTGTGGTCTCCGTCAATGAACACGAGGTCGACCTCCCCCCCGGTCCAGCCTCGTCCCGCATCCTGGCTGCGGGCGATCTGCCAGTGCACGGCGGGACCGCCCCGACCGTCGGGGCCACCGCGCCGCTGAGCCCGGGCGACCGCCCGGCGGGTTGCCGCCTCCACCGGCCGCGCATCGGGCCGCAGCGCCCAGCCGCTGGCATCCACGAACGGATCGATCAGATGCAACTCGGACTCAGGACCGAGCACCGAGCAGAGCACGACCGCCGAGGAACCCTCGTAGACCCCGAGCTCGACAACCCGGCGCCGGCCTCGAGCGAGCCTGGCGATGGTCTGCGCCTCGGCGGCCGAGTGCATCGTCCGGGGTGGGATCAGGCCCACCGCGAGCGCGACTGCCCGTAGTCGCGGGGAGTGACGGACACGGTCGGGAGTGAGGCGACGGAGCGCCTTGGGGGCGGGCACGGTCTAGCGGGTCTCGGTGACCCAGTCCTCGACCTGCTCGAGCACGCCGAGCAGCTCACCGACCCGGCAGACCAGCAGCCGTTCCTCCTCAACCTCCACCCAGGCGCCCGCCGAGGCCGGGAAGACGACATGGTCGCCGGCCTTGACCGGCATCCGCACGCCGACGTGATCCCACCAGTCAAGACCCGGTCCCACGGCGAGCACGATCCCCTGCTGGGGCGGCGGCTCATCGGAGCCGGGCGGCACGAGCAGGCCCGAGCGCCGGATGCGATCGGGGTCGAGCTCCTTGATGACAATGCGGTCGAAGAGAGGCTTGAGCTGGTTGCGCACGTCGGGTGATGATAAGTGCGCTCCGTGCGGACCCGCGTCCGCCTGGCAACCGGAGCGGTGGCTAGGCTCCCGCCCCATGCGCCTCATGGTCGCCCGCTGCGCCATCGACTACTCCGGCCGGCTCACCACCCACCTCCCCGAGGCCACCCGGTTGCTGATGATCAAGGCCGACGGAACCTTCATGGTCTTCTCCGACCACGGCAGCCAGAGTGTCAAGCCGCTGAACTGGATGACGCCTCCGACGGTGATCGAGGAGGTGGGCAGCCCGCTCAACCGGCTGATCGTCCGCAAGCACGCCTCCGGGGGCGAGGAGCAGCTGGAGATCTCGATCGCCGAGGTGCTGTCCGACGTCTCGCACGAGATGGGCTCGCCCGCCGCCGATGTCGCGCTGGCCAAGGACGGAGTCGAGGCCCACCTGCAGGAGCTGCTCGCGGCCGCGCCACAGTGGTGCGGCGAGGGACTGCGACTGGTCCGCCGCGAGTGGCCGACCGACATCGGCCCCGTCGACCTCATGTGCCGCGACGTGGACGACGCCTGGGTGGCGGTCGAGATCAAGCGGGTGGCCGGGATCGACGCGGTCGAGCAGCTCAGCCGCTACCTGACCCGGATCCAGCTGGACCCGGCGTTCGGGGGCTGCCGCGGGGTGCTGGCGGCGCAGGTCATCAAGCCCCAGGCACGGGTGCTCGCGGGGGCGCGCGGGATCGCCTGCGTCGAGATCGATCTCGCGGTGCTGCGCGGCGAGCGCGAGCCCGAGCTGCGACTGTTCGCGGCCTGACCGTCAGCCACGAAGGGAGAGCGGATGCGCGCGTCCGAGGCCGTCCTCAGCGAACCACGGGACGGGGTGCTGGTGATCACCATCAACCGTCCCGACCAGCGCAACGCCATCAACGCCGCGGTGGCGCAGGGGATCGCCGACGCCTTGGACCGCCTGGATGCCGACGATGAGCTCGCGGTCGGGGTACTGACCGGCGCGGGCAAGGGATTCTGCGCCGGCATGGACCTCAAGGCGTTCGTGGCCGGCGAATCGCCGCACGTCGAGGGCCGGGGGTTCGCCGGCATCACCCGCCGGGCCGCGGTCAAGCCGCTGATCGCGGCGATCGAGGGCTTCGCGGTGGCCGGAGGCCTGGAGGTGGCGCTCGCCTGTGACCTGATCGTCGCCGCGCGGGGGGCCAAGCTCGGGATCCCCGAGGCGAAGCGATCGCTGGTCGCGGCCGGCGGCGCGCTGCTGCGCCTGCCGCGCGCGCTGCCCCGCGGGATCGCGATGGAGATGGCGTTGACCGGCGATCCGATCACCGCCGAGCGCGGCTTTGAGCTTGGACTGGTCAACCGCCTGGCTGATCCCGGCGAGACCGTCGTTGCGGCGCTGGAGCTTGCCCGCGCGATCGCGGTCAACGGGCCGCTGTCGCTCGCCGCCACCAAGCGGATCCTCAATGAGGCCGTGGACTGGCCCGACGCGGAGTTCTTCGAGCGCCAGGCCGAGATCGCCGGCCCCGTCATGGCTTCGCAGGACGCCCGTGAGGGGGCGACCGCGTTCGCCGAGAAGCGCCCGCCGGTCTGGCGCGGGCGCTGAGGCGGGTGCGGTGCATTCCGCTCCCGAGGGCCGGGAGCTAGATGACACGCGGTCCGTGGGTTGCGGGCAGTCAGGGGCGCTCGGGTTGACCCCAGGCCGTGGCGACGATCGCGCGCGGCCCGCCGTGGTCCCGGTGCTCGCACAGATAGATCCCCTGCCAGGTGCCCAGCGCGGGCCGGCCGCCGGCCACGGGCAGAGTCAGCGTCGGGCCGAGCAGCGATGCCTTGATGTGGGCCGGCATGTCGTCGGGCCCCTCGAGCGTGTGCGTCCAGTAGTCAGCGCCCTCGGGGACGGCCCGTGAGAACCAGGTCTCAAAGTCGCGGCGCACGTCGGGTGAGGCGTTCTCGTTGAGCGCCAGCGACGCGGAGGTGTGGCGAATCAGCAGGTGCAGCATGCCGACGCCGAGATCCGCGAGTTCGGGCACCCCGGCGAGAACGTCGTCGGTGATCAGATGGAAACCGCGGCGCACCGGGGGCAGACGCAGCTCACGCTGGATCCAGATCATCGGCCCTCCCCGATGCCGCCCGCGTTCGGGTCGAGCAGGGCTTCCTCGGGAAGGCGGGCGACCCGCATGACCACGCGTTCGCCCCGGAACGGGACGCCCTCGCGCTCGAGCCGCCGGCGCTGACGCCGGCCTTGGGCCAGCGACCCGTCGGCGCGCACGATGCGATGCCAGGGCACGCGGGCATCCTGACACGCGCTCAGCACCGCGCCGGCCAGGCGCGGCGCCCCGGGCGAGACGTCGCCGTAGGTGCGCACGAAACCTTCGGGGGTCGCCCGAACGCGTTCGAGGATCTGCTGCGCGCGCACGGAGGACACCGAGACCATCGCGCTCAGCATAGGCGCGACGTCGACCCGCGAGCCGGACGCGAGGCCCGGTCCCGAGCGGCCTGAGCGCATCGGTGCTAGCGTTGTCGAACCGCCGAATTGCCCGCACATTGCGGATAAACGGGGGACCCAGAGTCTCTCCGGGGCGAACGGTGACCTGATGGTCGCCCAGCGCAGCTTCAGCTGCGCGAGCCCGACAGCTAACCCCGTAGGCGACCCGCCGCCGTCATCCGTCCGTCAACGCCCCCGTGAGTCAACCGCACAATCTCGCCCGCCTGAGGTGGGCCGTCGCCGCCGTCGCGATCGCCGTGCTGGTCGTCGTCGGCCTGCAGCGACTGCCCGCCACGGCGTCGGCCACGGGCTTGGGCCAGCTCAATTCCCAGCTCGGCCAGCAGCAGGCCCAACAGCAGAGCCTGCACTCGAGCCTGGGGCGTCTGGCCGGTCTGATCGGCACGCTCGACGGCCAGATCTCGCTCGTGCAGGAACGCGAGGCCGCGATGCGCGTCGAGCTGTCCGGTGACCGCGCCGCCTTGGCCCGCGCCCACGCCGCCCTGTTGCGCGAGCAGGCACGGGTTCGGGTTCTGCGGGCGCGGCTGGCCCGCGGCCGGATGCTGCTCGCCCGTCAGCTCGTCTCCGGTTACGAGGGTGACCACCCCGACCTGGTCTCGGTTGTGCTCAACGCCCACGGCTTCAACGACCTTCTCGAGCAGATCACCTTCCTCGGACGCGCCGAGCACGCCCAGCAGACGATCATCTCGCTCACTCGGGCGGCCAAGGCCCAGGCCGATGGGGCGTCGACCCGTCTGGCCGGCATGCAGGCGGGCGACCGGCGTCTGACCGACGCGGCCGCAACCCGGGTCCGGGGCCTGGACGGGATGAACAGCCTGCTGCAGATCAAGCAGGCGGCGCTCGCCCGCGCCCGCTCGGCCCAGCAGCTCGCCCTGGGAGCCAGCCAGGCGCGGGCCGGTGCCCTGCGTTCGCGGATCGGGCGCATCCAGGCCGCCCAGCAACGCGCGGCCGCGGCCCGCGCAGCCGCCGCCGCTCGGGCCGCCGCCGCCGCGACCCCATCCCCGCCGCCGGCCCCGTCCTCGGGCGCTCCGAGCACGCCGACCGCGTCCGGGCCCGCCCTCGGAGCGGGGGGCGGCTGGGCGATCCCGTACGCGATCGTGCTGTGCGAGTCCGGGGGGCAGAACCTCTCCCCCAACAGCGCCGGCGCCTCGGGCTATTACCAGATCATGCCCGCGACCTGGCGGCTGTTCGGGGGCAGCGGCCCCGCCGCCTATCTGGCCAGCAAGGCAGAACAGGACGCGATCGCCACCAAGATCTGGAACGGCGGAGCCGGCGCATCCAACTGGGTCTGCGCCGGAATCGTCGGGATCCACTGACGCGCGGCCGGCCCGCCGTCGAACCGTCTAGGCTGCCCGCCCGGTGAGTTCACGGGTCCTCCGAGGGCTGCTGGTCGTGGCCATCCTCACGCTGGCCCTCGGTCTGCGCATCGACGACGTCCAGACCACGCCCTACAAGGCGGTCAATGACGCCGGGACCTACAACCGACTGGCCAGCATGGTCGCCCAGCATGGGGACTATGAGACCGGCAGCGCGCCGGGGTCGGGGGCCGCCGGGTCGCGCGGCCCGACCGCGTACTTCCCGCCGGGGTTCCCCTATGTGCTGGCGCTGACCGACATCCTTGACGGTCATCAGTCCGGCCACCGGGCGGCAATCGCCGGCGAACGGACGGCGATGGCGGTGATCGGCACCGTTTCGGTCGGCCTGCTCGGGCTGGTCGCCCTGGAGGCATGCGGCGGACTGGTCGCGCTGCTCGCGATGCTGCTGGCTGCCGTGTACCCGGTGATGATCGAGCTGTCGGGCACCCTGGTCGCCGAGAACGTGATCGTGGCGCTGGAACTCGCCGCCGCCTTGGCCGCGCTGCGGGCCCGGCGCTCGCCTCGGCCCCTGGTCTGGCTGGCCGGTGCCGGCGCCCTGACCGGCCTGGCCACGCTCACCCACCAGAACGCGATTCTTCTCCTGGTCCCGCTGGCGGCCGCCGCCGTCGGCGCGCTGCGCGCCGGGAGCGCGGCTGCGTCCGGCCGCCGCCGGTTTGCCGGGATCGCGGTGCTGATCGCCGCCACCGTGGTGGTGATCGCGCCCTGGACGATCCGGAACGCCATCGAACTGCACGCCTTCGTCCCGGTCTCGACCGAGACGGGAATCACGCTGGTCGGCACCTATAACCGCGAGTCGGCGAGCAACCCAGCGGTCCCCTACAAGTGGCGGTTCGTGATCAAGCTACCCGAGGATCAGGCGCTGCTGCGTCACGTCGGACGACTCGACGAGGTGGCGCTGTCAGACCAGCTGCAGTCCCAGGCGTTTGAGTACATCTCCGCCCACCCCAGCGCGCCCCTGCAGGCCGGTTACCACAATCTGCTGCGGATGCTCGAACTCGAGGGCAGTGATGCCTGGCATGCCTCCGCAGCAGCGATCGGGCTGTCGGTGGACACGGCCCGGCGGGGGGTGATCGGCTTCTGGATCGTCGCTGTCCTGGCCCTGCTCGGGGGCGTGACCCGCGCCGCTCGCAGCGTGCCGCGATGGCTGTGGGGCTTCCCTCTGCTGATGGCGCTCACCGTCGTGTTCGTCAACGTCGAGACACCCCGCTTCCGCGAGCCGGTGGATCCGTTCCTGCTGCTGCTCGCCGCCTGCGCACTGGCGTCCCTGCTCGCGCGGATGGGTCATCTCGCCGGATGGAGCCCCTGGCGGGAGGCGGTTGGGAAGAAAACCGTGAGAATCCCGGTTTAGATCCACAGGGCCTGGCGTGACCCGGCCGGGACGCGGCTGGGGGCGGGCGGCCGGGGCTTGCGTGGGGCCGGCGTGGGGGCCGGCCGGGACGCGGCTAGGGCTGGGCGGTGCGCCAGTCCGGCGTGGTGGGCAGCCGGCGATATTGGCGGCCCATGGCCAGCTGGTCAAGGTGGTCCAGCGCCTGGCCGGAACCGACGGCCACACAGGTCAAGGGGGACTCGGCGCCGTACACCGGCATGCCGGTCTCGGCGGCGACGAGCTCGTCGAAACCGCGGATCATGGTGCCGCCCCCGGCCAGCAGGATCCCGTCGCGCGCGATGTCGGACGCGAGCTCGGGCGGGGTCTGTTCGAGCGTGTCACGGATCGCCTGCAGGATCTCGCGCAGCGGAGCAGCGATCGCGGCGCGCACTTCCTCGCTGCGCAGCTGCACGGCGGTGGGCAGGCCTGTGACGAGGTGGCGTCCGCGCACCTGCATCGTCTCCTCGGGGATCAGCGGAACCGCCGAACCGAGTTTGATCTTGATCGTCTCCGCGGTCCGCGAGCCGATCGCCAGCTGGTAGACGGCGCGGATGTAATGGGCGATCGCATCGTCCATCTCATAGCCGCCGACCCGCACCGAACGCGCGATCACGATGCCACCCAGAGAGATGACCGCCATCTCACTGGTGCCGCCGCCGACGTCGACGACGAGCCGTCCGATCGGCTCCTCGATCGCCAGTCCGGCTCCGATCGCGGCCGCGATCGGCTCCTCGATCAGGTGCACGCGCCGGGCACCGGCGGCCAGCGAGGCCTCCTCGACGGCCCGCTTCTCGACCTCGGTCACGCCGGACGGGGCACACACGATCAACCGCGGGTGGGCGGTGCGGCGATCGATCACCTTGCGGATGAAGTAGCGCAGCATCTGCTCGGTGACCTCGAAGTCGGCGATCACACCGTGGCGCAGGGGGCGGGTGGCGGAGATCGTGGCCGGGGTGCGGCCGATCATCCGCTCGGCGTCGGCACCGACGGCATGGACCTCCCCGGTGCCAGTGTCCGAGGCGACCACCGAGGGCTCTGAGACGACGATCCCGCGACCGCCGACGTAGACCAGCGTATTCGCCGTTCCCAGGTCGATCGCCACGTCGTGGACGCCGAGGGTGGGCGTGAAGTGCCGACGGGAGTTGTCGCGACGGGAACCGTCTCTGCGCAGGCGAATCATGCCAGGGTGCCAGACGCCGACCGCAGGTGCGAAAACCGGCGCCCACCGGGGCCACCGGGCTCGCAGATCATGCGCTCAGCGCTCGCCGGGCAGGTGGCGGGGGTACTGGGAGACCGGCTGGCCGAGGTCCAGCGCAGTCGCGACGATGCGGCGCTGCTCGGTGGCGTGCGCGATCGGATAGCCCTCGCCCGAGGCCGCGCGCTCCGGGCGACCGATGTACCCGAAGTTCAGATCGTCGGGGAGGATCTGCAGCAGGCGTGGGGACATGAAGGCGCGCGCACCCATGTTGCGCGGCTCCTCCTGGACCCAGACGACCTCGGACAGCTTGGGATAGCTGCTGACGAGGTCCATCAGCTCGGCCTGCGGGAACGGGTACAGCAGCTCGATGCGCCCGATCGCCACGCTCGGGTTCTCCTCCCGAGCGGCGTGCGCGATCAGGTCGTAATACACCTTGCCGGTGCAGAGGACCAGTCGGGTGACCTGCTCGGGATCGACGATCCGGTCCGGCAGCACGGGCTGGAAGCGGCCCTCGGTCAGCTCGTCGACCCGGCTGGTGGCCAACGGCAGGCGCAACAGGCTCTTCGGGGTCATCACGACGAGCGGGCGCTGCTTGGCGATCCGGGCCTGACGGCGCAGGAGGTGGAAATACTGGGCGGGCGTGGTCGGATTGGAGACCCGGATGTTGCCCTCGGCGGCGAGCTGCAGGAAGCGCTCCAGACGCGCTGAGGAGTGCTCGGGTCCCGAGCCCTCGTAGGCGTGCGGCAGGAGCAGGGTGAGCCGCGAGGTCTGGCCCCACTTGGCCAGGCCCGAGACGATGAACTGATCGATGACGACCTGGGCGCCGTTGACGAAGTCTCCGAACTGGGCCTCCCACAGCACAAGCGTCTCGGGGCCTTCCTGCGAGTAGCCATATTCAAAGCCGACGCAGGCCATCTCCGACAGCGGGCTGTTGTGCAGTTCCATCGGCGCCAGCGCGCCCGGCAGGTGCTGCATCGCGCAGTGCTCCTGTCCCGTCTTGGGGTCGTGCAGGACGAGGTGGCGCTGGCTGAAGGTCCCCCGCTCGGTGTCCTGGCCGGTGAGACGGATCGGAATCCCCTCGGTCAGCAGCGACGCGAAGGCAAGCGACTCCGCGTGGGCCCACACGATGCCATCGCCCCTCTCCAGCGACTCCCGACGCTGGTCAAGCTGCTTGGCCAGCTTGGGATGGACGTTGAAACCGTCCGGCACCGAGAGCAGCTCCTCGCCGAGCACATGCAGGCGGTCGGGCGCAACCGCGGTCCGGACTTCCGGGGAGGGGGTGCGATCGAGCTGGTACTCACCGGTGGCGTGTTCGAGCTCCTTGGCGGCCGCGATCCGCTCCTTGAGCAGCTGGTGTTGATCGGAGAGGACGGCCCACACCTCGTCAGTCATCTCGGTGGAGCTCTGCTCGGTGACCACGCCGGCCTCGATCAGCTGGCGCGCGAAGAGCTCGCGGACCGAGGGATGCTTCTTGATCATCTGGTACATCTCGGGCTGCGTGTAGGCGGGCTCGTCGGCCTCGTTGTGACCGAAGCGCCGGTAGCCGATCAGGTCGATCAGGACGTCGTGGCCGAACTCCTGCCGGAAGGCAAAGGCCAGACGCACCGCGGTGATGCAGGCGGCGACGTCGTCGGCGTTGACGTGGATGATCGGGACGTCGAAGCCCTTGGCCAGATCCGAGGCCATCGTCGTGGAGCGGGCATCGTCGGCGTCGGTGGTGAAGCCGACCTGGTTGTTCTGGATGATGTGCACGGTGCCGCCGACCGTGTAGCCGTCGAGGGCCTGCAGGTTGAGCGTCTCGGCCACCACGCCCTGACCCGGGAAGGCGGCGTCGCCGTGCAAGATGATCGGGATCGCGGCGTTGGTGTCCTGGTGGGCGTGCGGTCCCTGCCGGGTCGTCTGCGCCGCGCGCGTCGCGCCGATCGCGACCGGACCCACGAACTCCAGGTGTGACGGGTTGGACTCCAGGCGCACGATGATCGACTCGCCACCAGCCAGCTGGTAGGAGCCCTGGGCGCCGTGGTGGTACTTGACGTCGCCGGTGCCGCCCTGGGGCAGGGTGGTGATCGGCTCCAGCGTCGAGGACCCCTCGAACTCGGCGAAGATCGACTCGTAGCGGCGGCCGAGGTTGTGGGCGAGCACGTTGAGGCGGCCGCGGTGCGCCATGCCGACCACGACCTCGCGGGCGCCGCGGGTCGCAGCCAGCTGGGTCAGCTCATCAATCATCGGCACGGTCATGTCCAGGCCCTCAACCGAGAACTGCTTCTGGCCCAGATAGGCCTTGTGCAAGAAGCGCTCGAAGGCGTCGACCTCGGTGAGGCGCTTGAGGAGCGACTTCTGCTCGTCGCTGCTCAGCGGGTGGCGGAACTCGCCGGACTCGATTGCCTCGCGCAACCACACCCGCTGGCGATGAGAGGCGATGTGCTCGATCTCGTAGGCGATCGTCCCGCAGTAGGTCTCGCGCAGGTGGGGCAGCGCATCGGCGAGGGTTGCGCCCGAGACATACATGCGCAAGACGTGAGATGGGATGCGCTGCATCAGATCCTGAGTCAGGCCCAGCGGCTCGGGGTCCAGGGACGGATCGCCCTCCGGCTGGCGACCGAGCGGATCGAGCTTGGCCGCGAGGTGCCCGTGGGTGCGGTGGGCCTTGAGCAGAGACGTGGCCGCCTGGATGGCGATCATGATCTTCTCGTCCCGGGCGGGATCGGGCGCGGCCGGCGCGGCCGCCTCGGCCGGAGTGGCCGGCGCCGTGGGCGTGGCGGCGGGCGGGGACGGCAGCGCCGGGAGGGCGACGCCGAGATCGGCGAACACCTGGTCGAAGAAGGACTCCTCACCCTGCAGCAGCGCCTCGACGCGCTGCAGGAAGCGGCCCGACTCGGCGCCCTGGATGATCCGATGGTCGTAGGTGGACGTCATCGTCATGACCTTCTCGGCCCCGATCTGCGCCCCGATCCGACCCAGGCCGACCGGGTAGGCGATCGAGCCCGTGGCCACGATCGTGCCCTGGCCGTTCATCAGCCGCGGGACCGAGGCGATCGTGCCGATCCCCCCCGGGTTGGTGAGCGAGACGTTGGCCCCGACCAGATCATCGGCGGTCAGGCTGTTGGTCCGCGCCTTGTCCACGAGCGCGTTGTAGGCATCGAGGAAGCCGGCGAACGACAGGCGACCGGCGTCGCGGATGACCGGCACCATCAGGGTCCGCGAGCCGTCCCGCTTCTGGACGTCGACAGCGAGGCCGAGGTTGACCGCGTCGTCATCGATGCGATTGGGCTTACCGTCGATCACCTCGTAGTGATGCGCCATGACGGGCATCTCGTCCGTGGCCACGCGGGCGATCGCGTAGGCGATCAGGTGCGTGAAGGACACCTTCTTGCCGCCGGCCTTGAGCTGTTTGCGGCGCTCGTCGAGGACGGTGACGGTGACGGTCCGAAAGCTCGTCGCGGTCGGGATCGTGAGGCTCTGATCCATGTAGCGGGCCAGCGCTGCGCCGCCACCCTTGATCGCGGTCGCGCCGGCCGGCTTGGCGCCGGTCGCGGCGGCGGCGGTCGTGGCGGCGCCGCTGCCGCCGTTGCCGGCCGCGAGCACGTCGGCCTTGGTGATGCGTCCGCCGCGGGCGCTGCCGGTGACGGCGCCAAGGTCGATCCCCTCGGCGGCGGCGACGCGACGCGCCACGGGGGAGGCATCGACGTCTCCGTTGGCGGCTGGCGGCGCGGGCGCCGGGGGGCTCGCCGCAGAGCCCGAGCCGTCGCCGGACGGGCGCGCCGACGCCGGAGCGGAGCTGTCGGCGGCCATCCGTGCGATGACCTGGCCGACGGAGACGGTCTCGCCGTCGGCGGCGAGGATCTCGGTGATCGTGCCCGAGGCGGGAGCGGGCAGCTCCATGTCAACCTTGTCGGTGGAGATCTCGACGACGGTGTCGCCGTCCCTGACGGTGTCTCCGACCTTGACCGACCACGCGAGGATCGTGCCCTCGGTGACCGACTCGCCACCGGTCGGGGTGACAATCTCGATCGTCGCACCGGCCGCGGACTGCGCTGCCGCCAGGCCGGCGGCCTCGGTGGCACCTCCGGCGGCGGCTTCCTCGGCGCTGACCGGGGGTGACTCGCCCGAGACCGGCGGCGTGTCGGCGACCGGCGTCGGCGCGCCATCGCTGGTGATCGAGCTGCCGTTGCCGCTACTCGCGCTGCCGTTGCCGGCGGTCGCGCCGCCGTTGCCGGCCGCGCCGGCGGCGCCGTCCTCGGCGGCGATCTCGGCGAGCAGGGTGCCGACGGCGACCGTGTCGCCTTCGGCGGCGTGGATCTTGATCAGAGTGCCGGCGACCGGGCTGGGGACCTCGGCGTCGACCTTGTCAGTCGAGATCTCGACCAATGTCTCGTCCGCGGCGACGCTGTCACCCTCTTGCTTATGCCACTCGAGGACGCTGCCCTCGGCCACGGAGTCCCCCATGGCGGGCATCACGACTTGAACGGTGCTGGTACCGACTGCCATCGACGACTTCACTCTAACGCGCTTGTGTTGCCCTTCGGTGATCCGCAAGGACAAACCCAAGCGATCCGGCGAATGGACCCAGCCCGCCGAGCACGGCGACGGTCACGGCCAGCCAGAAGGGGATGATCCGCGCGCGGGCGGCCGCGATGCAGACCAGCGACATCGCGATCCACAGGACGCCGTGGCCGAGGCCGAGCACGAAGGTCTCTGGCTGCGGGTTGCCGAGCACGAAGGCGCACAGCAGCAGGGCCAGGTAGACGGCCGAGTGGCCGAAGCTGACCGCCTCCAGGCGGCCGAAGGTCACCCGGCTCATTCGCCGGCGGCAAGCATCCCGGCCAGCAGGCGCAGCGGCGTGTCTGCCTCCGAGGGCCACGCATCCACATCGGCCGGCCACCAGGCGTACGCGTCGTGTTCTGAGTCCGGCGTGACCTCGGGCGCCCCGTCGGGCAGCCAGGCGAGCCCGATCAGAAGCACCATCTCGCTCGGCAGGCGCACGAGCGCCTCCACGGTGAGCGACTCCGGCACGACGGACCACTCCTCATCCAGCTCGCGGGTCAGCGTTTCGGCCGGGTTCTCGTCGACCTCCACCGCCCCGCCGGCGCCCAGCGCCCAGCGACCCGCCCACGACGCCAGCCAGGCGGCACGCCGGCCGGCCAGCCAACGGCCGTCGGCGGCGCGGACGACGGTCAGCGCCGACAGGCTCTGCGCAGCGTTCTCGGCCACGAGCCGGACCGACCAACGGACCGGCTCGAGCTCCAGCGCAAGCCGATCGGGCTCGGCCCGAAAGCCGCTCAGCCGGGCGGCGAGACCGTCGTGGCTCGGGGAGCCGCGCCGGCGCAGCTCATCCAGCGCGTCGTCGGCCGCGGCGGTGACGTCGGCCGTCGGCAGGAACGGATCGGCACGCCAACTGGCCTGGACCCGCTCGGGATCCCAGGGACCGCGCGCCATCAGACCGTTCGGGACCGCCACGATCTCACCATAATGGACCCGCGTAGGCTCGGCGAGTGCCGCGCCGACTCAAGCACTGGGGCTGGGGCTATGAGGATGAGCACCCGGCGCCCGAGGATCTGCGAGCCGCGGCCGCGTTCCTCTCCGCACGGCTCGGTTTCGGCTCCCCGGAGCCGATGACGCCGGTGCCGATCGAGGACGTCCGGCTGGCGCCGGGCCGCCTGCGCGTGCCCGCGTCGCTGGCCGAGCTGTGCACCGATGATCCTCACGAGCGGGCCCGCCACGCGTACGGGCGCTCCTACTGCGACGTCGTGCGCGCCTTCCACGGCCGCTTTGAGCGTGCCCCGGACGTCGTCGCTCGCCCCCGCGACGAGCCCGAGGTCGGCGCGCTGCTGGACTGGGCGCTGCAGGCCGGAGCCGCGGTCATCCCGTTCGGTGGTGGGACGAGCGTCGTGGGCGGCGTCGAGCCCCGTGTGGACCGGCAGCGCTACACCGGCGTGGTCACGATCGACCTGACCGAGCTCGACCGAGTGCTGGAGGTCGACTCCGTGTCGCTCTCGGCCCGCATCCAGGCCGGCGCGACGGGACCGGTGCTCGAGGATCAGCTGCGCGAGCACGGTCTCACGCTGCGTCACTATCCGCAGTCATTTCAGTTCTCGACCCTGGGCGGCTGGATCGCCACCCGGGCCGGCGGCCACTTCTCCACGCTGGACACCCACATCGACGACCTCGTCGAGTCAGTGCGCGCGATCACCCCCGCCGGCCCCTGGGAGTCGCGCCGGCTCCCCGGCTCCGGCGCCGGGGTGTCCCCGGACCGCATGCTGCTTGGCTCCGAGGGGACCCTCGGGATCATCACCGAGGCCTGGATGAGGGTCCGCGAGCGTCCGCGGCACCGCAGTTCGGCTGCTGTGCGCTTCCCGGAGTTCAGCGCGGGCGCCGAGGCGGTCCGCGCGCTGGCCCAGTCCGGGTTGCACCCGGCGGCGTGCCGGCTCGTGGACCCCTCCGAGGCCGCGCTGTCCGGCGCCGGGGACGGCTCCTACGCGTTGCTCGTGCTCGGCTTCGAGTCCGCCCGGGTCGCCACCGAGCCGTGGCTGGCGGCGGCGCTGGCCATCTGCGCCGAGCACGGGGGCACGGCCGAGGAACGAGCGGAAGCCGGCGTTGACTCGGCGAGCAGCTGGCGCGACGCGTTTCTGCGCGCGCCGTACCTGCGCGACACCTTCGTGGCCATGGGAGTGCTGTCGGAGACCTTCGAGACGGCGATCACCTGGGAACGACTGCCGGCGTTCCATCGCACGGTGCTCGAGGCCACGAGCAACGCGGTCCGGGACGTGTGCGGCGCGGGTTCGGTGACGTGCCGCCTGACCCATGTCTATCCCGACGGCGCGGCCCCGTACTACACCGTCCTCGGCCCCGCCCGCCGCGGTGAGGAGCTCGCGCAATGGCGGGCGATCAAGGCCGCGGCGTCGGAGGCGATTCTGGCCAACGGCGGCACGATCACCCACCACCACGCCGTCGGGCGCGATCACCGGCCGTGGTATGACCGCCAGCGCCCCGAGCCGTTCGCGCTCGCGCTGCGCGGCGCCAAGGCGGCGCTGGACCCCACCGGCGGGCTCAACCCTGGGGTGCTGCTCGACCCGTGAGCCTCAACGTCCGGGCACCGTTCCCCGCTCGGGCACGTGCGCGCGAAGGGCACCGGCCATGCGCAGCGGCGCCCCGCCGCCCGGCTCGGACAGCAGGGCGGCGGTCATGTGCGCGTCGTGCCAGAGGTCGGGCAGCGCTTCGCAGATCACCGGCACTCCGGCCGCGCGGGCGCGGTCGATCAGCGCGCGGCCGTCGGCCCGGATGACCTCGTCGTCGGTGGTGTGAACGACGAGCGGGGGCAGACCGGCCAGGTCCGCGTACAGGGGCGAGACAAGGGGGTCACGGGCGGACGCGCCGCCGCTCAGGTAGGCACCGGCGAAGGCCCGCAGCAGCCCGCGGCTGAGCAGCACATCCCGCGGGGCGGGAGCGCGAACCCCGCCGATATCGGCGGCGAGATCCAGCCACGGCGAGATCAGACCGAGCGCTGCCGGCCCGGGCCGCCCGGCATCGCGCAGCGAGAGGGCCAGCGCGAGCGCAAGTCCGCCGCCCGCCGAGTCCCCGGCAACCGCGATGCGATCCGCACTGAACCCGGCGTCAGTGAGCGCGCGCCACACCGCGACGACATCCCCCAGCGCCGCAGGATGCGGGTGCTCGGGAGCCAGGCGATAGTCCACGGCGATGGTGGGAGCGCCGAACCCCAAGGCCAGCCGGCCGATCAGGGAGCGGTGGCTGCGCGGCGAGCCGATGACATAGCCGCCGCCGTGCAGGTAGAGCAGCCGGGCGTCGTCGGTAGCGCCCGGTGGCCGCAGCTCCTCGCACGCGACCGCGCCGATCAGCTGGGGTGTGATCACCGTGCCGCGGGGTGGGCCGGGAAAGCGCCCGAAACCGTCCACGCGGCGACGCATGGCCACCCACCCGATGCGCGGCGAGAGCGCCCAGCGCCCGACCAGCGAGAGACCTGGTCGCAACGCGGCGGGCGGCAGACCGGGGCTCATCGCGCGAGCCTCTCACATTCCCGGTCCCGCGCAGCTCAGTCCAAGACCCAGGTGTCCTTGCCGCCACCGTTCTGCGAGGAGTTGACCACCAGCGCCCCGGCGTCGAGCGCCACGCGCGTGAGCCCGCCGGGCATCAGTCCCACCGTCTCGCCACAGAACGCGAACGCTCGCAGATCGACATGGCGGGCCTCCAGCCGGCCGTCGATCACGGTCGGGTGACACGACAGCGGCACGATCGGCTGCACCACGAACTCATCAGGATTGGCGGCAAGCTCGGCCGCCGCCCGCTCGAGATCGACCGCGTCGGCATGAGCCCCGATCACCACTCCGACTCCTCCGTGCCCGTGCCGCGGCTTGACCACGAGCTCGTGCAGGCGCCCGAGCGCCGTCGCGCGCTCGGCGGCGGTGGCCAGCGGCAGGGTCGGGACGGAGCGCACCAACGGTTCCTCGCCGAGATAGAAACGAACGAACTCCTCGGCGTGACCATGTACGCGCTTGTCGTCCGCGACCCCGGCGCCGAACGCGTTGACCACGCCGACCCGCCCGCTCAGCCACGGCTCGACCAACAGCTCCGCGACGCCGGTCAGCGCGCCGTCCTCATCGCGGACGCGATCCTCGTCGGTGCGGCGGTAGACGACGTTGACCGGCTCCACACCGGAGTCGGTGCGCACGCCGAGCCACGCGCCGTCGCGCACCAGATCATTCGGAGTGATCAGCGGAAGACCGAGCCGGCGGGCGATCAGCGCGTGCTCATAGTGTGCGACGTTGTCGGGCCCGTCCGTGAGGACGACCGCCCGCGTGGGCTCCCCCGCCGGGCCGGCGGCGCGCATGACACCGGCTAGCAGCTCGAACACGACGGGGTCGATCGGGCGCGGGACCGGAAGACCCGGCGGCAGTGCGTGGACGAGCGCGTCGCGGGCGGCGAGGGCGTAGGCGATACCCGACGGAGTGCGCAGGTTGTCCTCGAGTACGAGGAAGCTCCCGTCGCTATCGCGGACGATGTCGAACCCGATCACGGCCGCGGGAGCGCAATGGGCCGGCAGGCGACCGGCGAGATCGGGCTCGTAGCCCTCCGCCCCCGAGATCAGCTCCCCGTCGACGATCCCGGCGGCGACGACCCGCAGTTCGCCGTAGGCGTCGTGCAGAAACGCGTTGAGCGCCCGCGCGCGCTGCTGCAGCCCGGCCGCAAGCGCGTCCCATTCCGCCCCAGGGAGCATCCGGGGGACGGCATCGACGGTGAACGACTGCCCCCCGAAGCCCACCCCGCGGTCGCTCAACCGCTCCTGAATGGTGGCGCAGAGGACGTCGAGGTCGGCATCGGCCAGCACCGTCAGCGTGGCGTCGTAGCCCGGCCGCGGGGCACCGTCCGGCCTTCGGTCCTCGGCGAAGCTCGCGCTCGCGATCGGGTCCGGTTCGGGGCGCTCAGAGTCCATGGCGGCTGAGCCACAGCTCGAGCAGCGCAACCTGCCAGAGCTTTGACCCTTCCAGCGTGGTCAGATGCTCGTTGGGAGCGGCGAACAGCCGCTCGACATGATCAGCCCGGAACAGTCCCCGCGCGCGGGCCGCGGGGCGATCCATCGTTTCGCGAATCAACTCGAGAGTCGCCCCCTCAAGGGTCGACAGGGCGGGCACGGGAAAGTACCCCTTGGGCCGATCGATGATCTCCTCGGGCAGCAAGGCGCGGGCCGCGGTCTTGAGCACGCCCTTACCGCCATGCGCGAGCTTGAGCTCGGGCGGGCAGGCGGCTGCGATCTCGACGAGCTCGTGGTCCAGAAACGGTGTTCGGGCCTCGAGACCCCAGGCCATCGTCATGTTGTCGACCCGCTTGACGGGATCGTCAACGAGCATGATCTCGGTGTCGAGCCGCAGCGCACGGTCGACCGCCTGCTCGGCGCCGGGAGCCGCGAAATGACGCTCGAGAAAGCCACGACTGGGGTCATCGGGGAGCAGGTGGGACTCCTGGAGGGTGTCGGCCATCTCCGCGTGGGCACGGTCGAAGAACGCGGCCCGGTAGGCGTCGGCACCGTCGTCGGAGGCCTCGTGCACGCGCGGGTACCAGGAGTATCCGGCAAAGATCTCGTCGGCGCCCTGACCGCACTGAACCACCTTGTGGCTGGCCGAGACCTCCTCGGAGAGCAGATAGAAGGCGACGGCGTCGTGGGAGACCATCGGTTCGCTCATCGCCGCGATCGCGCCGTCCAGCGCCGGCAGCATCCGGTCAGTGGCGACGTGGAAGCGGTGGTGGGCGGTGTCAAAGGTGTGCGCGACCAGGTCCGAATATCGGAACTCGTCGCCGGCGCGATCACCCACCCGGTCAAAACCGACGCTGAAGGTGGCCAGCCCGCGCTGGTCGCCCTCGGCCAGCAGCGCGACGATCAGGCTCGAGTCAAGACCGCCGGAGAGCAGGACGCCGACGGGCACATCGGACACCATGCGGCGGCGCACGGCGGTCCGCAGCGCATCCTGGACCGCCTGCGCCCATTCGGTCTCGTGCCAGTTCTCGTGCTCGCCGGCGCGGCTGAAGTCCGCTCGCCAGTACACCTCTTCATCTCCGCCGGCCGTCGGGCTCGACCACCAGCACCGTGGCCGGTCCGAGCTTGCGCACTCCGGAGAGGATCGTGCGCGGAGCGGGCACAACGGCGTGCCAGCTGAGGTAATGGTGCAGGGCCACTGGGTCGATCGTGGTGTCGATCCCGCCGCCGGCGAGCAGCGCCGGCAGGGTCGAGGCGAAGCGCAGCCGCCCACCCGGGTCGGCCAGATACAGCGGCTTGACGCCGAGGCGATCCCGGGCGAGCACGAGCCGCTCGCCGGCGTGCTCGTAGAGCGCGAAAGCGAACATGCCGGCGAAGTGACGCACGCAATCGGTCCCCCAGTGCGCGTAGCCCTTGAGGATCACCTCCGTGTCGCTGGTGGAGAAGAAGGTGTAGCCCGCGGCCTCGAGCTCACCGCGTAGCTCGCGGTGGTTGTAGATGCACCCGTTGAAGACCACCGTCAGCCCGAGCGCGGGGTCCACCATCGGCTGATCGCCGGCCGCGGTGAGATCGATGATCTTCAACCGCCGGTGGGCGAGCGCGATCCGGTCATGGACCCAGATGCCCTCACCGTCGGGTCCGCGTGACTGCATCGTGGCGGCCATCGTCTCCACCGCGTCGCGGTCGGCCCGGCCGGCCCGGACCAGCTCCCCCGCGAATCCGCACATGCGTCAGACCGTACCCGAGGAAACCCGGGACGCATCCTGGCCCGGTGGCCACGATGCAGGCGCACCGGTAGGCCGGCTGGCCACCGGCGTCGCCGCCTCTGCGTGAGCGAACTCCGGCCGGGTCGCTACCGCCCGTCGCGCAGAGCTTCGAGCAGCAGGCTCGCCGCCGGCACCGCGTCGCCCGGAAGCCGCGCGAGCAGCTCCAGCCAGCCCGGATGGATCGCGATCGCGGCTCGGGCGTGGATCACGGCCGTGTTCACGTCTCCCATCGTGGCCGAGCCGATCCCCGCCCAGAAGCGCAGTTCGTCGGACTCAGGGGCCATCTCGCAGGCGCGCAGGTAGAGCGCCGCGGCCTGCTCGTGCTCGCCCGCCGCGAGACGCTCGTCACCGAGGCCCGCCTCGAGATACGCGTCGTGCAGCCGGATGAGCCGGGCGAGCTCGCGCAGCGGATCGGGGTGGTCCTCGACACGCAGCGAGACGACGGTGTCCCACGGCCGGCCGGTGGCGGGGACGACGATGATCGCCGCGGACTGACGCCCACGCAGGTCTCCCCCCTCGGCCTCGGCAGCGTCCAGAGCGGCGAGCAGCCGCTCGGTCAGCGAACCCGGGCAGCGCTCGAAGGCGTCGAGCATGGCCGGCCAGACGCGCTCGTTGGCCATGATGTTGGCCTGGCAGGAGACTGCCGTCCCCTGGCAGTCGCCGGCGTCGGGCATGCAGGCGTCCCCGGTATGGGCGGCCACCCGCCCGGTGGCATCGACGAGGGCGAGCTGGCGCGACGCGCTGAGCGCGTCATCGGCGAGCAGGCGCGTGAGGGCGTCGGGCGCCGCGACGCCCTGAGCCATCAGCTCAAGACCCCGGGGGCCGTAGGACACCTCGGCGCTGGCCTGCGTGGCCACCGCCCCGACACCCGCCCGCGCCCAGGGCACGATCGGCCCGACGGAGAACCAGTGCGACTGCACGGCGGCGCCCATCTCGCCGGTGTCCCCGTCACGGGCGACGATCGAATAGGTGCCCTGGCGGGCGCGGGTGGCGGTGAGTCTCCGGGCGGTGATGGGGCGCGAGGATACCCACAGGGACGGGTCGCCCTGCGGCGTGGCGGCGGCGGGTTATCCTGGCTTGCCGTCACCTTCGTCCCGCGGTTGCTCAGAGAGGTCGTCCCCGAGATGCGCCAGGCCACCATGATCGCCCTCGTCAGCGCCTGCGTCGCCGGATTCGCGCTGGTCGGTTGCGGCAGCAGCTCGAGTTCGTCGGCCGGAGGGTCGACCGTATCCGCCAGCACCAGTGCCACCACCCATTTCGCGAAGACGAAGTTCCTGCTGCACACCGGCCTGGCCTTCGGAGCCTTTCACCGCTACATCTACAAGCCGTTTCGCGCCGGCGTGTTCAGCCACCCGTTTCTGCACAAGCTGAGCCTGCTCAAAGCCGGCCTGGCCGCGCTGTTCATCAAGCATGAGCTGACCATCGCGGCCGTCGACGTGCGCAGCAGCAAACTGCTGAGCCGACTGTTCTCGCCCCTGACCGCGGTGGCGAACAAACTCGGCGCGCTGCGCTCGGCGATCACCGGAGGCAGCGTCAGCGCCGCGGACATCGGCGGTGTGCAGTCACAGCTGTCGTCGATCGGCGCGACTGCGTCCAGCCACGGTCAGGCGATCCAGGACGCGCTGCCCAGCGCCGGCCAGATCGCGTCAGGCGGGTAGGTCCCGGCTCAGCCAGCCTCGGGAGGGTCCGCCGGCTCGCGGTGCGGCGCGATCAGAGCGGGGGACGGACCGGCGGGGGACCGTCGGCGTAGACCGGCTCGGCGATCTCCTCGGAGGCGATCGCGTCAACGACTTCCTCCTCCTGCTGCTCGGCTTCACGGTCGTGGTCACCGTCGCACAGCACCCGGAAGTTGCCGGTGACCCCACCGTCGGCCTGCAGCACGATGCCGGGCAGGACCTCCTCACCCTCGTCGAAGCCGAGACGCTCGATGTCGAACTGGGCCATGCCGATGCCCCAGCTGTGGTGGCCGGGGTTCTCGCGATCGTGCGCGGCGACGCCCTGCGCGAAGCGCTGCAGCAGCTTGCCCATGGTGGCGGTGTCGACCATGCTCAGCTGCGCTCGATCAGCTCGATGCGATACCCGTCGGGATCGCGGACGAAGCACAGCCGGCTTCCGCCCTCGCGCACCGAGTAGGGCGGGCGCTCGGGCTCGATCCCCTGGTCGGCGAGCCGCCGCAGGGTGACGTCGAGATCCTCGGTCGTGATCGCGATGTGGCCGTAGCCGGTGCCGATCTCGTAGGGCTCGGTCTGATCGAAGTTGTTGGTGAGCTCCAGACGGGGCTCGGGGCCATCGTCGGGCAGCCCCATGAAGACATTGATCGCCTCGTCGCGGATCGGCGCGCGCGCGATCTCGGTGAAGCCGAGCGCCTCGTAGAAAGCGACCGAGCGGTCGATCTCCAGGATGCGGTAGCAGGTGTGAATCAGGCTCATCGGCTCTCTCGGAGGCTACCGCGTGAGTCTCGAACGGGGAGGGCCGATAGCCTCTGAGGTCGTGATCGTCGAACGCTCGATGAGTGATCCCTGGCTTTCCAACACCTATGTGGTGGGAGATGAGCTTGGTGGGAGCGCGGTGATGATCGACGCCGGCGGTCCCGTCGCGCCCCTGCTGGAGTTCCTGCGCCGCGGCCAGCTGACGCTCACGCACGTTCTGCTCACGCACCACCACCACGACCACGTCGCCGAACTGGATGCCGTCCGGATCGCCTACCCCGACGCACCGGTGCTCATCCATCCGCTCGAGCGAGAGCTCGTTCCCGGCGCCACGGGCGCGATGTACCCGGGTCAGGTGATCGAAACCGGCGCGCTCGCGATCGAGCCGATCCACACCCCGGGCCACACTGCGGGCATGCTGTCGCTGCTGGTCGACGGGACCGATGTCTTCACCGGTGACACGCTGTTCAAGGGCTCCGTCGGCGGCGTTCGCGCGCCGGGGAGCACGTGCTACGCGGACCTCAAGAGCTCGATCATGGACCGGCTGCTGACGCTTGACGGCGCCACCCGGATCCATCCCGGCCACACCGATCCGACCACGGTGTCCGACGAACTCGAGCACAACGGGTTCGTGCGCATCTGGCGCGGGGTCGATCCCGAGGGACAGGGCGCCTGCACGGCACTCGGGGAGCCGGCCACGCTGATCCTCCTCGGCGATGACTACGACGGCGGTCACAAGGCGTGGGTCCGCTGGCCCGACGGTGCCGATGACATCGTCCCGGGCTCCAAGGTCGAGCCGGCCGAGTAACCCTGGACATGGCCAAGGACAAGATCCCGACCTCCCGGGTGAGCCGCACGGCGAAAATCGGGGGGCTCGCCGCCGGGCAGGCGATCCGGCAGGCCGGTACGCGAGCCGCCAACGTCACCCGCACCAAGGAGGGCCGCGAAGCCGCGCTCGAACGGCGCCACATCGAGGCCGCCGAGCAGATCGTCACCGCGCTGGGGACGATGAAGGGCGCCGCGATGAAGGTCGGCCAGGTCATGTCCTTCCTCGACGCCGGACTGGTGCCCGAGGAGTACCGCGAGGAGTTCCAGCGCAAGCTCGGGGCGCTGCGCGACGCGGCTCCCACGGTGACCTTCAAGGACATGCGCAAGGTGATCGAAGAGGAGCTCGGTGATCGCATCAGCAACGTCTTCGAGGAGTTCGACGAGGAACCGATCGCCGCCGCCTCGATCGGCCAGGTCTACCGCGCCGCCCTGCCCGACGGCCGCCGCGTGGCCGTCAAGGTCCAGTATCCCGGGTGTCGCGGCCGCCGTCCGCTCCGACATGCAGAACCTCGGTCTGATCCTGCGGCTGGCCAAGCGCATCGCGCCCGGAATGGACTCGCAGGCAGTTGGGGACGAGATCCGCTCACGCATCGGGGAGGAGCTCGACTACGAGCTCGAGGCCCAGAACCAGCGTGCGCTGGCCCGGATCTTCCGCGGCCACCCGTTCATCGTCATCCCCGACGTCGTCACGTCACTGTCGCACGAGCGCCTGATGGTGTCCGAGTACGTCGAGCGGTACCGGATTCGAGGAGATCAAGAACTATCCGCAGGCAGAGCGCGACCGGATCAGCGAGATGCTGTTTCGGTTCTACTTCGGCTGCCTGTATCGCCACGGTCAGTTCTCCGGCGACCCTCACCCCGGCAACTCGATGTTGCTCGACGACGGCCGGATGGCCTTCTTCGACTTCGGACTGTTCAAGCGCATGCCGGCTGGCAGCGTCGAGCTCGAGATCCAGATCATCCGGGCCGTGATCGAGGGCGACACCGACACGATCATGCGGGTCGGAACCGAGATCGGCTTCTTCCCGGACCCCGACAAGTTCAACCCCGACCGGGTACTGGCACATTTCCGCGCGTCGTCCTCCTGGTACACGTGCGACCGTGAAATCAAGATCACGCCCGAGTACGCCACGCAGGTCCTGATCGACATGAGCGATCCGCGCTCGGAGTACTTCGGCTACCTGCGCCATGAGTCAGCGCCGCCCGACCATCTCTTCGGCCGGCGGATGGAGGTCCTCACCCTCGCGGTGATCTCACAGCTCCATGCCCGCGGCAACTTCCACCGGATTGCGCGCGAGTGGTTCTACGACGATCCTCCCGCCAGCGAGCTCGGCGAGCAGGAAGCCGTGTTCTACGGCCGCGCTGCGGCCTGAGCGGCCGGCAGCGTGCCCTCGGCGCCGGCGCGCGGGGCGCGGTGCGACTCAGACCTCTTGGACCTGAAACAGGCTCGTCGTGCCGGGCCTGCCGCTCGGCAGCCCTGCGGTGATCCCGACCCGCTCGCCCGGCTTGACCCAGCCGAGCTCGACGACGCGCCGCGCGCTGTCGGCGATCAGCTCCTCGGTGATCTCATGACGGCGGATCGACGCCGCCTGCACGCCCCACATGAAGTTGCAGCGACGCACGGTCTCGCGCCCGGGGGACAGGCAGTAGATCGGGACCTGCGGGCGGTGGGCGGAGATGAGCCGGGCCGAGCGTCCCGACAGCGTGGGCACGACGAGCGCGGCGAGGCCGAGCTCCCGGGCGGCGGAGCAGGCGCTGTAGGCGATCGTATAGGCCGGATCGCGGTGACCGCGGCGCACCCGGGTCTCGTTCCATCTCTCGTAGGGCAGCTCGGTCTCGGTGTGCTCGGCGATGGCCGCCATCATCGCCACCGCCTCGACCGGATAGGAGCCGATCGCCGTCTCCTGGGAGAGCATGACCGCGTCGGTGCCGTCCAGGATCGCGTTGGCCACGTCTGCGACCTCGGCACGGGTCGGGCGCGAGGAGGAGACCATCGAATCGAGCATCTGGGTCGCGGTGATCGAGGGGCGGGCGAGCTCGCCGGCGATCCGCAGCAGGTTCTTCTGCACGAGCGGGACCGTCTCGATCGGCAGCTCGATGCCGAGATCGCCGCGCGCGACCATGACCGCGTCGGCGGCGCGGATGATCTCCAGCGCCTCGTTGACGGCCTGGGGCTTCTCGATCTTGGCGACGAGCGGAAGGCGGGTGTGGCGGCGGACGGTCTCGACATCCTCGGCGGTGCGCACGAACGACAGCGCAACGACATCGACCCCGATCGACTCCCCAAAGCGCAGCATGTCGAGGTCCTCCTCCGGGACCGCCGACAGCCCGCGCGTCGAGCCCGGGATGTTCAGGCCCTGCCGGTTGGCGACCGTGCCACCCACCTCGACCAGCGGTGTCGATCTCGCAATCCCCGCCGCGGATCTGCTTGACCCGCAGCCGGATCGCGCCGTCGGCGAGGTAGACGACGTCGTCGGGATCCACGGCGTCGGCCAGTCCGCCCCAGCTGACGGGGATCCGCCGCTCGTCGCCCGGGTCCGTCGAACCGCACGCGAGCACGAGATGCTCGCCGGGCTTGAGCTCGACGATCCCCTCGGTCAGCGAGCCGATGCGCAGCTTGGGTCCGGGCAGGTCCTGGAGGATCGCGACCGGCCGGCCGACCTGACGCGAGGCGGCCCGCACCCGCTCGGCATTCTCGGCGTGCAGCTGGCGATCGCCATGCGAGAAGTTCAGGCGCGCGACGTCCAGGCCGGCCTCGACCATGCGCACGAGCACCTCCGGCTCGCGCGATGCCGGGCCGATGGTGGCGACGATCTTCGTTCTCCTCACGCCCCGCACGCTACTAAGGACGCGGGGCACGCTCGTTAAGAGTCTGTCTCGCACCCCGAGACGGTCCTCACCGGGTCAGCGATCAGACCAGGACGGCTCCGTCCTCGATCACCGGCTCACCATCGGCGCTGAGGCGGCCCGCCGTCGCGCAGATCGCAGATCGAGATCCCAGTGCAGCGCCGAGACGTTGGTCCCGCCGGTCTCCGGATAGGAGCGGCCGAGCGCGAGATGGACCGTGCCGGCCATCTTCTCGTCGAGCAGGATCTGACCCGTCGCGCGGTCGATCCCGGCGTTGCTGCCGACGCCGAGCTCGCCGAGGCAGCGCGCGCCGTCGTCGGTGGTCAGCGCCGCCTCGAGGTAGCGCCTGACCCTCCTGCGCCCAGGCGCCCACGACCCGGCCGGCGCGGAACTCGAGCTCGACGCCGGTGACGGTCCACCCCCGGCGGCCCGGTGGGAACGGTGAAGCGGATCCGGCCCTCGGCCGAGGTCTCCAGCGGGCCGGTGAAGACCTCGCCGCTGGGCATGTTGCGGCGCCCGTCGGAGTTGATCCAGGTCCGTCCGGAGACGTCGAGGCGCAGATCGGTGCCCTCGGCCTCGATGTGGATCTCAGCGGCCGGGGCGAGGCGATCGATCAGCGCGGCCTGGCGGACGCTCAGCTCGCGCCACGCGGCGATCGGGTCCGTCCCGATCCAGGAACAGCGCGCGGGTCACGAAGGCCGCGTACTCCTCGCGATCCATGCCGGCCTGCTCGGCCAGGGCCTCGGTGGGCACGACGGTCAGGCAGTAGCGCAGCGAGCGCATGCGCTCGTTGAGCGGATCGCGGGCGCTGGCGACACGCGCGATCAGAGCCGGATCGACGCCGGCGAGCTCGCGGGTGTCTCCCGGGGCCCCGATCCGGACGAAGGCGTCAAGACCCTCGGCAGGGCCAGCGCGGTGGGGGGCGGCTCGAGAGGTGGCGCTCGCGGGCGTGGTCGTAGAAATCGGCGTTGAGCCCGGGCGGGGTGCAGGAGCACGAACGGCCACCCATCCCGGTCCAGGATGGCCGTATTGAAGCGCCCGGGCGTAGTCGGAGGCCAGCGTCGTGGTGTCCACCCACACGCGCGCGCCCGGGGTCAGCTCCAGGCACCAGTCGCAGATCAGAGCCGCGAACCGGTCGGGATCGGGAGCGCCGGCGGGGGGCCTGGCGGGTTCGCTCACGGCGCCTCGAGCTCGGGGAAGTTCTCCTCGACGTGGCGGCGCAGGGCAACGCGCACGAAGTCCCGCTCGGCGCCCCGAGGCCATCCGGTAGCGGTCCAGCAGGTCCCGGGCCGAGGTGGTGGTGACGCCGGCGATCTCCCAGCTGACCGCGAGCCGCTCGAACAGCAGCTCGGTGGCCCGCTGGCGTGCGTCCTCACGGTCGATCCCGCCGGCCAGCGTCTCGGTGTAGTCGCGCCGTGCGCCCGCCTTCAGCGCGCCCCGCAGCGCGAGCACGCCGCCGGCGGGGTCCTCGTAGGCCGAGACCGGGGCGACGAGCTTGGTGCGCTGGCGGTTGCGGCGACCCACGGCCGGCTCAGGGTGCCGTTGGCGTCAGTCCTGCGAAACGGGACACTAGAGCGTCGCCGCGGCGGCGCGCTCGAGCTGGACCCGGACGTCGCCGGTGACCGGGTCGGCATGGCCGGCCCAGGCCGAGCTCGGCTCCATCGCGGCGAGCTTGCGGATCGAGGCCCGCGCCTGCTCGACGTCAGCGTCAAACGCCGGGTGGGGCACCCGGGGCGCGCCCTTACGGCCGGTCTGCGGGTCCAGGGTGTAGAAGCAGTCCGAGACGAGCGCGAGCCGGTCGGAGTCGCGGTAGAGCCCGATCAGGCCGGGCGCGTGTCCAGGCAGCTCGACGACCCGGAAGCCGGCGACCTCGTCACCCTCACCAAGCGTGCCGGCGATCGGGACCGCGCCTCCGTCCCAGGTCGGCAGCAGCCGGCTGAGCAGCAGGCGCCCGTGGAGGTCCAGACGGCCGAGATCCCAGTAGTCGCGGAACCCGTCGGGCGAGATCGCCGCGGCGCGCTCGGCCGGATGGCAGTAGGTCGGCGCGCCGAGCGCGGGAGCGGACCCGCGATGATCGCAATCGGCGTGGCCGAGCACGACCCGGCGCACCCCGCCCAGCCGCGCGCATGCCGCCCGCAGCGCGGCGCCCATCGCGGCGATGCCGGCGTCGAAGACGGTCACCCCACCCTCGTCCTCGATCAGGTAGACGTTCATGGTCCGCGCCGGGAAGCCGCCCCGGACGATCCACACCCCGTCGGCGATCGTCTCCACGTCGACCCCGTGCACGGCCCGGCGCACGCGCGTGCGGAGGTTGGCCAGCCGGGTCAGGCGCGCGTCGGCGGCCGAGCCCGCCGGGGGCAGCAGGCCGAGCTGGCGCGCGAGATCGCCGCTGTCGAGATAGGCATCGTTGTGGGTGATGAGGTCATGGGTGACGGTGACCACGTCGCAGCCCTCGATGTCGATCGTGGCGCCGTTGGGCTCAAAGCCCATGAACGCTCCGGGCCCGGCGAAGGTGCCGCGCGCCCGCCAGCGCACCGCGGTGCGGGTCGCGATAGGTCGTCAGGTCGAGGATCTCGAACGAGAAATCCGGGAACGCCCCGAACAGCTCGGTGAAGTACTCGCCGGACCCCGTCGGGCGCGATCAGCTCCTGGCCGCCGACGAAGCGATCCACGGCGCCCGGCTGCCAGCACGCGAGCGCGTCGTCGAGGTCGTGCGCAGCCAGAGCGGTGAAGTAGCGCTTGGCGATGTCAGCCGTCGTCGCCATCGATCGCGGGAGTCTACGGACTCTCCGATCAGCCGAGCGAGCCGAGTGCGGAGCCGCGGCGCGGGCAGCGGCTCCGAGCGGCCAATAAGGTCTGGCCGATGGCGCGCCCACGAGAGCTCGGCCGCGGGGAGCGGATCCTGCCCGGACTGTGGCGGCTGCGACTGCCGCTCCCCTGGCCCGGGGTCCCGCACTGCAACGCGTGGGCGATCGCCGCCGGTTCGGGGGTGGTGCTGATCGATACCGGCATGTACGAGCCGGGCTCGCTGGGACAGCTCGAGCGAGCGATGGATCAGGTCAACCTGCGCCTCGAGCACGTGCGCCTGCTGGCGGTCACCCATGCCCACTCCGATCACTGGGGCCAGGCGGCCCCGATCCGCGAGCGGGCCGGATGCGAGTTCTGGATGCACCCCGATCACGCGCACGCCGGCCACGGCGGCTCTGATCGTGAGCGCGCGCTGGCCCGTCGCCTCGAGGTGGCGCGCCAGAGCGGCGTCCCCGAGGAGACGATCGAGGCGCTCGCCGAGCGCATCAAGGACATCCCCTCGGGCGTGGCGGAGTACATCGAGCCCGACCGGGAGCTCGTCCCCGGCGTCGAGATCGAGACCGACCTCGGCGTCTGGACGGTCCACCACACGCCCGGGCATGCGCCCTCCCACGTCTGCCTCTACCAGGCCGATCATCGGGTGCTCATCTCCGGTGATCATCTGCTCGGCCGCGTCTCGCTGTTCTTCGATTACGGCCATTCCCCCGATCCGGTGGCCGAGTTCCTGGATTCGCTGGACCGCGTCTCGGGGCTCAATGCCCGGCTCGCGCTGTCGGGACACGGCAAGCCCTTCCTCGATGTCCCCGGCCACATCCAGGCCAACCGCGAGCTGGTCGGCACCCGGCTGGCCGCCGCGCGGGGCGCGCTCGGCCCGCAGGCCCGGCCGGCGATCGAGATCGCCCCGGCGGTGTGGGGAGCGCCGATCACCTTCACCAACGGCAACTGGGCGCTGACCCAGACGCTCTGCTACCTCACCCACCTCGAACGACGGGGCGAGGCCCGGCGCGAGCAGGATGGCGAGACCGAGGTGTGGCTCCCGGCTTGAGCCCGAGTCGAGGCAACCTTGACATAGCTCTGTCAAGGTTGTGATACGGTTCGCGCATGCGCATCGACGAGATCCTCGGGGCGGCCGAGGAGCCGGTCTTCTCCTTCGAGTTCTTCCCGCCCAAGACCGACGCCGGCGAGCGAGTGCTCGGGCTCGCGCTCGAATCCCTGCGGCAGCTCGATCCCGCCTTCGTGTCGGTCACCTACGGCGCCGGCGGCGGCTCGCGCAGCCGCACGCTCGACCTGACCAAATGGATCAAGCAGGAGCTCGGGATCGAGGCGATGGCCCACCTCAGCTGCGTCGGCTCCACGCGCGAGGAGCTCGAGACGATCCTCGACGACATGCGCGACGCCGGGATCGAGAACGTGCTCGCGCTGCGGGGCGATCCGCCACGAGGCCAGACCGAATGGGAGGCTCATCCCGGCGGCCTGCGCTACTCGACCGAGCTCGCCGCGCTGATCACCGAGGGCTATGAGCACTGCGTCGGCGGAGCCTGCTTCCCCGAGGTCCACCCCGAGGCGCCCGATCTCGCGCACGACCTGCGCTTCCTCAAGGAGAAGGTCGACGCCGGTGTGTCCTTCCTGGTCGCCCAGCTGTTCTTCGACAACGAGCTCTACTTCCGCTTCGTCGACGAGGCGCGCGCCGCCGGTATCGACGTGCCGATCCTGCCCGGGATCATGCCGATCACCGACCTCTCGCAGATCAAGACGATTACCGGGATGTGCGGGGCAACCATCCCCGCCGCGCTGCGGGAGGCGCTGGACTGGCGCTCGCACGACCCCGAGGCGGTTCTGCAGCTCGGCGTCTCCTACGCGACCCTGCAATGCGCCGAGCTGCTGGCCCGCGGCGCGCCCGGGATCCACTTCTACACGCTCAACCGCTCGCCGGCCACTCGGGCGATCCTCTCCGCGCTGAAGCTGCTGCGCCCGTGGGTCCGGCGCGACGTGGTCAATCTGGAGGCGTGACCTCGAGGCCCTGGGCGACCATCGGCCGCCCCTCGAGCTCGTAGCGGACGTCGATCTCGTCGTTGCGCCGGTAGGTCCCGATCCCCCACATGCCGAGCAGCCATGCCCGGGGGCCGAGCTTTGAGCGCACCAGCTCCCGTTCGAAGAGCAGCTCCCCGGCGGTCACCCGGTAGTCGGAGCCGAGTTCCTGGCGCACTCCGTTGATGTACACCTCGAACGGCGGCCGCACGCCCGGCGGCAGCGGCACGCGCCAGACCCTCACGACGGATCCGAGCCGCCAGAGGCGAGATCAGCCGGCAGCAGGGAGAGGACGGCCACGTCCAGACGCCGACCGCGCTCACGCAGGTAGGCGTGCAGCACGCCCTCCTCGGTGAGCCCGGCCCGGCGCGCGGCGGCGATCATCGGCGCGTTGTCGGGATCGGTGAGCAACTCCAGCCGGGCCAGTCCGCAGCGATCAAACAGCCAGCCGCCGGCCAGGCGCAGAGCGTCCGCGGCCAGCCCCCGGCCGCGGGCCTGCGGAGCGACCCAGATGCCCGCCTCGGCGCGGCCATCGTCCCAATCGACGCGGTGGACGTCGAGCTGCCCGCGGCAGACGTCGGATCCGGGGCTGAGGATCGTGAAGCGGACGGCCTCGCCGGCGTAGCGCAGGGCGGCATCGGTCTCGCTGCGGCGCCCGAGCTCCGCCCCGCTCGGGGGTCGCTCGAGCCCGAGGCGCAGGTAGAGCTGCGGGTCGTCCTGATGGGCGATGAGGATCTCGGGGATGTCGCGCTCAGCGGCAAAGCGCAGCTCAGCGCCTGCGGATCGCAGCGGGGCGGGGAGATCAGGAAACACGGGCACGTCAGAGGCTGACCGTACTCTGGTTGAGAGTGGAGGAGATCGCCTACACCGTCCGCCGCTCAGAGCGCGCGCGCCGCGTGCGCGTGTCCGTGGACGCCGGGCGCGGCGTCGAGGTGATCCTGCCGCGCCGTGCCGCCGCGCGCGAGGCGGCGGCCGCGATCCGAGAGCTGCGGCCGTGGATCGAGCGCCGGGTGGCCGAGCTCGAGTCTGCGCGCGCCGCCGTAGCCGCGCGCGGGGCGCGGGTCCCGTACCTCGACGCGATGCTCAGCCTGCACCCGGAGGCCGGCCGTGAGCGGGTCCACCGCCGCGGCGGCGCGTTGCTCGTCCCCGCCGGGGCGGACTGCGAACCGGCGCTCGAACGCTGGTATCGGCGTCGCGCCAGGAGCGAGATTGCGCCGCGGCTCGACGATGCCTGCGCGCAGACCGGCCACGCGTACACCGCGCTGACCATCCGCGGTCAGCGGACACGGTGGGCGAGCTGCTCGCGCACGGGCGCGATGAGCTTCAACTGGCGCCTGCTGCTCGCACCCGAGACGGTTCTCGATTACGTGATCTGGCATGAGGTGTGCCACCTGCAGATCATGGATCACTCGCCGCGCTTCTGGTCATTGCTCGCGCGCCGTTACCCGGATTACCGCCGCGAGTCCGCCTGGCTGCGGCGCCACGGCGCCACGCTGGTGCTCTCCCCGGCCGCCCCGCCGGCGGCCGGCGATCACGACGCGAGCACGCGGCGCAACGCCGCGTAGGCGCTCTCGCTCGGCTCGGCGGTGATCAGCTCGCGCCGGATCCGCCCGCGGTAGGCCTCGGTGGCGCCGTCACCACGGATATCGACGCCGGCCCGGACGCTCGCGACGAGCCGCTGAGGCCCGGAGACCTCCAACCGGGCGTAGACCTGCTCAGCGGGCTCAAAGCGGCGCGCCCGGGTGACCGTGCGGCGCGGGGCCGTCGCGGCCAGCTCCCGGCCGCGGGCCTCCAGTGCGGTGAGCGCCGCGCCCAGTTCCTCATATTGGCTGCGCTTGACCCTCGGGCCGCAACGCACGGTCAGGGTCCACGCCACGCGCGGATGATGTCAGGCCGCGGCCCGGGTCTCCGTGTCGCGGCGGGCGGCGACCGTGGTGTCCTGCGCGGGCCGGTCGCCGCGCTGCACGCCGCCCGGCAGCGCGATCTCCATCTCGGTGATCGACCCCTTGCGCAGACAGGAGACCTCGCCCACGGCGAGGCGCTCGAGGATGCGCTGGATGGCGATGTTGTCCGACAGCATCGAGGCCCGGAAACGGGTGATGTCGCGCTCGGTCGCGGCCTCGGCCAAGCGGCGCAGCAGCTCGGTGGCCAGCCCGCGGCGCTGGTGGTTGTCGGCGACGACAATCGCGAACTCGGCCGTGTCGGGCGCATCGGCGAGCCGCACGAAACGCGCGACGGCGACGATCTCGCCGTCGGTTCCGGCGACGGCCGCCGTGGCGACAAGCGCGACGTGATCGCGGCCGTCGACCTCGACCAGATAGCGGGCGTCGGACTCGGTCAGCGTCGGCTTGGCGCTGAGAAACCGGCGGTAGCGCGACTCTCGGGGACAGGCGCGCGTGCGATGCCCGGAGACGCGCGCCGTCATCCGGCCTGATCGGCCGAATCTCGACCGGTAAATCGGTGTGAGGGAACGCCATGTCATCGACAGTAGATGCGAACCTGTGTTCGTACTGTGGGAGTGGTCACTCGGCCGCAATCCGCCCCGCGAGGGGGATCGCCGTGGCCTTCGCGCCCAGCGGGCGTTGGCGCGGCTCAGCCGCGCTGATCGATCGGCAGGTAGTCCCGCTCGCGCGCGCCCGTATAGATCTGACGCGGACGGGCGATCTTCTGCTCGGGATCGTCGATCATCTCGAGCCACTGGGCGATCCAGCCACTCGTGCGCCCGATCGCGAACAGCACCGGGAACATCTCCACGGGCATCCCCAGCGCCTCGTAGATCAGTCCGGAGTAGAAGTCGACGTTCGGGTACAGCTTGCGCGAGATGAAGTAATCGTCCTCGAGGGCGATCTTCTCGAGCTCGGTGGCGATCTCCAACAGCGGGTTCTTCCCCGTGACCTCGAACACCTCGTCGACAGGTCTTCTTGATGATCTTGGCCCGCGGGTCGAAGTTCTTGTAGACGCGGTGACCGAAGCCCATCAGCTTCTCGTCACCGTTCTTGACCCCGGCGATGAAGTCGGGGATGTTCTCCTTGGTCTCGATCCGGCGCAGCATGCGCAGCACGGCCTCGTTGGCGCCGCCGTGGAGCGGGCCATACAGCGCCGCCACGCCGGCGGCGACCGAGGAGTAGGGGTCGACCTGTGAGGACCCGACGCTGCGCACCGCGCTCGTGGAGCAGTTCTGCTCGTGATCGGCGTGGAGGATGAACAGCACGTCCAGGGCCCGCTCGAGCCGCGGATCGGGCTCGTACTTGAGCTCGGCGACCTTGTAGATCATGGAGAGGAAGTTGCCCGGATAGCTGAGGTCATTGTCCGGATAGACGTATGGCATCCCGCGGTTGTGGCGGTAGGAGAAGGCGGCCAGAGTGGGCATCTTGGCCAGCAGCCGGATCATCTGCATGTAGCGCGACTTCTGGTCCTTGATCGCGCTGGCCTCCGGGTAGAAGGTCGACAGTGCGCCGACCGAGGCGAGCAGCATCCCCATCGGGTGCGCGTCATACCGGAAGCCCTGCATGAACTCCTTGATGTTCTCGTGCACGAACGTGTGGATCGTGATCTCCTGATCCCATTCGTTCAGCTGCGAGGCCCTCGGCAACTCGCCGTTGATCAGCAGGTAGGCGACCTCGAGGTAGGAGGACTTCTCGGCCAGCTGCTCGATCGGGTAGCCGCGGTACTCGAGGATGCCCCTCTCGCCGTCGATGAAGGTGACCGCCGACCGGCATGACGCCGTGGCCATGAACGCCGGGTCATACGTCATCAGGCCGAAGTCATCGTCCGTCGTCTTGATCTTGCGCAGCTCGGTGGCGCGGATCGTGTTGTCCTCGATCGGGATCTCGTAGGACTTGCCGGTCCGGTTGTCGGTGACAGTGAGCGTCTCGCCCGAGGTGGCTGCGCCGCCGTTGTCTCCGGTCTGCCGAGTCTCGGTGGTCATGGCGCTCCTGTCAGACGATTGCGGGGACCGCCCGCCGGGCGGGCGAAAACGGGGCTGCCGAGGACTGTAGTGGGTCTCGGCCCGCGGCTCGGCGGTCCTCTAAGAGGGACGCCGCCCGACCGCTGGCTACCCCTCCGGCGCCCTGACCGCCCCGATCGCCGGCTCCGTGCCAATGGCTGCCACCGGGCGAGGACGGCGCAGGATGACCAGGCCGGCGATGGCGGCCAGGAGTGACGCGGAGGCGATCACCACCCAGCCCCGCTGGAAGGCAGCGGTTGGATCGCCGCCGGGCGGGGTGGCACCCAGTACGGCGACGAGCGCTGCGACGCCGACCGCGAGCCCGACCTGGCGCAGCATGTTGATCACTGCCGACCCCGTGGCGAGTGCGTGCGGGGGCAGCGACGCCGCGCCAGTGGCCATGAAGGTCGGCAGCGTCAGCCCGACGCCGGCTCCGGTCAGCAGCATGCCGCCGAGCATCTCCCCCGTGTAGTCGGGCGTCAGCCCCGCGGCCAGCGTCCACCAGATGATCCCAGCCGCGAACACGGTGGCGCCGACGCCGATCACCGGCCCGGGCCCGAAGCGGGCGATCAGCCGGCCGGCGATCAGGAAGCCGAACAGGGGCACCATCAACGGTCCCGGCGCGACGGCCAGGCCGGTGCTGAGCGCCGACCACCCCCACACCTGCTGGCACCAGAGGACGATGGACAGGAGCATCGCCCCGAAGGCGATCGAGAAGGTGAGCGCGACGACCGACGCGCCGGAGAATGCCCGGACTGTGAACAGCCGTCCGTCAACGAGCGGATTGGCGGCCCGCGCGATCCGCAGTGCGAACAGCCCCAGCGCGATGACCGCCACGGCGAGCACGGCCACCGTCGAGACGGCACCCCAGCCCCAGTCGTTGCCCTTGACCAGACCGAGCGTGAGCGCGGCGACTCCGAGGGTGATCAACCCCGCGCCAATCGCGTCGGGACGGGGTCCGGGGTGACCCGCGACTGCGGGCAGCCGGCGCCAGCCGACGATCACGGCCGCGACGCCGATCGGTACGTTGACCAGGAAGACCCATCGCCAGCTGGCGGCGACGAGCACGCCGCCCACGACCGGCCCCAGGGCCGCCGCCAGGCCCCCGATCGCCGTCCAGGCCCGGACTGCCCCGGAGCGTCCCGCGGGCGGGGTGGTGGCGAGGACCAGGCTTAGCGAGGTGGGGGTCAGCAACGCCGCACCGACGGCTTGGATGATCCGGAAGGCGACGAGCATGCCCAGGCTGCTGGCCGCGCCGCACGCAGCCGAGGCGGCGGTGAACAGCACGACCCCGAGCAGGAAGCCGGTATCGCGCCGCCGGCTCTCCGCGAGCCGTCCGAGGAGGACGAGCAGGGCCGCATACACGATCGCGTAGGCATTGAGGATCCACGAGAGATCGGCGAGGTTGCTGGTGTGCAGGTCCCGGGCGATCTCAGGCAGCGCCACGTTGACGATGAACAGGTCAAGGCTGGCCAGCACGACTCCGGCACAGACGATCGCGAGGACCACCGCCGGGGAGGCGTCACGGTGGCGGGTGAGCAGGTTCATGAGGCACGTCTCCGGGATTGGGGCCGATCAGCCGTGCGGGCGATTGAGCGTTGCATGGTGCAACCGACGCTACCAGATCGGAGGTTGCACCATGCAACGCACCGTCGTAGACTTGCAGATTGATGCCCCTCGGCAACGCGTACTCCGGTCAGAGCTGCAGCATCGCCTCGACGCTCGAAGTCGTCGGCGAGCGCTGGACGCTCCTGATCATCCGCGAGGTGATGCTCGGCGTGCACCGGTTCGACGAGTTCCAGGCCGATCTCGGGATCGCCCGCAACGTGCTCCAGGCCCGGCTCGAGCGCCTGGTCGGGGCCGGCATCCTCGAGCGCCGTCGCTACCAGGAGCATCCGGAACGCCACGGGTATCACCTCTCCGAGGCGGGGCGGGATCTGTGGCCGGTGATCGTCTCCCTGATGCAGTGGGGCGACACGCACTTCCCGCGCCCGGACGGTCCGCCGGTCCGCCTCGAGCACCGCGGCTGCGGCGGTGAGGTCGATGGGCACCGGATGTGCGCGCAGTGCGGTGCGCGACTGTCGATCGTGGACGTCATCGGCGTCGCCGGCGAGAGCGCAAACGAACGCCACCCCCTGCGGCGCCAGGCGGCGACCGCCTGAGGATCAGGGATCGGTGAGGATGGCCGCGCCGATCGCGATCACGATCAACACGAGACTGAGCGTGGCTACGCCGCGCTGGCCACGCGCGTTGTAGGGAAACTCCGGCTGGGTCAGGCCGAGGCCCGCGAGCACGACCGCCCACAGGGCGAGCACACCGCCCGCGATGTAGAACGGGGTCTTGGACGGCTCGGCGACGGCGAACAGGGCGGCCAGCACGGCGCGAGCCTATCCGATCGGGCCGGCGTCGGGAACGCTCGGCGCGCGGTAGCGGCTGGCGGTCGCGGCCCGCTGGCCCTGGTAATGGCTTCCGAGATCCGGACTGCCGTACGGGCGCCGCGCCGGCCGATCCAGCGTCATGAACGACAGCTGCGCGATCTCCAGGCCGGGATAGAGCTTGATCGGGATCCGGGTCAGGTTGTTGAGCTCCAGGGTCAGCGTTCCCTTCCACCCGGGATCGCAGAATCCGGCGGTGGCGTGCACGATCAGGCCGAGACGGCCCAGCGAGGACTTGCCCTCGATCCGGGCGACGATGTCATCGGGCAACTCGACCCACTCGAGCGTGCGGCCCAGGCAGAACTCGCCTGGGTGGATCACGAACGACTCGCCGTCGGGGACGGTCACCTCCTCGGTGAGGTTCTCGGGTGGGTCACGCAGATCGATCGCCGCCACCCGGTGGTTGTGAAACACGCGGAAGGAGTCCCCGAGCCTCAGGTCGACGCTCGCGGGCTGCACGAGGCCTACGTCCCACGGATCGATACGAATACGGCCGTCACCGACCATCGCGACGATCGTCGCGTCCGACAGGACCGAGGCGGGCGCGTCACTCATCAGCGGCAAGTCTGCCAGCGCGGCCGGTCGCCCGCAGCGAGGCTCCGCTGCGCTCAGTGCCCGAGGGTCCGGGCGCGGGCCCGGACGGTGCGCACGCGAGCCGGGGAGTGCGGCGCGGGGTCGCCATGCGGGCCGCGGCGCGGGCGGCGTGGGAACGGCTTGCGCGGATGGGGCGGATGGCGCTTGATGCCGCCATCGTCGTCCGTGGTCTCCGGCGGCTCGGGCTCGGCCTTGATCGCCCACCACACGATGTAGATGAGCGCCGCGAGCGGCAGCTTGAGCGCCAGCATGAGCCAGAGGAATCCCCACGTCACGTGGACGAGATCCTACCCGGAACGCGTGGCCTTGTCACACCTGTCGGCTGGCGCAAAAGGCGCATCTCCTATACCTTCGGCGCGTGCGGCGATCCGCAGGGCTCCGGCGATGAACCTGGACGAGCTCCGGGCGCGCGTCGACGCGGGTGAGATCGACACCGTCCTGCTCGGGATGACCGATATGCAGGGCCGCCTCCAGGGTAAGCGGCTGAACGCCCGGCACTTCCTCGACGAGGTGGTCGAGCACGGGGCCGAGGGCTGTAACTACCTGCTCGCCGTCGACGTGGAGATGAACACCGTCGCGGGCTACGCGATGTCGTCCTGGGAGCGTGGCTACGGGGACTTCTCCCTGCGTCCCGACATGGCCACGCTGCGGCTGGTGCCCTGGCAGGACGGCACCGCACTCGTCCTCTGTGACCTGGCATGGGAGGACGGTTCGCCGGTCGTCGCCTCGCCGCGCCAGATCCTGCGGCGCCAGCTCGATCGCCTCGCCGAGCGCGGCTGGGCGACCAACGCCGCCACCGAGCTCGAGCTGCTCGTATTCCGCGACAGCTACGAGACGGCCTGGCACAAGGGCTACCGGGACCTCGAGCCGGCCAACCTCTACAACATCGACTATTCGCTATTGGGCACGGCACGGATCGAGCCACTGATCCGGCGGATCCGCAACGAGATGGAACAGGCCGGGATGGTGGTGGAGAACTCCAAGGGCGAGTGCAACCTCGGCCAGCACGAGATCAACTTCCGCTACGCCGACGCGCTGCGCAGCGCTGACGAGCATGCGATCTACAAGAACGGCGCCAAGGAGATCGCTGCCCAGGAGGGCATGGCGATCAGCTTCATGGCCAAGTTTGACCAGCGCGAGGGCAGCTCGTGCCACATCCACTTCTCGCTCAGCGATGACGCCCACCCGCCCGCCCCGCTGTTCTCGCGCGACCGTGGGCTGTTTGAGTCCTTCCTCGCCGGCCAGCTTGCCTGTCTGCGCGAGCTGACGCTGTTCTCGGCTCCGAACATCAACTCCTACAAGCGCTACGTGGCCGGCTCCTTCGCGCCCACCGCCGTTGCCTGGGCCACTGACAACCGGACGTGCGCGCTGCGGGTGATCGGTCACGGCCCGGGGCTGCGGTTCGAGAACCGGGCCGGGGGCTCGGATCTCAACCCGTACCTGGCTCTGAGCGCGATGATCGCCGCGGGCCTGCACGGCGTCGACGCCGGCCTGGAACTCGAGGCCGCCTACAGCGGCAACGCGTACCTGGCCGACGACAAGCCGCGGTTGCCGACCACGCTGCGGGAGGCGCGGGAGCTCTTCGCGGCCAGTCCCGTCGCGCGCGCGGCCTTCGGTGAGGACGTCGTCGCGCACTATGTCAACGCCGCCGATGTCGAGCTGGCCGCGTTTGAGTCGGCGGTGACCGACTGGGAGCGCGTGCGCGGTTTCGAGCGGCTGTGAGCCCGGGGCTGGGGTGAGTACGCGCACGAGCCCGGAGGTGCGCGCCCGCCTGGCGGCCGCGAGTTCGCTGGGCACGATCTTCGCCCCGGTGCACTCGCAGACCGCCTTCGAGGAGGCGGTCGATCGGCTCGGCACGGCGATCAAGCTCGGGCTCCTGCCCCCGGGCACCCGCCTGCCCGCCGAACGCGAGCTGTGCAGCCGGCTGGGGATCGCGCGCTCGACCCTGCGCCAGGCGCTCGTCGCGCTGGGGCAGAGCGGTCATCTGCGCGCCACCCGCGGCCGCGGGGGCGGGACCTTCGTCGCTGACCCGCAGCCACCCGCCCAGCCGCCGTCAGCGGAGCTGGTCGCGCAATGGCGACAGCTGTGCGACGAGCGGATGGCGATCGAGGTCGGGATCGCGGTGCTCGCGGTCGAGCGAGCCGACGCGGTGCGGCTCGACGCGCTTGACGCGCTGGCGGTGGCGATCGACGGGATGCTCGAGGACTTCAGCGCCTACCGGCAGGCCGACATCCGTCTGCACGTCGGGCTCGCCGAGGCGACCGACAGCCCGCGGTTGGTGACCGCGATGACCGAGACCCAGGGGGCGATGAGCGGCCTGATCTCCCTGATCGCACATCCCCCCGAGGTCCTGCACTCCTCCAACATGAGCCACCGCCGGCTGCTGGCCGCCGTGCGAGCGCGCGATGTGGCCGCCGCCGCACGGGAGATGGCCGAGCACGTGCGCGCCACCGAGCACGTGCTGGCCGGGTTGCTGCCCGAACCGGCGGTGGTTTGATGGCGGCCGTGTGAATTGGACGAGCGGGACCTTGACTTGATGCGCGGTGCGTTCTAGGTTGCCGCGATTGAAGGACGGGCTAACAGACCTTTAGCGAGGGGACCGGCATGAGCGCAGGAACCGAGTCACAGTCCACGGACGAGCAACGGCTTGCCGAGCTCGGCTACAAGCAGGAGCTCAAGCGAGGCTGGAGCAGCTTCTCCAACTTCGCCATCTCCTTCTCGATCATCTCCGTGCTGGCGGGCTGCTTCACCAGCTACGGCCAGGCCTTCAACAACGGCGGAGCGGTGGCGATCTCGATCGGCTGGCCGGTCATCAGCCTGCTCATCCTGTGTGTGGCGGTCTCGATGTCCGAGCTCGCCTCGGCGTTCCCGACAGCGGGGGGGATCTACTTCTGGGCCTCGCGCCTGGGCGGCGCCGGCTGGGGGTGGTTCACCGGCTGGTTCAACCTGATCGGGCTGATCGCGGTCGTCGCGTCGGTCGACTACGCCGCCGCGAGCTTCCTGCAGTATCTGCTCGGCCTCTACAACGTTGACTTCATCTTCAACTTCGCGTCGGCCAACGTGCACTACGGCGCGCACGTGGTGTTCGCGCTGTTCGCGCTCATCCTGCTTCTCCACGGGATGATCAACGTCTTCTCGGGCCACCTCGTCTCGATCTTCAACAACGTCTCGGTCTGGTGGCACGTGGTCGGCGTCGCGGTGATCGTGATCCTGCTCATCTTCGTCCCCTCGCATCACTCGAGCGTCTCCTACGTGTTCAGCGGGCGGGCGTTTGGCGGCTTCAGTCACGGCATGTACTGGTTCTACGTGCTACCGCTGGGCTTCCTACTCACCATGTACACGATCACCGGCTATGACGCGTCGGCTCACGTCTCGGAGGAGACGCACGGCGCCTCGATGTCGGCGGCGCGGGGCGTCTGGCGCTCGGTCGCCTACTCGGCCGCGATCGGCTGGATCCTGCTCCTCGCCCTCACCTTCGCCGTCCAGCAGCACGCGATCTCCAAGATCTCCGTGGCCGGCTTCCCGGCCCTGGCCATCATCACCACCGCGCTGGGGTCGGCGGCCGCCAAGGCGGTCATCCTGATCTCGACCGTGGGGCAGCTGTTCTGCGGCATGGCCTGCGTGACCAGTGCCTCGCGGATGACGTTCGCGTTCTCGCGCGACGGGGCGATCCCCGGCCACAAATTGTGGCGGCGCCTGGGCGCCAACGGCACTCCCACCTATGCGGTGCTGTTCGTGTGCCTGGCGGCGCTGCTGATCACCCTGCCGGCCTACTTCCCCAACTCGGCCGGTTTCCCGGTCGCCTTCTTCGCGGTCGTCTCGATCTCGGTCATCGGCCTCTACATCGCCTACACGATTCCGGTCTTCCTGCGCTGGCGCATGGGCGACCGCTTCGAGCCCGGCCCGTGGACGCTCGGACGCCGCTACCGGTGGATCAACCCGATCGCGTTCACCTGGGTCGCCCTGTGCGTGATCATCTTCTGCCTGCCCACGTCGCCGGCCGGGGTCTACTTCGGCAATGGCTTCACCTGGTCCTCGGTCAACTACGCCCCAATCGTCACGATCGGCGTGATCCTCGCGGTGACGATCTGGTACCTGGTCTCGGCCAAACGCACGTTCACGGGCCCGGTGCGCACTGTCGAGTTCGCCGACGACGGCGTGACCGTGGCCGGTACTGCTCCGGCCGCGCCCTCGGACCTCTAGGTCGCGCCCCTGCCGTGAGCGACACGCTGACCGTGATCGAGCCCGCCACTGAGGCGGTGCTCGAGGAGATTCCACGCGCCGGCGTCGAGGACGTCGACCGCGCGGTGGACCGGGCGCGGGCGGCGTATCCGGGCTGGCGGGCGCTGGCCCCTGCCGAACGGGCGCGGCTGCTGCGACGCCTGTCGACGACGATCGAGGAGCACGGCGAGGAGCTGGCGCGCCTGGAGGCACGCAACGCCGGCAAGCCGATTGCCGACGCGCGGGGCGAGATGGGCATGGTTGCCGACACGATCGGCTTCTACGCCGGCATGCCCGAGCGGATGCTCGGGGACACGATCCCGGTCAGTGGCGGGCAGGCGTTCACGGTGCGTGAGCCCCTCGGCGTGGTCGGGCTGATCGTGCCCTGGAACTTCCCGCTCGTGATCGCGGCCTGGAAGCTCGGGCCCGCGCTGGCGGCCGGCAACACGGTCGTGCTCAAACCCGCCGAACTGACCCCGCTGACCGCGTTGCGCTTCGAACAGCTCGCGCTCGAGGCCGGGCTGCCCGACGGCGTGGTCAACGTCGTCGTCGGACCGGGCTCGACGTGCGGCGCACGGCTCGTCGCCCATCCTGACGTGGCCAAGATCGCCTTCACCGGCTCGACCGAGGTGGGGCGCTCGATCGCGGCCGGCGCCGCGGAGACGATCAAACGCGTCACGCTCGAGCTGGGCGGCAAGTCCCCCAACCTCGTGTTCGCCGACGCCGACCTCGAGGCCGCCGCCGCGGCCGCCCCCGGAGCGGTGTTCGGCAACGCCGGCCAGGACTGCTGCGCGCGCTCCCGGATCCTCGTGCAGTCCAGCGTGCTCGACGACTTCCTGACCCTGCTGGAGCGCAGCGTGACCGCGATCCGGGTCGGCGATCCGCTCGATGAATCCATGCAGATGGGGCCGCTGATCTCGGCCGGACAGCGCTCCGCGGTGTCGTCGTTCGTTCCCGGTGACGCCCCGGTGGTGATCCGGGGCAGCGCGCCCGACGGCCCCGGCTACTGGTACCCCCCGACCGTGCTGTGCCCGGTCGACCCCAGCGATCGTGCCGCCCGGGAGGAGATCTTCGGGCCGGTGGCGGTCGTGATCCCATTCGACGACGAAGAGGAGGCGGTCCGCTTGGCCAATGACACGATCTACGGGCTCTCGGGCTCGATCTGGACCCGCGACGGAGCGCGCGGTTTGCGGGTCGCGCGCGCCCTGGAGGCGGGGGTCCTGTCGATCAACTCCAACACGTCAGTGCGGGTCTCGACTCCGTTCGGCGGCTTCAAGCAGTCCGGCTACGGCCGCGAGCTCGGCCCCCACGCGACCGATGCCTACACCGAGGTCAAGTCGATCTACGTCGCGACATCAGCCGGATGACTCACGCCGCCGACGTGGATTCTGAGCGCGAGCCTGCGAGCGACGAGGGGAGGCGATCAGCGTGAGGTTGGAGGGCAAGGTCTGCGTGATCACCGGCGTCGCCGGCGGGATCGGCACGGCGACGACGACGCGCTTTGAGCGTGAGGGTGCCCGGGTGGTGGGAGTCGATGTGCTCGACCACGCGGTCGGGGAGCTGTCACTGACCGCGGACCTCACCGACGAGACGGCGGTGGCAGCGCTGTACGACGAGATCGCTTCGGAGATGGGGCGGATCGACGTGCTGTTCAACAACGCCGGCATCTCGCCGCCCGAGGACGCCTCGGTGCTCGACACCGACCTCGACGTCTGGGAGCACGTGCAGGCGACCAACCTGCGCAGCGTGTTCTTCTGCTGCAAGCACGGCATCCCCCATCTGCTCGAGAATGACCCACCCACCCGCGGCTCGGTGATCAACACCGCATCGTTCGTCGCCGTGCTCGGCTCCGCCACCTCGCAGATCGCCTACACCGCCTCCAAGGGCGGAGTGCTCGCGCTCTCCCGAGAGCTCGGGGTGGAGTTCGCCCAGCGGGGGATCCGCGTCAACGCGCTGTGCCCGGGTCCGATCGATACCCCACTGCTGCGCGAGCTGTACGCCTCCGATCCGGTCCAGGCCGCCCGGCGGATGGTCCACGTCCCGATGGGCCGCTTCGGGACCGCCGAGGAGATCGCCAACGCGGTGCTGTTCCTGGCCAGCGACGAGTCCAGCTATGTCAACGCGACGACCTTCCTGGTCGACGGCGGGCTCAGCGGGGCCTACACCACCCCCGCCTGAGGTCCGCCAGGCGGGACGAACCCCTCATAACCTAATCCTATTAGGATTCTTGGGGAGGGTCAGGCGGGGCCGACGGGGGGTGGGTGACGAAACGTCTCCAGGTCAGATGTGTTGTGGACCACGTGCCGGCCCGGTGCGGTTTGCCGGCGTGGGCGGCCGGATCAGCCGGGCTCGGGAACCGGCTCATGGCGGGGTGGCAGTGACGGCTCGACGCGCAGCAGCCGGGCCGGGCGCTCGGGGAGCCACCAGTTCCAGCGGCCGAACAGGGACACGACCGCGGGCACGAGCAGCGCCCGGATGATCGTCGCGTCGAGCAGGATGCCGGCGGCGAGGCCGGTGGCGAACACCTTGATGTCGGTCTCCGGCCCCGAGGCCATCGAGACGAAGGCGAGGAACAGGATCAGCGCCGCGCTCGTGACCAGCCGGCCGGTGCGACCGATTCCGCGGATGACCGCCGTGTTGGTCGAGCCGGTGGCGTCGTACTCCTCGCGCATACGCGCGAGGATGAACACCTCGTAGTCCATCGAGAGACCGAACAGGAACGCGAACACCATCAGCGGGATCCAGGCGGTGATCGAATGGGTGGCGGCGATTCCGAACACCTGGCTGGAGCCGTGGCCCTCCTGCCAGACGAGCGTGATCACACCCCAGGCCGCGCCGACGCTGATGACGTTGAGCACGACCGCTTTGAGTGGCAACAGCAGCGAGCGGAACGCTCGCGCCAGCAGCAGGAAGGTGAGCACGGCGATGAGCGCGATCATCAATGGAAAGCTCCCGTAGATCGCCGAGACGAAATCCTCGTTCTCGGCGCCGATGCCGCCGACGCGCACCCCGGCGCCGAGCCCGTGGGCGCGCGCCCGGATCCGGTCAATTGCGTCAAGGCCGGCGTTGGTGGAGATGTCCGGGACCACGAACGCATCCACGACCGCGGCGCCACCGCGCTGCCAGGCAGCGCTGGTCGGAGCGACGGCGCCGTGCACGGCGTTGACGCCGGCGGCGGCCGCGGCGACACGGTCGGCGGCCGCGGCCGGCCCAAGCAGCTCAACCGGGGTCAGGGCGCCGGCCCCGACTCCCGAGCGCTCGAGTGCGACCAGACCGGCGTGCGCGTCCCCCTGCTTGGCCAGCGTGTTGACGTTGGCCGCTCCGGGCTGGAGGCTGGTGGCGGCGATCGCCAGCGCCGCGAGCACGACGACGGCCCCGAGCGCGGCGAACCACCGGCGATGGACGACCAGTCCCGCCCACCGCGTCCAGCCACGGCTGGCCTGATCGTCAGAGCGGATGTGGGGCCAGTCCAGGCGGGGACCGGCGGTGGCGAGCACGATCGGCAGCAGGGTGGTGGCGACGATCACGCTGATCAGCGGAATCAGCATGCCCGCGTAGCCGATCGAGCGCATGAAGGGCAGCGGCAGCACGATCATCGCCAGCAGGCCGATCGCCACCGTCGTGCCGCTGAAGACGACGGCACGCCCGGCGGTCTCCATGGCACGGACGACGGCCTCGTCGCCGTCCAGCCCGTGAGCCCGTTCCTCGCGCCAGCGCACGACCACCAGCAGCGAGTAGTCGATCGCCACCCCGAGCCCGATCAGGGCGACGAGGAACTCGACGATCATCGAGACGTTGGTCACCGTGGTCAGGCCCCACAGCACCAGGAACGTGGCCATGATCGAGACGATCGCCATCAGCAGCGGCACGAAGGCCAGCAGGGAGGCGAACACGAAGCCGAGCACGACGAGCGCGCCGAGGCCGCCGAGCACGGACTCGAGCAGAACGCCGGGGCCACCGCCCCCGCCGGTCTGGTTCTGCAGCGCGTCGACGCCCGAGACGTGGACAGGTGCGCCGGCCACCGTGGCGCCGGCGAGCGCGGCGACGGCCGCCTTGGCCGCCTTGGTGTTGTTGCCGAACGCCTCGTGGTCGGGCAGCGGGTACGCGAGCAGGAAGGTCGTGCGCCCGTCGGAGGACACGAACGCGCGGCTGCCGGTGGAGGCGAACGAGGCGATCCGGGCCCCGGGCAGCGCTCGGGCGAGCTTGCCCGCGACCGTCGTCAGGTCCCGACGCACCGCGGGCGAGGAGACCGACTGCCCGGCCGGGAGGGTGACCACGGGCACGATCGGGGCCCGGTTGCCGCCCTGATGGAAAACCTGCTGGATTGCCAGGTTGGTCTGAAAGCCCTCGCGCCCCGGCACGCTGAACTCGTTGCTGAAAGCACCGATCGCCTTGCTGACGGTTCCGAAGCCGATCAGCGTGATGATGATCCAGAAGGCGGAGACGAGCTTCTTGTGGGCAAGGACCCAGCGGGCGATGGCGGTCATCATGGCGACGGCTCCCAGGTGCAGTTCATCGGACGAATCATTTGTATCACAAACTATTTTCATAACGGACTGTTAGTCGATAACATCGTGTGAATGGCCCCCTCCGGTCCCGGCCCTGTGGCTCCCGGCCTGCACGCGGCGCTGGTGCGCAACACGGGCTACCTGATCAGCCGCTGTGGGATTTACGCGACCCGGCATTTCGCCGAACGGATGGAGGCCGTCGGGCTGACCCCGCGCATGTGGGGGGCGCTCAACGTGCTCGACGCCGAGGGCCCGGTCAGCCAGCAGCAGCTCGGAGCGGCGATCGGCATGGATCCGAGCTCAATGGTGGGAACGATCGACGAGCTCGAGTCACGCGGCCTGGTCCAGCGCCGCCCCCACCCCCATGATCGCCGCGCTCACGCTCTGCATCTCACCGCCGCCGGACGCGACACGTTGGCCCGGGGACGGAGCGTTGCTCACGCCGCCCAGGACGAACTGCTGGCGCCGCTGGATACCGACGATCGCGCCCGGCTGCACGCACTCCTGCTGCGGCTCGCCGAGGCAACCCACGAGCCGGGCCGACCCGGCGGACAGACGAGCGCCGGCAGGCCGGACGCCGAGACGCCGGGCGCAGGTTCAGACGACCGGCCGGGCGTGCCGGGACCGGCGTAGATCGGGCGAGGGCGGCAGCGTGCCGCCCGGCATCGCGACCGCGAGGCCGACGCCGACCCCCAGCAGTGCCCAGGTCACCGGGTCCTCGAGGAAGTCGGCGTAGAGCATCGTGTGGAAGATCAGCGCAGCCACGGCGGCCCCGATCGCGCCGCGCACCGGGTCACCGCGAGCGTGGCGCAGCAAGCAGATCAGCGCGCAGACCACGAGCGCCAGGTAGACCACCTCCCCGATCAGGCCCTGCTCGGCCGCGATCGTCACCGGGATGGTGTGCGAGGCCGACAGCGTGTTCGCTGTGCGGCGGTTGTGGCGTTTGTACTCGACGACGAACGAGCCCGACCCGTACCCCCCCACCGGGCGCTGGCCGAACAGCGAGACACCCCCGCTGACGAGACCGCCCCGACCGCTGGAGGCCCCGTTGATGCCCTGGTTGAGACCGAAGGTGCGCGGCGTGGCCACCACTGCGACCGCCCCGACGAGTACCACGGCGACCGCGATGTACAGCGCTCGGGTGGGTCTCCAGCGCAGCGCCGCGAGCACGCCGAGCCCGACCAGCAGTGCCCCGAGGCTCGAGCGCGACAGGGTCAGCACCAGGCCCGCCCACAGCACCGCGAGCACGAGCACGACGATCACCTGCTCGCGTTGCTCGCGGTCGTAGATGAGCAGGACCGAGATCAGGATCATCGAGAGCGCGAGGAAGCGCCCGAAGATGTCCGGATCGAAGAACACCGAGTTGACCGTGAAGTAGGTATGCAGGTCATTGGTGACGACCAGCTTGGGGTTGAGGATGATCGTCTTGGTCGCGTACTCGACAAAGCCGATCGCCGCGAAGATGAGCGCCAGCGCAACGAGCAGCGACAGGCATTTGGTGATCAGCTCGCGATTCCAAACCAGGTCTCGCAGCAGCCGGTAGAGCAGCGCAAATGGCACGTAGAAGAAGACGGTCTGCTGCAGGGCCTTCTCGAAGTCCGGCGAGTAGATCGACTGCACCGCGTAGAGGACCACGGACAGCGCGAGCAGGCGCTCGACCCGTAGCGCCCAACCGCCCGAGCCGTCGGCCACCGGCGTGGTGATGCGATCATCGCGCAGCACCGGAACGATCCAGGCCAGCGCGCCGACGGCCACCACGAGGTAGAGCGGCACGAGCAGGTTCGAGGTGCTTCCGCCGGACTGGATCGGGATCCGGAAGGGGATTGCGAGCACCGCCAGCGGACCGATCAGCTGCGGCCGCGGGGCGACGAGGCGCGCGAGCGCGAACAACACGGCAACCGCCACCGCGGCTCCGACGACGCCGTAGAGGGGGTGGTGGTGGATGGTCGTGAGCTGAGGCGAGTTCCAGATCTCGGCCAGCAGCAGAACCGGGGCCAGGAACAGTGCCCCGAGTGTGGCCAGGGCCCGAGTCCGCCGCTCACGCAGGACGAGCACCCCCGCCACGAGCAGCGCGACGGCGACGACACCGAGCTTCGGCAGGGGGCCGGAGACGGTGGCGAGCGCGAACACAGCTGGGAATCATCCTCTACCCTCCCCCGGCATGCCCTGGGCCAAGTCCGCACCGGCTGTCGCGCTGCTCACTCTCGTGCTCTCGGCGTGCGGGTCCTCGGCCAAGCCCGAGGCCGGCAGCCTGAAGGCGACGACCGTCGTGCACCAGGGCATCGACGACCCGCGCACGACGCACATCCAGTGTCTGCGCAACGAGCACATCCCGGTCACGCAGTTCGGTCACGTGTGGTTCCAGGTCGGAACACGACCGAGCGGACCGACGGTGCAGTTCGCCCCCACCCCGGGCGCGGCGCAGAACCTGCAGATCACGGGTCAGGTGACCGGTGCCGAGGTGATCGGCGCCGCACTGCTGTATCCCAACCAGGCCTCGGGCGCGCTGCTCAAGCAGGTCGAGTCCTGCGTCGCCAAGGGCGTGACCGGCTGACCGGCCGGTCCGACGCCCCACAGGCATCTACAATGCGCGCGCGGTCATCGCTCGCGCCCGCCGGGCGGCCGCAAGCCGGCGCGCCGCGTCTCATCTGGCGCTAACGCGCCCCCAACCAAGCCGGGCCGGCAGCCCGCCACCCTTCAGATTCGTGTTCCGACGTCCGCTCGCCAACCTGCACTCGGCCTCCACGACCGAGATCCCCGCCGCCGAGCCGGTCACGCCCCGAGCTGCCCAGTCGCATGAGCGAACCGGACGCCTGGGGGCACTGAGCCCGGGACGTTTCTACCTCGGCCTGATCGTCGTCGCGATCGTGATCGGCGCGATCTCGCTGCTGATCCCGTCCACACCGAGCTATGACCCGTGGGCGTGGATCGTGTGGGGCCGAGAGATCGTTCACCTGAACCTGCAGACCACGGGTGGCCCGTCCTGGAAGCCACTGCCGATGATCTTCACCACGCTGTTCGCGCCGTTCGGGCAGGCCGAGCCGGACCTGTGGCTGGTGATCGCGCGGGCCGGTGCCTTCGCCGCCGTAGCCATGACCGCCCGGCTGTCCTTCCGCCTGACGCGCTTGATCGGCTCGCGGTTCAGCGCTGCGGGAGAGGCGCCGCTCGCTCCCGCGGTGCTCGCAGCGGTGATCGGCGCGATCGGCCTGGCCTTCAGCGGCGGCTTCATCTCCGACAACGCACTCGGGTACTCCGAGGGGCTCGCGGCAGCGGCGATCCTGATCGCGATCGAGCGCCATCTGGACGGAGCCCCGCGCCAGGCCTTCGCGGTCGGCTTCCTGGCCGCGCTGGACCGCCCGGAGATCTGGCTCTTCTGGGGCCCTTACGGTCTCTGGCTGTGGTGGCGCGATCCGGGCGCCCGCAAGCTCGTCGCCGGCCTGTTCGTGCTCATCCCGGTGCTGTGGTTCGCGCCCGAGTACTGGGGCTCGGGGCATTTCCTGCGCGGCGCCACACGCGCACAACATCCGCGTTCCAACAGCCCGGCGTTCGCCAAATGCCCGTTCTGTACCGAGCTGGCCGATCACGCCTGGCCGACCGTGCTGCTGCGGTTGAAGGTGGCCGCGCTGATCCTCGCCGGGGTGGTGATCGCCGCCATCGCGCGCGTGTCGCGCACCGCCGGCCGCGGAGCACTCGGCCAGCCGCGTCCTCGCGCTCAGGCCACGACGGTCGCCGTCGGCGTGCTCGGCATCGCCTGGTTCGTCGTCGTCGCGGTCATGACGCAGGCCGGGTTCTCGGGCAACAACCGCTACCTGGTGATCGGCTCGGCGCTGATCGACGTGTGCGGGGCGGTGGCCTGGGGCTGGGCGGTGGCCGAGCTGCTCGCGCTCGCGGGCTCGAAGCGTTTCGGGGCGCGACGCCTACCAGCGGCGGTCACGTGGCTGGCGGCGGTGCTCGTCGCGGCGCTGTTCGTGACGCTGTCTCCCAACCTGATCGGGCCCAACCGCTACAAGCTGGCCCGCACCCACGGCTCGCTCAACTACCAGGCCAAGCTCCGCGCCGGGGCCCAGGGCGCGATCGTCAGGTACGGCGGGGCGGCCAAGGTATTGCGCTGCGGCACCGTGATGACCGAAGGCTTCCAGGTTCCGATGGTCTCCTGGTATCTCGGCGTGCACACGCTCACCGTCACCTCGCCGGCCCCCGCCGGCGCCCCGGTCGGACCGGCGCCCAACGTGATCATGCAAACGCGATCCCAGCGCGGCCACGCCCTGCTGCCGATCGTCCACGCCTGGCCCACCGTGCACTACACCTACGCCGGGCACAGCGGACCGTTCCGTCTCTTCGTCCACTGCCGAGCGTGACGTGAAATGAGCGCCCGGCTGACATCCTGCCTGCCATGGCCGCGGTAACCGCCCCCCCGCCCAACGCCCCCGCGGAGCGCGCGAGCTGGGAGCTGCGTGTTCCCGATCGGGTGGCCCGGATCCCTGTCTGGGTGCTGGCCGGCCTGGTCCTGCTGATTGCCCTCCTGGTGTCAGCGTTCGTGCGCACCCGCTACATCGGCAATCAGTTCTGGATGGACGAGGGACTCTCGGTCGGGATCTCCTCCCACTCCCTGTTCGACATCCCGACCGTGCTGCGCCACGACGGCTCGCCGCCGCTCTTCTACATGACGCTGCACATCTGGATGTCTTTGATCGGCAACAGCGTCGCCGACACGCACGGGCTCTCGCTGCTCTTCGGGCTGCTCTGCATCCCCGCGGGTGCGTGGACGGCGTGGAGCCTGTTCGGCCGCTGGCCGGCGTTCATCGCGACCGTGCTGTTCGCGATCAACCCGTTCATCACCGCCTACAGCCAAGAGACCAGGATGTACTCGTTGATGGCGCTGCTCGGCCTGCTGGCCACCGCGGGCTTCATCCACGGCTTCATCTACCGGCGGCGGCGCTTTCTGATCCTGTTCGCGGTCTGCCAGACGCTGATGCTCTACACGCACGCGTGGGGAATCTTCTACGGCATCGGCGCCGCCGTCGCGTTCGTTGTCGTCTGGCGCGCCAGCGACGAGCCGCGCGAACTGCTGCGCGACGGCCTGTACGCGTTCGGCGCCGCCGCGGTCCTCTACCTGCCGTGGCTCCCGACGCTGCTCTACCAGGTCGGCCACACCGGTTCGCCGTGGGACAGCGCGCCGGGCTTCGGCGCTCCGGTCCAGATCTCTCGCAACCTGATGGGCGGAGACCGGGCGACGCTGCCGCTCGTGCTCGGCACCGCGGTCGGCCTGGCCGCTCTGTTCTCCCGCCGGCGGTGGCGCAGCCGCGAATCGCTGACCATCTGGACCCTCATCGCGATGCCGGTCGGCACGCTCGCGTTCGGCTGGATCGTCTCGCACTTCTCCCCCGCCTGGGCCTATCGCTACTTCGCGCCGATCCTGGGCACGCTGCTGCTGCTCACCGCGCTGGGTCTGGCCCGCGCGCGCGGGGTCGGGATCGTCGCCCTGCTGCTGGTCGTCTTCTTCTGGGCCAATCCGGCCGCGTTCACCCCGCAGTACAAGAGTGATATGCGCGACGTCGCGGCCGAGATGGGACCCCGGCTGCACCGCGGGGACCTGGTCATCCTCGGCCAGCCCGAGCAGGTTCCGCTCGCCTGGTACTACCTGCCGGCCGGCCTGAACTTTGCCAACACCAGCGTCTCGAAGCCCCTCAGGGAGGTCCAATCGATGAACTGGGTCCACGCGCTCCAGCGGCTGCAGAACGCCAACCCCGCGCGGAGCCTGCAGGCGCTGATTGCTACCCTCAAGCCCAATCAGCAGGTCCTCTTCGTGCGGCCCCTGACCGAGGGCGCACAGAACTGGCAGGCCCCGTGGACCGAGCTCGTGCGTCGACGCTCGGCACAGTGGGGAGCGCTGCTCGCCTCCGACCCCCAACTGAAGCCGGTGGCATGGGCACCGCATTACTACCGCGGTGCCTGTTGTGTCGCCGACAGCGCGTTGCTCTACCGAAAACTGTAAGGACAGACCGTGACCCCCATGCAGCCAGACGCTTCCGTCGAGATCACGTCCGAGCATCCCGTGCTCGTGCTGGGCGCCGGCCCGGCCGGCCTCACCGCCGGCTACCAGCTCGCCAAGCAGGGCAAGCCGGTGATCGTGCTCGAGGCCTCGGACCAGGTCGGCGGGATCGCGCGGACCCAGGTCCGTGACGGCTACCGCTTCGACCTCGGGGGACACCGCTTCTTCACCAAGGTCAAGGAGGTCGACGACCTCTGGCACGAGATCATGAAGGAGGAGTTCCTCAAGCGTCCGCGCCAGAGCCGGATCTACTGGAACGACAAGTTCCTGGAGTACCCGCTGCAGGGCGTCGACGTGATCCGCAAGCTCGGCCCGGTCGAGCTGACCCGGTGCATGGCGTCCTACCTGTGGGCGGCGGTCAAACCCAAGGGCCGCGAGGACACCTTCGAGCAATGGGTTTCCAACCGCTTCGGCAAACGGCTCTATCAGCACTTCTTCAAGACCTACACCGAGAAGTTGTGGGGTGTGTCCGCGGATGAGATCCGTGCCGAGTGGGCCGCGCAGCGGATCAAGGGCCTGTCCTTCTTCAGCGCCGCCAAGGCCGCCTTCTTCGGCAACGAGGGCAACAAGATCAAGTCCCTGATCTCGGAGTTCAACTACCCCCGCTTCGGTCCCGGTCAGATGTGGGAGCAGATGACCCAGGACATCCAGGAGCACGGCGGCGAGGTGCGGCTCAACGCGCCCGTCACGCGGCTGCGGACCGAGGGAGGCCGGATCGTCGAGGTCGTCGCCGGTGGCGAGACGCTGACTCCCTCGCACGTGATCTCGTCGCTGCCCCTGCGCACGACGGTCGGCATCGCCGAACCCGAGGCGCCGCTCGAGGTGCGCGACGCCGCCCGGGGCCTGCGCTACCGCGAGTTTCTCACCGTGCTGCTGGTGATCGACGGCGAGGACCCGTTCCCCGACAACTGGATCTACATCCACCAGCCCGGCGTGCGCGTGCTGCGCATCCAGAACTTCAAGTCCTGGAGCCCGTGGATGGTGCCTAAGGGTGTCGACTCCGCGTCGATCGGCATGGAGTACTTCTGCTTCGAGGGCGACGACCTCTGGAACATGGAGGACGACGCGCTCGTCGCGATGGCCGGCCAGGAGATCGAGAAGCTCAAGCTCGGCCACGCCAGCAAGGTCAAGTTCGGCTTCGTCGAGCGCGTCCACAAGGCCTACCCGATCTATGACGAGCTCTACGGCGAGCGCGTGAGGACGATCCGGGGCTGGCTGGAGGGCGTCACCAACCTCACGCAGGTCGGCCGCAACGGGCTGCATCGCTACAACAACTCTGATCACTCGATGCTGACCGCCATGCGCGCGGTGGACAACATCCTGCTCGGGACCAACCACGACATCTGGGCCGTCAACGTGGAGTCGGTCTACCACGAGGAGCATCAGGAGAACGAGGAGCCCTACCGCAATCCGCCGAACACGCCTGCGATGGAGCAGCCGCTCGCCTCCGAGCGGTAGCGCCGGCGCAGGGCTCAGAGGCAGATTCGGGGTGAGTGCGACGCGGCGGTGGCTGGCGCTGGCGCTGGTCATGGCAGTGGCCATGCCCGGCGGGCTGCTGGCCCCGATCGCCGCCTCAGCGGCGGGCGCGAAGACCAGCTCCTCGAGCACCGGCACGATCTCCGCAACGGCAAGCGGAGCCGCCCAGACGACGGTCGGCAGCGCCAGCGGCCTGTCGGGCTTCCCCACCCCGCCGGTCGTTACCACCTCGGCCACCCCGACGGTGGTCAACACGTCAACGGGGAGCTCCACGGGCAGCGGCAGCTTCAGCTCGACCAGCGCGCTGATCATCGTGATCGGCGCGGTGGTCATCCTGCTCGGGATCTCCTACTTCATCTGGCGCGACGCCCGCCGTCGTGCCCCGGTGCGTGAGGGCGCGGGAATCCCCGGTGGCGACGGTCGCAGCAAGCCGGGCTCAAAGCCGCCGCCCAAACCGCGCAAGCTCAGCCCGGCCGAGCGCCGTCGCCGCAAGCGCGGCCGCGCCAAGCGCTGACCGGCACGCTCGCGCTTGGTGGCGGGTTAGGATGCCGGGAGGTGGACGGAGCGGACTACATCATCGTCGGGGCCGGCTCGGCCGGCTGCGTGCTCGCCAACCGGCTGAGCGAGGACCCCTCGGTCCGCGTCACCCTGGTCGAGGCGGGTGGCCGCGACCGCAGCCCGAACATCAAGATCCCGGCCGCGTTTCCCAACCAGTTCCACACCAAGCTCGACTGGGATTACATGACCGAGCCCGAGCCGGGCTGTCACGGCCGTCGGCTCTATGTTCCGCGTGGCAAGTCCCTGGGTGGGTCGAGCTCGATGAACGCGATGCTCTACGTCCGCGGCCGCCCGCTGGACTACGACCTGTGGGTCAAAGCGGGCGCCGAGGGCTGGGGCTGGGACGACGTGCTGCCCTACTTCCTGCGCTCCGAGGACAACTCCCGCGGCGCGTCGGAGTTTCACGCCGCCGGGGGTCCGCTGCGCGTGTCCGACCAGCGCTCCCCACGGGGTTACAACACCACGATCCTCGACGCCTGTCAGGCTGCCGGGATCCCCTACACCCCGGACTACAACGGCCCCGAGCAGGATGGGGTCTCGTTGTTCCAGGTCACGCAGCGTCACGGTCGTCGCTGGAGCACCGCCGACGCCTACCTGCGCCCGGCGATGGACCGCGACAACCTGGAAGTCGTGACCAAGGCCACGGTCCTCGGCTTGGAATGTCGTGGCGGCCTGGTGACGGGTGTGCGCCTCGGCGACCGCCGCGGTCGCATCCTGGAGGCCGATCGCGAGGTGATCCTCTGCGCGGGCGCGATCAACTCACCCCAGCTGCTGATGCTGTCCGGGATCGGGCGCCCTGACGAGCTTCGCGGACTCGGGATCGAGCCCCGCCACGAGCTGGCCGGGGTGGGCCGCAACCTACAGGATCACCCGTTCCTGACCATGCTGTGGGAGCTCAGCGGCGGGGACACGATGTTCGGCGCTGAGAAGCCACAGCACCTGGTCGAGTGGGCGCTGCGACGCTCGGGCAAGCTCAGTTCGCCGGCCGCCGAGGTGGCGGCCTTCGTCCGCACCCGCGCGGGTCTGCCCGCCCCCGACATCCAGTTCCACATGGGCGCTCTGTACTTCGACGATCACGGGGCGACCGAACACGACGCCCCGGCGGCGACGATCGCCCCCACACTGGTCGCGCCCGCCTCGCGCGGGGAGGTGACCCTGCGCTCATCGGACCCCAGCGACAAGCCGAAGATCCTCACCAACTCGCTGACCGAGCCCGAGGACGTCGCCTCGATGGTCGCCGGGATGGAGCTGGCCCGTGAGATCGCCGCCCAGGAGCCGATGCGCTCGACGATCACCCGCGAGCTCAAGCCAGGCTCGGGCGTCAGCGGGCGTGACGAACTCGAATCCGCCCTGCGCGACCGGGTGGAGCTCATCTACCACCCGGTCGGAACCTGCCGGATGGGCTCCGATGACGGGGCCGTGGTCGACTCCGAGCTGCGCGTGCGGGGCCTAGAGGGCCTGCGGGTCGTCGACGCGTCGGTGATGCCGGTCATCCCCGGCGGGAACACGAATGCACCGGTGATCATGATTGCCGAGCGCGCGGCCGATCTGATCCGCGGGCGCGTGCCGGCGACGGTCTGACGCTCACTGGTCCCTGGTCGCTGGCGCGTCGGGCCTCAGGCTGAGCGCAGCACGCGTCGGGCCCGCAGGACCTGGCGCTCGATCGTGCGCAGGGTGTCCCCCTCGCGCCCCGCCATCTCCTCGTAGCTGAAGCCGAGGCCCTGCAGCCAGATCAAGCGCTGCTGACGGCGGTTGAGCGCGCCGAGCTCCGATAGCCGGCTGCGCAGCTCGGTGATCGCCTCGGGGCCGCGCCACGAGCTCGCCGTCGCCCGCGCCTCCGTCAGGACCTCGAGCGGGAGCTCGCGCTCGGCCCGGCGGGCGAGGCGCAGGGCTTCGCGCGTGGCCGTGGTGACCAGCCACGGGAGCACCGCGCGGGGGGGAGGTCGTCCCGGCGACGGGTGAGCCGGAGCCACGCCGTCTGGCAGGCGTCCTCGATCAACGGGGCGGGCGCCCGCACGTTGAAGGCGGTGATCTCTCTCAGCCTGCGATCAAGCTCCCCACAGGTCCGATCTGAGTCGTACAGCGTGCGCCGGGGGGAGAGCTGAGTGGGAGCCATCAGGTGCATCCTCTCTAATTGAGACAAATTGATGACGTCTGAACCTAACAGATATGGTGCACTCTGATAGGGTCGAGATCATTCAATTGGTTCAATTACATTGGAGAACGCAATGGAGGCTCATGTGGCAGCCATGATCTCGACCGTCACGGCGCACCCGGACCTGACGGGCCTGCCGGGCAGCAACGTTCTGCAGCAGCTCGTCAACGGAGCCGAGGCGTGGGCGCTCGCCGTCGCCCTGCTCGGTGCGTTCGTCGGTGCCGGCCTGTGGGCGGTCGCGTCTCACTCCAACAACCACCACTACGCCGCACGCGGGCGCATGGCAGCGCTCACGTCGGCGGCGGCGTCCCTCGTGATCGGCGCCGCGCCGGGACTGGTGAACTTCTTCCAGCACCTGGGGACGCAGGCCCGATGATCCACGGGGTTGCCCTGGTCGCGGTCACGGTCGGCCTTGCGCTCGGAACGCTGCTCGCGCCGCCACCGCCGCCGGCACAGGCGCGGAGGCCGCAGCTGGCGGTGTTGCGCGATCCGACGCCCCCGCTGACCCGAGCGCTGAATATCCCGTCGCCCGTGTGCACCGTCGCCGGTTGGTTGAGCGGACTCGCGGGAACGCTCTGCTCGGTCGCACGCAAGGGCGGCGAGCTGCTCGGCGCCGGCGGCAAGCTGGTGGGCAGCGCCGGCACCGCGACCAAGGTGATCGGGGTCGCGGCGGTACTGGCCGGCCTCACGGCCTGGGTGACCGGCGCGGGCCACGCGATCCTGGCCGCGACGGCGACCGTCATTGCCAACACCACCCGACCTCAGCTGGAGAGCTCGTGGTTCTCGTCCTCCTACTGGCGGATGGCCGCGATCGGGATGCTGCTGACCGTCCCGTTCCTGTTCGCCGCGTGTGTGCAAGGTCTGCTGCGCTCGGACCCGTCCCTGATCGGCCGCGCCGCTCTCGGCTACCTGCCGCTGGCCGTGCTCGGCATCTGCATCGCCGCGCCACTGACCACGCTGCTGCTATCCGCGTCCGACGGCCTGTCCACGCTGATCACCGGCGCCGCCGGTGAGGCGCCGGGGGCGGCGCTGGGCAAGCTCGGGCTCGGCACCGGCCTGCTGGCGGGAGTGAGCCGCTCCACGTTCATCGCCTTCGTGATCGGGTTCGTCACCGTCGCCGCGACGCTTACCCTGTGGGTCGAGCTGCTCATTCGCGCCGCGGCGGTCTACGTGATCGTGCTCATGCTGCCGGTCGTCTTCGCAGCCCTGGTATGGCCCGCGCGGCGGGTATGGGCGATCCGCAGCGCGGAGACGCTCGTCGCCCTGATCCTCGCCAAGTTTGCGATCGTCGCCGTCCTGTCCCTGGGCGCTGCGGCGATCGGCCACCACGCCAACCCCGGGGTGGCCGGACCCCTGGTCGGGGTCACGCTGGTGATGCTCGCCGCGTTCTCGCCCTGGGCGCTGCTGCGGCTCCTGCCGTTGCACGAGCTGGCGGCCGGGGTCGGCGGACTGAGCGCCGGTCTCAGCCGTCCGATGTCGATGCTCGATGCTCCGGCCCCTCCCCCTGCCGCCGAGCGACCCGCGCCTCCGGACTCCCGTCCCGACGCCGGGACCGATGACGCGGCGCGGCAGATGGTGGGAGAACTCAACGGCCGTCGCGCCGGCGCCGCTGATCCGGGCGAGACGACACGCGGTCCGACCGCCGACGCCGACGCGGCGTCCGGCGGCGGATCCGGCGCGCCACCCGGATCCGAGGCGGCCAGTGGTCGCGGCCCGTCGGCGGCCGGAACCGCCGGGAGCGAGCGCGAGCGATTGCCCGGGATGGAATCGAGGTGGCAGAGGAGGAATGGGAGTTGGCCGACGCACGAGCTGGGTCCGGGCCAGTTCGCCGGCGAGGCGCTCTCCCCGGAATCCGCGACGGAGCCCCTCCCGGAGGCGGCACCGGCACCGCTACCGCTCGATCCGCCGCCTCCGCTTGGACGCGTCGATCCGCCGGGGAATCCGGATGAAGGTGAGCGGTGAGCGAGCCGTCGCGTTACTCATTCGGACCGCTGGAGCGCCGCGGACTGCTCGGGCCGCTTCCCGGCACCTCCGCGGGTTGCCTGGCCGTCGGGCTGCTGACCTCGATCATGCTGCTGGATCGTTCGCCGTCGCCCCGCGGCCTGCTTGAGGCGCTGGTGACGGTGACAGCCTCGGCGGCCATCGGACTGCTGCCCATGCGCGGTCGCCCGATCGCCGAATGGGGGCCGCTGGTGGTCGCGCACGTCATGCGGCGGGCGGTGCGCCGCCATCGCTTCGTGTCCGCCGTGGCCACGACCGGCGCGCGAATCGTCATCACGCCGGCCCGGCGTCCCACGCTGACCACTTCCGAGCCGCTTCCTCCACCCCAGCTCCGGGGCGTCCGGATCATCTCCGCCGGTTACCACGGGCGCACGATCGGTGCCCTCGCCGAGGATTCCGCCCGCCGGCTGACCGCAGTGCTCGCCTGCCGCGTGCCGGCCTTTGCCCTGCTCGATCCGGACGCCCAGGAGCGGCGCCTGGCCCGCTGGGGCCAGGTCCTGAGCGCCGCGGGCGGCTCTTCGCTCCGGCGGCTGCAGTGGATCGAGCGCACGGCGCCGGCGCCGGGGGACGAGCTCGCGCGGTGGGTTCACGATGAGCGGGACCCCGCTGTCCCCGCGCGAGGGGTACCGCTGATCGAGTCCTACTTGGAGCTGATCGGCGCGACCGACGGCGCCAGCCAGCTGCACGAGGTCCTGATCGCCGTGCAGATCGACAACCGGCTGGCTCGGCAGCGACGACGGTCCGATCCCGTCACGACCCTGATCGAGACGACGGAGCGCATCGCCCGGGGGCTGCGCGCCGCCGAGGTCGTCGTCCTGGGCGCACTCTCACCCCGGCAGCTCGCCCAGAATCTGCGGACCGCCTATGACCCCTTCCTCCGCGCTGAGCTGGCGCGGCTGACGGCAGCGGACCCCACGCGGGAGGGATTGGACGAGTACGGGGCGTGGCCGCTCGGCGCGCGAGAGGCATGGGAGCACTACCGCGTCGACGGATCCCTGCATGCCACGTACTGGATCGGCAGCTGGCCGCGGCTCGAGGTCTCGCCCCTGTTCCTCTCCCCGCTGCTGGCCGGCTCGGGAGCCGTGCGGACCGTGGCCGTCACCTTCGAGCCGCTGGCCAGCGGGCGGTCCACGCGCGAGGTCGAGGCGGCGGTGACCCGGGATCGGGCCGACCGTGAGCTGCGGGCGCGCTTTGGGCAGTCCGAGACCGCGCGCCAGCGCCAGACCCGGAAGGCGACGTCGCGGCGCGAAGCTGAGCTGGCCGCAGGGCATGGCGAGGTGCGACTGAGCGGGTTCGTCACGGTCACCGGCCGCGACCTCGACGAGCTGCGGCGTTCGTGCGCGGAGGTGTCCGACCAGGCGGCTCGGGCCCATCTTGACCTGCACCGCCTCTACGGCCAGCAGGCCGACGCTTTCACGTTCACGCTGCCACTGGGACGGGGCCTGCGGTGAGCGCGCGAGCCGCCGAACGCCCCGGCCATCGGGCCACCACACGACACGCCCAGGCGCTGTATCCGTTTCACGCCCCGGACGGCCTGGGCGGCCGAGGGGTGTTCATCGGACGCGACGCGAGCGGCGGTGCGTTCTGCTTTGACCCCTGGCTGCTCTACGGCGAGGGCGTGATCAGTGACCCCAACGTGATCGTGCTGGGGACGCTGGGACAGGGCAAGAGCTCGCTGGTCAAGACCCTCCTGTGGCGCATGCTGCTGTTCGGCCGGCGCGCGTTCGTACTCGACGTCAAGCGCGAGTACGGCCCCCTGTGTGCCGCTGCGGGAGTGCAGCCGATCTCGCTCGTGCCCGGTGGCGGAGTCCGGCTCAATCCCCTCGCGTCGCGCCCCGAGGAGCACGCACAGCTCGAGCTGCTGCGTGCGGTGACGGTGACCGCGCTCGACGGGCCGCTCAGCCAGATCGAGGCGGGGGCGCTGCGCGAGGCACTGCGCACGGTCCGGTTGCGCTGTGGGCACGAGCCGACCCTGCCTGAGATCGCGGCCGCCCTCTTCGCGCCCAGCGCCGAGACCGCGGCCCGGCTTCAGACCACGCCCGAGTGCCTGGCCGCCGATGCCCGGCGGGCCGCTCTCGCCCTCCAGGATCTCTGCGAGGGGCCACTGCGCGGGATGTTCGACGGCCCGACCACCCCGGGCCTCGACCTCGACGCCCGGCTGCTCGTGCTCGATCTGCACGCTGTTCGGGACTCGGCCGCCGTCGGGGTCTTGATGGCCTGCGCGACGGCGTGGATCAGCGCGCTGCTCGCCCGGACCGCAGAGCGACCCGGGCGCGAGCGCCTCATCAATGTCGCTGACGAGTCCTGGAAGATCGTCCAGCACACCGGGCTGGGCGAGTGGTTTCAGTCCAACTTCAAGCTCGCCCGCCAATTCGGGGTCATGAACCTCGTCGTCCTGCACAAGCTCGCGGACCTGCACGCCGCCGGGGACGCGGGCTCGCGGGCGGCGCGCATCGCCGAGGGTCTGATTGCCGATGCGTCGACGCGGATCGTCTACCACCAGGACGAGAGCCAGATTCCGCTCACCCGGTCACTGCTCGGGCTCTCGCGCAGCGAGGCCGGCCTCATCACCCTCCTGTCCCCCGGACAGGCGCTCTGGAGAGTCGGCTCTCGCTCCTTTGTGGTCTCCCATCACCGCTCCGGCCTGGAGACCAGGCTGACCGACACCGACACCGGAATGCGCGCGACCGCGACGCCGCTGAGCGGCCGATGACGAGCGGCCGCTCGTCATCGCCGGGCAGGCCGGATGCCCCGGATGACGTGGTGCTGCGCGTCGCCCTCGCGGTGGTCACGACGGTCGCGGCCGGGGTCTGGGTCTGGGGTGGCATCGCCGGGGCCGTGTTCGGCGAGGGATGGCCGCACGTGACCGCCGGACAGCTGGCCAAAGTGCTGGCGCGCCTGCCGGCCCATCTGGCCGATCCGGCGGGCGCATGGCCCATTGCGGTGCGGCCCAGGCTCCCGGGCTCGGCGGGGTTCTACGGCGCGCTGGTCCTGCTGCTGGCACCGGCGGGCGCGCTTTCGCTCGGCGCGACACGCCTGGCTCGCGGGATCCTCGGGCGGCAGTCGGGTGCGCGGTGGGCGCAAGGTGGCGAACTGGGGGCGCTGCGTGGCGGCCATGATGGGCCTGGCGAAGGTCGGCTCGTGCTCGGTCGTCATCACGGCCGGCTGCTGCGGGCCGAGGCTCGCCATGCGCTCGTCGCGTTCGGGCCCCCGCAGTCGGGCAAGTCCGCCGGGCTCGCCGTGCCCGCCTTGTTGGAGTGGGATGGTCCGGCAGTCGCGTCCTCGATCAAGACCGATCTGCTGGCCAGCACCGAGCGGCGGCGGCGGGCGATCGGCGAGGTGGTCGTGTTCGATCCCTTCGGCCTCGCCGGCGCCGGCGGGCACACCTGGTCACCGCTGCGCGCGGCGCGCACGTGGGACGGTGCCCTGGAGACGGCATGGCGGCTGGCCGCGGCCGGCGAGCTGGATCAGAAGGGAGTCGAGGGAGGTGACTTCTGGGCGGTGGCGGCCGAGCAGCGCCTCGCTCCCCTGCTGTACATCGCCAGCGCCTCGGACCTTGACATGGGCGCCGTCCTGCGCTGGACCTACGGACAGGGAACCCGGGAACTCGATGCCGCGATCGCCGCCCTGACGGGCTCGGCCTCCGAACCGGGTCAGCTCGAGGCGGCCCACGCTGCCTATGACGCGCTGCGGGCCTTCGAGGCGCAGGCCGATCGCACCCGCACGTCGATCGAGGCAACCGCCCAGGGGTTGCTGCGCGCGTACCGGTTCGAGCGGGTACTCGCGTCCGCCCGCTCCTGCCAGATCGATCCCGATCAGCTGCTCGATGGCCACAACACGCTGTATCTGATCGGCGACGCCAAGGCCTCCAAGCTGCTGCGCCCGATCTTCCTCGCCCTGTTGGGCGAAATCGTGGATCGTGCGTATGAGCGGGCCACGCTGCGGGGCGGCCGTCTCACTCTGCCGCTGTTGCTGTGTCTGGACGAGGCCGGCAACGTCGCGCCGCTGCCCAATCTGGCCGAGATCGCTTCCACCGCCCCCAGCCACAACATCCAGATCGTGTCGATCTTCCATGACCTCGCCCAGGCTCGCAGCCGATACGGCCGGCAGGCCGAGACCATGGTCAACAGCCACCGCGCACGGATGCTCCTGCCTGGTGTCGCCGACCTCGACACGCTGCGCTACTTCTCAGATCTCGTTGGTGAGGAAGAGGTCCGCGAGAGCTCACGGACGACCGGCGCGGGCGCCGGCGGCGGGACCCGGACGAGTTCGCGGCGACGGCGTCCGCTGCTCGCCGCGGAGGCGCTTCGCCAGATCCCGGACCGGCATGCCCTGCTGCTCTACGGCCGGCTGCCGCCGGTCGAGATTGCCCTGCGAATGTATTTCGCCGATCGGCGACTGCGCCGACTGGCGACACGATGAGCCGGCATGGAGCGCAGCCGCCGGACGACGCCGGCCCCTGGGACGAGGACGATGACGATGAAGTGGCGGGGCCAAACGGGCGCGCCGAGCTTCCCGATGGCGTCGACGACCTCGGCGGGAACGCCGATGAGGAGATCGGGTGGGGCGAGGAGACGACACGCTGGCCGATGACCTGGCGCGGTCTGTATCCACGCGAGCGCTGGCTGTGGTTTGCGCACCTCTGGAATGACGTCTGCACCCTGCGCGAGCGCTACCACCTGGCGATCCGCTCGGGCTGGTGGGAGGACGACGTCCAGCTCGAGACCCTCGCCGCGTTCGCCGCCTGGGTGGACCGCTATGACTCCGGCGAATGGGATGACCCGCCCGGCAAGCTCGCCCTGCTGTTCGACCTCGAGCGGATCACGGGCATGCTGCACGACGGTCTCGAGCCGTTTCACCCCGATCGTGACCATCCCGCCTTCCTCAGTCATATCGTCGGGCTCGGCTGCGAGCCGCCCCCGTCACAATGAGCCCGTGGCCGAGAGCTTCCCCCTCGGAGCCGCGGTCACCGTGGCGCAGCTGCATGACGACCCGCACGCGGTGCTGGCCGAGTTACGTGAGCACGAACCCGTCTCGTGGCTGCCGGCGCTCGATGGCTGGCTGGTCACCCGCCACGACCTCGTCGTCGCCGCGCTGCGTGATGCGGCCAGCTTCACCGTCGATGATCCCCGGTTCAGCACCAGCCGCGTGGTCGGCCCGAGCATGCTCAGCCTTGACGGCCCCGAGCACGCGCGCCACCGGTCACCGTTCGTGGGCCCGTTTCGCCCCCAGGAGGTGCGTGAGCGATTCGCCGCCGCGGTGAGGGAGGAGGCGCAGCGGCTGGCCGGCGAGCTCGCCCGCGGCGAGGGCGGAGAGCTGCGGCGAGGCTTCGCCGGGCCCCTGTCGGCGACGACGGTCGCCCGGGCGCTTGGCCTGCACCCCGATGAGACCCCGGCCCTGCTGGGCTGGTATGACGCGATCGTCGGCTCGGTCAACGGCATGAGCGCCGGCGCGCCGCCCACCGAGGCTGGCGTGCACGCCTACGCGGCGCTGGCCGCGCGGCTGGCCGCGACGATCGTCGATGACCGGGCCGGCACCTCTCTGCTCGCCGCCGCCGCCGCCGGTGCGGGGCTGAGCACCGAGCAGCTGTGTGCCAACGCGGCGATCCTGCTGTTTGGGGGGATCGAGACGACCGAGGGGATGATCGCCAACGCGCTCGCGATGCTGCTGAGCCGTCCGGTGGAGCTCAGGCGAGCGCGCGACAGCACCGCCGGGGTCGAGGCCGCGATCGAGGAGTCGCTGCGGCTGGAGCCGGCCTCGGCCGCTCTGGACCGCTACGCGGCCGCCGACACCCGGCTCGGCGGCGTGGGCATCGCGCGGGGGGACCTCGTTCGGTTGTCGCTCAGCGCGGCCAACCGCGATCCGGCCGTGTTCGCCGACCCGAACGCCTACGACGCCTCACGGTCGGCTCGCGGGCATCTCGCCTTCGCCCAGGGACCACACGTATGCGTCGGGGTGCACCTCGCCCGGCTCGAGGCGCGGGTGGGCCTCGCGGCGCTGTTGACCCAACTCCCACGCCTGCGCGCTCGATCCCGGCGGCGGACACGCGATCAGTGGGTTGGTGTTCCGCAAGCCGCCGCGGCTGGACTGCCTGTGGTCCTGAAATCTGCATATGCATCACCCACGTTCTGCCCGGGCACAACCTCGCGGCCCGGCCCGGTCGGCTTTACTGCTGCGCGAAGGCGAATGACCACCCAGGAGGAGACCATGAAGCTCAGCGCCCGCAACCAGCTCGCCGGCACCGTCACCGAGATCACCCACGGCGAGGCGATCGCCAATGTTGTGCTTGACGTCTCGGGTCAGCGCCTCGTCGCCTCGATCACCGTCGAGGCCGTCCGGGAGCTTGGCCTGAAGCAGGGCAGCCAGGCGACGGTGATCGTCAAGGCCTCGGACGTGATGATCGCCGTCGACTGACCGAGGTCAGCGCCGCGGCAGCTAGGCTTGCCCGGCTCGATCCGGGGCGACCGACACGAGGAGATCGCGGATGCCGCTCAGCGCACGAACCCAGGACCGCCGCCACAACCGGCCGCTGGTGCTGCCCACCCATCACGGCGGCGGGGAGCTGCCGATCGACCGGATCGCCACGACGGGCGTCGGCGCCGAGGCCGCCTACGAGGCGATCCGCAGCCAGCTGCTGCTCGACGGCCAGGCGCGGCTGAACCTGGCGACGTTCGTGACCACGTGGATGCCGTCCATCGGCGCACGGCTGATGGCCGAGACCGCCGACAAGAACATGATCGACAAGGACGAGTACCCACAGACGGCGGACATCGAAGCGCGGTGCGTGAACATGCTCGCCGACCTGTGGGGTTCCCCCGAGCACGAGAACGCCACCGGCTGCTCGACGACAGGCTCCAGCGAAGCGGCGATGCTCGCCGGGATGGCGCTGAAATGGCGCTGGCGGGCACGACGCGAGCAGGCCGGGAAGCCGGCGAAGCGACCGAACCTGGTGATGGGAGCCAATGTCCAGGTGTGCTGGGAGAAGTTCTGCCGCTACTGGGAGGTCGAGCCCCGGCTGGTGCCGATGGAGGGCGACACCTTCCACCTGACCGCCGAGCGGGCGCTCGCGCACTGTGATGAGAACACGATCGGGGTCGTCGCGATCCTGGGCTCGACGTTCGACGGCAGCTACGAGCCCGTGCATGAGATCGCCGTCGCGCTCGACACGCTGCAGGCCGAGCGGGGGATCGACGTCCCGTTGCATGTCGACGCCGCCTCGGGTGGCTTCGTGGCCCCGTTCCTGGCCCCCGAGCTCGAGTGGGACTTCCGCCTTGCGCGGGTGCAGTCGATCAACGCCTCCGGCCACAAGTACGGCCTCGTCTACCCGGGGGTCGGTTGGGCGGTGTGGCGTGACAAGGCGGCCCTGCCGAACGAGCTCGTGTTCGACGTCAACTACCTCGGCGGCCACATGCCGACCTTCTCACTGAACTTCTCGCGGCCCGGCAGCGAGGTCGTCGCGCAGTACTTCATGCTCATGAGCCTCGGGCGCGACGGCTTCACGACCGTCATGCGCAACCTGCAGCAGATCGCCCAGCACATCTCTGCAGGCGTGGCCGACCTCGGGCCCTATCGCCTCCTGTCTGACGGGTCCGAGCTGCCGGTGTTCGCGTTCGCCCTCGCGCCCGGCGTCGTCGACTACACCGTGTTCGACGTCTCAGATCGCCTGCGCCAGCACGGCTGGCTCGTGCCCGCCTACACCTTCCCGGCCAACCGCGAGGACCTGAGCGTGCTGCGAATCGTCGTGCGCCACGGCATGACCCTGGAGATGGCCGACCTGCTGCTCGAGCACCTCGGCGAGGTGACCGCGGAACTCGAAGCGCTCGACGGTCCGCTGCCCCGTTCCGGCACCGCGCCCAAGGCGGCCTTCGCGCACTGAGTGCGGCGGCTGGCCTCAGAGCTCCGCGGCCAGCCGCCGCCCGGCCGCCCGCAGACCGGGCAGGCTGCCCGCCTCCCGGATCGTCTGCAGATCGAGGATCCTCACCCCGAAGCTGTCGAGCTCGTGTGCGCCGACGATCGCGTGGCACGGGACCCCGGCCTGGCGCGCGCGGGTGGCGACCTCCGAGACGATCTTCCCGGACAGGCTCTGCGTGTCCAGCCGCCCTTCCCCGGTGACCACCGCCCGGGCGGCGCGCATGCGGACGTCAAAGCCAATCGTGTCGAGCACGAACGCCGCGCCGGGGACCAGACGGGCGCCCAGAACCGACCACAGGCCGCCCGAGAGACCGCCGGCGGCACCGGTCATCGGCAGCCCCCGCGGATCGCGGGCCCAGTGGCGCCCGAGAGCGTGCAGCCGAGCGGTCAGCCGCCGGACCTGGTCAGGGTCGGCACCCTTCTGGGGGGCGAACACGCAGGCGGCATCCTCGAACGCGGTCCGCACGTCGCAGAGCACGATCAGCTCGGCTCCCTGCAAGCCGCCGGCCTGCTCGATGGCCACGATCGCGCCGGTACCGCCGTCGGTCGTGGCGCTGCCCCCCACCCCCAGGTAGATGGTCCGCGCCCCAGCCGCAACGGCGGCCGCGATCAGCTCGCCCGTCCCCGCCGTGCTCGCCGCCAGCGGATCGCGCTCGGACGCGCTGACCCGATCAAGCCCACTTGCCGCCGCGGTCTCGATCACCGCTGTCCTGTCAGCGAACGCGAACCCCGCCGTGACCGGGCGCCCGAGCGGATCGCTGACCTGCTGCATCTGCTCACGAGCACCGAACGTGTCGGCCAGCGCGGCCAGCGTCCCCTCGCCCCCGTCCGCGACCGGGCAGAGATCGACCTCGCGCCCGGCCGCCTGCAACCCGCCGCCGATCGCCTGCGCGACCTGGTCGGCGGTGAGGGTGCCCTTGAAGGAGTCCGGGGCCACGAGGATCGTGGTGGGCACACCGCGAATCGGGCTCACGGGCGCAGTATCCGTCATCCTCTGCGGGGATGGCCGAGCACGAGCTGATCCAGGCGGCCGGGATCGAGGTCCCGATCTCCAACCCCCAGAAGATCTTCTTTCCCGAGCTCGGGGTGACCAAGCTCGATCTCGTCACCTACTACCTGGCGGTGGCCGAGGCAGCCGTGCGCCACCTCCGCGACCGCCCGACCGTGCTCAAGCGCTTCGCCGACGGGGCCGCCAGGAAGCCGTTCTTTCAGAAGCGGATCCCGGACTCCGCCCCGGAGTGGTTGCAGACCGCCACCGTGCACTTCCCCAGCGGCCGTTCGGCCCGAGAGCTGTTGCCCAACAACGCCGCCCATCTCGTCTGGGGGGTCAACCTGGGGGTCATCGACTGGAACCCGTGGCAGGTCCGCCTGCCCGACCTCGATCATCCCGACGAGTTGCGCGTGGACCTGGACCCGACCCCCGAGGCCAGCTGGGACGACGTCAGGCAGGTTGCCCTCGTCGCCGGCGCGGTCCTGCGAGACCACGGACTGACTGGCTACCCGAAGACGAGCGGCTCGCGCGGGATCCACATCAACGTCCGCATCCTCCCCGAGCACGACTTCGTCACCGTCCGCCGGGCCGCGGTCGCGCTGGCGCGCGAGATCGAACGCCGGGCGCCGGAGATCGCCAGCGCCAAGTGGTGGAAGGAGGAGCGTCATGGCGTGTTCGTGGACTTCAACCAGAACCTGCGCGACCGCACCGTCGCCTCGGCCTACAGCGTGCGGCCCACGCCCGACGCCCGCGTCTCGACGCCGCTGGCCTGGGCTGAGGTCGCGTCCGTCGATCCCGCTGCGCTGCGAATCGATACGGTCCCCGCGCGACTGGCCGAGCACGGCGACCCGAGCGCCGACATCGACGCCAACGCCGGCTCGCTGGCGCAGCTGCTCGCGCTCGCGCAGCGCGACGAGGACGATGGGCTGCCGGACGCGCCCTGGCCCCCGCATTTCAAGAAGCAGCAGGGTGAGCCGCCCCGAGTGGCGCCCAGCCGGGCCAAGCGCCCGCCGGGCTGACGCGCCCGGCGTCCGACACGTGCGCGGGGCGCTGGCGCTCAGGACTGCATCTGGGCCAGCGCACACCCCGCCGGCGGCTTGTCCTCGCGCCAGCGCAGAATCTTCGTCCCGTGGCGGATGCGGCCGTCACTGGCGTGGTCAAAGGTGATCTCGACGACCAGCTCGGGGCGCAGCTCGATCCACTCGAGATCCTTCTCGCTCTTCCAGCGGCTGGGATCGCCGTGGCCGCGGGTGCCGGTCTCATACGGCGCCAGCCGGTCCACGAGGGCTCGCTTCTCGGTCATCCGCAGGCCCGAGGAGTGCCCGACCACGTGCAGCTTCCCGGCGGGGTCATACAGGCCGAGGATCAGCGAGCCGACCGTCCCCTCCTCCTTGCCGGGGCGGTAACCGACGACGACGGCGTCGATCGTCCTCACGCGCTTGATCTTGACCATCCCGGCGCGCTTGCCGGGCCGGTAGGGGGCGTCACGATCCTTGGCCACCACGCCCTCGCCGTGGGCGAACCACGGCTCGGTCTCGGCCGGGTCACGAGTCACCGGGGTCAGTCCGATCCCGAGCGCGGTGAGCACCTCGAGCCGCTCGCGGCGCTGCGCATAGGGCAGCTCAAGCAGGCTCTCATCCTCGATCGCCAGCACGTCAAAGGCGACGTAGCGGGCGGGGGTCTGCTCGGCCAGCATCGCGATCCGCGAGGCGGCCGGATGGATGCGCTGCTGCAGGGCGCCGAAGTCCTGCTGGCCGTCGTCGGCATCGATGATGATCTCGCCGTCGATCACATAGCGCCCGGTCGGGGAAGCTCAGCTCCGGGAAGTAGCGCCCCAGCGGCTTGGAACCACGCGACTGCAGGACCACGTCCCCGCCGTCGACGAACGCCAGCGCTCGGAAGCCGTCGAACTTCGGCTCATAGCTCCACTGGCCGCCCTCGGGGAGCGCCTTGGCGGACTTGGCGAGCTGGGGCTCGACGGGGGGTGTCAGGGGCAGGGCCACGAGGACCCGATCCTACCGCCGGCCCACGAGTGACCACGCTCGGCGCCGCACGACTTGCGGACGCGCCCACTAGCATCAAGCCATGGCTCCTGAGCACGCCACGGTCGCCGAACAGGAGTATCTCGAGTCGCTGTTCTGGCTGTTCGAGGCCGGGCTGCCGATGACCGGGGCCAATCTGGCCCGGGCGATGCAGCTCTCGGCACCGACCGTCCACGAGATGGTCGGACGGCTCGAGCGCGACGGCTACATCGTCCGCAACGCCGGGCGCGGGATCGAGTTCACCGACGAGGGACGCGGGCAGGCCGAGCGCATTGTCAGCCGTCACCGGATGATCGAGCGGTTTCTCACCGACGTCGTCGGCGTGCCGTGGGATGACGTCCACGAGGAGGCCGAGCAGCTCGAGCATGCGATGACCCCGCGCTTTGAGGCCTATGTCCGCTCCGCGGTCGGAGATGCGAAGACGTGCCCCCACGGCCATCCGATCCGGGTTGGCGAGCGGATCGACGGCGTCCCGCTGGCCGACTGCGCGATCGGCGCGACGGTCAGCGTGCTGCGCCTCGAGAACGAAGCCGAGGACCTGCTGCACTACCTTAAGGCGGCCGGGGTCGAGCCCGGGATGACCGGCACGGTGACCGTTTCTGACGGCGAGCAGGTCCAGGTCAGCACCAGCTCCGGAACCTCCACGCTGACCACCAGCGTTGCCGAGACCGTCTCGGTGCTCGCCGATCCCTCGCCGCCTCCGCGCACCGCGCTGCCCGATCAGCTCGTGCTCGGTCGCGAGCGCTACGGGCGCTGAGCGACCGGCGACGTCACCGGGGTACGGGCAAGCGCGCGGCGCCTCACCGGGACGCGGGCAGGGCGCGACGGGGCGCCGGGAGCGCCCGCTGACCCAGCCAGTCCGCCAGCAGGGCATAGATCGCGGGGTGGTTGAGCAGCGTGAAGTGCGAGGCGCCACCGATGTGGCGGTAGCGGTCCAGCGGGAAGCGCAGCCGTTCGTCGCTGCGGCGGTGCGCCCAGGCGCTCGAGTGCAGGACGAGCAGATCTCCGAACACGCGGGCCAGCGGCGCGTGGGGATCGCGAGTCAGCGTGGCGCTGACGAAGAAGTGCTCGGCACTGTCCAGGAACGGGATCTCGGTGCCGGTGTCGGTCCACAGGGCGTCGGCGTCGTGGCCCTCCCAGTCCTCGTCAACGACGTAGCCGTACCCGAGGTCCTTGACTCCGACGCTGCGGGCCCGCAGGGGCCGGGCCAGGACCCGGGTCTCCGGCAGCACCGACAGCGCGGCCGTGGCCGCGTTGGCGGCCAGCTCGAGCGGCGCGCCGTGGTGGGGGACGCCCAGCATCACGACCTTACGCACCCGCGGGACCCAAATGCCGCCGGCGCCGTAGTGGCATGCCGAGCGGGCGACCAGGCCGCCCATCGAGTGCCCGACGAAGGCGATCTCGGTCACCGGCACGGGCCAGGCGGCGACCAGCGCCTCGAGCCGGGCGGCGAGGTCACGGCCGCTGTGAGAGATGTGGCGCCCGCTGTTGTAGCGGACGGTCAGCGCGGTCATGCCGTGCTCGGCATCGAGGCCATCCGGGTAGGGCCGGTGGCGCTGGGCGCCCAGCCGCCAGGCATCCTCGGTCTCGCACAGCCCATGCAGGAAGATGACCACGCGCGAGCGGGCCTGGGGCAGGGCATCGGCCAGCGCGTCGGGCTTGAGCACCAGCAGCGGTCGCCCGTGATGCAGCACCGTCGTCTCAGTGGCCAGTGGGCTGCGCGTGCGCTCGAGCAGATCCCCGAAAGCACCGTTGAGCGCCCCGACGGCGATCCGCGTGCGGGGGAGATCCGAGAGCGCCGTGTCGGTATCGGTGCGAGCCAGCCCGTAGGCGTGGACGCCGCCCCGGACCAGCGTGCCGGTGAGCGCGCGAGCACCGGTGTAGGCCCCGGCGGAGATCGTGTCGTGAGCGGTGCGTACGCCGCTGCCCATCGGCCCGAGCAGACCGAACACCCGTCCGGCGATCGAGGCGTGCATCTCCTGGACCTGGGTCGCCACGCCGCCCGCGGCATTGCCCGCGAGACGCGCGAGCGAGCGAGCCTCGTCAGGCCGCATGCGCCGGCGAACCCGCGGCGGCGTACGCCTGCGCCAAGCGCGCAACGCCGTCCTCGATCTGGGCCGGGGTGACCCCGGAGTAGGCCAGGCGCAACGAGGACTCGCCGCCCTCGAGCAGGAAGTCACTGCCCTTGACGAACTGCACGCCGCGCTCCGCGGCGGCCTTCTGCAGGGCCGCGACATCGCTGCCCGTGGGCAGGTCCACCCACAGGAAGTAGCCGCCCTCGGGAGGCACGAAGCTCGCGTCCGGCAGACGCTCGGAGAGCGCGCGGCAGAGCGTCTGGGAGCGCTCGCGCAGCGCGTCGCGGACCGTCTCGATCGAGCGGTCGATCGCGCCCGAGCGGGCGAACTCGTAGACGATGCCCTGGGAGACCATGCTCGGGGAGATGTAGGTGTTGGTGGCCAGCTTGGTGATATCGGCGATCAGCGCCTCGGGTCCGACCAGATAGCCCACCCGGATGCCCGGGCAGACGGTCTTCGAGAACGACGAGGCGTAGACAACCCGCTCGGGCTCTGTCGAGATCATCGTCGGCAATGATTCGCCCTCGAAGCGCAAGGCGATGTAGGGGTCGTCCTCGAAGATGGTGAAGTCGTGGCTGCGGGCGAGCCCGAGCAGCGTCTGGCGCTTGGCCGCCGAGAGCGTGTAGCCGGCCGGGTTCTGGAAGTTGGGGATGATGTGCGCCAGCTTGGCCTGCGTGCCCGCGGCGAGCAGCCGCTCGACGGCCGCGACGTCGATCCCATCGGGCTCGAGCTCGACCATCCGCACGTCGGCCCCGCGCGAGCGCAGCGACAGCAGCGTGCGGTCGTAGGTTGGGCGCTCGACGATCACGGTGTCGCCGGGGCCCACGAGCGTGTCGAACAGGAATGCGTCGGCCTGCATCGAGCCATTGGTGACGAGCACCTGCGTGGGCTCGACACCATGGCGCTCGGCCAGCCAGGCCCGTAGCGGGAGGTATCCGACTGCCGTCCCGTAGCCGGTCAGCCCCCCTGGGTCCGAGCTGAACGCCCGGTCGGCGGCGGCCCGTAGACCGTCCACGTCGACGATGTCGACCGAGGGCGCGCCCCGGGCGAAGGAGATCGTGTCGGGCACGCCTAAAGACTACGGGTTCGGACGTGAGAGGTGCACGTCGACCATCGCCCGGTCCTCGCCTTGGTAGCCGCGTAGGTCAACCGAGGCGACGTTCGGCAGCGTGCTGAGCGCCCGCTCAAACTCGCGCACGGCCTCGAGGCTCAAGAACGGCCCTGCGGTGACGGTCACCTGCGGGACGGCGGGCGGAGCCGAGGACGCCTGCGGGGCCGCGCGACGCTCCTCGAGTGCGGGCTCGTGGGCCCGGGTCAGCAGCCTCTCTCCGGAGGCGAGCAGATCGCCCATCGCGTCCAGCAATCGCGCGTGGTCGGAGATCAGCCCCCGCAGTTCTGCGATCACCAGGCTGGGATCCTCGTCAGGGAGCTCGGCCTCCGTCGGGTCCCCGTCCTCGGGCACGCGCGACGCGGATGGCGCGGACGTGCGCGGCGCAGGCGCGAGCGCGACGGGACGCCGGGCGGACTCGCGGGGCTCGGGGACGGCGAGCTTGGGCGCGAGCCCGGACCCGGATTCGGCCGGGCTACCGGCATCGTCGGCCAGGCCGGTCTGGATCGTGCGCAGACGGCGATCGATCTCGGCCAGCCGAGCGTCAAGGATCGAGATCTGCGGTTCATCGGCCATGGTTCTCGTGTGCGAGCCTAACGGCCGACCCGGCGGACTCACGCGCGTGCGCAGGGGTCAGCGCGGGCGGCCGCGGGGCCGGGGGGCGAGGAGCTAGGCGGCGGAGCCGAGCAGCGAGACGGCCAGCTCGGCGACCTGCGTGGGGGTACGACCGACCTTGACGCCCTTGGACTCGAGCGCCTGAGCCTTGGCGGCGGCTCCGCCCGAGGAGCCCGAGACGATCGCCCCGGCGTGGCCCATCGTCTTGCCGGGCGGGGCGGTGAAGCCGGCGATGTAGCCGACCACGGGCTTTGCGACGTGCTCGGCGATGAAGTCGGCTGCGCGCTCCTCGGCGTCGCCGCCGATCTCGCCGCACATGACGATCAGTTCGGTCTCGGGGTCCTGCTCGAACATCCCGATCACGTCAATGAAGTCGGTGCCCGGCACGGGATCGCCGCCGATCCCGACGATGCTCGAGTTGCCAAAGCCGCTCTTGGCCAGCACGTCGCCGATCTGATAGGTCAGCGTCCCCGAGCGCGAGACGACGCCGACGTTACCCTCGCGGAAGAACTGAGCGGGGATGATGCCGACGCTGCCCTTTCCGGGCGAGAGGATGCCGGGGCAGTTGGGCCCGACCAGCCGTGACCGGCCGTTCTTCTTGAGGGTGTTGTAGACCCGCATCTCGTCGTGGGCCGGGATGCCCTCGGTGATGCAGATGATCAGCTCGATCCCGGCGTCCTCGGCCTCGAGGATCGAGTCAGCGGCAAAGCGCGGCGGCACGAAGATCATGGCCGTGTTGGCGCCCTCGCTCTGCACGGCCGCGTGGAAGGTGTTGAAGACGGGGATTCCCTCGACGTCCTGGCCGCCCTTGCCGGGTGTGACTCCAGCCACGACCTGGGTGCCGTACTCACGGTTGCGCAGCGAGTGGAAGGTGCCTTCACGGCCGGTGATGCCCGAGGTGCACAGGCGTGTCTCGGTGCCGACGAGAATGCTCATGCGCCGGCTCCGTTGCTCGAGGCGGGTGCGCCCTTGGCGAGCGCGACGACCAGGGCGGCGGCGCCGTCCATGGTGGGCTCGGTGTGGACGTTGGGCAGCTGGGCCTCGGCGAGCAGCGCGCGGCCCTCCTCGCCGTTGGTCCCGTCCAGGCGCACGACGAACGGGACGGTCGGGGTGATCTGCCTGAAGGCCTCGATCAGGCCCTTCGCGACTTCGTCACAACGGGTGATCCCGCCGAAGATGTTGAACAGCACCGCCTTGACCTTGACGTCGGAGAGGATCACCTCGACGGCGCTGGTGATCGCGTCGGCGCGGGAGCCACCGCCGGCGTCGAGGAAATTCGCGGGCGTGCCCCCCGCCTCGGCGACCACGTCCAGCGTGGACATCGAGAGACCGGCACCGTTGGCGAGAATGCCGATGTCGCCGTCGAGCTTGACGTAGGTGAGTCCGCGTTCCTTGGCCATGACCTCCTGCGCGTCCTCCTGGCTGAGATCGCGCAGCTCGGCGTTCTCGGCATGGCGATACATCGCGTTGCCATCGAGTGTGACCTTGGCGTCCAGGGCGCGGACCTCGCGCTCAGGGGTGATGATCAGCGGGTTGACCTCGACGAGGGTCGCCTCCTCCGCCACGAACACCTCGTAGAGCTTGGCCAGCATCGCCCCGACCGGGCGCACGACGTCGGCGTCGATTCCGGCCTCATAGGCGAGACGGCGGCCGTGAAAGTCCTGGAAGCCGATCAGCGGATCGACGTGCAGGTGGGCGATCGCGTCGGGATCCTCGTCGGCGACGGCCTCGATGTCCATCCCGCCCTTGGTCGAGAGCATGACCAGGGGCGCTTTGGCCGAGCGGTCGAAGACGACCGACGCGTAGTACTCGGACGCGATCTGGGAGGCGCCCTCGACCCACACCTCGTGCACCGTGAGGCCGCGGATGTCCATGCCGAGGATCGCGTCGGCGTTGGCGCTGGCCTCGTCGCGGTCAGCGCAGAGCTTGATCCCGCCGAGCTTGCCACGGCCGCCGATCTGCACCTGGGCCTTGACCACGCATGGGTAGCCGATCTCCTCGGCGGCGGCAACGGCCTCCTCGACGGTTCGTGCCGGCTGGCCAGTCGGGACGGGCACGCCGTGGCGCGCGAACAGCTGCTTGCCCTGATATTCGAGAAGGTCCATGGCCTCGAGGCACTCTAGTGATTCGTATGCGAAAGCGGCAGGCAGGCCACGGGGACGCAGAGGGCGGCGGCGGCGTGGCATCATCAGCCGGCCATGGCGATACCCAAGAACATCTCATTCGTCACTTTTGACGTTTACGGCACGCTGATCGACTGGGATTCCGGTGCCTTTGACGCGTTCCACAAGGAAGCCGAGCGCGACGGCTTCACGCTCGAGCGCGACGAACTGATTCCCCTCTTTCATGAGACCCAGCAGCAGATCGAGGCCGGCTCCTACGAGCTTTACGCCGAGGTCCTGCGGCGCACGGCGATCCAGATCGCCAAGCAGCTCGGCTGGCCGCTGGAGCCGTCGCGGTCGGGCTTTCTGCCTGACTCCGTCCAGCGCTGGAAGCCGTTCAAGGAGACCAACTCGGTGCTGGCCAAGGTCGCCAAGACCCACAAGGTCGGCCTGATCTCCAACATCGACGACAAGCTGCTGGGCCAGACCCGCCGCCACATCCCGCTGGACTTTGATCTCGTCGTGACCGCTCAGCAGGTCCGCTCCTACAAGCCCGACCCCGCGCACTTCACCGAGTGCGAGCGACGGATCGGCGCCAAGAAGGGCTGGATCCACGTCGGCGCCAGCTACTACCACGACGTCGAGCCGTGCCTGAAGAAGAAGGTCCCGGTAATCTGGGTCAACCGGACCAAGCAGCAGCTCGAGCCCGGGCAGAAGAAGCCCGATGCAGAGGTCGCCAACCTCCGCGAGGCAGCCAAGCTGATCGGTATCGGCTGAGGCTGGGGCAGAAGGGAGGCGCGCCGCCGTGCGCGTGACCGCGCTGCAATCCGACGTGCTGGTGTTCGTCTCTGACGTGTGGCAGACGACCTGTACCGCGGTGCGAGCGGGTGAGGAGGGGTTCGTGATCGACTCTCCCGTGTACCCCGAGGAGCTGCGGGCAATGCCCGAGGTGCTGGCCCAGGCGAGCTTTCCGACCTCGGGACTGCTGACCACCCACGCCGACTGGGACCACCTGCTGGGCCGCCTGGCCTTTCCCGGCGCCTCGCTGGGTGGCGGCGAGAGCACAACCCAGCGGCTGGCCGGCGAGCCGGGACGCGCGCAGCGCAGGCTGCGCGAGTTCGATGCCGAGCACTACGTGGTCCGTCCTGAGGCGCTGGCCCTCGGCAGCCTGCAGGCGCTGCCCGTGCCCGGAAAGCTGGAGCTCGGCCCCGGCCACGAGATCGAGCTGCACCCTGCCGACGGCCACACCACTGACGGGACCGCCTACTGGCTGCCCTGGCTGCGCCTGCTGGTGTGCGGTGACTATCTCTCACCGGTCGAGATCCCGATGCTCAGTGCCGGCGGCGGCCTGAGCCGCTATCGGGCGACCCTCGGGCGGTTGGCGCCGCTGGTCGCGCAGGCCGAGTGGATTGTGCCCGGCCACGGCGCCCCTCAGAGCCAGGAGCAGGCGGCGGCGATCCTCACCGAGGATCTCGCCTATCTGTCGGCGCTGGAGCGGACGCCCGCCGAAGCCGCGCTGCCGGAGGGGCGCCGCTCCGACGCCCAGCGGCGCATCCACGCAGAGAATCTCGAGCGGGCCGGCACGGCATGAGCGCAGTTCTGCTGGTCGGATCGCTCGCGGCCGGCGCCCGGGCACGCGAAGCCGTCGGCGCCGAGTTGCGTGCCGCCGGCAGATCGGCGCGCGGCCCGGAACCCGGGGACGCCGGGCTTCGCGCACTGGTCACCGGCGAGGCAGCGCCCGACGCGGGCGTCGTGTTCGTGGGCGACACGCTGGACACGCCAGCGCGCCACGACGCCTACCTGCTCTGGCAGCTCGGGATCCCGCTCGTGTTCGCGCTCGCGACCGAGAGCCCGGTCGCGAGCGAGTGCGAGGACTTCGCCGCCCGACTCGGTCATCCCGGCGTGCCGTGTGCCGGGCCGGGCGAGCTGGCCACGGCGCTCGATGCGCTTCAGCCGTCGCCGCCGGCCGTCGGGGCGCAGGCGCCGGACGCGGCGCCGGCCGATCAGATCCGGGCCACGGTCGCGTGGAGCGGTCACGAGCCACTTCTGCGCGGTCGCAGCTACATCCTGCGCAGCGAGCGGGCGACGCGGGCCGCGACGGTGTCCCCGATCAAGCACCGGCTCGACCTCGCCAGGCTCGAGCCGGTCCCGGCCACACGGCTGATCGCCGGCGAGATCGGGGACTGCGAGCTCGAGCTCGACGGGCCAATCGCGACGGCGCCGTTTCACGCCGGCGGCGGCCCCGGGGCGTTCGTCCTGGCCGACCCGCTGACCGGCGCCCCGGTCGGGATCGGGATCGTGCGCTTCGGCCTGCGCCGGGCCGCCAACGTGCGCTGGCAGGCGACCAGCATCGATGCCGGCGCGCGGGCGGCCGCGCTCGGCCAGACCCCGTGCGTGCTCTGGCTCACCGGGCTGTCGGGGTCGGGTAAGTCCACGATCGCCGATCACGTCGAGGCCGAATTGCACGCCCGCGGCCACCACACCTATCTGCTCGACGGTGACAACGTCCGCCACGGTCTCAATCGCGACCTCGGTTTCACCGATGCCGATCGGGTCGAGAACATCCGTCGCGTCGCCGAGGTGGCCAAGCTGATGGCCGACGCAGGGCTGATCGTGCTCGTCTCGTTCATCTCCCCGTTTGCCTCCGAGCGGGCGATGGCCCGGAGCCTGTTCGCCCCCAGCAGCTTCTATGAGGTGTTCGTGGACGTGCCGCTGGCGGTGGCCGAAGCGCGCGACCCCAAGGGCCTGTACGCCAAGGCCCGCCGCGGGGAGCTGGCCAACTTCACGGGGATCGACTCGCCCTACGAGGTGCCCGAGACGCCCGACCTGCGCATCGACGCGGATGCCCTGAGCCCGGATGAGGCCGCGGCCGCTGTCCTCGCACTGATCACGGCGCGGGACGGCGCCGGCGCCGGATGACGCGACGCGGCCTGAGCTATTCGGCGGCGGGCGGCGAGGTGATGACGGCGATCGTGTCGCCGTTGGCCACCGCGCCACCGACGGCGATCGGCAGCTCGGAGACGGTGCCGGCCTTGTGGGCGGTGATCTCGTTCTCCATCTTCATCGCCTCGACGACCGCGATCAGCGTGCCCTCCTCCACTACGGCCCCGGACTCGACGGCGACCTTGAGGACGGTGCCCTGGATCGGCGAGACGAGCGTGTCGCCGCCACCGCCGCCGCTGGCACCGGCGCGGGCGCTGCGCCGGGGTGCCGCGCGGCCACCGGGAGCGGCCCCATTGCCCGCCACGCCGGCCACCGGGGGTGGTCCGATCACGGTGACGTCAAAGCGCTTGCCCGAGACCTCGACGGTGTAGCTCTGCGTCACCTTCTCCTCCTCGTCGTCGTCGCCCTGGTTCGGGGCCGACACGGGGAAGGCGAGCTGCTTGAGCCAGTCACGATCCTCGATCAGGTCACGACAGGTCTCGGCGTTGGCCCACTGATCAGTGGCGAGGATCGCGGTGTGGAACGGGATCAGCGTCTTGAGCGTCTCGATCTCGTATTCGCCCAGGGCCCGGAGCATGCGGGCCGTGGCCTGCTCGCGGTCCACATCCCAGACGATCAGCTTGGCCACCATCGGGTCATACATCGGGCTGATCTCCGAGCCCGGACCCACGCCCGAGTCGACACGGACGCCGGGGCCGGTCGGCTCACGATAGGCGCCAATCGGCCCGGGGGCGGGCGCGAAGTTCTTGGACGCGTCCTCGGCGTTGATCCGGCACTCGATCGCGTGGCCACGCAGGACGACATCGTCCTGGGCGATCGAGAGGGTCTCGCCGGCGGCGACGCGAATCCCCTCCTTGACGATGTCAATCCCGGTGACCATCTCGGTCACGCAGTGCTCGACCTGGACCCGGGTGTTCATCTCCAGGAAGTAGTACTCGCCGTCCTGAAGCAGGCCCTCGATCGTGCCCGCCCCGGTGTACTTGACCGCGGCGGCGGCCTCGGTGGCGATCTTGCCGATCTTCGCGCGCAACTCCTCATCGACCGCGGGGGCGGGTGACTCCTCGATCAGCTTCTGGTGGCGGCGTTGCAGCGAGCAGTCGCGTTCGCCCAGGTGGATGACGTTGCCGTGCGAATCGGCCAGTACCTGGACCTCGACGTGGCGAGGGTCGGGCAGGTAGCGCTCGAGGTACACAGTCGCGTCACCGAAGAACTTCTCGCCCTCGCGGGCGGCGCCCTCGAACGCGTCCTGAAGCTTGTCCTCGGTCAGCGCCACGCGGAAGCCCTTGCCGCCTCCGCCTCCGGCGGCCTTGACCGCGACCGGATAGCCGATCGTGTCCTCGATCACCGTGCGGGCATCCTCGATCGTGTCGACCGGCTCGGTCGTGCCGGGGACGATCGGCACACCGGCGGCCTGCATCAGCTCGCGGGCGCGGGTCTTTGATCCCATCGCCTCGATGGCCGAGGAGGGCGGGCCGATGAACACGATCCCAGCATCCTCGAGCGCCTTGGCGAAGCCCGCGTTCTCGGCCAGGAAGCCATAGCCGGGGTGCACCGCCTCGGCGCCGGACTCCCGGCACACCTCGAGGATCTTCTCGACGTTGAGATAGCTCTCCGATGCCGGCCCCGCCCCGAGCAAGTACGCCTCATCGGCGCGCTGCACGTGCAGCGCGTCGCGGTCCAGTTCGGAGTAGACGGCGACGGTGGCGACGCCGAGCTCTTCACAGGCCCGGACGATTCTGACCGCGATCTCGCCGCGGTTGGCGATCAGGACCTTCGAGAACATGCGGCGGGCACTCTACCGACCTGCGGGGCTCTACTGCGTTGCGCTGACGACCATCCCGGCCGCGACCGTGTCATTGGTCGCTTCGTCGATGAGGATGAAGCTGCCGGTGGTGCGGTTGCGCGTGTAGGGGTCCACCACCAGCGGCGTGCTGCAGCGGAGATGGACCCGGCCGATCTCATTGAGCGCCAGCTGCTGGGCGGGCACGTGCTCGAGGTTGTTGATGTCAACGCGATAGTCGATCGCCTCGACGACCGCGCGGGCCGTGCGGGTGGTGTGCTTGATCGTGTAGCGGCCGCGCGGCGCCAGCGGCTGCTCGCTCATCCAGCAGATGTTCGCCTCGAGCTCGCGGGCGGCGACCGGGGGGTCCTCGGTGCCGACGATCATGTCCCCACGGGAGATGTCAACCTCGTCGGCCAGCCGCAGGGCCACGGACATCGTGGGGACCGCGGACTCGATCTCACCGTTGTAGGTGTCAATCGCAGCGATCCGGGTCGAGCGTCCGGCCGGCAGCACGGTGACCTCATCACCCGGACGCAGCACACCCCCCGCGATCTGCCCTCCGTAGCCGCGATAGTCGTGGTGCTCGTCGCTCATCGGGCGGATCACCCACTGGACCGGGAAGCGGACGTCGCCGAGATTGCGCGACGGCGCGATCACGACGTGCTCCAGGTGCCAGAGCAGCGTCGAGGCGCCGTACCACTGCATCTGCTGGGAGCGCTCGACGACGTTGTCGCCGTTGAGCGCCGAGATCGGGATGAAGGTCATGTCCGGGATCTGCAGCCGCGCCGCCCAGTCGGTCATCTCCTCGAGGATGCTGTAGAAGACGTCCTCGTCGTAGCCGACCAGGTCCATCTTGTTGACGCACACGACGACGTGCGGAATCCGCAGCAGTGAGGAGATGAAGGCGTGGCGGCGGGTCTGCTCCGAGACGCCCTTGCGGGCGTCCACGAGCACGATCGACACGTCGGCGGTCGAAGCGCCGGTGACCATGTTGCGGGTGTACTGCTCGTGGCCCGGAGTGTCGGCGATGA
>CAVXPV010000007.1:0-117300 GCA_963763715.1 uncultured Solirubrobacterales bacterium
TGTACCAATGGCGCGAGGCGCGCATTGGGCAGTTCAGCCCTCCCTCCGCCGACAAAATGTTTGCCGAGATTGAACGCAAATATCATCAGGAGAAGGAGGGTTTGCTGCCCGTCGGCTCCCCTGCCCCCAATTTTGTGCTGACAACCAGCGAAGGCGATACGCTGTCGTTGATGCGCGGCGCGTCAGAGCAGCAAAGCCGTTCTCGTCCACTTTGGGTTCATTAGCTGCGGCCCCTGTCAGAAGGAATTGCCCTTCTCTCATCGCGCTCCACACTCGGCTCCAGCGCAAAGGCTTGGTGGTACTCGCCGTGGATAGCGGCGATAGCCGCAGCGCCCTTGCGCAATGTGAAAGCCCATAATACCGTACAGTTTCCGACCGCAATGGCAGGCGAGTACGCGGAGCGACTGGAAAACGTATTGCACCAGTATCACATCACCCACTATCCCACCAACTATCTGATTACTGCGAACGGCAGAATAGTTTGGCGTGACGTGGGCGCAAGCGATGAGGCCGTCGTGCTGGCCGCTCTGGCTCACATTGGCCTTTATCATAAGCGTGGGCATCTACACACTTCGTCTATTCAGCCAGGAAAGAGAGAGGAAAAAGGTTTCGCCATGAAACGTATTGCTGCTGTTTGTTCTGTCGCAGTTTGCTCTGTCGCGCTCGTCGTGATTATGGGCGTCTGGTTTACCCACGGCTCCTGCGCTTGGTCCCGCCACGCAGCATCTCTACCAAGCCTGAAAGCCAAAGATGGCAAGCGGTCTCAGACACCCTTGCGCAGGGAGCGGATGTAAACGCACACGACGAATTAGGATTTACCCCGCTTGTATGGGCGACTATCAACGCGGGAGCCGTGTCGGACCACCCTGATACCACAGATGCGCTCCCCTTGCTGCTGGATAAAGGCGCCGACATCAATGCTCCCGCAGTCGGGAATGAGACGGCACTGATTGTGGCGGTAAAAACCAACAATCAGGCAGCAGTGAAGATACTGCTCGACCGCAAAGCCGACACGAGCATCAAGAACGTGGAGGGGAAAACTGCTCTCGCCTTTGCTCGCGGATACCGCCTCAGCAAAATCGCGGCGCAACTGGAGGAGGCAGGAGCCATGCATTAACAGGCCCCACCCCAACAACACAGTATCTACAACAGTGCAACTAGCCGCAAAGTAGAAACAGGATTGATCCTCCCCATTTTCATAGACAGTAGGTTAAGAGTTAGCCCCGTTCGCTAGCAGCCTGTCGGAGAGAAATCCTTCCGGCGTCTCTCTGACGAAATTTCCGGCATGGCCTCTGATTGTTCTTGCATAGGGCATCCGCTTCTCCAACACAGGCAGGGCGATTGCATCGGCTTTGCCGTCCATTAGGCGCCTTGCAGCACATGCAAGCGCCGCAGATTGTAGGCCAGACACACAAGACACCATTCCTCGGTCACGTTTTGCTGGCCGCATAAGGAGAACTGGCGGAAGCCCATCGCTTCCTTGAGAATACCAAACACCGGTTCCACCGTACATTTGCGAAGACGATAGATCGCTTTGCCCCCAGCGGTGCGCAACTTGTAGGCCATTTTCTCTTTGAGGCTCGCTCCCTCAGCAGGAGGCGCACCCTCTGGGGCAAAGTAGGCACGAAACCCGCGATTATGCGCCTCACGCCCGGTGGCAATGTAGGCATCGATCTCTTCGGCTTCCAGAGTAGCCACATTGGTCTTGCTGAAGAAACCGGTGTCCAGAGAGGCCGCCTTGACCTTCCCCAACGCTTTTGGGATGTGAGAGAGTGGGTTTGACCTCATATTGGTCGGCGAAGAGCTGGGCCACCGTGCGCTCGGGGAAGTCGGGATGCGGATGGGAATGGGCCAGGAGGCGGCAGCGGTCGCGCAGTTGGGCATTAAGCTGCTGCAGATCCGCACACTTGAGGCGGGGCACAAACAGGCGCTGCCTCAAAATGCCCTGGTTCTCCACCTGCCCCTTCTCCCAGCCTGCCGCCGGCGTGCAGGCGACGGGCTCCAAGAGGTTGGGGCGGCGAGGCGCTGGAAACGGGGGTTGAAAGTGCGGTCCTTGCCCTGGAGGATCTTGGTGACGACCGTCTTGAGGTTATCGTAGATGCCCCGTCGCGCCACTCCTCCCAGGAAGGCGAAGGCGTGGACATGGGCATCCAGGAGCATCTCCAGGCTCTCACGCAGAGAGGCGCGACAGAAGGGCATGCGGCTGTAGCAGAGGCGAAAGTGGGCGACCTTGACCTGCACGGGCACGCCGGCTATCTCGACGATCTCGTGGCTCCAGTCGAACTGGTAGGCTTCTCCGGAAGCGAAGGTCTGGGGTATGAAAGCGGCGGTGGGCGTTGCGGGCGTTTGCTTTCGCCATTTCTGCACGTAGCGCGCACACTGTCCTAGCCGCCGTCAAATCCCTCGCGTTGGAGTTCCTCAAAGAGAAGGACCGCGGTGCGTTGTTGGCGGCGGGGCAGGGAGGCGTCCTGGGTCAGTCGGTCGAGCAGCCCGGCTTCGTAGAGACCGAGCTTGGGCCTGGGTTGGGCGGGGCGGGTATAAGTGCACTCGGTGTCCGGAGCCCGCAAGGCTTTCTTGACGGTGTTTCGGGACAGGTGCGTCTCGCGCGCAATCTGTCGGATGGACTTGCCGTCGCGCTGGTGGGCGCAGCGGATCTTACGGATGGTTTCCACGTGCAGCATCTCCTCTGGGAATCTCCTCTCTGGCAAAGGCTGCAGAGAGGGTAGAAGGTTTGCTGAAGGGGGGTCAATTTTGGACGCCGATCCTCCTCAAATATGGGTCATTATTGCATGCCTGCTCTCACCCTATCGGTCAACCTGCCGCAGCATGCCCATTGCTTGCGGCATGATGATGAGTTCTTCGCGAAGACCTATTCGGAAAACGAGGAGATCGCGCAGGACGCCCTCATGTCCGGGCTGTTCCAAGATACCGGGGTACGTGTCGATGGGTGGCCCATCTGGCGGTGCCGGTAGTCAAGCCAGGGTGGAAAACACTCCCTTAGCGCTGCTACCCTGTTCATGGAGAGCATGCATTTCGAGAACAACACGATCGCCAAGATGATGCAGGCACACTGTGCTGAGTTAGCCGGGTTCGATGTAAATGTATCCGAGAGCGGGCGCCGTCCCCGTGTGCACGAAGCAGGGAAAGTCCTGCAGTTTCCCTGCTTCGCTTACTACTATCCTACGAGACGCTTCCTGGCAGTTTTCCTGCCTGCGGCAATTCCCTTCACAACCCCTGCCCGTTCATGGACATCAGCGACATGCCCAGCGTCCAGTTCGGTGTAGATGAGGGTTGTTTTGGTGTCCTTATGACCGGCAATGCGCTGCGCCCCGAGCACATCGACCTTGGAGAGCTTGTTAATACTGAAGCGCCGGAGACTGTGCAGGGTAATAGAGGCAGGTAGCTCTGCCCAGTTGGTGATGCGCCGGATCGATTTTAGGAACCTGCTCTCATCACAGCGCCCTCCCGTTTCCGAGATGAACAGCCATCCTTCGTCGCTGTCTTTCGGAGCCTCTCTCATGGTGCGTGCCCGTATCTTCAGCCATGCCTGGATCGCCTCCACGCACTCGTCACTTAAGGGAATGTAGCGGGAAGATCGGCCTTTGGTAGTCTCGCTGCTGCCGCTCTCACGGACGGTGATCTGCCAGATGACCTTCTCCCTGTCCTTCACCTTTACGGTCGCTTGCTGGAGGTCGCTGGTCTTCAGGGAGAGCGCTTCCCCGATACGGCAGGCGCTGTCCAGGAGGGTCAGGACGATGGCGTAGTTACGGTCCCGATGGTATCCACGCCGGGCTGCTGAGAATGCCTTGATACTCTTGTTCTTGAGCGGGTTCCAGTAGTTCTGGATGGCTTCCAGGAGCGACACCATATCATTGTCGATCGGCATGTACTTGTGCGGGCTGGCGACCTTCCGCAACTCATAGTCCGCAAGCAGGTTGCGGGGGATAAGGTCGTAGCGGGAGCAGTACTTCATGAAGACCTTCACGACCCGCGCGCTGCTGTGCAGGGTCGTCAGGGAGAGTTGCTTTCCGCTGACGGTATGGCCGTTCTTTTGCCGCCAGACAAGGTACTCGTCAAGGGAACGCTTGCCGAACTTGTCCAGGGGAATGTTCTCATCTTCTGCGTAGTGTACGACGATACTGAGGAGGTACTGGTAGAATTCTACGGTCTTCTTGGCGCGCGAGGTGCCTTTAAGGTGCTGAACGAAGCTGTAGAGGGCTTCATCCCACGGTGGAGGGGTGTAATCGGTGACCACTTGCTTTCTCCTCTTCATCAGGTTGAGAGGGTTTGTGCAACACCTCTCAACAAGTGTTAAGGAGTCATTACTAATAGGATAGTACGCCTGGTTGGATTCGAACCAACGGCTTCTTGCTCCGGAGGCAAGCACTCTATCCACTGAGCTACAGGCGCGGATAACTGTTGATAATATAACAGACTATCCGCGTCCTGTCAAGACAGTGTCCCTCATATTCGCTATTTTATGACGGAGCCGCCGGCGGAGCGGAGTCATCGGCACGGCAGTTCCCGGCGGTGTCGGCGCCGCACTCGTCGAGATGACCGACTTCGAGGATTTGCCCTTCGCCTTGCGTCCTCCCGAGGGAGGCGTACCGGCCCGAACCACATAGAGCGCGACATCGCGAACCACAGGCGGCGTCGCCAATGCCACTCCCTCCTTCGCATTCGTCACGCTCACATCTGTCGCATCCAACGATTTGCCCGCATAGGTGTCCCACCAGGTCGCGCGATACTTGCCCGCCTGCAATCCGGTCAACTGCACCCTTCCGCTGATCCCTGTCGCCTCTTTCGTCTGCGCCAGCGGCGCATCGACCGTCGCACGGTTATAGATCCAGGCCGCCGCATAGTCTTTCCCCACCCGCGCCTGCGCCGCCAGCGCCGGGGTGTAGTTGGAAAGCGCGAACTGCCGCACCACAAACCAGTCTTTCCCCGTATTCTGCACCGTGATCGTATGCGCGCCCGCAGGCACCTCCACCGTCACGGTCTCCTCCGCCTTCTTCGGGTTATAGTCCCCGGAGGCGGCCGGAAAATCACGCTCCGACACCTTGCCGTCAACGCTCACCTTCACATGCGCCCCCGCTTTCGCCACCTGCGCCACCGAGACCGCGAAGGTCCCCGCCTGCGCGTAACTCACCTGCAGCGTCAGCGGTTTCGGCATCATATCCGCATGCGTCTGGCCTTGAAGAAAAGTCGGAAAACGATCCATCCCGGCAGGCACGCCGCTCTCTCCTACCACGAACTCGTTCTGCGTCGCGCTGCCAAACCTCCTCCCGGCGCAAAGCGCAACGCCGCCCGCTGCGTGGTCTCGACAACCGGATTGACTGTCGTCAGTCCGCCCTTGTTCGCAAAACCCGACGCCGTCAAAAAGCCCGACATCGCCAGATAGTGGCTGTAAAGATCCTGTTCCTCGACCGCATCCCAGTCCCAGTACTCCGGGACACCCGGCATGCCCGCTCATCAGGCCCGCCCAGATCCCAAGATGCAGCCCCGCGCCGTCGTCCTTCAGATCCTTTCGGCCCGAACTCCCCGACAAAGCCCGGCTTGTCCGTCTTCTTCTTCCCGAACGTCGTCTCCGGCGTCAACAGCGTGGTCAGCAGATCGGTCGGATAGGCGTGCGTCTGCACATAGTCCACCGTCTCCCAGATCGGGCTGTCCGCCGCGATCGAAGGCGCGGAACTGGTGGTCAGCAGATGGCGGTTGCCATCGAACTGCCGCAGAAACAGCGCCATCTCCCGATGCCACAACGCGACATCGTCCCACAACTTACCCTGCGCCGCATCCGTAAACTCGACCTCGTTGAACAGCTCGTAAGCCAGAATATTCGGCGAATACCCCAGCGCGCCACGATATAGTAGAGCTTGCGCTTCGTCAGCATCACGCGCCTGCGGATCCGTAAAGAAATCCTCGGGGTTCGTCAGGAAACCGCCGTTTTTCACATTGTAAGGGTTCTGTTCCCAGTTGGGATTGACGTTATGGAATACTTATAGCCGCTCGCGCTGGAGTACTGCCCATGATGCTGCATCACCAGCTGGAAGTAGATGTCGTTCTTCTCCGCGCCCTCCACAATAGCGTCCCACTTCTTCGCGACCGCCAGATCGATCGCGCCGACCTTCTCCGGCTTGCCGTGTCTCCGGCCAGTCGAGATTCAGGCCGTCGAAATGCGTCATCCAGACCCGCGACCAGTTCTCCCCCGCCGCGTGCATCTTGCCGAACAACTCCGGAATCTCCGGCAGACCCTTGTTATGCCAGGCCTGATTGTGCCCGAGCGGCAGATAGCGCTCGCCGGTGTCGAAGACAAATCGGTTGTGATCGCCGGGATCGAGACGGACGAAACCCGGCTTGGGGTCCCCTTCACCGTCCACTCTTTCTTCTCCAGCTTCTCTTCGTGCGCCGTCTCCTTATTCAATTTCACATCGACGACGCATAGGTGCCGGGCCGCGTCGGAGTAAAGCGCATCCGCCAGGTCTTGCCGCCATCGAAAAAGGCAGGGATCTGCACCGTGCCGCCATCCGGCTTGCGCAGCGTGACCTGGACATTGACCTTCTCGTAGTCGAACGGATCGCCGGGCAGGCTCGACAGTTCGAACGACGTCTCGATTCTCGGATAGGCGCCGCGCTCCAGCGCGTTGACCGGGATGCCGTTGCCATCCTGCTCGCCGTTCCCGTACCGTCCGGCCAGAGAGCCGCTATAGCTGTTCCCGACATCGCCGCCCAGACTGCGCGTCAGACCGCCATAGTCCTGCGCGCCGCCCCCGCATCCTGCCAGCATCGCCACCGGCAACGCCATCGACGCATAAGCCGACCGTCCGAAAATCTTCTTCATCGCCCCCGATCCCCCTGCACATTCTCACACACGGCATTTCTCATTAGTAGACAACTCTTTCGTCGACATCACAACAATTCCTTTTGATCGCCGGCCACCTACACCGTCGCCGACGGGCGAAAGCGGCTCTTCACCGTCTATTACCGTGTTCGCAGAAACAACGTTCCGGCAGGCTACCTGAACGCGGCTCTCTCGGTGTGTCCTATCAGTGGCGGAGATTGTAACGCTGGTCATGGCGCTCCACACGACCGCCGACTTCTGATATCTTCCATCACCGCAGACGAGGATTGTGAAAACAGCCGCTCTGCACACGTCACGATTTTCTCACGCGGCCCTCACGCCCTCTGACGGGGCGGGCCTATATTGAGAAATGAGCCTGCCGGACCACTTCCACGGCACATAAACAGCACTGTATGACACCGTACATGAAAGTAAGGACAAGAAAATGAAACTCTGGAACACGGTAGGGGAACAGATTATCGCTCAAACTCGCAGCCTGCTCGTCCTGTTGGGCCTTCTCGATTGCAGCGGCGAACTTACCTGGAATGCGACATTTCTCTGCTGCGAAGCGCCCCTGTGCGCGGAAATGACGCGTCGCTGCCACGAGGAGCACTAATCAGCGGAGCCAGGGAGCAGATCACTTCCACCAACTCATAACGCAACGCACATTCCGATGTGACAACCGCACAGTACTGCCTGAACTCAGATGTGCACTTCTTACGAACCACCTGGCCGTGGGCTGCTTCCGTGCCAAAGCGCCCGGCCTGTTCTATCATCGGCAGAATCAGCGCGAGCACCGGCGCGATGATCTCTTCCGCCGGCGGACGTCCGGGCGTGGAGAACCACTGTTTCACCGCGCCGCAGATCGCCCAACTTGCCACGCGGCGACCACCTCGGTCGGCAGAGCAGAAGGGAGAATCGGACGGCATCCCCTGTCTCAATACACGCTGAACAGCGATCGTCATGGCAGCGTCGATCGCGGCTGAAACGCGCTCTGCCGGTCACAGTCGCCCCCGGAATGCGCCTGTGTAAGGTAGTCACAGGCGGCCAGTATGAGTGCCCTCAGCGCCTCGCTGCAGGTGCCGTCGAAAGTGACGTTGCGCTCATGCAGCAGTCGATGAAAGCCACCGGCACCATCGCCTCCAGAAGCGCAAACTTATCCGTGTAGTGGTCATAGAAGGTCGCGCGGTTTACGGTCGCGGCCTCGGTGATGTCCTGAACGAGACTCCTCGAAACTCTTTGTCTGCATCAGCGTCTGCAGAGCCCCCTGCAAAAGCTGCCGGGTACGCCGGATACGCGGATCTCGTACCTCGCAATCGGAAATCGGCATCATCTCTCCTTAATTTTTCAATCGGACCAGAAATACGGAACTCTAAAACGACATCTGTTGTATATATAAACGATATACGTTGTTTAAGCGACAAAAGTCGCCAAGGAGAAAAACATGCCCGTACTACTGCACATCGACTCAAGCCCTCTCTCAACCTCGGTTAGCCGAGAACTGACACACGAATTCAGTATAACATGGAAAGCCGCTCACCCGGAGGGCCAGATCATCTCTCGTGACCTGGCCGCAGAACCTCCCACCCCTATCGACGCGACCTGGATCTATTCTGCCTTCACCCCGCAGGAGGCGCGTCAACCGGAACAAATCGCCGCCCTCGCTACGTCAGATCAGTTCCTCGCCGAACTGGAACAGGCGGATGAAATCGTCATCGGAGTGGCCATGCACAACTTCAGTATTCCCTCAGTGCTGAAACTCTGGATCGATGAGGTGGTTCGCAACGGACGCAGTTTCCGCTATGGATCCAATGGTCCCGAGGGACTGTTGCAGGACAAGAAAGCCACCATTTTAGTCGCGAGCGGCGGCGTCTACGAGCCGGGAACGCCGATGGCGGCATACGACTTTATCGAGCCGTATCTCCGCACTATTCTGGGATTTATCGGCATCACCGACGTGACCTTTGTAAAGGTAGGAGGCACTGGCCAACTCATGTCAGGCGCTGTCACTCGCGAAACGCTCCTCGCGCCTGCGCTCCAGCAGGTGCGCGTCATTGCGGCCTGAACCGCAGAAAAGAAAGGAGAGGACGCTATGAAAATCGCGATACTCATCGCACGCAACTTGCTGGGACTGATCTTCCTGGTCTTCGGCCTGAACGGTTTCCTGCACTTCATTCCGATGCCTGCCCCCACCGGTCTGGCAGGGCAGTACATGCCGTGATGTTCACGTCACACTATATGGTGCCGGTATTCCTACCTGCAGATCGTAGGCGGCGCCCTGCTGCTGGCAAACCGTTATGTCCCACTGGCGCTCGTGCTGCTGGGGCCGGTCCTCGTGAACATTCTAATGTACCATGCCTGATGGCGCCGCAAGGTCTGCCGTTGGCGCTGATAGTTACGGCCCTCTGGCTGGGCGTTTTCTACAGCGTGCGGCAGGCGTTCGCAGGCATCTTCGCAGCACAGGTCGCCCCCCAGGAAACAACTGGCATCGCCCCTATCGGCAAATTGGCCTGAAGCAGTTTCCGCCGTTCGCTCCCGTTCCTGGACAGCGCCTCTGTTGGCTGTTAAGAACCGTTTGCCTCACTCTACCTATTCCCGACATACACACGGCTATTTCATCCCATTGCTTTCCTAATCGTGCGCAGGAAACACACCGACGTGTGTCTAATGGTCTGATAGAAATCCTCCTGGTAAAGGAAGCTGTCATGACCCTATCTGGCCCTCATATCGATCCGCCTTGGCCAGACATCCCCGGCCTATTGACGGAGTTCCGGTTATACTACGTTTCAGACGACCTTGCGGGATCCGCTCGCCTTTCAAAAGATGGCATTCCGGATGCCGCCGATGGGGTGGCAGTTCCGCAACGCCTGTGCCGCAGCAGGTCCCTATTCGGGGCATCGCGCACGCCTCCCTATTGACGAATCCCGCTTCACCCGATCCCCGTATCCGCAACAGCCCCGCAAGCGCTCTTGTCTTCGGATGCCACTCTTGCCGCCTCGCTTGGTCTGGCCGGCGTCTGTTTCATGGCGGATACCAGAAAGGCCACACCCAGCCGCGAGGCCGCCCTCGCGGATGCCCTCGCCTACAAACTCAACGACATCCCGGACGCGCTGCCACCGGAGCGCGTGTCCTGCTCGAAAACAGCTGCGAAGGCACCGAACTCGGTCAGAGCGATCGCCGAGTTGGGACAGGTCGTCGCCGCCCTTGACGCCGACCCGGCAAAACTGGGACTGGTCCTCGACACCTGCCACCTGCACGTCGCAGGCTTCGACCTCGCCGCCCCCGATGCCCCCTGAACGCCTCGCCGATCAGATTCGAAGCCGCCGGCCTGGCCCTCTACCTCGACCGCCCTGCACCTCAACGATGCCCGCGAAGCCTGCGGCAGCCATCGCGACCGCCACGCCATCCCCGGAGAAGGCACCATAGGCGAAGGTCTCCGCCGCCTCCGTGCCCATCCGCTCTTCGCCCCACTCCCCTGTATCCTGGAGATCGCCCGTTCCGATGTTCCGCAGGCTATCGCCTTCCTCGAACCCTGACCAATTGAAGGCAAACAAAACGCCCTTCGTTATAAGCACCCGAAGGCCGTACATAACGAAGGGCGAGAAATGGAGAAGCAGGCTGCACCGGCCCCGCCGAATGTCGAAACCGACGTCCAACGTAACCGATGCAAACCTGCCGCAATCAAGCACAAACAGGGCCATCGCCGGGGATAACGAAAACCCTACCGCACGGGGAGCCTCAAGGGCAGGAGGGGGCGATCGAACGGAGTTTACGCCGCAACAGATACTTACACTGGATCTTCTCCTGCGCCGCCGGATGCGCCTCACGCCACCGCCGCACACGCACCGAAGCGCACGAACGACAGTAAGGCGAACAGCGATCAGCCGGTTTGGGATGGTATGCGAATGCGGCGAGAGGCTTGAGCGTGTGGCAGTCCCGACACCTCTTGGAGGGGAGCACCGGGCTTTCGAGCGGAACGGTGAGCGGCGACAGCAGCGGTATCGGGAACGGAGAGCCGGTCAGTCCATTGTTATCACGTCGTCCCCATTCAGAGCGAGGTAGCCGGAACACACGTTCCGGCGGTTCGGCGAGAGCGTTCATGGGCATGTCCTCGAGTAAAGAAGCGAACAAGGAGCGTCTATCCATAATCAGTATATCACAATGATAACACAGTGATCAAGGTTATTACAACAAACGCCCGCTAAATATCCCATCCTATGTCTGTTTACCGTCCGGAACTTCGATCTACCATCCGCTACGCTTGAGACACCGAGACACGAAGAGGGAGAACAGCGAAGGAGAGGGGGAACATCCCTAATTCCATATCAGGGAGAGAGGGAGAAGGGAAACGACAAATCTCCGGAAGGGAAAATCGGTAACGTTCCGCTTACTGCGCCGTCTAAAAGGGATATATGCAGCCACCATCCTCCTACTTTAGCATCTTTATTCGGGATACCCTGTGTGCTGGTAGTCGTCGCCTACCTGCTCACGCGGGGGCGGATGCTGCGGCTGTTGTTTCAGAAACCTGCGCCACCGCAGACATTCGCACTGGGTATCACGCTGGGATTGATGGGACTGGGCCGATCGCTGTTTCAGGGCGCTCCCCTGGTCTACGCGACACACACGCTCTCCGTAGCCTTCGCCACCATGGTCGGCGGCCTGCCGGTCGGCCTGATCGCAGCAGCCGTCATCTCCATTGGGGTCGCCTTCCAGACGCCGGAACGGTTCATCGCCAGCGTTCTCGCCGTCTTCCTCAGCGCCGCTCTGTCACGTGTCCTCCGACGTGTAGACACCATTCCACAGCGATTGACAAGCGGCTTCCTCGCCGGAGCCACCGCCCAGGCGGCACGCATAAGTCTGCATCTCCTGTTCGTCGGCACGCTCTATCCCCGCCCGCTGCCGCCGACCGCGATCTTTAGCATGCCCTCCAACGGATTCAGCATGGCGCTATTGCTGCTCGTCGTCAGCGATGCGCGGTGCAGCCGACGCGAACAGCGGCGGCTGGAAACCGAGCAGCGGCGCGGCGAAGCGGACGCGCCCACGCGCTCGCCTCCGAAGCGCAGCTCGTCGCCCTCCGTTCCCGTTCCATCCCCACTTTCTGTTTAACGCGCTGAACTCACTCGCGGAACTCTGCTGTATCGCGCCGGAACCCCGAAATCGCCAGCATCAATCTCAGCGGATTGATGCGGCGCGACTGGAAACCCACGCCGATCTGATTCCCCGCCACACTCGCTCGCCGTTGACCGGCATGTCGATGTGGCGGACGCCGAGATGGCTGAGCGCGTCGATCACCGCGTTGTGGACCGCGGGGGTCGAACCGATCGTGCCCGACTCGCCGATTCCCTTGGCGCCGAGCGGGTTGACGGGGGTCGGGGTCTCCATCCGGACGAGCTCGAACTGTGGGAACTCTGACGCTGACGGGATGCAGTAGCTGATGAAGTTGGCGTTGAGCGGGTTGCCGTCCTCGTCATAGCCCATCTCCTCGTAGATCGCCTGGGCGATGCCTGACGCGACCCCGCCGTGGATCTGGCCGTCGGCGATCATCGGGTTGATGATCCGCCCGGCGTCGTCGACGGCGATCATGCGCTTGAGCGCGACCCGGCCCGTCTCACTGTCGACCTCGACGACCGCGATGTGCGCTCCGAACGGAAACGTCGGCTTCGGCGCCGCGAAGTCGTTCTGCGCGGTCAGCTCGCCCGAGGCGCCCGGCGGTGTCCAGCGCGCTGGCCAGCGCGGCCCAGTCCAGGGAGGGCTCGGGCGCGCCGGTGACGTGGAAGCGGCCGCGTTCGGCGTCGAGCACCATGTCGCGCGGGTCGGCCTCGAGCTGCTCCGCGGCCAGTCGCTTGGCGGTCTCGACCACCTGCTCGGCGGCGGCCCGCGCGGCGACCCCGCCGATCTGGGTCGACTTGGAGCCGTACGTTCCGGCCCCGCGGGCGACCTGGGCCGTATCGCCCTTGATCACCGTCACGCGTTCGACGGGCATCCCGAGGTATTCGGCGACGATCTGGGCGAACGTCGTCTCATGACCCTGGCCGTGTGAGAAGGAGCCGGTCTTGAGGATCGCGTCGCCCGACCGCGGTGATCTCGACCTCGCCGAACTCCGACTCGGCGCCGCCGTTGGTGACCTCGACATAGACCGCCATCCCGATTCCCAGCAGCTTGCGGGTCACCGGCCGCGCGGCGGGCCGCCTGCTCGGCGCGCAGTTCGTCGTAGCCCGGCGGTCTCCAGGGCGAGCGCGAGCGCCTGGCCGTAGTCACCGCAGTCGTACTCGGCGCCGGTCTGCGTCGTGTACGGAAAGGCATCCGGGTCGATGAAGTTGCGCCGCCGGACCTCGGCCGGATCGAGGCCGAGCTCGGCCGCGAACTGGTCGACGGCCCGTTCGAGGAACTGGGTCGCCTCGGGGCGCCCGGCGCCGCGGTAGGCGCCGGTCGGGCTCGTGTTGGTGACCACCGAGGAGAAGGCGGTCTCGATCTTCGCGATCGCGTAGACGCCGCTGCTCATCAGCCCGGTCAGGGTCGGCAGCACCGCCCCGACCCACGCGTAGGCGCCGACCTCCTGGATCATCCGCGTGCGCAGTGCCCGGATCGTGCCGTCGCGGTCCCCGCCGAGCTCGAACTCGACGATCTGGCCGCGCCCGTGACCCATCCCGACCATGTTCTCGCTGCGCGTCTCGGTCCAGCGGACGGTCTGGCCGCTGTGACGGGCCACCCAGGTGACCAGCGTCTCCTCGACGCCCAGGCCCTTGCCGCCGAAGCCGCCCCCGACGTCGGGGGCGATCAGACGGATGCGGTCGAGCTCGAGACCGAGGGCCTGCGCCAGGCCGGCCCGGTCCTGGTGGGGGGTCTGGGTCGAGCTCCACACGGTCAGCGTGCCGTCGGGCTCGCGAGCGGGCGGCGCAGGCACGCGGCTCGATCGGGGCGACGGCGACGCGCTGACTCGTGGTGGCGCCACTGATCGTCACCTGCGCAGCCCGCGAACAGGCTCGCGTCAGGCGACTCGGGGGCCTGCTGCAGGACGGTGTTCGATCCGACGTCGGGGAACAGCAGCACCTCGTCGCGCAGCGCCGCGCGTGGATCGGTGACGACCGGTAGGGGGTCGAACTCGGCGGTGACCAACTCGGCCGCATCGACGCCCTGCTCGCGCGTGTCCGAGACCACGATGGCGACGATCTCGCCGACGAAGCGGACCGTGCCGTCAGCGAGGTAGGGCCGGGTCACCCGCTCGTCGACGGGAACCGGAAACGGAATCGCCATCCGGCCCAGGTCGAGCTCGGCGGCCGTGTACACCTCGATGCCGTCCAGCGCGATGGCCTCGGACGTGTCGATCGAGACGAGCCGGGCGTGTGCCCAGTCTGAGCGGACGAAGGTGATGTGGCGCAGACCGGGCAGGTCGAGATCATCGACGTACTGGCCGTGTCCGGTGATGAAGCGCGGATCCTCCCGCCGGCGGACGCGCTGCCCGATCACGGGCGCCTCATCGCGCTGCGCACCCAGGCGATGAAGACGGCCTGCAGGGGCAGGCGCGCCCACAGCGCGGGCGCGCCGCCCGGGAGCTCGCGGAACTCCTCGGGGTGCAGCGCCATGTGGAGATTGGCCGGGAAGACGGCGATCAGGGTGGCGATCAGCCACCAGCCGGCGAGCCGGCGGCGGCCCGGAACCATCAGTCCCGCGCCTCCGGCGATCTCGGCCACCCCGCTGGCGTAGACCATCGCCATCGGGGCCGGAACGTAGGGCGGCATGATCCGTCGGTAGACCCGCGGCATCACGAAATGCAGCGCGCCGGCGATCACGAAGACCGGACCGGCAAGGTCACGAGGCCGTGGCATCCCGCGGGACGCTACCGGAATCGTTCAGGGAGACGGATTCGCTGCCGATACAGGGCCGGGACGACGTTGCCGTCAGTGGCGTCGTGTGCCGTCGCCGTTTCAAGAAACCGTGTCCCTCACCCCCACCCTTCCCGATCACTCCCAACCCGCTCGGGCCCTGCTGGCGCTGATGGCCGAGCTGGAGGCGGCACCGGCCGCGGAGGTGAGCGGTCGGGCCACCGCCGTCCTGCGTGAGCTGACCGGAGCCGAGCTGGTGGTCGTGCTCGCCGATGGCGAGGTCGCCGCGACGGCCGGCGGCGACATCTCCGCGCTGACCAGCGAGGGCCTGCTGGACGCCGCCGAGCACGGGCGTGACCGTGCCGCTCTCCCCGGCGGCGAGGCGGCCGTGGCCGCAGCCCGCCTGCACGGACACGGCGTGCTGGCTCCTGATCGCTCGCCGGGGAGCGCCCTTTGCCACCGACGCCCGCGAGCTCGTCACCGGCACCGCCAAGCTGATCGATCTGCACCATCGCATCGCGTTCACCGCGAAGGCCGAGGCGGCCGAGCGTCGCCACGACGAACGTGAGCGCGGACCGCCAGCGCGCCGAGCGCGAGCTCGCGCACCAGTCCCTGCACGACGCCCTGACCGGCCTGCCCAACCGGATCCTGCTGCGCGAGCGAGCGATCTATGCGCTGCGCCAGGCACAGCACGGGCGGCTCGGCCACATCGCGATTCTGTTCTTGGACATTGACCATTTCAAGCTCGCCAACGACTCCCTGGACCACCGCCGGGGTGACCGCCTGCTCGACGCCGTCGCCCAGCGGTTGAGCGCAGTTCTCGCGCTCGAGGACCCACACCGCCACGAATGGACGCTCGCCCGCCCCGGCGGCGACGAGTTCATCGTCCTGTGCGAGGGCCTGGCGACCGAGCGAGACGCGGTCACCATCGCCCAGCAGCTCCAGGATGCGCTGCGAGCTCCGTTCTTCGTGGATGGGCAGGCGGCGCAGCTGACCGCGAGCGTCGGCATCGCCGTGGCCCCGCCCGGCGCCGACGGCGTCGACGCCGACCACCTGCTGCGCGACGCCGACGTCGCCCTCTCGCGGGCCAAGGAGCTCGGGCGTGACCGCTATGAGATCTTCGATACCCCGATGCGCGCCCGGCTTCTGGATCGTGTTGCGCTCGAGAGCGATCTGCGCGTCGCCCTGGACACAGGGCAACTGCGTCTGCACTACCAGCCGGTGGTCACTGTCTCGGAGGGGGCCCTGAGCGCGGTCGAGGCGCTCGTGCGCTGGGAGCATCCCGAGCGAGGTCTGCTCGGACCCGGCGAGTTCATACCGGTGGCCGAGGAGAGCGAGCTGTCGTGTCCCTCGGCGCGTGGGTGATCGAGGAGGCGTGCGCCCAGATCCGCCGCTGGCGCGACGCCGATCCCGCCCGACTGGGAGTGCGCGTCTCGGTCAACGTGTCCGCGCGCCAGCTCTCCCCCGCGCTGATCGAGACGGTCAGCGCGGCACTCGAGGAGCATGACGTCAGCCCGGCCTTGCTGGCTCTGGAGATCACCGAAAGCCTGCTGATCGAGCACACCGATTCCGCGCGCGAGGTTCTCGCGGGCCTGGAGCAGCTCGGGGTCGCGATCGTCCTCGATGACTTCGGCACCGGCTACTCGTCGCTGCGGTACCTGTCGAGCTTCCACGTCAGCCAGCTCAAGCTCGATCGCTCCTTCACCGCCGATCTCGCCCGCGAGGCCCGTCCGGCGAAGATCATCGCGGCCACGATCGACATGGCGCGTGCGCTGGGCATGACGATCGTCGCCGAGGGGGTCGAGACCGTGCGCGCAGGTCGAGGTGCTGCGGCGCCTCGGGTGCGATTACGCCCAGGGCTTCTACTACGCCCGCCCCGCGCCGCCGGACGCGATGCTCGAGCGGATGCGCGCGGCCTACGAGCAGGACCGGGCGATCGCCGCCCGCCGCCCGGCTGCGGCCCCCACCGTGCCGGCCACGACCAACGACGCCGACAGCCTGCACCGTCGCCAGCAGGTGGCGATCGGGCGGCTGGCCGGCTGGATGTTCCTGGGCGGATCGGCCGATCTGCCTGCCAGCCGGAGTGGTCCTGAGGGCGCCGAACCTCCTCACCGCGATCCTGCTCTCCGTGATGGGCGCGGTGTCCGGCGTCGTCTGTCTGCGTCTGCCCTGGGAGCGGGTGTCCGAATGGGTGCTGGTCGGCTTCGGCGTGCTCGGAACGCTCGAGATCACGATCACGGTGATCTCCGTCGGACCCGACGGGGCGGTGCTCGAGCCGATCTATCTGCTGATTCTCACCGCCGCCGCCTATGCGTTCCGCGACCGGCGGGTGATCGCGCTGCATGTGGCGCTGATCGCGGTGGCGATGGCCACGGTCCTGCTGGTCCGCGATCAGATCTCGAGCTCGGCGGCGGCTCTGACTCTCGTCCTGATTCTCACGCTGGCCGCCATGTCGGCGCTGATCGCCTACCTGCGCGAACTGCTGGAGGGGAGCGCCGCCGAATTGCGCGAGATGGCAGCCAACGATCCGCTGACCGGCGTCGGCAACTATCGCCGCCTGCACGAGCGTCTGGAGTTCGAACTCGTGCGCCACCACCGCGACGGCAGCACCCTTTCGCTGCTGCTGATCGATCTCGATCGTTTCAAGCAGGTCAACGAACGCCGCGGCCACGCGGCCGGTGATGACATCCTGCGCCGGGTCGCGACCACGCTGCGCGAGGCGGTGCGCAGCCAGGACACGGTCGCCCGCCAGGGCGGCGACGAATTCGCCGTGCTCGCCCCCGAAACCGACGCCGAGGGCGCGGCGATGCTCGCCGCCCGGATCCAGGATCGCCTCAGCCGGGTCCAGTTCGCCGGTGACACGATCGGCGCCACCGTCGGCTGGTCGGTCTACCCGGCCGACGGCCGCACGGCCGCGGAGCTGCTGGCCCGCGCCGACGAGGTGCTGATGACCGGCAAGCTCGCTCCCGCTCCGGGCCCTCCGGCGCCGGCTCCGGCCTGAGCTGGCTACGGCGAGACAGCGTTTGCGCCAGCATGGGGCCTCCATGCGCCGTGTGATCGCCACGCTTGCCGCCCTGCTCGGCCTCATCGGTCTCACCGCCCCGGCCGCCAACGCCCGCCCGGCCGCCAATGCCCGCCCGGGCGCCGATTCCGTCACGCTCGGCACCGGCACCGTGTCGCTGCGCTCCGCGCGGGTCAGCGTCCAGATCACACGCCGGCCCTACCGGCTCGCAATCACCCAGCCCGGCGGCGCCCCGGCACTGAGTGAGGTGAACAACGGCAGCGCCGTGCCGCTGTCGGTCGGCGCGCTCGAGGACCCGTTCGGGTCGGGCTTGGATCGGACCGGCGGTCCCGCCCTGTACGCACCGCTGACCTTCCTGGTCGGGACCGAGCGGCTCACCCAGCGCGAGGGCGGGGTATGGGGTGGCGATCTCGTCCACGGAGTCCGCGACGGTGTCGTCTACTCGGCCCGCCGCGTGCTGCGCGTGCGGCGGATCGCCGGCGGCGTATGGCTGCTGATCTCGACCGATGACCCGTCCGGGCGCCGGCTGGGGGTGCTGGTCCGAACGGTGCCCGGCGGGGCCGTGCGCGTCACCGCCCGCCCGATCCCGGCGCGCGGCGTCGTCGAGGTCGGGGACTCATTCGCCTCGGGTCCCCGCGAGGGCTTCTTCGGCTTCGGTGGCCGTCACAACGCCGTGGACCAGCACGGACAGGTTCTCTCCAGCTGGGTGTCGGAGGAGAACCTCGACAACGTCTCCGGCAACCCGGACATGTACCCGAACGGCAACACCGCCGCCTACTGACCCACAGCCCGAGTTCTTCTCGACCCGGCCCTACGGCTTCCTGCTCGCGCAGCCGGAGCTCGCACGCTTCCGCCTCGATGTCGGCACCGCTCGGGCGTGGAGCGTGAGCGCCGTGGCGCGACGACTCGACTACATCGTCGCCGCCGGGCCGGCACCGCGGGCGATGGCCACGCTGACCGCACTGAGCGGGCGCCAGCCGGTTCCGCCGTCGTGGGCGCTGGGCCCGATGCTCGACCGCCTGGTCAAGACCACGGGTGAGACGACGGCCGACTACGAGGCCGCCACCCAGTCCGATCTCGCGCAGATCGCCCGGACTCACCTGCCGCTGACCGCCTACCGGATCGAGGGCTGGGGCTTTCCGCGGCCCGAGCAACGGCATCGCGCTGCACGTCGACGATGACGCCCGGTCGCCAGGCCGCGCTGATCCGCGTCCTGCGCGCGCGCCACATCCACCCGTTGCTCTACCTGCGGCCCTGGATCGTGCCCGGCTCCGCCCCGGTGCGCGCCGGGCTGGTCGCTCGCACCGCGAGCGGCGCTCCGTACTACACGACGACGACCACCGGCGTGAAGATCGCCCTGCTGGACTTCACCAACCCGGGGGCGGTTCGCTTCTGGCAAGCCCAGGTCGTCCGCGCGCTGGACCTCGGCGGCGATGGCTTCATGCAGGACTACGGCGAGGAGGTCCTGTTCGGGATGCACTTCGCCGACGGCGAGACCGGGGCAACGATGCACAACGCCTACCCGGTGCTCTACGCGCGCGCCACGCGCGCGGCGGTCACGCGCTACGAGCATGCCCACCCGGCCGGAAGATCTTCTTCTTCACCCGCGCCGGCTACGGCGGACTGCCCGGCTCGACGGCCTACGAGAGCGCCAACTTCCCAGGCGACGAGACGACCGACTTCTCCCACGCCTCGGGGCTCGCCTCGCTGACCAGTGACATGCTCGGCCGTGCGGTCGACGGCGCGTACGGCTTCGGCACCGACATCGGCGGCTACTTCGACATGAGCACCCCGCCGACGACCAAGGAGCTGTTCCTGCGCTGGGCCGAGTGGGCGGCGCTGAGCCCCATCTTCCGCCTGCACGGCTCGGGCCTGCACGGCACCCACACGCCGTGGTCCTACGACGGGCAGACGGTCCGCGTGTACGCCGCGCTGTCGCGCCTGCATCTGCGCGCCGTGCCGCTGATCATGCGCCTGTGGCGTGAGGCGGCGGTGACCGGGATGCCGGTCACGCGGCCTCTGTGGCTGGCCGATCCGGGTGACCTGCGGGCCCGGCGCCAGGACCAGGAGTGGATGCTGGGGCCCGATCTGGTCGTGGCGCCCGTGGTCACCCAGGGTGCCGTCGTGCGCTCGGTGCTGCTCCCGCCCGGCTGTTGGCGGGCCGAGACGGGCGGGGCCCTGCGCGGTGGGCACTCCTTCCGTGTCCGGGCCGGGTTGACCACGCTGCCGTACTTCACCCGCTGCGGCACCCGCCCGCTCGGCTGAGCGCGGCCTCCTTCCGACACCGCTCTTAGGAGCTTCATAGCGCCGGCTTCAGTCGCGCCGGGGATGCTCGCCATCACGTTCTCGCATTCCGACCGTGAAGGCAGCCATGACCGCGACCGACTCCCTCCCCGGACGCTCCGCCGCGCCGCCGGCCCCGCCCCGCGGCCGCCTGCGCCCGGCCGGCGCGACACCCCGGATCGACATCGTCGTGCCCGTCTACAACGAGGCGGCGGCCTGGAGGCGTCGATCCGGCGCCTGCACGCGTTTCCTCAGCGAGGCGTTCCCGTTCGCCTGGCGGATCGTGATCGCCGACAACGCGAGCACCGACGCCACGCCGCGAGCTCGCCCGCACGCTCGCCGCCCAGCTGCCCGAGGTGAGCGTCCTGCGCCTGGAGGCGAAGGGCCGCGGGCGGGCGCTGCGCGCCGCCTGGAGTGCGAGTCGACGCCGACGTCCTGGCCTACATGGACGTGGACCTCTCGACCGACCTCACGCGCTCTGCTCCCGCTTGTCGCCGGCCTCGTCTCCGGGACACAGCGACGTCGCCATCGGGACCCGCCTGGCACCCGGTTCGCGGGTCGTGCGCGGACCCCGGCGCGAGTTCATCTCCCGCACCTACAACCGCATCCTGCGCCTCGGCCTGCGTGCCCGCTTCTCCGACGCGCAGTGCGGCTTCAAGGCGATCCGAGCCGACGCCGCCCGGCAGCTGCTGCCGCTGATCGCCGACGAGGCGTGGTTCTTTGACACCGAGCTGCTCGTCCTGGCCCAGCGGCGCGGTCTGCGCATCCACGAGGTCGCCGTCGACTGGACCGACGATCCGGACTCCCGCGTCGAGATCGTGTCGACCGCCGTCGCGGACCTGCGCGGGGTCGCGCGGCTCGCGCTCGCCACGCCCGTGATGCGCTTCGTGCTCATCGGTGCTGCCTCGACGCTCGCCTACGCCGGGCTGTTCCTCGCCTTGCGCCCGGCGATGGCGGCCGGCGTCGCCAACGCAATCGCCTTGGCGCTGACCGCGGTGGCCAACACGCAGGCCAACCGCCGCTTCACCTTCCGGCTGCGCGGCCGACGCAGGCCTGCTGCGCCAGCACGCCGCCGGCGCGCTGGTCTACCTGCTCGCCCTCGGACTGACCGGCGGGGCGCTCGACGTCCTGCGCGGGCTGGATCCCGATCCGTCACGCACTGCTCGAGCTGACGGTGCTGATCGTCGCCAGCGCCGTGGCCACGGTCAGCCGCTATGTCGCGCTGCGCAGCTGGATCTTCGCCCGCCCGGCTGCGCTGGGCCGCGGCGCTCGCCCCGTCCTGCTCTCCGACCGCCGTCCGTGAGCGGCCGCGCTCGCTCGAACCGTCTTCCCTGATCACCGCGCCCGTTTCCCACCACCTCCCCCTCGAATCCGGAGTCACCGACATGTCCTCGACCACCCTTCCCCGCCCGCGTGAGCGCGCCCCGCGCGCTCGCGACGCGACGCCCCCGCCCCGGTCCACCGGCCGCCTGCGCAGCCTCGTGCGCGGCCGCGAAGCCGACCCGGCCTGGATCCGCCCGGCGCTGCTCGCCCTGCTCGGACTCGCCGCCCTGCTGTGCTTCTGGAACCTGACCGAGAACGGCTATTCGAACCAGTACTACGCGGCCGCCGCCAAGGCCGGCTCGGAGAGCTGGAAGGCGTGGTTCTTCGGTGCGCTTGATCCGGGCAGCTTCATCACCGTCGACAAGCCGCCGCTCTCGCTGTGGCTGTCGGGCCTGTCAGCGCGGATTCTCGGCTTCTCGAGCCTCAGCATCCTGCTGCCCGAGGCGCTCTGTGGCGTGGCCGCGGTCGGCGTCCTGTACGCCACCGTCCGGCGCCTGTTCGGCGCGCCCGCCGGCCTGATCGCCGGGCTCGTGCTCGCGCTCACCCCGGTCACGGTGGCGATCACCCGCGTCAACAACCCCGACGCGCTGCTCGTCCTGCTGATGGTCGGCGCGGCGTGGTGCGTCGTGCGGGCGCTGCAGTCCGGCGCCACCAAGCACCTGGCCTGGTGCGGGGCGCTCGTCGGGCTGGCCTTCATGACCAAGCTGCTGCAGGGCTGGATGGTCGTTCCCGCGCTCGCCGCGGTCTACCTGCTGGCGGGACCGCCGCGCCTGGGCGTGCGCATCCGCCAGCTGCTGATCGCCGGGGCGACGATGGTCGCCGTGAGCGCGGCGTGGCCGGTGGCCGTGACGCTGTGGCCGGGCTCAAAGCCCTACATCGGCGGCAGCACCAACGGCTCGATCTGGAACCTGATCCTCGGCTATGACGGCCTCGGCCGGATCTTCGGAAGCTCGGGCGGCAGCACCCAGGGCGGTATGGGCTTCGGCGGCTCTCCCGGCCTGCTGCGGCTGTTCAACAGCCAGGTCGGCGGCCAGATCGCCTGGCTGATCCCGCTCGCCGCGGCCGGGCTGATCGGCGGTCTGTGGCTGACCCGCAGCGAGCGCCGCACCGATCCGCGCCGCGCGGGCCTGGTCCTGTTCGGGGTCTGGGCGATCGTGCACGCGGTCGTCTTCTCGACCGCCAAGGGCATCTTCCATCCCTACTACGTCAGCGCCCTCGCCCCGGCGCTGGCCGCACTGATCGGCGGCGGCGTCGTGATCCTCGGCGGAGCGGTCGCGCTCGCGACGGTCCGCTGGGCTTGCCGGGCCCCCTGGCCGGGGTCGCGCTGGTGGCCGGCGTCGCCGCCAGTGCGGGCCTCGCCGTCGCCCTGCTGAACCGCACCGCGAGCTTCTCGCCGTGGCTGCGGGTTGCGATCCCCGTGGCCGCTGCGCTCGCCGTCGTCGCGCTCGCCGCCTGGTGGGCTCGACGGCCGCCGGCGCCGCGCGCTGTTCGCGTTCGCCGCGGCGGCGGCTGCGCTCGCGGTGCTGGCCGGTCCGGCCTCCTACTCGGTGGCCACGCTCGGTCGCTCGATCAGCGGCAACAACGTGATGGCCGGACCGGCCGCGGCCGACCTCGATGGGTGGCTTCGGGGGTGGCGGCGGTGCCGGCGGCTCTGCGCGCTTCGGCGGCCCCAGCTCCACGGGAACTCCGGAGCGGGACCCCGCCCGCCGGTGTCCGGCCTGCGGGCGCCCCGAGCGGCAACGGCCCGAGCCTCCGCGGCGGGCACCGGAGCGATGGGCGGTGGCCAGCTCTCGAGCACGGTCGATCCGCTACCTCGAGGCCCATCAGGGCAGCGCCAAGTACCTGCTGGCCGCGACCGGCTCGCAGACCACCGCGCCGATCATCATCCAGACCGGCCGGGCGGTGGTGACGATCGGCGGCTTCAACGGCGGCGACCCCGCCCCGACGGTCAGCCAGCTGGCCGCGATGGTCAAAGCCGGCGAGCTCAAGTACGTGCTCGTCTCCAGCGGCGGCGCAGGCGGAGGTCCCGGCGGCGCCAACCGCTCGTCGGGCATCACCGCCTGGGTCAAGGCCCACGGCAGCGCGGTCACCGGCCTGACCGTCTCGGGCGGGACGCTGTACAGGGTCGGCTGAGCGCGGGGTCGGATCGGTTGGCAGTCAAACCGTTCGTAGTTCGGACGTTATGGCTGCCAACCGGCCGGGGGGCCAGCCGGGGGCTGGCCGGGCGGCGGCGGAGGGTCAACCGAGACGAGGCCAGCCGGGGGGCAGCCGGAGACACCCGGACCACCCGGCCGATCGGAAACAATCCGCGGATGCCCGACAACCCCGCCGGCCTGGTCTACGGCACCGTCACCGTCGCCGCGCTGCTCGCGGCCGAGAACGCGCGCAGCGAGACCTACGCCGAGGTGATCGCCAGCGTCGTGATCACCCTGATCCTGTACTGGCTGGCCCACGCCTACGCCGAGTTCGTCGGCCACCGCCTGGCAGACCGAGGAGCACTTCACCTACGCCGGGCTGATCCGGACCGCCGCCCACGAGTTCGCGGTCGTGCTCGGCGCCACCGTGCCGCTGCTGGTCCTGCTCGGCTGCTGGGCGTTCGGAACGCGACTGAGCACCGCCGTCTCGGCCGCGATCTGGACCGCGGTGGCGGCGATCGTCGCCGTCGAGCTGGTGATCGGCATCCGGGCTGAGCTGCAGGGCCGCGATCTCGTCCGCCAGACCCTGTTCGGGGCCGTGCTCGGGCTGCTCGTGATCGCGCTGCGCGTCGTCCTGCACTGACCCACCGGCCGCCGGCGCGGCGAGCCTGGGCCGAGACCGCGCATGCGCCGGACCGGCCAACCCGCCGCGCGACAAATCAACAGCTGCCGCGCGCGAGCGTGGATTAAGCTGCGCCGCGTTGGAGCCATACCGCCAGCCCCCTGATGACAGGACGGAGTCCATGACCCCCACCTCAGCGCGACTCGGATCGGCCATGTGGAGCCCACAGGCCCAGATGGCGTCGATAGAGGATGACCGGCTGGTCATCGTCCGGGGCCGCGGAGCCGAGCTCGAGACCGACGACGGCCGGCGCCTGCTCGATGCCACCGCCGGCCTGTGGCACGCCAACATCGGTCACGGCCGGGCCCGGCTGGCCGACGCCGCGGCCGCCCAGATGCGCGAGCTCGAGACCTACCACACGTTCGGGCGCATCACCAACGATCAGGCCCTGCGCCTCGCCGACCGCGTCGCCGCGCTGGGCCCGATCGACGACGCCAAGGTCTTCTGGGGCAGCGGCGGCTCGGATGCCGTCGACACCGCGGCCAAGCTCGCGCGTCGCCTCTGGCAGCACGCCGGGCAGGCGAACAAGCGGATCATCATCAGCCGCGACGGCGGCTATCACGGCCTGCACGGGTTCGGGACGAGCCTGGCCGGGATCCCCTTCAACCGCGAGGGCTACGGCTCGGAGTCGCTGATCCCCGAGACCGCCCGCGTGCCGACCAATGACGCTGACGCGCTCGAGGACACGATCCTGCAGCCTCGGCGCCGACCGGGTCGCCGCCGTCATCGCCGAGCCGGTCGTCGGCACCGGCGGCGTCATCTTCCCCGCGGACGGCTACCTGCCGCGCGTCGAGGCCCTGTGCCGTGAGCACGACATCCTGCTGATCCTCGACGAGGTGATCACCGGCTTCGGCCGCACCGGCGAGATGTTCGGCGCCGAGACGTTCGGCGTCTCCCCGGACATGCTGCTGATGGCCAAGGGCATCACCTCCGGTTACGCCCCGCTGGGCGGCGTGCTGATCGCCCCCCGGGTCTGGGAGCCGTTCTACGCCCCGGACGCGCCGATCTTCCGCCACGGCGTCACCTACGCCGGGCACGCCACCGCCTGTGCGGTCGCCCAGGCCAACCTCGACGTGCTCGAGGAGGAGTCACTGGTGGCCCGCGTCAGCGAGCTCATCCCCCGCCTGCACAGCGCGCTGGCGCCGCTGGCCGATCACCCCCTCGTCGAGGAGCTGCGGGTCGGCACCGGCCTGATGGCGGGCCTGCAGCTCGTGCCCGACGCGCCCGGGGATCAGATCGCGCGCCACTGCATCGAGCACGGCGTCCTGTTTCGCATCATCACCGGCAACACGGTGCAGATCTCACCGCCGTTCGTCATCGACGACGACGATCCCGAGCGGATCGCCGGCGCCCTGCACGCCGCGCTCGACGCCGTCGAGGCCTGACCCCGGACGAGCCGGACGCATCGGGCTCAGCCGGCGAAGCTCACCTCGAGCTCGTGCGGCTCGGCCCCGCGCAGCACCGACAGGGTCAAGCTTCCCGGTCGAGCCCTTGACGGCGCGCTCGAGGTCACCCGTGGACAGCACCGGCTCGCCGGCCGCCCGCGTGATCAGGTCCCCGCGGTTGATGCCCCGCGGTCGCCGCCGGCGTCTCGCGTCCGACCCGCAGGACCAGAATGCCCGTCTCCTCGGGCAGCCCGACCGCGCTGCGCATCCGCTTGGCCATCGCTGTCGTCCCGATCGCCACCCCGAGCCGGGGCGTCTCGCGCTCGGCGGGCTCGAAGTAGGCCAGCCAGGCATCGAGCGCCGCCGCGGCGCCATCCGGAAGGCCCGACACCAGCCGCTGGGCCCGCGCGGCATAGGCCGGCCGCGCCGCGCTGACCAGCGCGCGGCCGCGCTCGGTGATGGTGACGGTCACGCTGCGACGGTTCTCGGGATCGGGCTCGCGCTCGATCAGCCGAACACGCTCCAGACGCCCGAGTCGCACCGACATGGTGCCCGCGGTGCGCCGGACGCTGCGGACCAGCGCGCGCTGGCCGAGGGTGCCCTCCGGGGCGTGGTCCAGTGCGTCGAGCACGAGAAAGCTCGCGCGGGTCAGCCGGTGCTCGGCCAGCGCCTCCTCGAGCTCGGCCTCGAGGTGGGCGGCCACACTGATCGCCGTGTCGGCGACGTGGGCGGGGGTGGGATCAGAGGTCATCAAGTGCTCCAAATAGTTTGAGTCGAAAGCTTTGTGTACGATTATTGCATGTCAAGCACCAATCACACCGGCATCGCGTCCACCCCGGAATCTCGCGCGCCTGACGAGCCTGCGGCGCGCGACGAGCCTTCCGCGCCGAAGGCGCCTGACGAGGGCGCGCTGGATGCCTACTCCCGCACCGTGATCGGGGTGGCCGAGTCGCTCGGGCCCAGCGTGGCCAACCTGCAGGTTCGGCACCGCTCGCGCCGCGGCCCGGCCGTCGGCGCCGGCAGCGGCGTGGTCATCTCCGGCGACGGGCTGCTCGTCACGTCGGCGCACGTCGTCGAAGGCGCCAAACAGGGCACCGCGAGCTTCGCGGACGGACGCGAGACGGCGTTTGCGGTGATCGGCTCCGATCCGCTCTCCGATCTCGCCGTGCTGCGCGCGCAGGACGGCGCCCTGTCGGCGGCCACGCTCGGGGACGCCGGGTCCCTGCGGGTCGGGCAGCTCGTGGTCGCGATCGGCAACCCGCAGGGCTTTGCCAGCTCGGTCACCGCGGGCGTGGTCAGCGGCCTGGGCCGATCCCTGCCGGTCGGGGCGCGGGGCGGTCCGCGGCGGATCGTCGAGAACGTGATCCAGACCGACGCGGCGCTCAATCCCGGCAACTCGGGCGGCGCCCTGGTGGACAGCTCCTCGCGCGTGGTCGGGATCAACACTGCGCTGGCCGGGATCGGCCTCGGGCTGGCCGTGCCGATCAACGCGGCCAGCCGGGCGATCATCGGCGCCCTGATCACCGACGGCCGTGTGCGGCGCGCGCACCTCGGGGCCGCGGTCTCACCCCGTCGCCTCGCCGCCCGGTCAGTCCGGCGCCGCCGGCCGGCGCGCGGGCGTGCAGATCGCCGCGGTGATCGACGCCAGCCCGGCCCAGGCGGCCGGGCTACGCCCCGGAGACGTGCTCGTCGAGCTTGACGGCGAGCCGATCATCGACGCCGGGGCGCTGCAACGGCTGATGGTCGGCGAGCGGATCGGCCGCTCGGTCGTGGCCCGGATCATCCGGGATGGACGCGAGCGGCTGCGCACCGTCGTGCTCGACGAGCTATGACTCTGACACCGGCCGCGCTCGCCCTGGCCGGGATCCGAGCGGTCCGAAATCGACCTTTGGTCCGAGTCAGACCGCGACCGGTCCCGCCTCGGCCGTGCGCGCACCCAGCGGGGACCGCCCACGGAGCAGATCCGCGGCGCGTTCGGCGATCGCGATCGTTGGCGCGTTCGTGTTGCCGCTCACCGGCGTGGGCATCACCGACGCGTCGATCACCCGCAGGTTCTCCATCCCCAGCACGCGCAGCTGATCGTCGACCACGGCCCCCATCGCACAGGTCCCGACCGGGTGATACAGCGTGCTCGTGTTGCGCTCGATGTGGGCGACGATCGTCGCGTCATCGGCGTCCGCAGCCGGAGCCGCGAAGCTGCCCGTGGTCACCGCCCGGAGAGCCGGCTGCTCTGCCACCTCGGCCAGGCGCCGGACCCCCTGCACCATCGCCGCCATGTCCCCCGGCTCGACGAGGTAGTTGTGCAGGATCCGCGGCTTTGCGGTGGGGATCCGCGAGCGCAGCTTGACGAACCCCTCGCTCTCGGGCCGCAGCAGGCACGCCGAGGTCGCCCAGCCGTCGACCAGGATCTCCCCCGCGCCGGCTTCGGGGAACAGGATCGGGATCGTGTGGATCTGGATGTCGGGCGCCGGCAGCCCGTCCTGGGTGCGGAAGAAGCCGCCGGATTCGGCGAAGTTGGACGTCAGCGGTCCGCGCCCTTCGGTGGTGAGCAGGCCGAGGTTCTCCTCGGTCTCGGCGGTCAGCAGCGACTCCTCCGGGGTCGTGTAGGTCAGCCAGGTGGCGGGATGGTCACGCAGCCCTCGGCCGACCGGCAGCTCGTGGATGGCCGGGATGCCGACCAGGGCCAGCTCGTCGGCCGGCCCGACGCCCGACAGCAGCAGGATCTGCGGGCTCTGATAGGCGCCGGCACAGAGGATCACCTCGCGCTCGGCGCGCACGCTCGGAGATCGCGCCGGCGTGGTCGATCTCGACGCCGGTGGCGGTCATCCCGTCGAGCAGCAGCCGGTTGACGTGCGCTCCGGTGACCAGCTCGAGGTTCGGACGGCCGAGCACCGGGTGCAGGTAGGCGACCGCGGCCGAGCAGCGCATCCCGTTGCGCTGGGTGACCTGGTACCAGCCGACCCCGTCCTGCTCGGCGACCGTTGAAGTCATCGTTGGCGGGCAGCCCAGCGGCGACCGCGGCCTCGATGAACGCCTCGCAGGTCCGGTAGCGCGAGCGATTCTCGATCACGCTCAGCGGACCGCCGGCGCCGTGCAGCTCGCTGGCGCCGCGCTCGTTGTCCTCGGAGCGGACGAAGTAGGGCAGCAGATCGGCCCATGCCCAGCCGTCGTGCCCGGCAGCCGCCCAGCCGTCGTAGTCAGACCGGTGGCCGCGGATGTAGACCATCGCGTTGGTCGAGGAGGAGCCGCCGAGCGTCCGGCCTCGCGGCAGGTAGCGCTGGCGGCCGGCGAAGGCCGGCTCGGGATCGCTCAGGAAGGCCCAGTCGTACTTGCTCTGACCGAGCGCCAGGCAGCCGGCGGGCAGGTGGATCTCGTCGGCGGCGTCGGGCGGCCCCGCCTCGATCAGGCAGACGCGGACGTCCTCGTCCTCGGTCAGGCGGTTGGCCAGCACGCAGCCCGCCGAGCCCGCGCCGACGATCACGTAGTCATAGGTGCTCATGGGGCCTCTCCCTCGTGTGATCGGCCCCAGCTCTCGGAGGCCTGCCCGTGTGGTCAGCCCCATTCTCCGGGCGCGCCCCGGCGGACGTCAAGTGGTGTCAGGCGATGCCGAGCACGCGCTCGAGCGCGGTGACCACCGCCGGGTCGAACTGGGTCCCCGAGCAGCGGCGCAGCTCGGCCAGCGCCGCCTGCGGGCTCATCGCCGCCCGGTAGGGACGATCGGTGATCATCGCGTTGTAGCTGTCGCAGACGCAGAGGATCCGCGCGCCGAGCGGGATCGCCGTCCCGGCCAGCCGGTCCGGATAGCCGTCACCGTCCCAGCGCTCGTGATGGCCGCGCACGAGCGGGTGGACGTCAGCGAAGAAGGCGATGCTGGCGAGCATCTCGGCCCCGACGATCGTGTGGCGGCGCATGACCGCCCACTCGTCGGCGGTCAGCGATCCGGGCTTGAGCAGGATCTCGCTGGGAACCGAGATCTTGCCGATGTCATGGGTGAGCGCGGCGTAGTGGATCGCCTGGCGCTTGGCGGGCTCGAGCCCGAGCTCGTTGGCGATCGCGATCGCGAGGCCTCCGACCGCCCGCTCGTGCGCGGCGGTGTAGGGATCGCGCATCTCCATCGCCCCGGCGAGCACCGACAGGGTCGTGGTCAGCGCATCCTCGAGCTCACCGTAGATCGCGATCCGGTTCAGCGCCACGCCGAGCTGGGTGGCCACGGTGCGGATCAGGGTGGCGTCGGAGGCATCAAAGGCGCCGGTCCGCACCTCCTCGAGGCTGAGCACGCCCCAGGTCTCGGTACCGAGCCGGATCGGCACCGACAGCTCAGAGCGCGGGTCGGTCTCGGAGTCGCGGACGATGTAGTCGGGATCGAGGCGCGTGTCGGTGATCAGGGCCGGAATCTGAGTCCGGGCGACGCGCCCGTTGACGCCGGCGTCGATCGGCTGCTCGGTGATCAGGAAGCGCTCGTCCTCGGCGGCGAGCGGGCCGGCGCTGGCCACGATGCGCAAGATGCCGTCGCCGTCGAGACGCTGGATCTCGACCAGGTAGAGGTCAAGGGTGGCCTGCAGCTCGGCGACGACCGCCCGCATCAGTTCCTCGGCGTCGCGCGACTGGGCCATGGTGGTGCTGAGGCGCTCGGAGAGCGCGAGCTGGTGCTCGAGGTAGGCCTCGCCCGCGCGCCCGGAATCGGCGGCGCAGAGTCGTTGCCAGAGGGTCGGCTTGGCCAGATGGCGCGCCCGGATCTCCAGCAGCGCCGCACGCTCGGGGCGCCCGGGCGCGACGGGGACCGACGGAGCGGGGCCGCGAGCTCGATGGCGCTCATCCGGTCTCTTTCGGCGTCCGCGCCGAGGACTTGAGCGATTTCTCGATCAGCGTGAGCGCCATTTCTGCCCCGGACGGCGACCGCGGCCACCATGAACGCGGAGATGCGCGCCAGGCACCAACGATCGCTGATCAGCGCACGATGATGACGATCACCAACAGTAGGATGACGACGATCAACCCCGCGCCGGCCAGCGGCCAGCGGCCACGCCAGTACTCTGGCCGCGCCCGGTCTCCCGAGATGCGCCCTTCGGGCGGGGTCCCGACCCAATCCTCGTCGTCATCCCATGGCGCCATGTGATGGAGGTACCCGGTTCATGCTTCCGGGTCACGCGTGGCGAGGTCAGGGCGTGAGCGCGCGAGAGATCGCAATGCGGGCGGGAGCCCCGTCGGCAGAGCTCCCGCCCGGTCATCGCGTCGGTCAGGGGTGATCACAGGTCCTGCCCGCCGGAACCGAACGCCGTCCAGGTCGCTCGCACCCCACCGCGGAGGGCTCGGGCCGCCTGAACGCGGCGGCCGACGACCCGCCCTAGTGAGGATTGGCGGGGTGATCGAGGCTGGGCCGGGGCGACCGGCTCCGGGTCGCGCCGTCGCGGGCCGGCCCGGGTTGGGGACGGCACGCTGCCCCGGCGACTCAGGAGCAGGTACTCGTCAGATCGAAACTGCATGGGCGTATCTCCCTGTGAAATGGGTTGGTGTGGCGAATATGTGGCACGTGTCATCGCCGCCCGACGCAGGCGTCGTTGACTGTCACCTGTCAGAGACAGGTGCTGCTGGTCAGACAGTTACTGCTTTGACTGGATCAGTGTCTGAGATTCATCTGCGACGTCACCTCGAAAGTCGATTTGGGCACAAAAAAAGGCGGTCCGTCTGGACCGCCCTCGCGAAGGTCTGCCATGTCTCCGTCGACGACTACGGAGCATGCCTCAGCGCGAGGGCATTGGGGTTGGGGGTCTTCGCCCCGGTCGAGACCGGCCTCGTACATCCACGCGGCTGCGCGCGGACGCACGTCCGCCGTGACGGCCGTCACGGCCGTGGAAGCGAAGGAGATGTGGGAGAGGATGCGGGTCATTAGTGTCACTCCTGCGCCGAGGGTGTTACTCCAGCGCTGCGGCCACCCTAACGACTCGGCGTGTCAAATGCAAGGACATCTGGCTTTTCTGTGTCAGACCGTGCGCGGAGGTCGCGCCGGTGTCTCGGGCGTCGCGTCCGCGGCCGATGCCGACGGAGGCGCTTGGGAGAATCGGCGGGTGCTCCACGTCCACCGAGCCGAGCGTGCCGACCGCCTGGCCGACGCCCTCGTCCGATCTGCTCGCGCAACCGCTGGCCGATCCGTTTGCGGCCGAGGTGGTGGCGGTGCCCACGCGCGGGATGGAGCGCTGGCTGGCCCAGCGCATGTCGGGCCGACTCGGCGCCGCGGCCGGCCGTGCCGACGGGATCTGCGCGGGCGTCGATTTCCCGTTCCCCGCGCGGCTGCTCGGGGACGCCGTCGCCGCCGCCTCCGGCGTCGACCCCGAGCATGACCCGTGGCTGCCCGAGCGGGCGGCGTGGCCGCTGCTCGACGTCCTCGGCACCGCCCTGAGCGAGCCGTGGCTGGCCACCCTGGCGCACTTCCTCGGGCACGATTGCGCTCCACCGGACCCGATCCGGGCCGACCGTCGGCTGAGCATCGTCCGCCACCTCGCCGACCTGTTTCACCACTACGCACTGCACCGCCCGGCGATGATCGAGTCCTGGGCGGCTGGCGACGATGTGGATGCGCTCGGGGCCGAGCTTCCGGCCGGGCGCGATCTGGCAGGCCGAGCTATGGCGGCGGCTGCGGACCCGGATCGGCCTGCCGGGACCGGCCGAGCGCCGCCGGCGGGCCGGGGAACGGTTGGGCGAGGACCCATCGCTGGTCGCGCTTCCCGCCCGGCTGTCGCTGTTCGGTCTCACCCGGCTGCCGGCCGGTCATCTGGAGATCCTGCGGGCGCTCGCGCGCGGGCGTGACGTCCACCTGTTCCTGCTGCATCCCTCCGACGGGCTGTGGACCGCCGTGGCCCATCGGCTCGGGAGGACCGTCCCGGTCGCGCGCCGCTCCGAGGACCCGACGGCGGAGATCCCGAGCCATCCTCTGCTCGCCTCGTGGGGCCAGGACACGCGCGAGCTGCAGCTCGTGCTGGCCGGCGCGGGCCGCGACCCCGGAGAACCGGCCGAACCGGTTGAGGATCACCACCAGCCCGCCGGTCCCGTCGCCCCCGGCCTGCTCGGACGCCTGCAGGCCGATGTGCGGGCCGACCGGCGCCCGCCCGGTGCGCCGCTGCCCAATCACCCCGACCTCCGCGCGCCGCTGCATCCCGACGACCGCTCGGTGCAGATTCATGCCTGCCACGGCCGCGCCCGGCAGGTCGAGGTGGTTCGCGACGCGGTCCTGCACGCCCTCTCCGAGGACCCGGGGCTCGAGCCCCGCGACGTGATCATCATGTGCCCGGACGTCGATGCGTTCGCGCCGCTGATCGAGGCTGCGTTCGGATCCGGGGAGGTGGCCGCCGAGGAAGGCGAGGACGCCGGGCAGGGCGCCAACCCGGCTGATCTGCGCGTCCGCGTGGCCGACCGGTCGCTGCGCCAGACCAACCCGCTGTTGGGCGTGATCACCGAGCTGCTCGAGTTGGCCCCACGCCGGGTGACGGCATCGGAGGTGCTCGATCTCGCCGACCGCGCGCCGGTCCGGCGGCGCTTGCGCCTGGACGACGACGATCTCGCCCGGATGCGCGACTGGGTGTCCGGATCGGGGATCCGCTGGGGCCTGGACGCGCCCAGCCGCGCGCCCTACAAGCTCGACGGCGTGGTCGAGGGGACCTGGGAGGCGGGACTCGGCCGGCTCCTGCTGGGCGTGACCATGACCGAGGACGACCGACGCCTGTTCAGCGGCGTGCTGCCGCTCGATGACGTGGAGAGCGGGGCGATCGACCTCGCCGGCCGGATGGCGGAGCTGATCGCCCGCCTGCGGCAGGTGCTGACCTCCTTCGGTCGTGTGCAGCCGATCGAGGACTGGGCGGCTGCGATCGGCGCGGCCGCCGACCTGCTCGCCGTCCCCGCGCCGCTGGAGCGCTGGCAGCGCGCCGAGTTGCAGCGGATCCTTGACGAGCTCGTGGCGGACGCCGGCGCGGCGGCCGGGGCCGAACTGGCGCCAGCGGAGGTAACCGCGCTGATCGCCTCCCGGCTCGAGGGCCGCCCGACCCGGGCCAACTTCCGCACCGGCCACCTCACCGTGTGCACGCTCGTGCCGATGCGCTCGGTCCCCCACCGGGTGGTGTGCCTGCTCGGCCTCGACGACGGGGCATTCCCGCGCAAGGCCCCGCGCGACGGTGACGACCTGATGCTCGACCACCCGCACGTGGGCGAGCGCGATCCGCGCTCGGAGGACCGCCAGCTCCTGCTCGACGCGCTGCTGGCCGCGACCGAGCGGCTGATCGTCACCTACACCGGCAACGACGAGCGAACCAACACCGAGCGCCCCCCGGCCGTTCCGGTCGGCGAGCTGCTCGACGCGATCGACGCCACCGTGCACGCCGGCGCGCCCACTGCGGACGGGCGCGTGGCGCGCAACCAGGTGCTGATCCGCCACCCGCTCCAGCCGTTTGACCGCCGCAACTTCGAACCGGGGCGGCTCGGCAGCCGCGAGCCGTGGAGCTATGACCGCGTCACCCTGGCCGGCGCGCAGGCGATGGAAGGCCCGCGTGATCCGCGGGCTCCGTTTCTGTCCGCCGCGCTGCCGGCACCGGCCGAGTCGGTGCTCGAGCTCGACGATCTCGTGCGCTTCGTCGAGCACCCCGTCCGGGCCTTTCTGCGCCAGCGGCTCGGCATCGCCCTCCGCGGCGATGACGACGAGATCGCCGACGGGCTGGCGATCGAGCTCGATGGGCTCCAGCGCTGGGGGGTCGGACAGCGTCTGCTGGAGGCGCGGCTGGCCGGGGTCGGAGGTCAGGATGCCTACCGGGCCGAGATCGCCCGCGGCCTGCTTCCGCCCGGGATGCTCGGCCACCCGGTGATCCGCGACGTGCTGCCGATGGTCAGCCACATCGTCGACGAAGCCCACAAGGTCGCTCCGGCCGGGATCGGCGCCGACCCGTTCGATGTGCGGCTGGCCCTCGACGACGGGCGTCGCCTGTCGGGAACCGTCGCGGGCATGTCCGGCGACGTGCTGCTGGCCACCACCTACTCGCGGGTCGCGCCCAAGCACCGGCTCGCCGCCTGGGTGCGGCTGCTCGCGCTCGTTGCCGCCCATCCCGAGCGCGGTCTGACCGCGGTGACCGTCGGGCGGGCCGGCGGTGACGACGTCCGGGTCGCTGTGGCCCGGGTGCCCGGCGACGACGCGCAGGCACGGCGCGCCTGGGCCACCGAGGCCCTGGGCCGGATCATCGAGCTGCGCGACCGCGGGATGCGCGAACCGCTGCCGCTGTTCTGTGAGACGTCGGCGGCCTACGCCGAGGCGGCCCGCGGGGGCCGGGACCCCGTCCCCGACGCCGAACAGCGCTGGAAGTCCGAATACAACTTCGATCACGAGGATCGCGACCTCTCGCACCTGCTCGTGCTGGGCGGCGAGATTCCCTTCGCGGAACTGCTCGAGCGTGGCCCCGGCGCCGGGCGAGGACGGGCCGGGCTGGGACCCGGCGCAGACGACGCGGCTCGGCCGGCTCGCCGTGCGGCTGTGGAGCGACCTGCTCGACAACGAGGAGGTGAGCGCCCGGTGAGTACCTCGGCCCCCGGCCTGGAGACCCCGGAGCCATTTGAGCTCTACGGCCCGCTGCCCAGCGGCGTCACCGTGCTCGAGGCCAGCGCCGGAACCGGCAAGACGTACACGATCGCCGCGCTGGCCACCCGCTACGTGGCCGAGGGCGTGCCCCTCGAGGAGTTGCTGCTGGTCACCTTCACCCGGATCGCCACCGGTGAGCTGCGCGACCGCGTGCGCGAGCGGATGGTCACCGCCGAGCGGGGGCTGCGGGCGATCCTGGCCGGGATGCTCCCCGGTGCTGACCGGCTCGTCGATCTGCTCGCCGACGGGCCGCAGGCCGCGGTCGAGACGCGCCACCGCAACCTGGCGCGGGCGGTGGCGAGCTTTGACGCGGCGACGATCGCCACCACTCACGGCTTCTGCCAGGAGGTGCTCGGCGGTCTCGGGATCGCCGGCGACTTCGAGTCCGACGTGACCTTCGTCGAGGACCTCTCCGAACTGGGCGAGGAGGTGATCGACGACCTCTACATCCGCCGCTTCTCATCAGGGTGCGGCGCCTGGCTTTGACCGTGCCCACGCCGGTCGGGTGGCGCGCGCGGCGATCGATCATCCCAGCGTGCCGATCCTCGCGCAGGACGCCGGCCTCGGCGCCATGCGCGGCCGCCTGGCCGAGCGTGCCCGCGCGGAGTTCAAGCACCGCAAGCGGCGGCTGCGGGTGATGACCTTTGATGACCTCGTCATCCGCCTCAAGGAGGCGCTGCAGGCCGACCGCAGCGCTGCCGCCACCGCTCAGTTGCGGCGCCGATTCCGGATCGTGCTCGTGGACGAGTTCCAGGACACCGATCCCGACCAGTGGGCGATCCTGCGCATGGCGTTTGAGGGCAGCGACACGACCCTGGTCCTGATCGCCGATCCCAAGCAGGCGATCTACGCCTTCCGCGGCGCCGACGTGTACGCCTACCTGGAGGCGGCGCAGGCCGCCGAGGTCCGCCGCACGCTGACCGTCAACTGGCGCTCGGACGGCGCGCTCGTGCAGGCGCTCGACGCGTTGCTCGGTGGGCTGCGTCTCGGCCATCCCCTGATCGCCTACCGCAAGGTTTCGGCCGCCGACGGTCACGAGGGGACGCGGCTTCGCGACGCGCCGGTGCCGGCGCCGCTGCGCCTGCGGGTGCTGCGTCGCGATCACCCCGAGCTGACCGTGACCGCCAAGGCGGGCTTCGCCCAGACCGACAGCGCGCGGGCGCTGATCTGCGAGGACCTGGCCGACGAGGTGGTGGCGCTGCTGCGCTCCGGCGCGGAGATCGAGCTGCGCGACGGGACGGGACGGCACCGAGCGCGTCCAGCCGGGTCATCTCGCGGTGCTGGTGCGCACCAACCGCCAGGCCGAGATGGTCCGTGCCGCGCTGGACGCGTCGCGACGTGCCGGCGGTCATCAACGGCGCGGGCAGCGTGTTCGCCACCGACGCCGCGCGCGACTGGCTCGCGCTGCTCGAGGCGCTCGAGCGTCCCGCCTCGTCGCTGCGCGCCCACGCCGTCGCGCTCTCGCCGTTCTTCGGCTGGTCGGCGCAGGACATCGTCGCCGCCGAGGCCGACCCGTGGGCATGGGAGGACGTCCACCGGCGTCTGCACGACTGGGGCGCGGGTGCTGCGCGACCGGGGCGTGGCCGCGCTGCAGGAGACGATCACGCTCGCCGAGGGTCTTCCCGCCCGCGTGCTCGCCGGCCACGACGGCGAGCGGCGGCTGACCGACCTGCGCCATCTCGGCCAGCTCCTGCACACCACCGCGTCGGTCGAGCAACTCGGGACGACCGCCCTGACCGCGTGGCTGCGCACGCCAGATCGCCGAGGCCCGGGACGCCGCCGACGAGGAGCGCAGCCGGCGGCTGGAATCGGACGCCGAGGCCGTGCAGGTGCTCACCATCCATCGCAGCAAGGGTCTGGAGTTCCCGGTCGTCTACCTGCCCTTCATGTGGGAGGCGGGCGCGCGCGAGCCCAAGCACGAGCCGGTCTTCTTCCACGATCCCACGGCCGGCGATGCCCAGCGACTGGACGTCGGAATCGACGGACCGCAGTGGCGCGAGCACAGCCAGCGCTATCTGGAGGAGCAGCGCGGCGAGGATCTCCGGCTGGCCTACGTGGCGCTGACCCGGGCCCGCCATCAGGTCGTCCTGTGGTGGGCCGGAGCATGGGGCATCGGGCAACGGTCCCCTCGACCCGGCTGCTGTTCAGCCGTGGCGAGAACGGCGACGTCGCCCCGATCGGCGCCAGGGTCCCCGCCGATGCCGCGGTGGCCGAGCGGATGGCCGCGGATCGACCGAGCGCCGCCGGGGACTGCGTCTCGATCGAGGCCGTGGCCCCCCGCGGTCCGGCGGTCAACTGGAGCGGCGAGCCCGCGCAGCCCGGGGAGCTGTCCGCGGCCGCGTTTACCCGCGGTCTGGACCGCGGCTGGCGGCGCACCTCCTATTCGGACATCACCGCGGCCAGCCACGAGGACTGGGTCGGCTCCGAGCCCGAGCACCCGCTGATCGACGACGAGCCCGAGCCGTCCGACGCCGACGTCGCGCCGGACTCCGGCGCCGGCGTCGGCGGCGCGTGGGCGCCGGGACCGCGAACGGCGAGGGCCCGGCGCGGATGCCGTCGCCGCTGGCGGCGATGCCGGCTGGGGCCGAGGTCGGGACCTTCGTGCACCGCGTCCTGGAGGCGACCGACTTCGCCGCCGCGGACCTGCCGTCCGAACTGACCGAGCGCGTGGACGGGGAACGACGACGGCGCGGCGTGGAGATCGGCGATGCGGCGGCGGTCGTGGCCGGCCTGCGGGCCGCGCTCCAGGCGCCGCTGGGGCCGGTGCTGGGCGGCCGGCGACTGGCCGACGTCTCCCGGGGCGATCGCCTCGACGAGCTCGGTTTCGAGCTGCCGCTGGTCGGCGGCGACACCCCGACCGGCACGACCGGTCCGAGCCGGATCGCCGCGGTGCTGCGCGCCCATCTGGCCGCCGACGACCCGATGGCCGCCTACGCCGAGCGGCTCGGCGACGCCGGCCTGCGCGACGCGGTCCGCGGCTATCTGACCGGCAGTCTGGACCTCGTGGTCCGGGTGCGCGAGGGCGATGCGCAGCGGTTCGCGGTGCTCGACTACAAGACCAACCGCCTCGGCGACTTCGACCAGCCACTGACCCTCGCCGACTATCACCCGGACCTCATCGTGGCCGAGATGCACCGCCGCCACTACTCGCTGCAGGCGCTGCTGTACCTCGTCGCGCTGTACCGGTTCCTGCGCTGGCGCGTCCCCGGCTTCGATCCCGACACCCAGTTGGCCGGAGCGGTTTACCTGTTCGTGCGCGGGTGCGCCGGCGCTGAGACTCCCTATGCCGGCGAGCGGCCCTACGGCGTGTTCGGGTGGCGGCCGCCGCCGGGGCTCGTCGCCGCCGTGTCCGACGTGCTGGACGGCGGTGGCGCGTGAGCGTCGGCGCCGTCATCTCCGATCCTGACCCGTTCGCGGCCCGGATCGCCGTCCAGGCCTCCGGCCTGCTGCGCCAGTTCAATACCGCCGGTGTGCTGTCGGCCGCCGACGTCCACGTCGCGCCGGCTCGGCGCGCTGGCCGGCGAGTCCTCCGAGGAGGTGCTGCTCGCGGCGGCGCTGGCGGTGCGCGGCCCCCGGCTCGGGCACGTGCACGTCGACCTGGGCCAGATCCGGGGGACCGCGGCGATCGACACCGAGGACCCGGTCGATCTCGATCAGCTGCCGTGGCCCGACCCCGCGCGCGTGGTGCGACGCGGTCGCGGCCAGCCCGCTGGTCGCCAGGAGGCGGCGGGGGCGAGCGTCGTGCGGCCGCTGCGGCTGCGCGGGTCCTGGCTGTACCTGGACCGCTACTGGGCCGAGGAGATCGCCGTCGCCGCCGCCCTGCTGCACCGCTCCGGGCCGCCCGCGCAGAGCGCCGACGCCGCGGTGCTCGACGCCGGGCTGGAGCGCATGTTCCCCGGGGAGACGTCCGGCCGCCAGAGCGACGCGGCCCGGGCGGCGGTCGTTGGCAGCGATTCGCGGTGGTGGCCGGCGGTCCGGGCACCGGCAAGACGACGACGGTGGCGCGGATCGTCGCGCTGCTGGCCGAGCAGGCGCGCGCCGCGGGCCAGCCGCTGCCCCTGATCGCGCTGGCCGCGCCGACCGGCAAGGCGGCGGCGCGCCTGCAGGAGGCCGTTCGCGAGGAGACCGGCCGGATCGAGGTCGCGCCCGAGGTCCGTGAGCTGCTGCTCGAGCTGCCCGCCACGACGCTGCACCGGCTGCTCGGCTGGCGACCGGGCAGCAACAGCCGCTTCCGCCACGACCGCCATCGGCGCCTGGCCCATGACGTGGTGATCATCGATGAGACCTCGATGGTCTCCCTGTCGCTGATGGCGCGGCTGATCGACGCGCTGCGCGACGACGCCCGGCTCGTGCTCGTCGGCGATCCGGGCCAGCTTGCCTCGATCGAGGCGGGTGCCGTGCTGGGGGACATCGTCGGCCCGGCGGGCGACGCGGCGGCCATCGGCCCAGCGGACGACGCGCCGGCCATCGGCCCAGCGGACGGTGCGGGGTCCGGCGCCGCCGCCCCCACCACGAGCCCGTCGGGCTTCGGTCAGGGGATCGTGGTGCTCGACCGGGTGCACCGCTTCGGCGGCGAGATCGCCGCCCTGGCCGCGGCGATCCGCAGCGGGGACGCCGAGGCCGTGCTGGAGCGGCTGCGCGCCGGCGGTGACGTGAGCTGGATCGAGGCCGACGTCGCCGAGGAGACCGCGCTCGGTCCGGTGCGCGACGGCGCCCTGGCCTGCGCCCACGCGGTGATGGACGCGGCACGCGACGGCGATGCCGACACCGCCCTGCAGGCGCTCGGCGACTTCCGGATCCTCTGCGCGCACCGGCGCGGCCCCTACGGCGTGACGAGCTGGACGGCACGCATGGAGAGCTGGCTGGAGGCCGGTCGCCCCGGGTTGGCCACCGCCGAGCGTTGGTATGTCGGCCGGCCGCTGCTGGTGACCGAGAACGACTACGAGCTCGGCCTGCACAACGGTGACACCGGCGTGGTCATCGCCGGTGACGGACGCGTGCGGGCCTCCTTTGCTCGGGGCGGCGCCGCCGTACCCTTCAGCCCCAGCCGGCTCGGCGCCGTGGAAACCGTCTACGCGATGACGATTCACAAGAGCCAGGGCTCGCAGTTCCTCGCCGCCGCCGTGCTGCTGCCCGAACCCGGGTCGCGCCTGCTGACCCGAGAGCTGCTCTATACGGCGGCCACCCGGGCCCGCCGCCAGTTGATCATCGCCGGAACCGAGGCCGCCATCCGAGGCGCGGTGGAGCGCCCGGTCGCCCGGGCGTCGGGGCTGAGGGTGCGCCTGTGGGGTGACGAGCCGACCCCGGGTGAGGAGTCGGCCGGGGGGTGAGGGCGCGAGCGACGCCGGGGCGCGCAGCGGGCTTTCTTCCATCGACCTCGCGCCCTGATTTGAGCGTGCTGGGAATGACCCCGTATGGACACACTTCCCAGCACGCCTCAGTTCGGACCCGAGGTTGATGGAAGAAATCGCCCTCGGGGACCCGCGCTAGACGGGCACCTCGGCCGCGGCCGCCTCGTCCTGCAGACCGGCCTCGCGGGCCAGGGACTCGCCGATCCGGCGCGCCACCCGCGGAGCCGCGAGGATGATGGCGAGCCCGAGCACCAGCCAGATCCCCACCCACAGCGGGAAACGGCTGTAGGGGAAGGGCACGCCCTGGACGTTCTTGTAGAGCGTGTAGCCGAGGAAGACGATCCCCAGCAGCGGGATGATGATCTCCCAGATCGGAGCCAGGCGGACGGCGCGGAAGAACAGGTGGCGGATCGCGCCCACGCTGGTCACGATGTAGGCGACGAGCAGGCTGAGCACACCGATCGTGCCCGGGTAGAAGAAGGCGTTGACCGCGCTGACGTTCGCGATCCGCTGGATCACGATCGCCCCCACCCCGATCACGAGCACGACGGTCAGCGCGCCGGCCGGCGCACCGGTCCGCGTCGAGGTCCGGCCGAGCACGCCGCCGAGCGCGGTGTCGCGGCTGAGCGCGTACAGGATCCGGGCGCCCGCGGTCGCCGCGCCGAGACCTGACGCGAAGGCGCTCACCGTCGCCCCGAGGTTGATCAGATCGGACATCGTCGAACCCACGTAGGTCCTGGCCAGGTCACCGAGCGGCGCGGCCGAGGTCGAGAATGCCTTGGCCCCGGCGGCGTTGGCGCCAAAGCCCCAAGTCTGCACGAGGATGCAGAGGATGTAGAAGACACCGGAGGCGATCACCGCGGTGCGGATCGCTCGCGGGATCTCGCGCCGCGGGTTGTCGGTCTCCTCGCCGAGCGACGCGGCGCCCTCAAAGCCGGCGAAGGAGAGAAAGCCGAACACCGCGGCGCTGGCCACCGCCGAGAACGTCACCCCGCCGGGGATCGAGAACGCGTCGAGCGTCACGCTCTGGTGATTGGGGGCCGAGCCGCCGATCAGCTTGACGACGATCACCACCATCAGGATCACGATCAGGGTGACCGAGATGCCTTCCATGCCGAGCAGCGAGCGGGTCGCGGTCCGGATGTCCCCAAAGGCGAGCACGGCGATCAGCACCGCGGCGACGAGCGCGATCACGATGTAGTCGGCCCCGTTCCAGATCCCCGACCCCTGGAAGAAGGCGACCCCGAAGGTGCCCGCCTCGGCGGTTGACGCACACGTGAAGGCGAGATAGGTCCCGAGCAGCGCCCATCCGGAGAAGAAGCCGGCCTGGGGACCCAGGGTGATGCCCGAGAAGGCGAACACCGAGCCGGCATGGCTGAAGTACCGCGAGAGCCGGATGAAAGAGTAGGCGACCAGCAGCACGCCGACGGTGGCGAAGATGAAGGCCAGCGGCACGGCACGGCCGATCAGACCCGCGGGCGCGACGCCGTTGAGCGCCATCGCCGCGGTCGGGGCCATGATCGCGATCGAGAGGGCGATCGCCTCCCAGAAGCGCAGCTCTCGGCGTAGGCCGGTGCCACCGGCGGTTGGCGCGTTCGTGGACGCAGGCGTCGTCTCACTCATCTCGTGCTCCTTGCGGTTGCGATCACAGTGGTGCCGGTCACCGAAGGCGGACAGCCTATCCCGCCGATCAAGGACCGCCTATGTCCCGGCGGACACTGGGCCCCAGCGGGGCCCTCAGGTCTGGCAGACCGGGCACCAGTAGGTGGTGCGTCCGCCGATCGTGGCCCGGGCCAGCGGTGCGTGGCCGCAGCGCGGGCACGCCCCCTCATACCGGCGGGCCTGACTGAAGCGGCCGGTATGCACACCGCCTTTGCGGTGCGCGGAGCGGATCGCTGAACGCAGCTCGCGGCGCAGGCGATCGAGGTCCTGTTCACTGAGCTCGTTGACGCGACGGTCAGGGGCGATCCGCGCCTGCCACAGCGTCTGGTCGGCGAGCAGGTTGCCCACGCCGGAGATCCACTTCTGATCGAGCAGGCGGGCCTTGACCGGCGCTCGTCCGGCCCCGATCCGCTTGCGAAACGCGGCCCGTCCGACATCGGCGGCGTCCGGGCCGACGTGGCTGAAGTCGGGGTTGATGACAGCACGGCCGAGCCGTCGCTTGTCGCGCAGCGCCATCCGGCTTCCGTCCTCGAAGGCGATCGAGAAGCGGTCCCAGCGCGGAGTCGCCGGCGTCGCCCCGTCGAGCACGATCCGGCCGGCCATCCCGAGATGCAGGCCCAGGGTTGGGCCGTCCTCGGTGTCCAACCACAGGAACTTGCCGCGGCGGTTGGCGGAGACGAACGTGTGGCCGATCAGGGCGTCGGCGATCTCACCAGGCGCGTGGGGCCGGCACACATAGGTGTCGGCGTCGTCCACTGAGGCGATCCGGCGCCCAACCACGCGCTCGAGGGTCGTGCGGGCGCGTTCGGCTTCGGGGAGCTCGGGCATCGACAGCCAAGGCTAGAGGCCCGCGCTCCCGGCCCGGGGCGGCGATCCCGGCCGCCGCTGCGATATATGGCAAGGTCTGTCAGACCATGGCCTTCATCGTCCAACACCACCCTGCCGGCCTCACCGTCCACGAGACGGGCGCGATGGGGCGCGCGATGCACGCGCTCCGCGATGGCGAGCGCACCTGGCTGATCGACCCCTTCCACGCGGCCGAGTTCCGCGATGCACTCGGCGAGCTGCCGCCGCTGGCCGGCGTCATCCAGTTGCTCGACCGGCACAACCGGAACTGCGTCGAGATCGCCGGCAGCCTCGATCTGCCGCTGCACCGGATCCCTACGCACCTGCCCGACAGCGGCCTCGAGATCGTGCCGCTCATCTCCCAGCGGTTCTGGAACGAGGTCGCGCTGTGGGCGCCGGCGACCCGCACGCTCGTGATCGCCGAGGCGGTCGGCACCGCGCCGCTGTTCGCGCTCGGCCGGCCCGCCGGCGTGCACCCGATGCTGCGCCTGCTGCCGCCCCGCGGCGCCCTCTCGCGTTTCGCGCCCGACCAGCTACTGGTCGGCCACGGCCCGGCACTGGCCACGGGCGGAGCCGAGGCGCTCGCCGGAGCGCTGTCGGCCGCCCGCGCGGACCTGCCCAAGCTCGCTCTCAAGCTGCCCTCCGCGCTGCGCGCCGCGACGTAGCGGGGCCGCGGTAAACGGCGAGACCCACGGGGGCCGTGTCAGCATCTACGTCATGTCTCTGACCCCACCCGCCGAACCCCATGGCGGCTGACGCCGTCGAGCTCGCGGTCGGCGGCCGCACCGTGCGCATCTCCAGTCCCGACCGGGTCTACTTCTCAGAGCGGCGGCGAGACCAAGCTCGACCTCGCCAACTACTACGTCGCCGTTGGGGACGGCATCGTCCGCGCCCTGCGCGAGCGACCGTGCATGCTGCACCGCTTCCCCCGCGGAGTCGACGGAGACAAGGTGCACCAGAAGCGCGTGCCACCCGGCGCGCCGGACTGGCTCGAGACCGTGCGGATCCACTTTCCGCGCTTTGACCGCACCGCCGACGAGCTGTGCGTGACCGAGCTGGCCTCGGTCATCTGGGCGGTGCAGATGTCCACGGTCGAGTTTCACCCCTGGAACTCGCGGCGCGCCGACGTCGAGTGTCCGGACGAGTGGCGGATCGATATCGACCCGATGCCCGATTGTTCCTTTGCTCGCGTGCGCCGCGTCGCCGGGGTCGTACACGAACTGCTCGACGAGCTCGGGATCACCGGTTGGCCGAAGACCTCGGGCGGCTCGGGGATCCACATCTACGTGCGGATCGAGCCGCGATGGGGATTCGGCGAGGTCCGTCGGGCGGCGCTCGCGTTTGCGCGCGAGGTCGAGCGCCGCGTGCCGGCCGACGCGACCACTGTCTGGTGGCGCAAGGATCGCGCGCCCGACAAGGCGTTCGTGGACTACAACCAGAACGCCCGTGATCACACGATCGCGTGTGCCTATTCGGTCCGCGGGGTCAAGGCCGGCACTGTCTCGACCCCGATCACCTGGGAGGAGATCGCAGACGTGCAGCCCGCCGAGCTGACCATCGCCACCGTTCCCGAGCGCTTCGCGCGCCTCGGTGACCTGCACGCCGGGATCGACGACCACGCGTTCGCGCTTGACCCCCTGCTCGAGTGGGCCGAGCGCGATCAGCTCGAAACCCCGCCCGAGCCCGACTGACGCCCGAGCCCGGCTGATCCGCTACTCGGCTTCGGTCTCCGGCCAGCGCGCGCCGTCCCACACCGCGCCGAGCTCGATCTGCTCGAGGGTCTCATCAGTCCGGCGATCGGCGACCATCGCCTCCAACGCGGCGCCGACGGTCGGCGCCCACAGCTCGCGCATCACGGCCGGGGCGCCGCTCTCGTCACGCAGCTCGGTCCACTCCAGCCGCACCCGATCGGGTCGTGCCTCGTCGTCAAGGCCGTGCGGATCGGGATGCTCGAACAGGGTGATCTGTGCGCGCCACCCGTGCGGGCAGAGCTCGGACATGACCGCGCGGGAGCGCAGCTCAGCGGTGCCCGCAGCCTGCAGCGTCCGCCGGCGGCGCAGCCGGGCGCGCAGCCGTCGCCGCAGACGCGGAACGACGTGCTCGAGCAACGGCACGAGCAGCACTCCGGCGAGCACGCCGACAGCGAGCAGCAGCAGCGGATCGAGCAGGCTGACCGGCCCCGGGTGGTACCGCTCGCCTCCCCATTGGATCATGAACACCCGCACGGGCTCCACGGTACCTCTTCCCGATCGGCCGTCAAGTCAGTTCCAGCCGAGCCCTCGGGCCGGTTACGATCGGACCCGATGCTGCGCATGGCGGTGCTGATCGAAGCCGGTCACCGCGCCGACGCCGCGGTCGCCGAGGCGGTCGCCCTGGCGGGCGCCGAGCCGGTCTCGGCGACCCTCGTCGCGGTCGTCCCCCATGCGCGCGGACGCGGCTGCGCCGTGTCGGCGACACCGCTCAACGAGGCGATCGAGCAGGCCGCCGGTATGGACCTATGGAACGCCGGACAGCGCCTCGGCGCCTGCGACCGGCGGATCCTGCGCGACGGCCTGGATCCGAGCCTGCCCGAGTGGCTGGCCGAGGAGGGTTTTGACCTCGTGCTGCTGCCCAAGCGCCGACGCCGGGTACGTGGCGGGCATCCCCAGGCGGCGCGGCTGCGCGCCGTCCCGGGGTTGCAGGTCCGCGTGCTCTGAGCACGCCGGCAACCGGTCCGCGCGCCCCGGAGATCAGACCTCGAGCACCAGCTTGCCGAGGTTCTCGCCTCGGAACAGCCGGAGCAGCGTGTCGGGGAAGGCGTCGACCCCGCCGGTGGCGATGTCCTCGACGGTCTTCAGCTGCCCGGAGCCCAGCCAGCCCCCCATCTCCTTGGCCGCCTCACCGATCTGATCGGCGAAGTCAAAGACCAGGAACCCGGTCATCGTGGCGCGGTTGACCAGCAGCGACATGTAGTTGGCCGGGCCACGCATCTGACCGGTCTCGTTGTACTGCGAGATCGCCCCGCAGATCACTACCCGCGCATGCCGGCGCAGCTGCGCGAGGGCTGCGTCAAGAATCTCGCCGCCGACGTTGTCGAAGTAGACGTCGATGCCCTTGGGGCAGTGCTCGTGCAGCTTGTGGGCGACGTTCTCGGACTTGTAGTCGATGCAGGCGTCAAAGCCGAGTTCCTCGACAACGTGGCGGCACTTCTCGGGGCCGCCCGCGATCCCGACGGCGCGGCAGCCCTTGAGCTTGGCGATCTGGCCGACGATGCCGCCGACCGCCCCGGCGGCCCCGGATACGACGACAACGTCGCCCTCGGTGAGCTTGCCGACCTCAAGCAGACCGAAGTAGGCGGTCATCCCCGGCATCCCCAGCGCGCTCAGCCACACCGGCAGCGGCGCCACGTCGGGATCCACCTTGGTGACCGCATCCCCGGAGACGATCGCGTACTCCTGCGCGCCGAGCACGCCGCTGACGTGGTCACCGACCGCGACGCCGGGATGGTTGGAGGCGATCACCTCACCGGCGCCGCCGGCGCGCATCACCTCGCCGATCCCGACCGGGGGCAGGTAGGAGCGAGCGTCGTTCATCCAGCCGCGCATCGCCGGGTCGAGCGAGATGTACGTCACCTTGACGAGCACCTCACCGTCGCCGGGATCACCGACCGGCTCCGTGGTGTGCTCCCAGTCGGAGTCCTTGGGCAGGCCCTGCGGCCGGGCAGCGAGCCGGATCTGATGGTTGACGGCGTCCATGTCTCTCCTTATTGGTGGCGCGCGCAGCGTATCGTGGCGGCGATGAGCGCTCACCGCGGTCCGCGCTATGACGCGATCATCGTCGGTGCGGGACACAACGGACTTGTCGCGGCGACCCTGCTGGCCCGCGAGGGACGTCGCGTGCTCGTGCTCGAGCGCGCGGCTCACGCCGGCGGCGCGGCGGTGTCAGCGTCCCCGTTTCCCGGCGTCGACGCGCGACTGTCGCGCTACTCCTACCTGGTCAGCCTGTTCCCTCGCGCGCTGCTGGCCGAGCTCGGCATCCGCGTGCAGATGCGCCGGCGGCGGGTCTCCTCCTACACCCCGCTCGAGGAGCACGGCCTGCTCGTCTGCGACGACGAGGACAGGACGCGGGCGTCGTTTACGCGCACGCTCGGCTCCGATCAGGGCTGGACGGCGATGCAGGAGCTCGCCGCGATGACCGAGGCCCTGGCCGGCCCGGCCTTTGCCTCGCTCACCGAGCCGCTGCTGTCGCGTGAGGCGTTCGCCGCCCTCGTTGACGACCCCGTCGCCTGGGCGAGCCTGTTCGAGCGCCCGCTCGGAAACCTGCTCCGCGAGCGCTTCGCCGACGACCTCGTGCGCGGGATCGTCGCCACCGACGCCCTGATCGGAACCTTCGCCAGCCTCGACGACCCGGCGTTGGGTCAGAACCGATGCTTCCTGTACCACGTGATCGGCAACGGGACCGGTCACTGGGATGTGCCGGTCGGCGGGATGGGCGCCCTCACCGAGGCGCTGATCGCAGCGGCCCGCGCGGCGGGCGCGGAGCTGGCACTGAAGACCGCCGTGACCGCGGCGCAGGCCTCCGGTGACGAGGTGACGGTGCAGTGCGCGAACGGCCGCAGCGCCCACGGGCGCCACCTGCTGTGCGGCGCGGCCCCGGCCGTGCTCGACCGGCTGCTCGGAGACCCCCCGGGCGGCGATCCGCCCGAGGGCAGCCAGCTCAAGCTCAACCTCCTGCTCTCCCGGCTGCCCCGCCTGCGCGACGCGGCGGTCATCCCCGAGGATGCGTTCTCCGGCACCCTGCATATCAACGAGTCCTACGCGCAGCTCGAGACCGCCTACATGCAGGCCGCACTGGGCGAGATCCCGTCACCGGCGCCGTGCGAGGCGTACTGCCACTCGCTGACCGATCCGAGCATCCTCTCGGCGCAGCTGCGCGCCGCCGGCGCCCAGACGCTCACGGTCTTCGGCCTGCACATGCCGGCGCGCCTGTTCACGGGCGATCACGCCGCGGTCAAGGCTCGGGCGGTGAGCGCCACCCTCGCCTCGCTGGACACCGTGCTCGCCGAGCCGATCGCCGACTGCCTATGGCAGGCTGCCGACGGCGAACCGTGCCTGGAGGCCCGAACGCCGCAGGAGCTCGAGTCCGAGCTCGGCCTGCCCGCCGGCCACATCTTTCATCGTGACCTGGCGTGGCCGTTCGCGCCGGACGACAGCGACGTCGGGCGCTGGGGGGCCGAGACGAGTCGGCCCAACGTCTGGATCTGCGGTGCCGGGGCGCGTCGGGGCGGCGGGGTCAGCGGGGTCGCCGGGCACAACGCCGCCCGCGCTGTGCTCGCCGCCGACGCCGTCTGACGGTCGCCGCCCGTGTCTGGCCGCCGGGAACGGCCGTGCGTCCACCCGTCCGACTCCGGGATCTGGACAGACGTCCAGTTTGCCGGCCGTTCGTCATTGCTCACCGGCCGTGAGTCGACATCTCGTCCATGTACCGCGTGGCCCGTGTGCTCTCCCTCACCGCCGTCCTCATCTGCGCGGTATGCAGCGTCGCGCTGGCCGACGGGCCCGTCGGCTCTGATCCGCACTCCAACTACTCGGTCAACCAGCTTCCGGCCTCCTGCGACCAGCCGACCTCGGCGGCCTGTCTGAACGCGTCAGTCAGCTTCCTTGACCAGGCCCGCGCCAGCCTCGGCCAGGGCCCCTACCAGCTGCCCGCCAATTTCGATTCGCTGAGCCCACAGATCCAGCAGTTCGTACTCACCAACGTGGACCGCATCCAGTACGGGCTGCCGCCGATCACGGGCATCACGGCCGGCCTCAGCCAGGACGCGATGCTCGGCGTCGTGCACGACACCGACCCCCACCCGACCGATTCCAACTTCAATTACTGGACCGCGAACTGGGCGGGCGGCTTTGAGAACGTGGTGCTCGCCTACGAGGCATGGATGTACGATGACGGCCCCGGCAGCGGCAACCTCGACTGCACCTCGGGCAACTCCTCGGGGTGCTGGGGTCACCGCCACGACATCCTGTGGTCCTTCGGCGGCAGCGGCGCCCTCGCCATGGGCTCCGCCGTCGGCGCCGACTCCAGCGGCAGCCCCGGCTACGCGATGGTGCTCGGCGAAGGCGATGCCGGCTCCTACCAGCCCGCCTACACCTACACCTGGAGCCAGGCGATCGCCGGCGGCGCCTCCGCCGGATCGAGCCCGCACGGGGGACCGGGCCTCGGCGCGACGCCCGCCATCGGCTCGGGCAGCGGCACCACCCCAGCGGCCCCGGCCCCCAAGCGGGTCACCATCACGGTCACCGTGCATGGTGCCGGCTCGATCATCGACCCGGCTGGTCATTCCTGCCAGAACGCCACCTGCAGCTTCAGCGAGACCCCGGGCCATGCGGTCCGCCTGGTCGCCCACGCCGCGGGCCAGGGAAGCTTCGCCGGCTGGAGCGGACGGTGCAACGGCGCCGCGCGCATCTGCACGCTGACCCCGGCCGCCACCGGGACCGCTGTCGGCGCCAGCTTCCACCCGGCTCAGGCACGCATCAGCCGCCGCCACCCCCGGGGCCGGGCCGCTCGCCTTCACGCCGCTCGCGTTCACGCCGCTCGCGTTCACGCCGCTCGCCTTCACGCCGCTCGCCTGCGCGCCCACCGCGCTGACCGCGCTCACGCCCGCTGAGCCTCCGTCATCCTCGGCCCGGCAGGCGTCCGGAGCCGCGATCCTCGTCCTGATCGTTAATGCACGCCACCCCCGCTGCCGCCGCCGCGGTCACAGCCGAATCACCCCGGCCGGGTCGGCGTTCCAGACCCCCCCCGGAGCCCTGCCCACTCCGGGTCGGCGGCGACCGCGGCCCGCAGCGCCGGCTCAAAACCCATCGGCTGAAGGTCAAACAGCGCCATCCCGGACGGATCGCTGACCACGGTGGGCACGGCCAGTCCCTCGACCAGGGGGCGAGCCACCCCCGCGTCGACGGGCGTGACCAGCCCGATCCACAGCGACGACAGCCACGGCGTGATGAACGGCACGGGGATCCGGGGGCGCGGCCGCATCCCGAGCACGACCGCCATCCGGTCGAGCATCTCGCCATAGGTGAGCACGTCGGGACCGCCGATCTGAATCTCGCGTCCTGCGGTCGCATCGGTGCTCAGCGCCTCGCCGAGATAGCTCAGGGTGTCCTCGATCGCGATCGGCTGGGTGTGGTTCTGCAGCCAGGCAGGCCCGATCATCGCCGGCAACCGCTGCACGAGATAGCGCAACGTGCGGTAGGACTCGCTCTCGGGCCCGACGACCATTCCGGCGCGAAAATAGGTCAGCGGCGGTCCCTGACGTTGGAGGGTCCGCGCGGTCTCCTGGCGGCTGCGCAGATGCTCTGACTCCGGGCGATCACCGAGCCCGCCGAGGTAGATCACGCGTCCGATGCCCTCGCGCGAGGCCATCGCCGCGAACGCCTCGGCGGACTGGTGCTCGCGCGTGGCGAAGCCCTTCGGGCCGCCGCGGCCCATCGAGTGGATCAGGTAGTAGGCGGCATCGATGTCGCGACCAGCGCCCTGCAGCGTCCGCGGGTCCATGACATCGCCCTCATGCAGCTCCATACCCTCCCGGGCCAGTGCCTGCGCGCGCGGGCGCGAGCGGTCGCGGACCAGGCAGCGGACGTCGTGCCCAGCGGCGGCCAGGCGGCGCGAGAGCTGCCCGCCGATGAAGCCGGTGGCGCCGGTGACGAGAACTCGTGCGCTCATACGGCAACCGTAGGCGATCGGCCTCGTGTGGGTGAGCGGCGGCCGGCAATGGGTAGGGTGCACTCGATGCGCGGCGTCGGAGCATGCAACCTGGCCCGGCTCGCCGAGGCCGCCCTCGAGCGCCGCGGTGACCATCCCGCGCTCCTGTTCGAGGGCACGACCCACACCTCCGGCGAGCTGTTCGAGCGCGCCTGCCGGACCGCCGGTGGCCTGGCTGAGCTCGGGGTCGCCCCCGGTGATCGAGTCACGGTCTCGATGGCCAACTGCCCGGAGGTGGGGATCCTCTACAGCGCGATCTGGCGCGCCGGAGGGGTCGTGACCCCGGGAATGTTTCTGCTCCCCGAGGAGGACCTGCGCGATCAGATCGCCGACGCGCAGGCCAGCGTTGTCTGCACGACCCCCGAGTTCGAGGACAAGGTCCGCAGCGCGGTGGCGGGCTTGGCGCACGTGCGCGCGGTGATCACCACCGGACCGGGCGGGGACGGCCTGACCTCGCTCAGGGAAGTCGAGGCAAGTGACGCGGGTCCGATCGTCGCGCGCTCCGATGACGATCTCGCCGCGCTGCTCTACACCGGCGGCACCACCGGGCGGGCCAAGGGCGTGATGCTGACCCACGCCAACCTGCATTACACCGGCGCGGCCGCCCACGAGTCCGCGTACGTGCCCGGCATCACGCGCGGGCTCGGCACCCTGCCGCTCTCGCATGCCTACGGGATCCTGGTGACGATCTCGGGGATGCACCATCCCGAGCCCGGGTTCGCCGTCCTGCTGCGGTGGTTTGATCCGGTCGCCTTCCCGGTCCTCGTCGCCGAGCACGGGCTGCAGATCTCGGCCGTCGTGCCCTCGATGCTGCAGATCCTTCTCGGGCAGCCGCTGGAGGAGCATGACCTGTCCTCGCTGAGCTACGTCACCTCGGGCGGAGCGCCGCTGGCCCCGGACGTCGCGGCCGAGTTCTGCCGGCGGGTGCCCTCGGTGTCGATCCGGCAGGGCTACGGGCTGACGGAGACCGGCGCGCTGATCTCGTCAAACCCGGTGGGCCGCGAGCGGCCTGGCTCGGTCGGACTACCGGTGCCGGGCTGCGAGGTCGACGTCGTCGACGATGACGGCGGCGCCCTGCCCGCCGGCCAGGCGGGTGAGATCACCGTCCGCTCGCCGGGCGTGATGCAGGGCTACTGGCACGCTCCCGAGGCGACCGCCGAGGCGATCCGCGACGGCAGGCTGCACACCGGTGACATCGGTTACCAGGACGAGGACGGCTACCTGTTCATCGTCGATCGCAAGAAGGACCTGATCATCCGTGGCGGCTTCAACGTCTACCCACGTGATGTCGAGGACGCGCTCGTCGAACATCCCGCCGTCTCGGTCGCCGGGGTCATCGGCCAGCCCCACCCGACGCCACGGCGAGGAGGTCGTCGCCTTCGTCTCGCTCGTGCCCGGCGCCGCGCTGACCCCTGACGAGCTGATCGCGTGGGCCCGCGAGCGGATCGGCGGCTACAAGTACCCGCGTGTCCGTCCACGTGGTCGACGCGGTGCCGCTCACCCCGGTGGGCAAGATCGATCGCAAGTCGCTGCGCGTTCGCACTCACCGCCTGACCGCCGTGACCCGGACCGGACCGCCCGCCGCGCTACTGCTGAGCCGACCGTTCGATCGTCCGCATCCAGCGAGCGCTCCGGTGCTGGCGCTCCAGTGTGCGAGCCAGCGCTCGGGCAAAGCCGGGATACCGCTGGCTCATGCTGAGCGCCTCGGTGTGGAAGGCACGGGCCGCCGAGGCCCGGGATCCCATCGCGTCGGCCGCGTCGAGGAACGTGTAGAAGAAGTAATCGGACTGGGTGTCGATCTGGGTCTGGAACTGCGCGTAGGGATCGTGACCGGCGCCATCAAAGGACTCCAGCACCGCCGGCACGCCGTTGTTGAGCAGGTTGGCCGCGGTCTGCACCGACCATACGTAGGGCACGATCGGATCGGCGGTGCCCGAGAAGAGCAGGCCCGGAGCGTCCCCGGCCCCGGCGAAGGCCCCGCTGGGGCTCCCGCCCGACAGGGACATGAAGGCCTGAACCACGGACGAATAGCCGGGGTTGCCACTCGTTCCCGGATCCTGGGAATCGGTCCCGGTCAGGGTCGCGGTGATCGCTCCCGCCGAGTCACCCCCGATTCCAATCCGGTTGGGGTCAATGCGATACGTGGCCGCGTTGGCCCGTAGCCAGCGCACTGCCGCCTGGGCGTCGTGCTCGGCGGCGACCGCGGCAGCCAGGCAGACCGACGAGACGCCGCTGCCGCCGGTGCAGCCGTTGGGGGCCAGCAGGCGGTAGTTGATCGACACGGTCACATAACCGAGGTGAGCGAACCTCTGAGCCAGGTCCGCGGACGCTCCGCCGGTCTTATCACCGCAGCAGTACCCGCCTCCGTGCACGAACACGATCGCGGGACGGGCCGACACCGTGTCGGCAGCCGGCTGATACAGGTCCAGCATCAGGGCGACCGGGTTGCCGTTGGTGTCGGGCGCGCTTCCGTACCGGAGGTTGCTCGTCACGGTGGTGGTGGCGAAGACGGGATCGCGGTAGCGGATCGTGCCGGGTCCGCCGGGCTCGGGCACGGTGCATCCGGCCACGACGAGCATCGCGAGAGCACCGATGATCCAGGCGGACACCCGGCCACGCCGCCGGGGACGCGAGACGCGATTGCGCGAGCGTTCCGCCTTCTGCTTCCCTGGCCCGGGCACAACCGTGGATCCCACCATCCGTGCTCTCCTCCCAGAAATGACGACCGGCGCTCAGGATGCTATCCGCCCCGTCAACGCGTGCATAACCGGGAGCGTGACCGCCTCACGTTTGCATTGCGGGGTCGGAGGGACAAGAATCGGTGTGAGGACGGAGCGCGCCGGGGGCCCACACAGGGTCAATGGCCGCTCTTCCCGACTGAGTGAGTCAGAGCTTTCACGCCGGGAGGTGTGGGATGGCAGTGACGGGTGCGTCCAGCGGCTGGACGATCGGGCTCGTGCTCGGGGTCGTGGTCGTGGTGGTGGCCGCGGCGATCGTGATCACGATCGTGCTGCTGGCCATGCGGATCGCCAAACAGGCCCGGGCGGCCGTCGAGGGCGTCGAGACGGTGCGCGCGCAGACCGATGCGCTGGACGGCGTCGCTCAGATCAACGACTCGGGCGTGCGGATCCTGCACTCGGCCCGGGCGCTGCGCAAGGTCGCGGTGGGGCGCTGATGGTCGCCTTCGCGCTCACCAACCACGGCGCGTGGGAGATCGCCCTGGTAATCGGGCTGGTCGCCGCGCTCGCCGTCGCCGGCCTGCTCGCCCTGCTGATCCGGACCGTTCGCGACATCGATCATTCCGCCACCGCGCTGCTGGCCGTGGCCGGAAAGGTGGCCGGCAACACCGCGCAGATCCCGCAGCTGCAGGCCACGGCGCCGGTGCTCAGTGAGATCGTCGACGAGGCCGTGGTTCAGGACGGCTACATGAACGCGCTGACCGACGGGTTCGGTGGCCGATGAGCGCGACCGCTCTCACGATCCTGAGCGTGCTGCTCGCGCTGGTCATCGTCGTGGTGCTGGCCGGCGCGCTGATCCTGATCCGGACCGGGCCTTGAGTCCGCATCGGCCACCCTGGCCACGCTTGCCAGGGCGCTGGAGGGCGTCGAGTCCGAGCACCTGCGGCCCCTGGAGCCCGCCGTGACCGCGATCAACGAGCAGTTCGAGACGATCGTCGGCGCGTTTCCGGGAATCGCCGCCAAGGCGAAGATCGTGGCCGAGCGGAGGCCCCGATGACGCTCGAATGGATCGGGGACGCGATTCTGATCCTGGTGCTGCTGCCGGTCGTCGTCTACCTGCTGCGCGGTGTGCTCACCGCCGCCAACGGGATCGTCCCCAGCGTCGAGCGGATCGCGGCTGCCGCCCGGTCGGGCTCGGGTGACCTCGACGCGACGGCGCTGCTTTTGACGACCCAGGAGCAGGTGGGTCAGACCATCGCCGCCGCCGCCGACTACGGCGGCTCACTCGACGTAATCCTTGACGATGCTCCGAAGGGGGTCTGAGCGATGCCCGCCGCTGGAGTCGTGATGATCGTCGCCGTCGTGCTGATCGTGGCCGCGGTCGTCGTGTACCTGTTGCAGACGATCGTGGCCCTGCGCCGGATCACCTCTGGGCTCGATCAGGCGATCACGGGCGTCGTCGGGATCATCGAGAAGAGCGCGCCGGTCGCCGACGTGGTCGGCGACATCAACGCCAACCTCGACGCCGGAGTCGATCTGCTCGAGGGCCTGCTGGTCAAGAAGGCCGGCATGATCGATGCCGTGGGCCTGATCGACGGTCTGTACCCGGGCGCAGCGGCGGCCGGTCTGCGCAACTTCCCCGAGAGCCGCGAGGTCACCGCGCCGCGTATCTCCGAGGTCTACACGCGGGGAACCCTGACCCTCGCCCGGCTTGGGCGTGAGGCGCCAATCGCCGCAGCCTCACCCAACGGGCCGGCGTTGCGCAACCCCGCCTACGGCAGCCTGGCCGCCCGCTCGCTGTATCCCGACGTGCGCCACACAAAGCCCGACCAGCTGCCACGCTCACCGGTGATCGGCACGGCGTCGCCGGTGCAGTACAACGCCAACGAGGAGGTCGGCCGTCCCCGCAAGCGGATGCCGGTCACCTCTAAAGGGAGCTGAGTCGTCGTGCAGACCCCCGCACCGTTTGCCTACGAGCGCGCGACCAGTGTCGAGGGAGCGATCGCGTCGCTGCAGCGCCTCGGCTCCGACGCCCGCGTCATCGCCGGCGGCCACAGCCTGCTGCCGATGATGAAGCTCCGCCTCGCTCAGCCCGAGCATCTGATCGACATCAATGACCTGACCGAGCTGGCCTACATCACCGAGATCGCCGGCGAGCTGCGGATCGGCGCGCTGACCCGGCATGTGGAGCTGCTCAAGTCCGAGGCCCTGGCCCGGCACTTCCCCGTCTTCGCCGACGCCGAGCAGGTGATCGCCGATCCGGTCGTGCGCAACCGCGGGACGATCGGCGGCAGCCTCTGCCAGGCCGACGCGGCTGAGGATCTCAGCGCGGTCTGCTCGGCGGTCAAGGCCTCGGTCGTGATCCGCGGCGCCGACGGGGAGCGGGTCGTGGCGATGGACGATTTCCACATCGGGCCGTATATGACCGCGGTCGGCGACGGCGAGCTGCTCACCCAGGTCCGGATCCCGCTGCGGGCGGGTGGGACATGTGGCAGCGCCCACGAGAAGGTGGAGCGCCGTGCCGGTGACTGGGCGATCGCCGCCGCCTCCGCCGCGGTCTGGATCGACGGCGGCACGATCGTCGACGCCGGCCTGGCCCTCAGCGCGGTCGGTCCGACCACCGTTCATGTGACGCGCGCCGAGGATCTGCTGCGCGGCGCCTCACCGTCGGAGGAGCTGTTCGCGCAGGTGGCGCAGATCGCCTCCGCAGACTGCGCGCCGAGCGCCGACGGTCGTGGCCCCGTCGACTACAAGCGCCATCTCGCCGGGGTGGTGGCGCAGCGCGCGTTGCGGCGTGCCATCGCCCGAGCCCTCAAGCAGGAGGCCTAGATGATTGATTCCACGACCCCGCGTGCCGGATGAATCCGGATGATCTAGTGCCCCGATTCAGGAGCGACGCATGCAGGTGACGATCACGATCAACGGCCGCGAGGTCTCCCGGGAGGTCGAGCCACGCCAACTGCTCGTGCACTTCATCCGCGACACCCCCGGGCTGACCGGCACGCACTGGGGTTGTGACACGTCCAACTGCGGCGCCTGCGTGGTGCTGATGGACGGACAGCCGCTGAAGTCCTGCACGACGCTGGCCGTGATGTGCGCGGGCCACGAGATCCGCACCGTCGAATCGCTCGAGGTCGACGGGCAGCTCGATCCCGTCCAGCAGGGCTTTCACGAGCTGCACGCCCTGCAATGCGGGTTCTGCACCCCGGGCATGCTGATGACCAGCCGGGCGCTGCTCGACGAGAACCCCGACCCGACCGAGCATGAGATCCGCACGGCGATCTCCGGCGCGATCTGCCGCTGTACCGGCTACAAGAACATCGTCGCCGCCGTGCGCTGGGCCGCCGAGCACGAAGCCGCCAACCGCCAGGAGGTCTCCTGACCATGGCCACGATCGAGAACCTGCCCAGCCCCGGCCAGGAGCGGCCGATCGGCTTCGGACGCCTCAAGCGCAAGGAGGATGCGCGCTTCATCCGCGGTCAGGGCACCTACCTCGATGACATCCGGCTGCCGGGGATGCTGCACGGCGCCATCCTGCGCAGCCCCTACGCGCACGCCCGGATCGTCTCGATCGACACCTCCGAGGCGCTCGCGCTGCCCGGCGTGGCCGCGGTCGTGACCGCCAAGGATCTCGAGATGCTCGGGCTGGCCTGGATGCCGACCATCTCGTATGACACGCAGGCCGTGCTGGCCGGCGACAAGGTGCGCTTCCAGGGCCAGGAGGTGGCGTTCGTGATCGCCACCGACGAGTACATCGCCCGCGACGCGCTGCCTTTGATCGACGTCGAATATGACCCGCTGCCGGCGATCGTCAACGCGCGCAAGGCACTCGACCCCGACGCCCCGCTGATCCGTGACGACAAGGAGGGGCAGGTCGACAACGTGGCCAGCCCGACCTGGGAGGCCGGGGACGAGGCGGCGACCGACCGCGCGTTCGCCGAGGCCGACACGATCGTCAGCCGCGACATCATCTACCCGCGCTGTCATCCGGCGCCGCTGGAGACGTGCGGGATGATCGCTGATTTCAACCCCGAAACCGGCCAGCTGGACATCTACAACGGCAACCAGGCGCCGAACGTCCACCGCACCGTATACGCGCATGTCGCCGGGCTGGCCGAGCACATGATCCGCATCCGCTGCAACGACATCGGCGGCGGGTTTGGCAACAAGGTGCCGGTCTACCCCGGGTACGTGTGTGCGATCGCCGGTTCGATTGTCGCCGGGGTCCCGATCAAGTGGGTCGAGGATCGATCCGAGAACCTGATGTCGACCGGCTTTGCCCGTGACTACATCATGCATGCCGAGATGTGCGCGAAGGACGGCAAGATCACCGGGCTGCGGGTCGACGCGATCGCCGACCACGGTGCCTTTGACTCCACCGCCCAGCCGACCAAGTTCCCGGCCGGGTTCTTCCACATCTGCTGCGGTTCCTATGACCTGCAGGCCTCGCACGTCAAGGTCAAGGCGGTCTACACCAATAAGGCGCCCGGTGGCGTGGCCTATCGCTGCTCGTTCCGGATCACGGAGGCCGTGTACATCGTCGAGCGGATGGTCAACGCGCTCGCGCTGGAGATGGGTGTCGATCAGATCGACCTGCGGATGCGCAGTTTCATCGGCCCCGAGCAGTTCCCGTATGAGACGACGACCGGCTGGACGTATGACTCGGGCGATTACGCCGAGACGATGAAGGTGGCGATGGATATCGCCGGCTATTCGGAGCTGCTGCGCGAGCAGGCCTCCAAGCGGGAGCGCGGGGAGCTGATGGGCATCGGCGTGGCGTTCTTCACCGAGGGCGTCGGCGCCGGTCCGCGCAAGCACATGGACATCCTCGGCATGTCGATGAACGACGGCGCCGATCTGCGCGTGCACCCGTCCGGCGGGGCGATGGTCTCGATCAGCGCCCAGACCCAGGGCCAGGGACACGAGACGACGTTCGCCCAGATCGTCTCCGAGGAACTGGGGATTCCGCCTGAGGACGTCCTGGTGCGCCACGGCGATACCGACCGCACCCCGTATGGGTTGGGCACCTACGGCTCAGCGGTCGACACCGGTGAGCGGCGCGGCGGTGGCGGTGGTCGCGCGCAAGGTTCGCGACAAGGCGCGTCTGATCGCGGCCACGATGCTCGAGACGCGCCCCGAGGATCTCGCTTGGGAGAAGGGCCGCTGGTACGTCAAGGGCGACCCCGAGCAGGGCGCGATGATCGAGGAGATCGCCTCCTACGCGTACAGTGGCGCGCCGATGCCTGAGGGTCTGGAGGGCGGTCTGGACGGCCAGGTCATCTACGACCCGCCCAACCTGACCTATCCCTACGGCGCCTACATCGCGGTCGTTGACATCGATCCCGACACCGCGCAGGTGACGGTCCGCCGCTTCATCGCCGTCGACGACTGCGGGGTCCGGATCAACCCGATGATCATCGACGGCCAGATCCACGGCGGTCTCGCCGAGGGGATCGGGATCGCCTTGATGGAGGTCATCACCTTCGATCAGGAGGGCAACTGCCTGAACTCATCGTTCATGGACTACCTGATCCCAACCGCGCTGGAATGCCCGGACTTCGAGCTCGGCGAGACGGTCACCCCGTGCCCGCACCATCCGATCGGGGCCAAGGGGATCGGCGAGTCGCCCAACGTCGGCTCGCCGCCGGCGATCGTCAACGCCGTGATCGATGCGCTGCACCAGAGCCACGGTGTCGACCACATTGACATGCCGTGCAACCCCGCGCGGGTGTGGGCGGCGATGCAGGGTCGGGCCGAACCTCCGCAATGACGCAGGCCGCCGGGCGCCCGAGCGAGGACCCGGCCGACGCCCAGGCGGAGATCGCCGCGCTCGTGCCCGATGTGGAGACGCTGGCCCGGCGGCTCGGGTCAGTGGACTACCTGGTTGACGAGGGGCTGGCCACGTCGATGTTCCTCAGCCTGTCCCTCCCCCAGCCGCTGCTGCTCGAGGGCGAGGCCGGCGTCGGCAAGACCGAGGCCGCCAAGGCGCTGGCGACGGTGCTCGACACGCCGCTGATCCGCCTTCAGTGCTATGAGGGAATCGACGCCACCGAAGCCCTGTACGAGTGGAACTACCCCCGCCAGCTGCTCGCGATCCGGCTCGCCGACGCGCGCGGGAGCGAGTTGGGCGAAGCGGACCTGTTCGGCCCCGAGTACCTGACCGCGCGGCCGCTGCTGCGCGCGCTGCAGCACCCCGGCCCCCGCCCCGCGGTCCTCCTGATTGACGAGATCGATCGCGCCGATGACGACTTCGAGGCCTTCCTGCTCGAACTGCTGGCCGAGGCGGCGGTGACCATCCCCGAGCTCGGCACGATCCGCGCCACCCACCCTCCGGTGATCGTGCTGACCTCCAACCGCACGCGGGATCTGCATGACGCGGTCAAGCGCCGCTGCCTGTATCAGTGGATCGACTACCCCAGCGCGGAGCGCGAGGTGCAGATCATCCGCCGCCGGGTCACGGGCGCGTCGGCGACGCTGGCCGTGCAGGTGGCCGACGCGATCTCGCGAATGCGCGACTCCGACGTCCAGAAGCCGCCGGGGATCGCCGAGGCGATCGACTGGCTGGCGGCGCTGAGCATCCTCGGGATCGAACAGCTCGACGCGGCCGCGGCGCAGCGCACGCTCGGGTCGGTGCTCAAGTACCGCGAGGATCAGGAGCTGGTCCGGGCCGGTGGCCTGGGGCAGCTGACCGGCGGCCGGGGCTGACGTGTCGCGCGCGTTCGGAGTCGAGGCGATCGAGCTCGACTTGCCGGCCCTGGCCGGGGCGTTCGGTCGCCGCCTGCACGAGGCCGGCGTGCCGGTCAGCGCCGAGCGATCGGCCCGTTTCGCACGTGTCCCTGACGTTGGTGGCACCGGTGGCGCGCCGGCGCCTGTACTGGACCGCCCGGGCGGTGTTCATCTCCGACCTGACCCAGGTCACGGCCTTTGATCGTGTGTTCGCCGCTGTCTTCGGGGCGGGCGCGATGCCGGCCCCGGCCGACGAGCACACGCGGATCGCCCCCGAGCCTGTCGACGCCGAGCCTGGCGGCTCGCCGGCGCAGGACGCCGAGGTGCCCCGTGGCGAGCGTCCGACCGAGCCCGAGCCGGCCGGCTCGGCGGCCGCGGCCGCCGAGGAGCGCGACGATAAGCGAGCGGACGATGACCCGATCGTCGTGCCCACGCTGGCCAGCGCCGAGGAGCTGATCCGCGAGAAGCGCTTTGAAGCGCTGACCGCCCCCGAGCTCGCCGGCCTCTACCAGCTCATGTCGGCGCTCACGCTGGCCACGCCTCGGCGCCGGACGCGGCGCGCCGAGCCGTTTCGCCGCGGTGACCGGATCGACATGCGCCGCACGCTGCGCGCCAGCCTGAGGACCGGCGGCGATCCGATCCGGCTCGCCAGGCGGCGCCGCCGCATCCTGCCGCGGCGGATCGTGCTGCTGTGCGACATCTCCGGCTCAATGGAGCCCTACGCGCGCGCGTACCTGCAATTCCTCACCTGCGCGGCGGCCACGGGGCCGCGCAACGAGGTGTTCGTGTTCGCCACGCGGCTGACGCGCCTGACCCGGGCGCTGGGCTCGCGCAACCCCGAGCGCGCGATCCAGCACGCGGCGACGACCGCGCCGGATTGGTCGAGCGGAACCCGGATCGGGGACGCGCTGCGGAGCTTCAATGACCGGCACGGGCGACGCGGCATGGCTCGCGGCGCGGTCGTGGTGATCCTGTCCGACGGCTGGGAGCGCGGTGACCCGAGCCTCGTCGAGCGCGAGATGCAGCGCCTGTCCCGGCTCGCCTACCGGATCGTCTGGGTCAACCCGCGCGCGTCCGCTGCGGGCTTCTCGCCGCAGGCCGGGGGCATGGCCGCGGCCCTCCCCCACTGCGACGCCCTGGTCAGCGGTCACAGTCTGGCGGCGCTGCACGAGGTCGTCGCCGCGATCGCCGCCCAGCGTCGTGACGACGCGCAGCCGGATGCCACCTGGCGGCCACCGGCGCTGTCACCCGCCCCTGGCGACGACGAGCCGTGGGCGAGCGCGACTGGGTGGGCGGGATCGGCTCCCGGCAGCTCGGTGGCGATGCCGAGCGGCTACGGGCCACGCCGCGGCCGTACGACCCCCGGATGGGGCCGCGGATGATCGGCGGCGAGCCACGGACCGACAAGATCTGCATCTACCCGGGCTGTACCCGGCCCGCGGTACCGCCGCACCTGCTCGGCGGCCCCCAACCGAGCTTCTGTGATCTGGAGGAGCACAACGCGCTGCGCGCCCATCAGGAGCGACAGCGGCGGGCGCGGGCGAGCCAGGACGAGGGTGAGCGCCGGTGAGTCCCGGCAACGATCGAGCAAGAGACCGTGACCCAGGAGGTTCGCGACATGGCTGACGAGGCGTATCGGGCGGTGTTCCTGCGGGTGCATCCGACCGGAAAGATGGTGTTGAGCCTCACCACCGAGGCTGACGGCCGGGAGGGCGAATACGCGCGGCTGGTCGCCGACGCGCTCGGTGTGCCGGCGCTCGACGTCAAGGTCGTGCCGGCCGACGCGGATCGCTTCGGCGTCGGCCACGGCTACAACACGAGCCCTTCGGATGCGACGGCCGCCGCCGTATCGGGTACGACCGCCAAGATCCTCGCCAAGGCCCGGCAACTGGCCGGGATGGCGATGGACACATCCACCGACGGGGTGCAGTGGCGCGACGGTGCCTTCGTCGCCGCCGACAACGGGGCGAGCGCGAAGACGATCGCCGACCTGGCCATGTACGCCCACGGCACCGGCGCGCTACCCCCCGGCGTCGAGGGCGGCCTCGATGCGCAGACGGTCTACCGGAGCTGATCCGTGGATCCGGGCACCTGGGGCCGGCGCCCCGATCAGGCGGCGGTCAAGCGGCCGTCGATCGAGACGTGGACCTCATCGGCGACCTTGAGCGTGCCGAACAGCGCCGTGTACGGCTTCATGCCCCACTCGGTCTGCTTGACGACCGCACTGCCCGACACCTGGCCGTCATCGCTGACCTGCAAATCGAAGGCGATCGGATGGGTGACACCCGACAGCTCGAGGTCACCGGTGACGAACAGCCCACCGTTGTCGGCGAGCGCGACCTCCCGGGAGCGAAACACGATCGCCGAGCCCTTGAGGACCTCCTCGTCGATCGTCTGGCTGATCCCGGCCCGGTCGTCGGCATCCAGCGACTGCATGCCGCCGCTGCCGTCCCGTACACGTAGCGAGTGCGAATCGGCGCTCAGCTCGAGCGTCGTGCTGCGACAGATCCGCGCTCAGGGACACGGTCGCCCGCCAGGCCTCGACCTCGATGCGCAGATCGTGCCCGGCCTTGGCGATCGCGCCCCGACGTCCGGTGCGGACAGTCAGCGTGGCGTTCTCGGGTCCCAGTGCATACGTGCCCGGCTCGATCGACATAGCGGCCTCTCCCACTCTCGACGTCAGAACAATTTGCGGCACAACATACAAGCGAGGAGAATGACCGTGGTTGAACTCGACCATCCCTTCACAATGTCCAAACCCATCGACGACACGTGGAACGCGATTCTCGACCTCGAGCGCCTGATCCCCTGCGTCGAGGGTGGCGTCGGTGCTCGAACGAACCGGGCCCGAGTCGGCCAAGGCGCAGATCAAGGTGAAGATGGGCGCGATGTCGATGAAGTTCACCGGCACGGTCAGCGTCGTCGAGCAGGACGCCGGCAACCACCGCGCGGTCATGCAGGTGAAGGCCCGGGAGGCCGGCGGGCAGGGCCACGCCAACGCCGACGTCGTGTTCACGCTGACCGAGGCCGGGGGCACGGTCCACACCGCCGCTCAGATCACCGGCAAGGCGGCGTCGATGGGCGAGGGGGTCGTCAGCACGGTGCTCGACGCCCTGATCACGGACTTCACCGGCAAGCTGTCGGCGATCTGAGGAGCGGGTGGTGGCGATCCGGACGATGCGAGCCGTTCAGGAGGGCGAGGTGCCGCTCGACGGCGGCACCGCGGTTCAGGCGGATGCCGACCGGCCCGTGTTCCGTGGCAACGGCGAGTACGACTATCTGTGCGTTGCCTGCGGCAGCCTGCTGGCGGCCGGGATGGATCCCCAGTACATGACCCGACGGGTCCGCGTCCGCTGTGGGCGCTGCGCCACGATCAACATCGCCGCCGAGCTGCCCGTCGAGGCCGCCCGCCGGCCTCGGCGGGGGGCCTGACCAGCGCATGCGCGGCCACGCCCGCCACGCGATCACAGAGAGGCAGGCAACGATGATCAACCATGAGCTGGCCGTCCGGATCGAACAGCTGGTCGCCCAGCGCCGCCCGTTCGTGCTCGCCACCGTGGTGCGCGCCCGGCGTCCGACGAGCGTGCGGCCCGGAGATGCTGCGGTGGTGCTCTCCGACGGGACCATCGAGGGCTTCGTCGGCGGCGTCTGTGCAGCGTCCTCGGTGCGCCTGCAGTCACTGCGTGCGATCGAGACCGGTGACCCGCTGCTGCTGCGTCTCGTGCCCGGGGATGAGGACGGAACTGAACGGGCCGACAGACTGGACGGCTTCAGTGACGGTGCCGTGGTCGAGCGCAACCCGTGCCTGAGCGGTGGGTCGCTGGAGATCTTCCTCGAGCCCCACCTTCCCTCCGCACGGCTGACGATCGTCGGTGATTCGCCGATCGCGCGCGCGCTGGAGCGGGTCGGCCAGGCGGCCGGATATGACTGTCAGCGTTCGAGCCGGGGCGCGCACGAAGCGGTCGAGGGTTCGGCCGCCGTGATCGTCGCCTCGCACGGCAGCGGAGAGGAGGCGGTGCTGGCGGCCGCGCTGCAGGCCGGCGTCCCGTACGTCGCCCTCGTGGCCAGCGCCAAGCGTGCCGCCGCCGTGCGCACTGAGCTCGAGCTCGCCGCCGAGCTGCGCGCCCAGCTGCGCACGCCTGCCGGCCTGCGGATCGGCGCCCGCTCCCCGAACGAGATCGCGATCTCGATCCTCGCCGAGCTGATCGAGTGCCAGCACGCTCACCCGGACGCGAGCTCCGCCCCGGTCGCGGGACGCGAGGCCGAAATGGTGCTGCCCGCAGCGGTATCGGTCACGACCGATCCGGTCTGTGGCATGCGCGTGGCCGTGATCGACGCGACCCCCCACCTGCGCAGCGGTGAGGACACGGTGTACTTCTGCTGTGACGGCTGCCGTGACCGCTACGCCGCAGAACATCCCGAGGCCGGCGCGGTCTCCTGAGGCGGGGGGCACGATCGGTGACGGCGGCACCCGGCCCGATCACCGGGCTGGTGTTGGCTGCGGGCGGGTCCTCGCGCCTGGGTGTGCCCAAGCAGCTGCTGCCCTATGGTCCCGCGACGCTGCTCGATCACGTGCTGTCAACGGCGCGTGCCTGCCGGTTTGATCAGCTGCTGTGCGTGCTCGGAGGGTCCGCCGCAGAGGTCCGCGCGCAGGTCGACCTGACCGGTGTGACGGTGGTCCAGAACCGATCCTTCGGCGAGGGCTGCTCGTCGTCGGTCGCCTCCGCCCTGAGCGCCGTCGCTCCCCGATCCGCGGCGCTCGTGCTGATGCTCGGAGATCAGCCCGGCGCGACGGCCGCAGCGGTCGCCGCGCTGATCGCGCACCGTGGAGACGCACCGCTGGCCGCCTGCGCGTATGCCGACGGGCGCGGCCATCCCCTCCTGTTTGCCCGCGCGATGTTCGGCGAGCTCGCACAGCTGCACGGCGACAAGGGGGTCTGGCAGCTGCTTGACCGTCATGCCGCGAACATCGTCGATGTGTCTGTCCCGGGACCGATCCCACCCGACGTCGACACCTGGCAGGACTACGAGGCGGTGCTGGCGGCGCGCTGACCACGCCGGCCGATCACACCGGCGGTTCGCCGCTCTCCCCGTGCAGCTTGCGCCGGCGTCCGCCACGTGGGCGGTGAGGACGGACCGGCGTGGAGGCGTCCTCGGTGATCGTCATCGGCACCGAAATGCCGGCCTTGGCCGCACAGCGCGGGCACCGCTGCAGGGTGAGGTACTGCACCCGGAGGCCGACCGACAGGCCACACCGCGGGCAGGTCATGAACGACATGGGCGGATCTCGCTTTCGGCAGGGGGACACCGCAGAGAACACCGACCGTGCGTCACGGTCATCGGTGAACGTCCGTATACGGACGTTCACGCGCGGACCGGGGTCCGTCGCCGCTCACCGTGATCGGGGTTTCCTCCCCCACACCACAACTGGAGGTCACCGTGCTTCTCACCATCGCTCTGATCCTGCTCGTCCTCGCAGTCCTGGGCGGGCTGCTCGTTCACCCGCTCATCTTCCTGCTCGCTCTGGTCGCCGTCGTCGTGCTGGTCGGCAACCGGCGGGGGCTCGGCATGGGCAGCCGGCGCGGCGCGATTCGCTGAGCGCCCGCACCGGGGTCGCGTCGCGCCCGGGCCCTGAGGCCCGGGAGTGGCGTGGCCGCCCCGCCGACTCAGGTCATCGCGGCCGCGAGGCGGTGATGGCGCAGGGCGTCGGGCGGTGCGCCGTGCAGCACCCAGCCGCCGTTCTCGCCCCGGCTCAGCGAGCCGGTGCGAACCAGCTCGCCGATCGCCGTCGTGACCGAGGGCCGGTGCGCGCCGACGAGATGCGCCAGGCGCTGATGAGAGAGCGGCAGCGGCACGACGATCCCCTCCGGACGCACGCGGCCCCAGCGCTCGGCGAGATGCCAGAGGGTCAGGATCAGACGGTCATCGACCCGCGGATGGTGGGCGATGGCCAGCGAGATGGCCATCGCGTGGGCCCGCCGTGTCCCGCGGGCGAACAGCTCGAGGCCGAGCGCGGGCCACGGGTTCATGCGCGCGACGAGACCATGGTCGAGCACCGCGAGATCGGTCGGCTCGAGCACGTCCCAGCCGACCTCGGCGTGCACGTGGGAACCCTCCTCGTCCCACTGCCACGGGCGCAGCACGTCCCCGACGCCGAGCAGCTCGACGCAGGTGCGCTCGAGCACGTTGACCTCCCGCGAGAGCAGACCGGAGATCAGCATGAAGCCACGGTGGTGCACGTCAGGCTCGACGGCGCGGGTGACGTCCCAGCTGCCCACGGACAGGTGCCGGACCCGCGTCAAGGCCTCCCGGCGCGCCCGCTCGCATTCGGCCGGATCGAGCAGATCAGCGAGATCCGGATCGGCGTCGACGATGCTGATGAGGTCGGTGACCGAGCCCACGGGTCAGCCGCACCTTATCGCCGTTGTCGCGCTGACATGTCGATTGGTGTGACCGCGTCATGACGTTGGGTAGGGTGCAGTCACACGATGGACGTCGGCATCGGTCTTCCCAGCACCATCCCGGACGCCGGGCGCGAGCAGATCCTCGAGTGGGCGCGCCGTGCGGAAGCTCGCGGGTTTTCCAGCCTCGGCACGCTGGACCGGCTGGTCTACGGCAACGACGAGCCACTGCTGACCCTCGCCGCGGCCGCCGCGGTTACCGAGCGCATCCGTTTGGCCACCGCGATCCTGATCGCGCCACTGCGCTCCAGCGGCGCGATGCTGGCCAAGCAGATCGCCACTCTCGAGCATCTCTCCGGCGGCCGGCTGACCCTCGGAGTGGCCGTCGGTGGCCGCGAGGATGACTACGCCGCGGCCGGCGTCAACTTCTCACACCGCGGCCGTGACTTTGACGCGATGCTCGAGGAGTGGCAGCGGGTCTGGGCCGGTCAACCGTTCGGCACCGCGGGCGCGATCGGACCGTCGCTGGCGGGCGGGCGACCGCGGCTGATGATCGGCGGCACCGCCGCCGCCGCCTACCGTCGGGCCGCAGCCCACGGCGATGGCTGGATCCTCGGCGGAGGCACGCCCGACGCGCTGCGCGATGGTGCCGCTCGGACCCGTGAGGCGTGGGACCGGGCGGGGCGCGAGGGCGAGCCGCTGACGATGGCGCTCAGCTACTTCGCGCTGGGCGACGGCGCCCGCGAGGCGGCGGACGTTTACCTGCGCGACTATTACGCGTTCATGGGTGACCGCGCGGCCATGGTCGCGGGCAGCGCCGCCGTCGACGCGGATACGGTCCGCGGTTACGTGCAGGGCTTCAGTGAGGCCGGCTGCGATGAGCTCATCTTCTTCCCGTGCAGCACCGACCCCGGGCAGGTTGACCTGCTCGCTGACGCGATTGCCTGACTGCTCGTGCCGGCTGCCCTGATCATCGGCGCACGCAACCTCGGTTTCGCGATCATCGAGCGCCTGCTGGCCGACGGCTGGGATGTCTGCGGCGGCGCCCGCTCGCCTGAGACGCTCGAGAAGGTGCGTGCCGCCGGGGCGGACGCGCTCGAGGTGGACGTGCTCGATCCGGCCTCCGTGCGCGCGGCCCTGGACCACGTCGCACAGCGTCACGGCCGCGTCGACCTGGCCGTCAACGCCGCCTCCCCGTACGGCGGCAGCCGACACGGCCCGTTCGGCGGCGGCCCGCTCACCGAGGCCGAACCGTCCGGGTTCGAGGACTGGGCCGCGCTCCCGGCCCGCGGGGCATTCTCGTTTCTGAGCGCGAGCTCGGCCGTGGCGCGCGAGCAGGGTGGTGAGGCGACGCTGATCCAGGTCACCGGTGGTTCGGCGCTGCGCGCCCGCGCCGGTCTCGGACTGTGGGCGGCGGGAGCCTTCGCGGTCCGGGCGCTCACGCAGGCCGCCGCGCTCGAACTGCGCGAACACGGCATCCAGGTGTCGCTGCTGATCGTTGACGCGACGATCGACCGCTCCGCCGGGAACAGTGCCGAGAGCGCCGACCCCGCGAGCCTCGCGGCCGCGGTCGCCTACCTCGCTGCCCAGAGCCCGCGGGCGATGACCCACGAGCTGCAGGTCACCCCCGCGTTGGACACCTGGACTCCTTCCTAGGGAGAGCCCACCGCCGCGGGCGTGCCCCCGGCCAGTCCATTGAGACCGGCTTTTGCGACCGCGCGCCTCCGGGTAAACGCCATACCGATGGCTCTCGCCCTGCTCATCGTCGACGTCCAGAATGACTTCCTCCCCGGGGGCGCGCTCGCCGTGCCCGACGGTGATCAGGTCATCGCGCCGATCAACGCGCTCGCCTCCGAGTCGCGCTTTGACGTCGTGATCGCCACCCGGGACTGGCACCCCGCCGAGCACTCGAGCTTTGCCGCTCAGGGCGGGCCATGGCCCGAGCACTGCGTCCAGAACACCCCAGGCGCTGAGCTGTCCGAGCAGCTCGACCGCGCGCAGATCGATGCGGTGATCGACACGGGCATCACCATCGACGCCGACGGCTACTCCGCCTTCGAGAGCGACCTTCTCCGCGAGCTGCTCCGCGAGGAGGAAGTCGTCGCCGTGACCGTCGTCGGCCTTGCCACCGACTACTGCGTGCGCCACACCGCGGCCGATGCGCTGCGTGAGGGGCTGATCGTGACGATCGAGTCCGGAGCCATCCGCGGCATCGATGCCGACGGCTCGCGGGCCGCACTGGCCGAGCTCGCTGCATCCGGTGCCGTGATCCGCGACTGACGGCCCCGGTCATCGGGCACGGGTACCGCGCCCGTCCGGATGTGGGAACCGTGTTGCCCGCGTGGGCTACGGAGCGACGATCAAGCGGATCGGATCCCCGTCCTTGCTGGCCAGCCGCTCCACGCCCGCCGCCACGTCATCGAGCGCCAGCACGTCAGAGATCGAGCCCGAGACGTCCAGCCGGCCGTTGGCGACGAGACCCATGAGCTCGTCCAGATGCTTCTTCTCGTAGCCGAGATGCCCCAGCAGCGAGTGCGAGGTGACCCCGAAGAGGACGTTGGGTCCGAGCTCGATCGGCTCGGCGCAGAGCCCGATCAGGAGCAGCCGCCCGTAACGGCCCAGGCACGCGTTGGCCTGCTTGAGCACGCGGTTGGCGCCATACAGGTCGGCCGCGACATCGAGGCCGAGGCCGCCGGTCAGTTCCCAGACCCGGGCGACGACGTCCTCGGCGGTGGGGTCAAGCGCATGGTCGGCGCCGCGGTCCAGCGCGCGCCGGCGGGCCGACTCACTCGGGTCCAGGGCGATGATCGGCGAGGCGCCGACCATCCGGGCGATCATCACGGCGTGGACCCCGAGTCCGCCGATTCCCCACAGCCCGACCGACTCACCCTGACGCAGCCCGGCGCGGTCGGTCAGGCCGGCGTAGGGCGTGGACACGGCGTCGGCGAGGATCGCCGCCTGCTCGATCGGGACGTGGTCCGGCACCGCGGTGAGCGCCTGCCAGGGCACGACCACGTACTCAGCCCACGCGCCGTCGTAGGCAAAGCCCATGATCTGTGGCGCCAGACAGCTGCCGGGCGGATACCCGCGCACGCAGTTGGCGCACGATCCCGCAGGGCCGGCCGGCGGCCATCAGGACACGGGCGCCGGCGCGCCACGCGTCGGGAACGTCGGCGCCGAGCTGCTCGATCACGCCCGCGGGCTCGTGACCCGGCGTCACGCGCTCAAGCGGCGTGGGCAGGGTCCCGTCGATCAGGTGCACGTCGGACAGGCAGATCCCGCAGGCCTGCACGCGCACGACCACCTCGCCCGGACCCGGCTGCGGGGTCGGGCACCTCCTGGACGGCGAGCCGGCGGCTGGCGGTATCGAACACGGCGGCGCGCACGGCGCCACCCTACCCCGGCCCGGACGCGCGGTGCGGTCAGCTTGCCGCGACCGGCACCGCAGGCACCATCGCTGCTGCGCGCGGCCTCCGAGTGCTCGCGGCTGTCGCGCGAGGAGATCAGCACGGCAGCCAGGATCGCGCCGACGAGGGCGAACCCGGAGCCGACCAGGAAGGCGCGGTCAAAGCCCTTGGTCAGGGCCACGGCGGCGTTGTGGGTCCCCGCGTGCAGCAGGCTCTGGGTGCGGCTGTTGGCGATCGTGGCCAGGATCGCGAGCCCGAGCGCGCCCCCCACCTGCTGGGAGGTGTTGATCAGGCCCGAGGCGAGTCCGGCCTCGTGCGGCCGGGTGCCCGTGACCGCGGCGATCGTCACCGGCACGAACGAGAACCCGAGGCCGGCCGCGGCCAGCAGCGACGGGCCGAGCACGTCAGCGGCGAACGAGCCGCCGGTGGCCGGCACCTGGGAGAACCAGAACAGTCCCGCGGCGATCAGCAGCAGGCCTCCGATCAGCGGCGGCTTGAAGCCGAAGCGGGTGACGAGCTGCGACGCGGCGCCCGCCGAGAGGATGATCCCGACCGCCAGCGGCAGGTAGGAGAACCCGGTCCGGATCGGCGAGTAGTGCAGGACGTTCTGGAGGTACAGGGAGATGAAGAAGAACATCGAGAACAGCGACATGCCGATCAGCAGCCCGACGATGTCGGCGCCGCGCAGGGTCCGCAGGCGGAAGATCGAGAAGGGCATCAGCGGCTGGCGCTGGCGGGACTCGATCAGCAGGAAGGCGATCAGCAGCACGACCGCGCCGGCGATCAGCAGCAGCGTCTCCGACGATCCCCAGCCCGCGTTGACGGCGTTGACGATCGCGTAGACGAGCAGCGACAGGCCCGCGGTGACGGTGACCGCACCCGGCAGATCAAACGTGCTGGTGTCATCATCGGCGCGGCTCTCGACCAGCGTCCGGGGCGCCAGCGCCGCCGCCACGAGGCCGATCGGGACGTTGACGAACAGGACCCAGCGCCAGCTCAGTCCGCTGGTCAGGATGCCGCCGAGCAGCACCCCGGCCGCGCCCCCGGCGCCCGCGACGGCGCCCCAGATCCCGAGCGCGCGGTTGCGCTCGGCACCCTCGGCGAAGGTGGTGGTGATGATCGACAGGGCGGCCGGCGAGACGATCGCGGCGCCGAGGCCCTGCACGGCGCGGGCGGCGATCAGCCATCCCTCCGATTGCGCCAGTCCGCCGGCCAGCGAGGCGAGGGTGAACAGGACGAGGCCGACCATGAACATGCGCCGGCGCCCGAGCAGGTCGGCCAGCCGGCCACCGAGCAGCAGGAAGCCGCCGAAGGCGAGCGTGTAGGCGTTGACGACCCACGACAGGTCGGTGCGGGCGAAGTGAAGGTGGCTCCCGATCGACGGCAGCGCGACGTTGACGATCGAGGCGTCGATCACGATCACGAACTGCGTCATCGCCAGCAGCAGCAGCGCGAAGTTCTTGGCGCGCGGCGTGTAGGTGGGTGTGTCTTCGACGACGATTGACATGGAAGCTGACCTCCGGTTCCGTTTGCGTTCGGGACTATAGGGAACTAAGATTCCGCTTGTCAAGCCACCCGGGTGAAAAAGCTGTGTCTGACCCCGTCATCGATATCGATCGCCCCCTGCGCGCCGACGCGCGCCGCAACCGCCAGCGCATTCTCGAGAGCGCGCGGGTCGTGTTCGCCAAGTACGGAGCGGACGCCCAGATCGACGACGTCGCGCGCGAGGCGGGCGTCGGCGTGGGCACGGTCTACCGCCACTTCCCCAACAAGGAAGCGCTGCTGGTCGAGCTCATCCGCGAGAAGTTCCGTCTCTTCGCGGCGCGCGCCCGGGAGGCGCTCGAGCAGGACGGCGAGCCGTTCGCCGTGCTCGTCGAGCTCCTGCGCGACAACGCGCAGACCGCGGCCGGCGATGCCGGCGTCCAGCACGCGCTGGTGGGCGTTGGTGAGCAGATCTGGCTGCAGGCGGCGGCCGAGCAGGAGGATCTGCTCGCCGTCACCGAGCAGCTTCTGGCCCGCGCGCGCGCCGCCGGGACGATCCGGCCCGACATCCGCGCGCTCGACATCGGGATGCTGATGTGCGGCGTCTGCTCGACGATGGGCGAGAAGCCCGGCTTTGACTGGCAGCGGCATCTCGATCTCGTGATCGACATGCTGCGAGCGCCCTGACGCCGCCCCGCAGGCGGCGCCGGACGCGCGCCGGCCGTGCGCTACCGAATGTGCATGCCCGAGATCGCGCGCGAGATGACCAGCCGCTGGATCTCCGAGGTGCCCTCGAAGATCGTGTAGATCTTCGCGTCGCGGTGCATCCGCTCGACCGGGTACTCGCGCGTGTAGCCGTTGCCGCCGAGGATCTGGATCGCGCGCTCGGTGGCCCAGACGGCGACCTCGCCGGCCTTGAGCTTGCTCATCGAGCCCTCGGCGTTCTGGAAGTCGTGGCCGTTGCGGCCCATCCAGGCGGCGCGCCAGACGAGCAGCCGCGCGGCGTCGATCTCCATCTTCATGTCGGCCAGGGTGAAGGCGATCGACTGGTTGTCGATGATCGGCCGGCCGAACTGCGAGCGCTCCTTGGCGTAATCCAGCGCGTACTCGTAGGCGGCGCGGGCGATGCCCGAGCGCCTGGGCGCCGACGGTGGGGCGGCTGATCTCGAAGGTCCGCATCGCCGCCTGACCGCGTGAGGACTGACCCTCGCGGGCGCGGGCGAGCCGGGCGTCGAGCTTCTCCTTGCCGCCCAGCAGGCAGGAGCCGGGGATCTTCACGTCATCGAGGAAGACATCGGCGGTGTGCGAGGCGCGCAGCCCGTGCTTCTTGACCTTGGTCCCCATCTCCAGGCCCTTGGTGCCGGGCGGGATCACGAAGGACGCGTGCCCGCGGGACTTGAGCTCGGGGTCGACCTGGGCGACGACGACGTGCACGTTGGCGATCCCGCCGTTCGTGGCCCACGCCTTCTGGCCGTTGAGGGTCCACTGATCCGACGCCTCGTCGTACTTGGCGCGCGTGCGCAGCGAGGAGACATCGGAGCCGGCGTCGGGCTCGGATACGCAGAAGGCGGCGACCTGCGGCTCGGACTCGGTGCCGAAGCACTGCGGGATCCATTCGCCCCACTGCTCGGGCGAACCGTTGGCCTGGATCGCGGCGACGCCGAGCGTCGTGCCCATGATCGCCATGCCGATCCCCGCGTCGCCCCAGAAGAGCTCCTCGTTGACGATCGGGAACATGATCCCGCTCTCGTCATACCAGAACTGCGCGATCCCCTCCAGGCCGTAGAGACCGATCTTCGCGGCCTCCTGGATGATCGGCCAGGGCGTCTCCTCGCGCTCGTCCCATTCGGCCGCGGCCGGGCGGACCGTCTGCTCGGCGAACCCCTTGACCCAGTCGCGGACATCCTTCTGGTCCTGGCTGAGCTCCAGCGAGAACGGCGGCTTCTCAGCGCCGCCATTTGTCTCGGTGGCTGCTGTTTCCTGCTCGGGGGACGCTGCTTCCATGGGACGAAGATCCTTTCGCTGGTGAGTTCGCTGTGTGCTGATGCTACCCGTGAGTAGCAGCCGGCTCACGGCATCAAACTTTGGCCCGGGCCGACTGACCCGGGGGCCGCGCGGGCGGGCCCGATTCGGCGGCGGCGATGAGTATGTGACGGCGGCGCGGTCTACCCGGTTGACTCGATTAGGCTGACCGGAAGGACATCTCCATGACCGACGAACGCCCCAACCGCTGGTTTGCCCTCGTTGTGCTGTGCCTCGGTTCGCTGATGATCGTCCTGGACTCGACGATCGTCAACGTCGCGCTGCCCTCGATCCGCCGCGATCTCGGGTTCTCCTCGACCTCGCTGGCCTGGGTGGTCAACGGGTACCTGCTCACCTTCGGGGGCTTTCTGCTGCTCGGGGGCCGGCTCGGGGACCTGTTCGGTCATCGCCGCCTGTTTCTGGGCGGCATCGCGCTGTTCACGCTGGCCTCACTGGCCTGCGGCGCGGCGGGCTCGCAGGGGCTGCTCGTCGCTGCCCGGGTGATCCAGGGGTTCGGAGGCGCGGTGGTGTCGGCGGTCGCCCTGTCGCTGATGATGGCGCTGTTCGTGGAACCCGCCGAGCGCGCCAAGGCGATGGGCGTGTTCGGGTTCGTCGCCGCCGGCGGCGGCACCCTCGGGGTGCTGATGGGCGGGATCCTGACCGACCTTCTCAACTGGCACTGGATCTTTCTCGTCAACGTCCCGATCGGGATCGCCGTTTGCGGGCTTGCCCTGCGGGTCCTGCCGGCCGCCGAGCCGTCGGGTGACCGGGAGCGGCTGGACGTCGCCGGGGCGCTCACGGTGACCGCGGCCCTGATGCTCGCCGTGTACGCGATCGTCAACGGCAATCAGGCCGGCTGGACGTCGGCCCAGACGCTTGGACTGCTCGCCGGCGCGATCGTGCTGCTGAGCGCCTTCCTGTTCATCGAATCCCGGGTGCGCGCGCCGCTGATGCCGCTCGGCCTGTTCGCCCTGCGCAACCTCGCCACCGCGAATGCGGCCGCTGTGCTCTGGGCCGGGGCGATGTTCGCCTGGTTCTTTCTCTCCGCTCTGTACCTGCAGCTGGTGCTGCACTACACCCCGCTGCAGGTCGGGCTCGCCTTCCTGCCCGCCAACCTGATCATGGGCGCCTTCTCGCTCGGCCTGTCGGCCCAAGCTCGTGATGCGGTTCGGGATCAAGCGACCGCTGGGGGCGGGGCTGCTGCTCGCCGCGGCCGGACTGGTGCTGTTCGCGCGCGCTCCGGTCGGCGGCCATTTCGCAACCGACGTGCTCCCGAGCATGATCCTGCTCGGCTTCGGCGCGGGAATCGCCTTCAACCCGATTCTGCTCGCGGCGATGGGCGACGTCGACCCTCGGGACTCCGGACTGGCCTCGGGCATCGTCAACACCTCGTTCATGATGGGCGGAGCGCTCGGGCTCGCCGTGCTGGCCAGCCTCGCCGCATCGCGGACCAGCCACCTGCTGGCCTCCGGTCATCGGCCGCTCGACGCGCTGGCCGGCGGTTACCACGTCTCGTTCCTGGTCGGCGCCGCTTTCGCCCTGCTGGCGGCCGGACTGGGTGTGCTCCTGCTACGCGCCGCTCCGCAGCCGGCCTCAGCGCCCGGCGTGCGCGACGACGGCGACGGCCTGCAGGAGCCGGTCAACGTCGGCGGCGTCGTTGTAGAGGACCAGGCTGGCGCGAATCGCACCACCGCTCTGACCTAGTCCGAAGCGGGCCATCAGCTCATGGGCGTAGTTGTCGCCCGCCCAGACGGCGATCCCCTGCGCCGCGAGCTGCCGGGCCACGGCGCTGGGCGACTGCCCGCTGACCAGGAATGAGATCGTCGAGGTGCGCCGGGCCGCGGAACCGAGCACGCGGACCCCGGGGATCTCCGACAGCCCGCGCAGCGCCCGCTGCAGCAGCATCCGCGAGGTGGTACTCGGCGGCGTGCATGGCGGCGAGCAGCCGTTCGCGCCGGTCCCCACGGGTCGCGGTGAGGCCGGCGATCCAGTCGACCGCGGCGGTCACCCCGGCCATCAGCTCAAATGGGGGCGTGCCGCGCTCAAAGCGCTCGGGCACCCCCTCGGGCGCGGGAACGAGCTTGGCCGGGGTGATGTCCCGCAGCAGCGCCGGGCTGGCGATGACCGCGCCGGTGTGCGGCCCGAAGAACTTATAGGTCGAGCAGGCGTAGAAGTCGGCGCCCAGTGCGGCGACGTCGATCGGACCGTGGGGTGTGGCGTGGACTCCGTCGACGTAGGTCAGCGCGCCGGCGGCGTGCGCCCGGCCGGTGATCGCCGCCACGTCGGGCCGGGTGCCGATCGCGTTGGAGGCGGCGGTCACGGCCACCAGCCGCGTCCGCTCGCTGAGCAGATCGTCGAAGCTCTCGACCGGCAGCTCGCCGGTCTCGACGTCGAACTCGGCCCAGCGTACGGTCGCGCCGGCGCGCTGCGCGGCGAGCACCCAGGGCCGAATGTTCGCGTCGTGATCCAGCGAGGTGACGATCACCTCGTCGCCCGGCGTCCAGCCCGACGCCAGCGCGTCGGCCAGGTGGAAGGTCATCGTGGTCATGTTCGGGCCCAGGATCACCCCGTCGGGTGTCCCGCCAACGAGATCGGCGATCGCGCTGCGCGCGTCCCCGCGCGTCTCGGTGCTGCGCACGCTGGCGGCGAACTCACCGTGCGTGTTGGCCATCGCATCGCGCAACCCCCGGCTGACCGCCTCGATCACGGGCTCGGGGACGAGCGTGCCCGCGGCGCCATCGAGCGCGACGGTCCCCGGCGCGAGGCCCGGAAACTCTGCGCGAATCGCCTCGATCGAGCGCGCCAGCAAGGGCGCCTGCTGCGAGTCGTGACCTTCGTCGGGGTCAATCACGTGGGCTTCACCGGCCTGAAGTTGGGAGCGATCGCCGCGAATCTACAAACCACGCGACTCGCGGGGCCCGGATTGAGCTTCTCGCCTTCGGGTATACATTGCTAAACAGCCTGTTGCTAAAAGCACAACACCGCGTGTAACTCAAGGGAGACAGCTCATGCCAGCCGTTCTATTTGGATCGATCGGGACCATCGCGGACACGTCGGAGTTGCAGCGCGCGGCCTTCAATGACGCCTTCGCCGAGCACGGCCTGGACTGGAACTGGTCCCAGGAGGAATACCGCGAGCTGCTGCAGGGCAGCGGCGGCGCCAAGCGGATCGCCGACTACGCGCAGGCCCGGGGCGAGACAGTGGACGCCGACGCCGTGCACGCCACCAAGTCCCAGCGGTTTCAGGACAAGCTGCGCGCCGAGCCGCCCACCGTGCGCCCCGGTCTCGCCGAGACGGTCGCCCAGGCCCGGCAGGACGGCTACAAGCTTGCGCTGGTGACCACCACCTCTGCGGAGAACATCGCCGCCCTTGCCGAGGCGGTCCGCTCGGAGGTCGACCTGGACAGCTTTGATCTGATCGTCGACACCTCGCGCGTACAGGAGTCAAAGCCCAATCCCGAGGTGTTCCGCTACGCCCTGGAGCATCTGCACGAGCAGGCCGCGGAGTGCGTCGCGGTGGAGGACAACGTCGGCGGCGTGCAGGCCGCGGTCGCCGCCGGTCTGACCTGCGTCGCCTTCCCGGGTGAGAACAATGCCGATCACGACTTCGCGGACGCCGCCGAGCGCGTGGACAGCCTGGCCTTCGCCGATCTGCAGACCCTCGCCTCCGCGGCCTGAGCCGGTCGGAGCGATCACCCATGACGGAGACCCAGGCCCGTTTCGAGGCCACCGACACCGCCTTCCACGTGGAGGGCTACGAGAAGATCGCCTTCGACCTGCTCTACGTGGAGGGCGCGTTCGCGCTCGCCAACCCGGAGATCGCCGACAGCTTCCGCCGCTTCGGGCGCTGCCTGACGATCATCGACGAAACCGTCCATGACCTCTACGCCGATCAGATCGACGCATACTTCGCCCACCACGGCGATCGAGCTGACCGCGGTGCCGGTGCGGATCGCGGAGACCGACAAGAGCCTGAGCCTCGCTGGAGGCGGATCGTCGACGCCTTCAACGACTTCGGGCTCGTGCGCAAGGAGCCGGTGCTCGTGGTCGGCGGCGGCCTGACCACCGACGTGGCCGGCTTTGCCTGCGCCGCCTACCGGCGCAGCACGAACTACATCCGGGTCCCGACGACCCTGATCGGGCTGATCGACGCCAGCGTGGCGATCAAGGTCGCGGTCAACCACCGCCACGACAAGAACCGCCTCGGCGCCTATCACGCCTCCGGGAAGGTGATCCTCGACTTCTCCTTTCTGGCCACGCTGCCGACCGCCCAGGTCCGCAACGGGATGGCGGAGCTGGTCAAGATCGGCGTGGTCGGCAATCGCCGTGTGTTCGAGCTGCTCGAGTCTCACGGCGAGGATCTGCTGCACACCGCGTTCGGTCACCGGGACGGATCCGAGCGGCTGCGCGCCGTCGCCCACGAGATGACCCATGAGGCGATCCGCTCGATGCTCGAGCTCGAGGTTCCCAACCTGCACGAGCTCGACCTCGATCGCGTCATCGCCTACGGCCACACGTGGAGCCCGACGCTCGAGCTCACCCCCGAGGTGCCGATGCTCCACGGCCACGCGGTCACGGTGGACATGGCCTACTCGGTGACCCTGGCCGAGCAGCGCGGCTACATCTCCGCCGCCGACCGCGACCGGGTGCTGGGCGTGATGAGCCGGCTCGGGCTGGCGGTCGACAGCCCGTACCTGACCCCGGAGCTGATGCACGCGGCGACCGAGTCGATCGTCCGGACCCGCGACGGCCTGCTGCGCGCTCCGGTTCCCCAGCCGATCGGCGCGTGTGCCTTCGTCAACGACGCCACCCCTGATGAGCTCGAGCGCGTGCTTCGAGCCCACCATGCGCTGTGCCGGGAGCTGCCGCGCGGCGGCGACGGCGAGGACATGTTCATCGCGTCGGCGACGGCGGGCGTGTGATCCCCCGCGGGAGCCGGGCAGGTGACGCGCGCCGCCCGTCCCGTCACTCCGGTGGGGATCCTCGCCACGCGCCTGGAGGATGCCGTCACGCGCCTGGGGGAGGACCGCGGGGTGCTCGACGGCTCGCTCGCCGCCGAGCTCCGCGCCGACCCGCGCGCTCGCCGCCGGCCTCGAGCCGTACGTGAGCCGCTGCACGACCCCGGAGTCGCCCGCCCTCGCCGCGCTGAACCACCGCACCGCAGAGCACGACTGGATCGACCGCAGCGGCCCGGGCGCGGTCGTGGCGCTTGAGCCGGAGATGCTCTCCGGCCACGTGGAGGGCCAGGCGCTGAAGTTCCTCGTGCGCATGACCCGCGCGCGGCGGGTGCTGGAGATCGGGATGTTCACCGGCTACTCGGCGCTGGCCATGGCCGAGGCGCTGCCCGACGACGGCCGGGTCGTCGCTTGCGAGCTCGATCCCGACGTGGCCGCGTTCGCCCAGCGCTGCTTTGACGACTCTCCGCACGGGGTCGAAGATCGAGGTGCGCGTCGGTCCCGCGCAGCGGACCCTGAAACAGCTCGCCGTGGCCGGGGAGCGCTTTGACTTCGTGTTCCTCGACGCCGACAAGACCGGCTACCTCGCCTACGTGACAACGCTGCTGGACCGCCAGCCTGCTCGCCCCCGACGGGATCATCTGCGTCGACAACACGCTGCTGCAGGGCGAGCCCTACCTGCCCGGCGAGCCGTCCGGCAACGGCGCGGCGATCGCGGCCTTCAATGACGCGATCGCTCACGACCCCCGTGTCGAACAGGTGATGCTGGCCGTCCGCGACGGTATGACGCTGATCCGCTGGGCCTGATGGCGTCGGGCGAGACGCCGACCCCGGTGCGGACGCTGGCCACGCTCGGCCTGCTGACCTGCGCGCTGCCCGTCAACGCCGCGCTGACCGGATTCGCACTGCTGCGCGGACGCCTCACCGCGCTCACGCCGGACCGTCAAGCCCGACGCGCGGACGATCCTGGTCAGCGGCGGGAAGATGACCAAGGCGCTGCATCTCGCACGCGCGTTTCACCGCGCCGGGCACCGCGTCGTGCTCGTCGAGGCCGAGAAGTACCGCTTCACCGGGCACCGGTTCTCGCGGGCCGTGGACCGCTTCCACACCGTGCCCGGCCCCGACGCCCCCGGCTACCGCGAGGCACTGATCGAGATCATCCGTCGCGAGGGCGTCGACGTGTACGTGCCGGTCTGCAGCCCGGCCTCGGCCTGCTGGGACGCCCAGGCCAAGGCGGCGCTGGCCGAGCACTGCGAGGTTCTGCACTTCGACCCCGACACGCTGACCTCGCTCGATGACAAGTACGCGTTCACGGCCGCCGCCGCACGAGCTCGAGCCTGACTGTGCCCGATGCGCGGCGCATCACCGCCGCCGAGCAGGTCCTCGGCTTTGACTTCGCGGCCGGCGAGCCGCCCTACGTGCTCAAGAGCATCGCCTATGACCCGGTCCGCCGGCTCGATCTGCGCCCCCTGCCCCAGCCCCACCCCGAGGATACCCGCGCGTTCGTGACCGCGCTGCCGATCAGCGAGGACAACCCGTGGATCATGCAGGCCTTCGTCGACGGCCAGGAGTACTGCACCCACTCGACCGTCCGCGACGGGCACGTGCAGCTGCACTGCTGCTGTGAGTCCTCGGCCGTCCAGCTCAACTACGCGATGGTCGACGTGCCCGAGATCGAGGCGTGGGTGCGGCGCTTCGTCGGCAGCGCTGCGGCTGACCGGTCAGGTCTCGTTCGATTTCATCCGCGGCGGCGACGGCCGGGTGTACGCGATCGAGTGCAACCCGCGCACCCACTCGGCGATCACGATGTTCTATGACCACCCCGACGTCGCCCGCGCCTACCTCGAGGACGGCGCGGAGACGGTGACCCCGACGCCGGACAGCCGCCCGACCTACTGGCTGTACCACGAGCTGTGGCGGATCGCCCGCGACCCGGCCCGCTTCCGCGAACCGCTGCGGCGGATCCGGCACGGCAAGGAGGCGATCTTCGCCTGGGATGACCCGCTGCCGTTCCTGATGGTCCACCACGCCCAGATCCCCTCGCTGCTGATCGCCAACCTGCGCCGCGGCGGAGCCTGGCACCACATCGACTTCAACATCGGCAAGCTCGCCGAGGCCGGCGGCGACTAGGTGGCGCTGCGCGGTGCTGCACCTCGTCGGCTCGGCGGTCAGCGAGTTCATGGCCGACCTGTCGCGGCTCTATGCCCGCGACTGCCTGGGCGTCCTCGCCGGGTCCCCGAGCTATGACTCGGTCATCGCCTACGTCGGCCCTGACCGGCGCTGGCGGTTCCCCGCCGCGCTGACCCGCGAGGGCCTGGCCGATGCCGACTCGCTGTCGGCCGCCGAGGCGATCGCCCACCTCGTCTCCCTCGACGTCGACGTCGTCGTGCCCCAGATGTTCTGCCGGCCGGGAATGACCGAGTACCGGTCGCTGCTGGACCTCCTCGAGATCCCCTACGTCGGCAACCGCGCCGAGGTGATGGCGCTCGCCGCTGACAAGGCCCGCGCCAAGGCGGTCGTGGCCGCGGCCGGCGTCGCGGTGCCGGCCGGTGAGGTCATCGGCGCCGGCGCGCTGCCCAGCCTCGCGCCGCCTGCGGTGGTCAAGCCCGTGGACGGCGACAACTCGCTCGGGGTCACGCTCGTGCGCGACTCGGCGCACTACCGGCGGCGGTCTCGGCCGCGTGCGCGCACGGGTCGGCGGCGCTCGTGGAGGAGTACATCCCCCTCGGGCGCGAGGTCCGCTGCGGGATCATCGACCTCGACGGCGAGCTCGTCGTGCCTGCCGCTGGAGGAATACGGCGTCGACGCGATCAGCACACCCGATCCGTGACCACGCCGACAAGATCCGCCGCGGCGAGGACGGTGAGCTCACGCTGGTCGCCAAGCAGCGCAGCCGCGCCTGGATCCTCGACGAGGCCGATCCGATCACCGCGGCCGTCGGCGCGGCCGCCCGGTCGCTGCCACGACGCGCTCGGCTGCCGGCACTACAGCCTGTTTGACTTCCGCATCGATCCCGACGGACGCCCGTGGTTCCTGGAGGCCGGCCTGTACTGCTCGTTCGCCCGCCAGAGCGTCGTCGCGGTGATGGCCGCCGCGGCCGGTATCCCCGTCGAGGAGCTGTTCGCGGTCGCGCTGGACGCCGCCCTCGCCGACCGAAGGACCCTCCGATGAACACCGCCGTCCTGAGCGCGATCGGCGCCGAGGTGACCGACCTGTCGCTGACCGAGGCTCGACTCCCGAGGCGATCGCCCGGCTGCGCGGCCTGCTCGCCGAGCAGGGGGTGCTCATGTTCCCGCGCCAGTCGATCGACGACGCCCAGTTCGTCGCCTTCCTGCGCGCCTTCGGCCCGCTCGCGTTCACCGAGGGCGAGGCGAGCGCACCCGGCTTCCCGGACCTCAACGTGGTCAGCAACGTGGGCCGCGCGACGCCGCCGCGCAGCAGCTTCCACGTCGACACCAGCTACGTCCGCCATCCGCCCGCCTACACGGCGCTGCGGGCGGTGACGATCCCGGCACAGGGCGGCGAGACCCTGTTCACCAACCAGTACCACGCCTACGACACGCTGCCCGCCGACGTCCGCGAGCAGCTCGCGGGGCGCACGATCACCCACGTGGTCACCGGCCTGTCGCTCGGCCCCGGCGCCGAGACCTCCGCCGAGCACCCGATCTTCCGCCCCCACCCGCTGTCGGGCCGGATCGCCCTGTATCTGTCGACCGCCAGCCGCTGTCAGGCGATCAGCGGCATGTCCGAGCCCGAGGCGCGGGAGATGATCGCCTTCCTGCTCGAGCACTCCACCCGCGAGGAGAACATCCACCGCCACCGCTGGTCGCCCGGGGACGTGGTCATGTGGGACAACGGCTGCGTACTGCACCGCGCCGACCACGCCCAGGTGCTCGGCGACCGGGTCATGCACCGCGGGATGGTCGCGGGCTACGCCGTCTGAGCAGGTCTCGCGGCCGGGAAAGTACCCTGCCCCCATGGCTTCACGTTCCGGACCATCGCCGGAGGCGCTCGCCGCCTTCGCGCCCGTGGCCACGGCGTTCCAGCGTCTGCTCGGCGACGGGCCGGGCGGCGGCGCGCTGGTGGTGCGCCTGCGCGGTGAGACGGTGGTCAACCTGTTCACCGGGAGCGCCGACCGTGCCGCAGACCCGGCCCTGGACACCGGAGACGCTGGCGCTCAGCTTCTCCACCACCAAGGGCGCCACGTCGACCGTGATCCATCGCCTTGCCGAGCGCGGCCTGCTCGGCTACGACGACCCGGTGTCCGCCCACTGGCCGGAGTTCGCCGCCGGCGGCAAGGGCGCGATCACCGTCCGCGATCTGCTCACCCACCGCGCCGGGCTCTCCAGCGTGCAGGCGGTCGCTGACCGCGCCGAGGAGATGCTCGACCACCTGGCTCATGGAGGAGCGCCTGGCCGCCCGCGCCGTGCGCGCCCCGACCTCGCGTTCGGCCTATCACGCGATCACCTACGGCTGGCTGCTGGCCGGACTGGCCCGGCGCGTGACCGGGCACGGGATGCGCGATCTGGTCGCAGTCAGAGCTCGCCGGGACGCTCGGCACCGACGGCCTGCACATCGGCGCGCCCGCCGGAGCCTGGGAGCGGATCGCGCAGCCGGTCGGTTCGGCGCTGCGTCAGATCGGCACGGTCGCCCGGTTTGCCTCACCGGCGCTGACGCTGACCCGGCTGGGCCGAGCCGGCTACGAGGCGCTGCTGGTTCCGGGCTTTCATCGCCTCTTTCATGGCTCCGAGCCTCCGATCTGGCACGCCGAGATGCCCGCGGTCAACGGGCTGTTCAGCGCTGACGGGCTCGCGCGGTTGTACGGCGCGCTGGCCAACGGCGGCGCCGAGCCGGGCGGCCCGCGCCTGCTCGCCACCGAGACGGTCAAGGAGCTGGGGCGCGTGCAGCTGCGCACCGCCGACCGCGTCCTGGGCCTGCGCATGCGCTGGCGGCTGGGGTATCACCAGGCCTTCGGCGCCGGCCCGGCGGCGCCGCGCGCGTTCGGCCACTACGGCTACGGCGGGTCGGGCGGCTGGGCCGATCCCGAGGTCGGGCTCTCGCTCGGCTTCGTCACCAACCACATCGGATCGATGACCACCCCGCTGGGCGACCTGACGCTGTTTCGGCTCAACCGCGTCGTGCGAGAGTGCGCCGCGCAGTTGCTCGGCACCTGATCAGCCGCTGCGCAGAGCGGCGTACACCTCAGCGTCAAAGGAGCCCGCCTGCGGGGCGGACACCGCGGCGGCCGCCAGCGCGGCGGCGTCGGCCAACCGCTCCGGCCAGGCGCTGGCCCGCAGCCGGCCGAGGATCAATGCTGCTGAGACCGCATCGCCGGCGCCGGTCGGGTTGCCGAGGACCCGACGGGGAGCCGGCACCCGCCAGGCACCGTCGGCGCTGACGGCCAGCAACCCCTCCTCCCCCATCGTGATCACCACCGCCTCGGGCCCGACGCTCAGCAGCTCGCGCGCGGCGCCGGCCAGGTCGGCTCCGGGCGCCACTGCGGTCGAGCTCCGCGGCGTTGACCTTGACGATCGCCGGGCGGGCCGCGGCGCCGTGCGACAGCGGCTCGCCGTGGGTGTCAAGCAGCACCGGCACGCCGTGGGCGCGCGCGAGGGCGATCAGCTGCGCATAGGACGTGACCGGCAGGCCCGGAGGCAGGCTGCCGGCGAGCACGAGCGCTTCGGCGCCGACCACGAGCGCCTGCACCCGCCCGACCAGCTGATTCCATTCCGTGCCCGTGATCTGCGGGCCAGGCTCGGACAGACCCGTCGCGGTCCCGTCGGCCTCCACGACGATCAGCGTCGTGCGCGTGCTGCCGGCGATCGAGACGGTGGCGTCGGCCAGCCCCGCCGCGGCGAGCTCGGCCCGGGCCTCGGTGCCGGTCGCGCCGCCGGCCAAGCCGCTGACCACCACCTCGTGGCCGAGCGCGTGCAGCGTGCGGGCGACGTTGACCCCCTTGCCGCCGGCGCGGCGGGTGACCGTCTGCACCTGGCTGGTCTGTCCACGGCGGACCCGGTCGAGCTGGTAGGTGACGTCAACGGCGAGGTTCAGCGTGACGGTGACGATCACCGCGGCGCCTCGCAGCGCCCGGTAGCTAGAATAGTTGCTATGTCAACTATCGGCACGATCCTCTCCATTGTCCTCGCGGTCGCCTTCGCCGGTGCGGGCGGCACCAAGGTCGCCAACGTCGGCCCCCACGAAGCGGAATTTCCCCGTTACCGCCTGCCGTCCATCGATCCCCAGCAGGCCCGGGTGCTGGTCGGCGCCGTGGAACTGGTCGCCGCGCTGCTGCTGCTGATCGCGGCCATCGCGAGCAGTACCGCGCTCGCGGTGATCGGCGCGATCGTCGTTCTCGCGACGATGATCGGGGCACTCGGGACCCACGCGAGGATCGGCGATCCTCCCCCGGTCATGGCCCCCGCGGCGGTGCTCGCCATCCTCGCCGTGCTGCTGCTCATTCTTGCCTGAGCTCGACCGGGGCCTCGCCCGCGAGCGAGGCCCGTCGGCGCCCCGGCATGGTCAATGACGAAGCGGACTCCCACAGCGCCAGGGCGCTGAGCAGAGCGGCCACGATCGCGCCGACGGCGAGGGCGGGAAGGCCGCCGGCGAGAATCCCGGCCGCGCCCAGCGCGAACACCGCGACCACGCGTTTGGTCCCCACGGTGCCGATCATGCGCAAGCGAAACAGGTTCTCCCCCACGAGGTACAGCGCCGGGCCGCCGACCAGCATGATCCGGCCCGCCGTGCTGAGCGCGCTGCCCGCGTCGCTGCACCAGCAGGTCGTCGCCGACCGCGACCATGATCACCCCGGCGACGATCGGCAGATGCAGATAGGTGTAGGCGTCACGGGCGAGGCGGGCGGGGTCCGGCGCGCTGGCCAGGTGTCGGCGCGAATGCTCCGCCACCGCCCCGAAATACAGCCACCACAGGCCGCCGGTGATCAGAAAGGCGACCGCGAGCGCGAGCACCGTGACGGTTGAGAGCCCGTGATGACTGGCGGTCGCACCCGTGACCACGATTGACTCGCCCAGCACGATGATGATGAAGGACTGAAAGCGCTCGGCGAAGTGACCTCCGTCGACGGGATAGTCCATCGTGCTCGAGCGCTTGCGCCCCGGCGTCCAGTAGCCGGCGATCGGCGCGGCCAGATCGACGACCAGCGCCACGCCCCACAGGGGGAGTCGCAGCGACGACGGGGCGACACCCCCCGCCAGCCAGAACACCCCCGAAGCCAGGCTCCAGGCGAGGATCCGCTCGAGCACGACCCGCAACGCGTGTTCACGGGCCAGCAGCCACGTGCCCGCGGCGTTGCGGCCGACCTGCAGGACCACGTAGGCGACCGCGAACAGCAGCGAGTGGCTGCTGAAGGCGACCGGAATCGCAGCGGCCATGAGCAGGCTGGCCAGCGCCGCGAGCACCACGACGAGACGGACGGGACCGGACCCGGGATCGAACCAGTTGACCATCCAGGTCGTGTAGACCCAGGCCCACCAGACGACCCAGAGCAGGAAGGCCGCCTGGCCGGCGCCGCCCACGTCGAGCTTCCCGATGAGCACATGCGAGACCTGTGTGATCGCAAACGCGTACACGAGGTCGAACAGCAGCTCGACGGCGGTGGTGGGCTGCGGATCGCCGTTGCGTGGCCGCAGGTGGGGGTGTGGCTCCAAAGTAATTCCTTTACGAAGGAACGATATATCCTCGGCCGATGACCCCGAGCGACTCGCGCCCGTTCACCGCTGACGAGGAGAATGCGTGGGCGGGCTTTCTCGCCGTCCACTCACTGGTGATCCGTGAGCTCGACGCCCTGCTCGGGGCCGAGCACGGCATGCCCCTAGTCGAGTACGAGGTACTGCTCAAGCTCGCGATCGGCGGCGGTCAGATGCGGATGTCCGAGCTCGCCGACGTCGCCTTCCTGAGCCGCAGCGGGCTCACCCGGATCGTCGACGAGCTCGAGTCCCTCGGGCACGTCACCCGCGAGCGCGACGAGCAGGACGGACGGGCGCTCGTGGCGACGCTGACGCCGCTCGGACGCCGGCGCCTGGGGTCGGCGCGCCGCTCTCACCGCGCCCACGTCCGAGAGCTGTTCCTCGGCCACCTGGACGAGGCCCAGCGCCACGCGCTGGGCGCGAGCTGGCAACAGATCCTCGACGGGATCGAGTCCGACATCGGTCGCCGCCCCCGCCGGCGCCTCGCGGGGCGTCCCGACGCGAGCTCGCTACCATTCAAGTAGTTCGTTTGCGAATCAACTTCTCGGAGGAGGCGCTCAGATGTCCGAGGCATGGCCGGAACTCGCGCTCGAGGACTGGGTCGACACCCGCGAGACGTTTCACCTGTGGACGCAGATGGTCGGCAAGGTGGCGCTCGAGCTGCGTCCGTTCCTGAACCAGTGGTGGGAGGTCGGCCTGACGCTCAACTCGCGCGGTCTCTCCTCGGGCCTGGTCCCGACCGGCGAGCGCAGCTTCGAGATGACGTTCGACCTCGTCGACCACCAGCTGCGGATCGAGCTGGCGGGCGGCGCCACTCGCACCGTCGGCCTGCGGGAGCGCAGCGTGAGCGATTTCTACGCCGCGTTCACGACCGCCCTGGCCGAGCTCGAGATCGCCGTGGCGATCAACCCACGGCCGTCCGAGATGGCCGATCCGACCCCCTTTCCGCTGGACACGGCGCACACCGCCTACGACGCCGCGGCGATCGGACGGTGGTGGCAGGTCCTGCTCTCCGTCGAACGGGTCATCGGGCGCTTCCGCTCGGAGTTCACTGGCAAGAGCAGCCCCATCCTCTTCTACTGGGGCGGCTTTGATCTCAACCACACCCGCTTCAGCGGCCGGCCGGCGCCCCAACCGCCCGACGCCGACCCGATCCGCGGCTATGCCGAGAACGAGGAGAACTTCTCGGTCGGCTTCTGGCCGGGGGCGCGAGACGCGCCGTTCCCGGTGCTCTACGCCTACCTCTCCCCGGCTCCGGACGGTCTCGTGGACGCCACCGTGTCTCCGGCGCCGGCTCACTTCGAACCCTCGCTGGGAGAGTTCGTGCTCCCCCTCGAGGAGCTGCGCGCGCTGCCCGATCCCGACGCGGCCGCGCTGGACTTTTTCCGTTCGGCCTACGCAAGCAGCGTCGCGTTGGCCCGCTGGGACCGCTCGGCCCTCGAAGGCCCCGTGCCGCCGGGGCGCTGACGCCACGCGACCGGCGATGCCTTCGCTCCCCACGCCACCGGTGCCGCCGGCGGGCTAGGCGGGAACGCCGGAGAGCCGCGCGTGGACGAACTGGACGACCATCGCGCCCTCCCCGACCGCGGTCGCGCACCGCTTGACCGACCCCGAGCGCACGTCGCCGGCGGCATAGATGCCGGGCACGCTGGTCTCGAGCATGCCGTCCGCGCCCGCGGCGGCACCGGTGAGGACGAAGCCCTTCTCGTCGCGGGCCACGACGTCGCCGAGCCAGCCGGTGCAGGGCACGGCGCCGAGGAACAGGAACAGGAAGGAGAACGGGATCCGCTCACCATCGGTCAGGGTGACGGCGTCAAGCTGGCCGTCGGTGCCGTGCAGCTGCGCCACCTCGCTGCGATCGCGGACCGCGACCCCGTAGCGCTCGAGTTCGAGGATCAGGTAGTCCGACATCGTCTCGCGCAGATCGGCCCGGCGGTGCAGGAGGGTGACCAGCGCGCCGCCCCGGGCCAGCCAGACCGCGGCCTGCGCGGCCGAGTTGCCGCCGCCGATCACGCCGACCCGCGTGGCGCCGCACAGCTGGGCCTCGGGCGGCCCGGCGGCGTAGAAGATGCTCGTGCCCTCGTACTCGTCGAGGTCATCGATCGGCAGCCGGCGGTAGTCGGCCCCGGTGGCCAGCAGCACCGCCCGCGCGGCGATCTCGTGATCGCCCTCGAGGCGCACGATGTGCCGGTCGGTGCCCGGCTCGAGGGACAGGACGCGATAGGGGGTCGCGGTGCGCGCGTTGAACTTGCGCGCCTGGGTGACCGCCCGGGAGGTCAGCTCCGATCCGCTGATCCCGGCGGGAAAGCCGAGGTAGTTCTCGATCCGCCGTGATGTCCCGGCCTGACCGCCGAGCGCCGTGCTCTCGACCACCAGCGTCTGCAGGCCCTCGGAGGCGCCGTAGACGGCGGCCCCGAGGCCGGCCGGGCCGCCCCCGATGATCGCCAGGTCGACCTCCTCGCGGGGCTGGAGCACGAGACCGATCCCGAGCGCGCGCGAGACCTCGCCCGGCGGACGGGTTGCGCAGCTCCGCGCCGCCCGGCAGGCGGACGAGCGGGATCTCGTCGGGGGCGAGCTGCTGTCGAGCGCCGCCGCGCCCGCGCCGTCGTCGTGCTCGCCGTCCTGCCAGGTGAATGGGAGCCGGTTGCGCCGCGCGTACTCGACGATCTGCCGCGTGGCCTCCGAGGACCGCGGACCGACGATCTGCATGCCGACGCCTTCCTGCTGCAGCGCCTCGCGCCGGGCCATGAAGGCCGACAGCAGGACGTCACCGAGCGGCCCGTCGTCGAACAGGAGCGGGCGCAGCACGTCACGGTCAACGGCGATGTAGCGCATCGGCTGCGGTGGCGATCGCGGTCAGGTAGACGGTCTGGCCCGACATCAGGTTCATCTCGCCCAGGAACCCGGACGGTCCGTGACGGACGATCTCACGGCCGTTGGCGTCGAGGATCGCGGCCTCTCCCTCGAGGATCGCGATCAGCGGGTAGCGCTCGTCACCGACCGAGAAGAGCACGTCACCGACTGCCGCGGTGCGCTCCTCCCCGTGCTCGGCGAGCGTGGCCAGCTGAGACGACGAGAGGATCCGGGTGGGCGGCGGAGTGGGCACCGGGCCAAGGCTACCCGGGCGTGCTCGGCCGGGCCCGAGTTGCTCAGCCCGCGGGTGCCGAGGCCGGTGGCGTTCGCGTGGCTGCCGCGAGACGGCCACAACTCCATCCCGTTCCTCGAGTTGGTCACCTGCGCGGCCGATACGGGGGCAAGACGCACACCGGCCCGGCGCTCCTCCCGCTGCGGTCTGCTCCCTCGCCGCTATCGATCATGAAACGCCTCGCCGTCAGTCTCTGCCTCCTGGCCAGCGCCGCCATGGCGCCCGCCGCCGCCCAGGCCGGCCCGGTCAGCGGCGCGATCACGGGCCGGATCACCAACGTCGGCGTCTCGACGCTGACCGTCCAGACCGGCGGTCCCCGGATCGGGGTCGTCAACGCTCTGACCCGCACGGCCGACGCACTGTCGGCCGCCAACTACCCCTACGTGTGGGGCGGGGGCCATGCCCTGGCCGGCGTGGCGGGTGTGGGCGCACGCGGCCCCGGCTACAACGGTCACCGCCGTGGCTTTGACTGCTCGGGCTCGGTCGCTGCGGTGCTCTCGGGCGCCGGGCTGTGGCCGGCCGGCTCCGGCGTACCCGGCGACTTCGGGGTCATCCAGTACCTCGCCGGCGCGGGTCTGATCGCCCGCGGTCCGGGCCGGGCGCCCAACTCCGTCGATCTCTATGACCACCCGGGCGTCCACATCTTCATGAGCATCAACGGGCGCTATTTCGGCACCTCCGACGGCGGCGGCGGCAACCGCAACGGCGGTCCGACGTGGCTGGACGACAGCGCCCCGCTGTCCTCTGACCACGCCTACCACCGCTGGCATTTTCTGCCCCGGGTGCTTCGAAACCACGTCATCTACGGCCACAGCTACACCTTCCAGACCGGCCTTCATCCCCAGCTGCTCTCCGGCGCCGAGCTCGGCGACACGGTCCGGGCCGGCTATGGCGAGTGGCCGACGGGCAGCATGGGCCTGCGCGCGCTGGCCTACTCCGGCGCGGCGACCATCAGCGGCACCGTGACCGCCCTGGCCGGCTCGTCACTCACGGTTCAATCGAGCTTCCGGCCAGATCCGCGTGTTTGACGTCAGCCTCGTCACCAACCTGCTCAGCGGCGTCCAGACTCGGCTCCAGCGTGCTGGTCAGCTACAGCCGCGACGCCGCCGGCCGGCTCATCCCCCACGCTCTGAAGATCGCCTCGCCTTCCCCGGCCCCGGCCCCGCCGGTGGCCGGCCCTCCGGCCCCGAATCCTCCGGCGCCGAGTACTCCGGCGCCCGCCGGGGCCCAGACCGCGCCGGGCTCCTGACGCGCTGAACCCTCTCGGGCCTGATCCGGTCTAACCCGGTACCGACCCCGAAAGGACCACGCATGCGAAGGACACATGAGACCACCGAGGACGCACACTGGCGCGAGCGGCTGAGCCCCGAGCAGTATCGGGTGCTGCGCGGCAAGGGCACCGAGCGCCCGTTCAGCGGCGCCTACGTGCACACGACCGATGACGGTATATACCGGTGCGCGGCCTGCGAGAGCCCACTGTTCTCGTCGGATGCGAAGTTCGACTCCGGCACCGGGTGGCCGAGCTTCACCGATCCGGCGGTGCGTGAGAGCGTGGAGCTACACGAGGACCGCAGCCTGTTCATGCGCCGCACCGAGGTCACCTGTGCCGCCTGCGGGGGCCACCTCGGTCATGTCTTCAACGACGGCCCGCACGGCTGCGATCGCTACTGCATCAACTCGGCCGCGCTCACACTCGACGCCACCGGCGCGGACGCGAGTTGACCGGCGGCTGCCCGCCGGTCGCACCACCCACCCACCCAGAGGAGACGCGATGCACGCTGACACCACCCCGACCCGGCTGTTGCTGGTCGCCAACCGGACCTGCCCATGTCCGGCCCTGCCCGGGCAGGTGCTCGAGCAGGTCGGTGAGCTCGACGCGACGGTGCTGGTCCTCGCGCCGGCGCTCAACTCGCGGCTGCGCCACTGGGTGTCGGACATCGATGACGCGGTCACCGCGGCCAAGCAGCGCATGGGGGCCACGATCGATGAGCTGCGCCGCCACGGCCTGACGGTCCATGGCCAGGTCGGAGACGCTGACCCGATGCACGCGATCGCCGATGCGCTCGCCACCTTCCCGGCCACGGCGATCATGATCTCGACCTGGCCGGCCGGAGCCTCGAACTGGCTCGAGAAGGACCTCCCGGCCCGAGCCGCCGAGCGATTCAGCCTGCCGATCGCTCACATCGTCTCGCCCTACGACGCTCCCGTCGCGGGCGCGACCGCCTGAGCGCCGTCGTTTCCCGGCACGTCGCGGCCCGCGGGCAGCGAGCCGGAGGCCGTCAGCCCCCGGCCGCTGCTCGCCGGGCGGCTGACCGGCGTGGTGCTCCTCGGGTGGGATGTCATGATGCACTCCTGTTGACCTGCGTTCTCACCGTTGGACCGCGACGCGGAATCGTTTCGCCCGCGCGCAGGTCAAAGCGGTCATGACGACCCTGCGGCGCCGGACGCGGTTCCGGCGTGACCATCGCTTCACCCCGGGCCACCTGTCCGCCTACCTCGATGGCGAGCTCGTCGCCCGCTCGCGCGCCCGCATTCAGCGTCACGTCGCGGACTGTCCGGAATGCCATGGAGCGCTGCAGACCCTGGAGCGCATGCTCGGGCTCCTGCAGCGCCTCCCGCCGGTCAGCAGTACGGAGCGGCCCGACATCGCCTCGGCGGTTCGGCGGCGTCGGCATGACTCTGCTCGACACTGAGGGCCCGGCGCGGGAGCCGGTCCCCTGACTTCCGACACACCGGCTGACGAGGCTGACCTGATCGAACGCGCGCGCGCCGGCGACGAGGACGCGTTTGACCGGATCGTCGCCCTGCACGCCGATCGCGTCTACGGAGCCTTGCGCCGCTTCGGTCTCGGGCCCGCCGATGCCGAGGACGTCGCGCAGGAGGTGTTCCTGCGCGCTTGGCGCGGACTCGCTCGCTTCCAAGGTCGGGCCCAGCTGTCGACCTGGCTGTACCGGATCGCCTTCAACGAGGCCCAGCGCCGATTGGGCCGCCGCGAACCCACGCCGGTGCTGCCGGGCGCCGACGGCGACGACCCCGCGGAGGCAGTCCCCGACGCGCCGGGGCGCGGGCCTGCGGCGCGGGCGCTCGATCACGAGTTCGCCCGCGTCCTCGAGGCAGCGCTGAAGCAGCTGCCGACCGAATGGCGAGCCGCGGTCGTGCTGCGCGATCTCGAGGGGCTGCCCACCCGGGAGGCCGCGATCGCCGTCGGCGTACGTGAGGCGGCGTTCAAGAGCCGGCTGCATCGCGGCCGCATGCAGCTGCGCGGCCTCCTCGAGCCGTACCTGCGGCTCGAGGAGGGCTGAACCGCCCGGCCGGGTCAGGCGCCCGGGCTGCGCGCAGCCGGTGCGGTCGCGCCGGACCCCGGGCTGGGAACCTCGATCGTCACCGCACACGCCCCGCGTCCCTGCTTTTCGAAGTACTGCTGGTGGTAGCCCTCCGCCTCGTAGAACGGGCCGGCCGGCTCGATCTGGGTGACGATCGGCTTGCTGACCGACTGCTGTTCGTGGTCACGAGACGGCGACCGCCTGCTCCATCTGAACCGCGTCATGCACGAAGATCGCCGAGCGATACTGGCTGCCGAAATCCCAGCCCTGTCGATTGCGGGTGGTCGGGTTGTGGATCCGCCAGAAGGTCGCCGACAAGCTGCTCGTAAGCTGACCTGCTGGGGTCGAAGGTCACCTCGACGGCCTCGGCGTGACCGGTCCCACGCCCGCACACCTGCTCATAGGTCGGGTCCGGGACCGTCCCGCCGGTGTAGCCGACGCGGGTGCCCCGTACCCCCTCGATCTCGCGAAAGCAGGCCTCGATGCCCCAGAAGCAACCGGCGGCAAAGGTGGCGGTCTGGGTCCCGCGCCGCGGGGCCCCGAGCGGGGTGGGCGGAGCGACTCGGGTGGGCTGGGTGGATCCGCTCGTGCTGGCGGCGCCGTTTGATGAGGTTCAACATGGCTGCTCCTTGGCTGGTGGTGAAGGTCAGTGGGCGGCGGCGGTCAGCTGCGGCTCGGCGGCGCGCTGCGCCTCGCGGGCCTCGAGCAGCTTCAGCCACACCTCGCTGCGGGTCGGGAAGGCGGGGATCGCCTCCCAGAGCCGCTCGATCGGCATCTCGGCGACGATCGCGATGCTCGCGGCGTGCAGCCACTCGGCGACCTCGGAGCCCACGAAGGTGGCGCCGACGATCAGCCCGCGACCCTCGTCGACGACGATCCGGCTCGTCCCGGGCGTGTCGCGTCCGTGGAAGCTGGCACCGGCTGTGCTGCGCCGTGGGCGACGTCGTAGGCGTGGGCGTCGAGGCCCGCGGTCGAGAGCGTCCTGCAGGGTGAGCCCGACCGCGGCGATCTGCGGCTCGGTGAAGATGACCTGCGGGACGCCGCCGCGGTCGGTGATGCCCTCGCTGCGGCGTCCGGCCAGGATCTCTGAGACGACGTGTGCCTGGTACTTGCCCGCGTGCGTGAGCAGCGAGCGGCCGTTGACGTCGCCGATCGCGTAGAGCCACGGCACGCCGGGCACCTGCATCGTGTCGTCGACGTCGATCGTGTCGCCCGGCGTCAGGCCCGCGATCTCCACGCCGAGGTCCCGGGTCGGTGCCTGGCGACCGGTCGCGACGAGGATCTCGTCCCCGTCCACCGCTCGAGCCGTCCGCGAGCTCGACGTGCACGCTGGCGCCGGTGCGGCTCACGCGCTGCGGCCTGCGTGTCCAGGCGCACGTCGACGCCGCGGCTCCCGCAGGGACTCGAGCAGTTCCTGGGCGGCGAACGGCTCCACGCGCCCAACCAGCCGCGCGCCGCGCACGATCAGCACGACCTCGGCGCCAAGCGACCGGTACGCCGCGGCCATCTCGGTGCCGACCACGCCCCCGCCGAGGATGATCAGCCGACCGGGGATCGTCCGGGCCGTGGTCACCTCGCGATTGGTCCAGGGTCGTGACTCGGCCAGGCCGTCGATCGGGGGTAGCACGGCGCGGCTGCCGACAGCGATGACCACCGCCCGGTTCGCCTCGAAGCGGTCATCGCCGACCTGCACGCGCCGCTCTGCCGACGAGGCGTCCGTGGCCGCGGATCAGCGTCACGCCTTGGTCCTCGAGCCACGGCACCTGCGCGGCGTCGTCCAGGTTGTGGATCATCTCGTCGCGGCGGGCAAGCGCCGCATCGACGTCGAGCTCACCGGCGGCCGCCTCGGCCGCTCCCGCGACCCGTCGGGCCTCCTCGAGCGCCTGCGCCGGCCGCAGCAGCGCCTTGGACGGGATGCACGCGTAGTACGAGCACTCTCCGCCGACCAGTCCGGACTCCACGATCGCCACCGATTGGCCCGCGTCTGCCACCCGGCCGGCGATGACCTCGCCGGCCGGGCCGGCTCCGATCACGATCACATCGAAGTTCGTCGGGGTCTCGTCGCTCATCGGGCCTCCTTGGGATCACGGTCATGTCCTGTAGACCGGCGCGGCCTCGAAAACGGTTCAGCCCGTCGCATCACGGTGCCGACGAGGACGATCTCCCGGCGGCCGTGGCCGAACCGATCGTTCCGCTACGGTCCGGCCTTCCGCCCCCTCGCGAAAGTCAGCCCGTGTCGTCATCCAGTCCCGAGGCCCCGCTGCTGGACCTCAGCGCCGAGGAGTTGCTCACCACGACCCGCGGGGTGCGCAAGCGCCTGGATTTCACCCGTCCGGTGTCGCCCGAGGTGCTGCAGAACTGCGTCCGGCTCGCGCTCAGGCCCCGTCGGGGTCAAACCGCTGGTCGATGCAGTTCGTGATCGTGACCGACCCGGCCCGGCGGGCCGCGGTCGGCGAGATCTACGCCCGTGCCTACGAGCTCTACCGCGCCAGTTCCGGCTACCTGGGCAAGGTCGACAAGGGTGACGAGGACCGCAACCGCCAGCAGCAGCTCACCGCGGGTTCGGCGGACTACCTGGCCGCGAACATGGGACGGGCGCCCGCACTGGTGCTGGCCTGCATTCGCGGCCGGGCCGACGATGACCCGGCCGCGCTCAACGCGCTGCTCGGCAGCCTGCACCCCGGCACCTGGTCCTTCATGCTCGCCGCCCGCCTGCACGGGCTCGGGACCTGCTGGACCACGGTCGGCATGATGTGCGAATCCGAGCTCGCCGCGGCGCTGGAGATCCCGCTGGAACGGGTGACGATCGGCTGCCTCTCTCCTGTCGCCCACACCGTCGGCACGAGCTTTCGCCCCGCGATGCGGCCCGAGCCCGATGAGGTCATCCACTGGGACCAGTGGTGAGCCTCCGATCGCACCCGTCACGGCAAGGATAGGCTCAGAGCAGGCGCCCGGAGCCGCGTACCGAGGCCGCCGCGCCGAGCAGCAGGAACACCGTGCCGGCGATGATGAACACGACGGTGATGTCGCGCTTGCGGGCCACCGTCGAGAGCTCTGAGCCGAGCCGCTTGTAGATCGTGCTCAGCTGATCGGAGCTCTGCGCGTTGAAGGCGCGCGCACCGCTGACCTGTGCGATCTGCGCCATCAGCTGCGGATCGGGTGGCACCGGGACGACACCGTTGGGAGTGACCAGCGCGCCGCTTGAGGTCCCGAGCGCGACGGTGAAGATCGGGATGTGCTCGCTGGCCGCCAGCCGGCTGATCTGCACCGGATCCGGGCCGGCGTTGGCCGCCCCGTCAGAGAGCAGGACGATCGCCGCCGGCGGATGGTTGCGATCGGCGCCCCGCAGCAGCTGCAGAGCGAGCGCCAGCGCGTTGCCGGTCGCCGTCCCGCCGCTGGCCTGCTGGGCGTTGATGACCGCGCGGGCGGCGGCGTGATTGAGCGCCGGACCCTGGACCGCGTCGGGTGCGCTGGAGAAGCCGATCGCGCCGACCCGGACCGTGCTCGGCAGCTGATCAATGAACGTGTTGGCGGCCGAGACGGCCGCCGCCAGCCGGGTCGGGCTGACGTCGTCGGCCGCCATCGAGCCCGAATGGTCGGTGACGAGCATCAGCGAGGCCGTGTTGGTCGGCACGCGATGGGTGACGCGCGGACGGGCCAGCGCGATCGCCAGCAGGGCAGCGGCGATCAGCAGCAGCGCCGCGGGGATGTGGCGCGGCCAGCGCGGGTGCGGCGCCGATCGCCCGGCTGACCGTGGCCACCGCCGGGAAGCGGATCACGTAGCGCTGCGTGCGCCGGCGCCGGTACAGGTAGGCGACGACGGCGACCGGGATGATCGCGAGGGCCAGCAGCCAGATCGGCGCGGCGAAGCTCATCGCAGCTGGCGCCCGAGCTCCACGAGCCAGTCCTGATCGGTGCCGACGGTCAGGTGCGGGACGCGCAGTCGGCGCAGCTCGGCGGCCACGTGCTCGCGGCGCTCGCGCTCGAGCGTGGCAAAACGCTCGCGCACCCGCGCGATTGGAGGTGTTGACCTCGACGCGCGCCCCGGTCTCGGGATCGACGAGCGTGAGGTGCCCGACGGCGGGCAGTTCGCTCTTCGCGCGGGTCCCCGATCTCCACGGCGATGACCGAGTGGCGGACCCGCAGCGAGCCAAGCGGACGCTCCCACGCGTGCTGATCGCGCAGGTCCGAGATGACGATGACCAGTCCAGGCTGGCCGGCGAGCTGGCCGGCGCGCCGCAGCGCATCGGCGAGCGCGTCCGGGTCCTGGTGTCCGTCACGGGCGACCCCGGACTGCAGCTCGCGGCGCAGCGCCACCATCCCGGGCCGTGACCCGCGCGGGGGCAGCACCCGGGCCGGACCGGCGCCGAAGCTGACCAGTCCGACGCTGCCGGCGCGCCGCACACCCGAGGCGACCGAACACGAGGGCGGCGCCCTCGGCGACGTCGGCCTTGAGCCGTCGCGCGGTGCCGAACGCCATCGACGGCGAAAGGTCGAGCACGATCCACGTCGTCAGCGCGCGCTCGGGGACATGCAGGCGGACATGCGGGGTGCCGGTGCGGGCGCTGGCGGAGGGGTCGATGTAGCGGACGTCGTCACCGAGCTCGTACGGACGCATCTGCGCGAGCTCGGTGCCGAGCCCCACCCCGGCGGCCCGCCGGTCCCCGGGAAGCGTCCGGGTGACGAGCCGGTTGACCGCCACGTCAAGTGCGTCGACGAGCGGCGCGAGCAGCGGGCCGGGTCCCTGCCGGGCGGCCGGCGGGGCGAGCACGCGTCTCGGTCATGCCGACTCGCAGTCAGCGCCCTCGTCATGCGCGCAGCCCGGCGCGCAGGTATCGCCGCGCATCAGCCGGCCGGCGCCGGGCTGGGGCACGGCGGCGACGATCCGCTCCAGCAGCTGATCGACGGTCACGCCCTCACTGAGCGCGTCATAGGAGAGCACGACGCGGTGGCGCAGCAGATCGGCCGCGAGATCACGGATGTCGATCACCTCGACGTGCCCGCGGCCGCGCAGCAGCGCGAGCGCCCGGGCGGCGTGGACGAGGCCGATCGGCCCGCGCGGGCTGGCCCCGAACTCGATCAGCCCGGCCATGCTCCTGCAGCCCGTGCTGCGCCGGATGCCGGGTGGCGTCGGCCAGGGCGACCGCATAGGCGATCGTGTCGCGATCGACGAACACGCCGCGCGCGGTCTCGGCGTGGCGGCGCAGGTCCTCGAGAGCCAGGCACTCGGTGATCTCGGCGGGCGCGCTGAGGCTGCGCCCGACGACGGCGGCCTCCTCCCCCACCGACGGGTAGTCGACGAGGATCTTCATCAGGAAGCGGTCGACCTGGGCCTCGGGCAGCGGATAGGTGCCCTCGGACTCAATCGGGTTCTGGGTGGCGAGCACGATGAACGGCTCCGGCACCGGATAGCGTGGCGCCGCCGATCGTCACCTGGTGCTCCTGCATGACCTCCAGCAGCGCCGACTGCACCTTGGCCGGGGCGCGGTTGATCTCGTCCGCGAGCAGGAAGTTGTGAAACACCGGCCCGAGCTCGGTGTCAAAGCGGCCCGAGTCCGGGCGCCAGACCCGCGTGCCGACCAGGTCCGCGGGCACCAGGTCCGGAGTGAACTGGATCCGTCCGTAGGAGCCGGCCAGCGCTCGGGCGAGCGTCTTGACGGTGAGGGTCTTGGCCAGACCGGGCACGCCCTCGAGCAGTACATGGCCACCGGCGAGCAGGCTGACCAGCACGCGCTCGAGCATCGCGTCCTGCCCGACGATGACGCGTTTGATCTCGTGCAGCACCCGCTGCAGTGCGTCGCGCGCATCTCGCTGGCGGCGGACGATGTCTTCGGTGTCGGTCATGGCGTTCTCCATGCTGGGGGTCAGATCAGACGGCCAAAGAAGGCCAGGGAAAGTCCGCTGGCGGCGGCCACGAGGACCAGCGCCCCGCCGGCGAAGACGGTGTTGAGGTCCCGCTTGACCTGCCGGTGGCCGAGCCGGGTAGCGAGCTGGCGGTAGACGGCATCGGCGCTGGCGGCATCTGCGGCGGTGTAGGCGTGCCCTCCCGATGCGGCCGCGATTGCACGCAGCTCCGCCGGGCTGACCGGGACCGCGCTGGTCACCGTCTGGCCGCGGCGCTGATAGGAGATCGTCCCCCGGCTGGTGCCGAGCGCGATCGTCTCGATCGGGATGTGGGCGGCCTTGGCCTGCCGGGCGGCGAGCACCGGACCGGGGCCGACGTTCGAGGCGCCGTCGGACAGCAGCACGATCGCGCTCGGAGGCCGCTTGTTCTGGGCCGTTCTCAGCCCGCTCAGGATGCGCACCGCGGTCGTGATCGTCTCCCCGATCGCGGTTCCCCCGCCCCCGGGGGCAAGCTGCCGAATCGCCGAGCTCGTCAGGGCGTGATCGGCGGTCGGTGACTGCAGCACGAGCGGGCGGCGGGCAAACGACATCTGACCGACGAGCGCCTCGCCGGGCAGTTCGAAGACGAAGCGCAGAGCGGCATTCTTGGCGGCCGCGAGCCGGGTCGGCCGCACGTCGGTGGCCGTCATCGAGTCGCTGATGTCATTGGCGAGCATGAACGCGGCGCTCTTGACAGGGACGGCCACCGTCCGCTGCGGGCGGGCCGCGGCGACGATCAGGGCGGCGAGTGCGACCGCCAGGATGATCATCGGGATATGCCGCCGGAAACCGGGGCGGTTCGGCGCCACTGACGCGGTGAGGATCGGAGCGGTGAACGCGGCGGCCGCGGCGGCGCGGCGGCGCTGCTCAGCCAGGTACCACGCGCCGAGCGCCGGGATGGCGGCCAGGGCAGCGAGGACCAGCGGCGTCGCGAACGTCATGGGTAGGCGGTCGGCGGGCCCGTGAACGTCGTCTGCGCGTCGAGGCTGGTGCCGCCTCTGACCACGGTCACGGTGACCACGTCCCCCTTGTGTTTGTCGCGGACCGCGTGAGCGATGCTGGCGGACCCCGTCACTCCGTGATGGTCGACCTCGACGATGATGTCGCCGGGCGTCAGTCCGGCCCGATCAGCCACCCCGCCCGCGGTAACGGCGTCAACGACCGCCGCGCCGCTCGGAATCGTGAGGATCTCCATCCCCAGCCAGCTCACCGGCTGCGGCGCGACCGCCGGAGCTGCCGGCGTCGAGCTCGTGGTCGGGGTGGTGGGGGTGGGGTCGGGGTGGTCGGGGTGGTCGGGGTGGTGGGGGTGGTGCGGGGTGGTCGGAGTCGGGGTCGCGGGACTCGGGATCGTCAGGTTGGGGATCGTCTGGTTCGGGATCGTCCCGGGGGGCGCCGGAATGGTCGGGATCGCGGCCGCGCTGGTCGGCGTCTTGGGGTCCGGGCCTCCGCTGGTGGCGACGATCGCGATCACGGCGATCAGCAGGACCGTGATCGTCCCCGCGACGGCGATGCGGCCATTGCGGCGTTCGTTGCCGGCGGAGGTCTCGGTCGTCTGGGCCGGCGTCGTGGCAGCGTTCTCGCCGGCCGCCGGATCCTGCTGGTCCTGACGCCGGTCAGTCTCTGTGCCCGAAGTCGCCGCTGACTCCCGCTCCCAATCGCCAGACCACAGATGCTTAGGTCCAGTCATGGTTCCACGAAGACCTTAGGGCGCGGAGATGAAAGTTGACGAAGATCTCCCTCAGAGACAGCACCGTCGGCCGGAGTACCCTTGACTGGAGCCTCGCTCCAACCTTCGGCAGGCTCGACCTTCCGGCTCCAGCGAATCGGCCGGTGCCCGCGACACCTCCTACCGGTGATCGCGGTAACCCCCTCTCCGAGGAGCCCCATGATGGTTCTTATCTGTTACGACGGATCCGCTGATGCTCAGGCGGCGATCGATCGCGCTGGATCTCTGATGGCCGGCAGCCAGGCGACCGTTCTCGTGATCTGGGAGACGATCGTCGAGACGATGACCCGCAACGGCTCAATGGGCATGGGCCTGGGATTGGTCTCCTTCCCCGGCGGTGATGAGAGCGATGCGGCGATCAGCACGGCTGCGGCGGTCACCGCTGCCGACGGCGCCAAGCGGGCGAAGGCTGCCGGGCTCCTCGCGCAGCCGCTGGTGGCCAGACGGCACGGTGACATCGCCGCCGCGATCCTCGCCAGCGCAAGTGACGTGGACGCTGACGTGATCGTGCTCGGCACGCGCGGGCTCAGCGGCGTGAAGTCGCTGATGATGGGCAGCGTCTCGCACGCCGTCCTGCATCACGCCGACCGGGCGGTGCTGGTCGTTCCGTCTCCGGACCTGGCCGAGGAGCGTCATCGCTGGAGCGATCACGTCCGAACCACCGTTGGGGCCTTTTAGGACCCCGAACAATCACGAAACCCGAGCCACGCCATGTCCGCACTCTCAGTTCTGATCGGCCCGACTGACAACGGCTGGGGTGTCTATCTGTCCGACGGTCAAGAGCTCAGGCGTTACCGCGGGCTGTGCGCCAAACGACTGGCGATGCGCTACCTCCAGCGCTACACGGGGTCGGTCGGCAGCGTGGGACGAGCCGGCCGCGCCGCGTCGACCGCTTCCAGCGAACGCAATCAACACCAATCTCGAGGAGTCTGAACATGCATGGTCTGACCACAGCCGCGGAAGAACATGACCCGGATGGTTGGTTTGACGTACTCATCGCCGGCGCCGGAGTGGCAGGGCTCGAGGCGGCGTTCGCGTTGCGCGAGTTGGCGGGAGCGCAGGTCAGGGTCACGATCGCGGCCCCCACTGACGAGTTCGTCTATCGCCCGATGTCGATCGCCGAACCGTTCACGTCCGGCCGGGCCCAGCACTACTCACTGCCCGAGCTCGCCGCGCGTGCGCACGCCAACCTGCGACGCGATGCGCTGGTCAAGGTCGACGCCGAGAATCAACGGGTCGAGACGACAGACGGGACGGAGCTGTCCTATGACGCGCTCCTGATCTGTCTCGGGGCCACTGCGCATGCTCGCTACGAGCACGCGACGACCATCGATGACGCCCACATGGACGAGTTGCTGCACGGCTTGCTCCAGGACATCGAGGGTGGTTACGTGAGCTCCCTGGCGATGGTCGTTCCAGCGCCGATGCCATGGCCACTGCCCGCGTACGAGTTTGCCCTCATGGCCTCCGAGCGTGCGTGGGATATGCAGGCCGACATGTCGGTCACGCTCATCACGCCCGAGGACGTTCCTCTGGCGAGCTTCGGGCCCGACGCCGGCCTTGCCCTCGCGCGGCTGCTGGACGAACGCAAGATCGACGTGGTGACCTCGGCAGAGTGCGAGATTCCGAAGGCGCAGACAGTTCAGATTCATCCGCGCGATCGACCACTGCACTTTGACCGGATCATCGCGCTCCCTGAGCTGCGGGGTTCGGCGGTTGCCGGCCTCCCCCACGACGATCGCGGCTTCATCCCGATCGACGACCACACCCGAGTCCCAGGGGTCAAGCGTGTGTGGGCCGCCGGCGACACGACGAATTTCCCGGTCAAGCACGGTGGTGTGGCGGCGCAGATGGCTCACACGGCTGCCCAGTCGATCGCTGCGGCCGCCGGAGCGGCTGTCGAGCCCGAGCGCTTTGACCCCGTGCTCGAGGGCGTCCTGCTGACCGGGGGCAAACCGCGCTACCTGCGCGGACGAGCCGCCGACGGCACGGGCACGCACCCGGAGGTGCGCACGCTCGAGCACGGTGACGAGCCCCCGAAGATCGCCGCCCGATACCTGGCTCCTCACCTTCTGGCCATTCAGCCCACTGACCAGCGACGGCTCGCGCGCGCACCGTCGTCGTCGTGACCGACAGTTCTCAGCGCCCTGACCACACGTGAAACCCGGCACAGCGCCTGAGCACCTCTCAGGCGCTGGACCCGGCCCGTAAGCTCCGCGCGATGGACACGGTCGGGCGCCCGGGACCGCTGGTCACCCTGCTGGTGGCGATCGTGGTCGCCGGCGGATGCTCTGTCCCGGATGCCGTGGCTGCCCAGCGCCATCGTCCCGCTGGGGCCAACCTGACGCTCGAGTGGGTCGGGGACATCGCAATGAGCACGCAGCGCGGATTGCCCCCCGGCGGGGTACGGCGCGCCCTCGCGCCGGTCGCGAGCACCCTGCGCAGCGCCGATCTCATGACCGGCAACCTCGAGGGCACGCTGTCGACGAGCGGCCCCTCGAAATGCGGGGGGATCGGCGGTGGGAGCTGCTTTGCCTTCCAGGCCCCTCCCGGAACGGCGCTCGGACTGGCGTCACTCGGGTTCGACGTCGTCAACCAGGCCAACAATCATTCGACGGACTACGGCGCGACCGGACGGGCGCAGACCCTCGCCGCCCTGCGCCGGGCGCGAGTGGCCGAAACCGGGCTGCCGGGTCAGATCACGTATCGCCGCGTGCACGGAATCCGCGTCGCCTTCCTCGGCTTCGCCCCCTACGGCTTTGACTCCAACCTGCTCGACCGCAGCGCGGCGCAGCGCATGGTCACCCGAGCACACCGGCATGCCTCGCTTGTCGTCGTGTTCATCCACGCCGGGGCCGAGGGAGCCGACCGGACCCATACCCCCTACGGATCGGAGTTCTACCTCGGGGAGAACCGCGGCGACCCCCGCGCCTTCGCCCATGCGATGGTCCGCGCCGGGGCCGCACTCGTGCTCGGGTCCGGGCCGCACGTGATCCGCGGTGTCGAGCTTTATCGCGGGCGGCTGATCGCCTACTCGCTGGGCAACTTCGTCGGATATCACACGCTCGGGACGGGCGGCATCCTCGATCTCAGCGGGATCCTGCGGGTGACGCTGACGGCGTCGGGGCGAGTCCTGTCGGGGCGCTGGATCTCCGTACGACTGGTTGGCGGGTTGCCGCGCCCCGATCACGCGGACACGGCGGCGCGCTTGGTGGCGCGGCTGTCGCGGGTTGATTTCCCGGCCAGCGGTCTGCGCTTCGGTCCCGCCGGGACACTGCGGCTGCCGCGCGCCCCCGTTCGTCGCCGCTGACGATCAGCCTCGCGGGTGGCGCTCGGCGAGCACTCCCGCGGCTGCGATCGGGTCACCGACGAGCTTCGTGGCTCCGATCCCCCGCACGAGCGGCTCGTCCGCGCCGGGTCCGGCGAGAAACAGGGGCCGGGCAGCAGCGAGCCGGGTGAGCTCACCGGCCACCGCCACGATCCGCTCCGGGACGGTCACGGCCATGACGACGCATTGGGCACCGGTCCGCTCGGCGGCCTGGAGAACCGTGGCGACCGGGGTATTGGCACCGAGCAGCGTCACCGGGCAGCCGCGGCGCTCAAGGGCCGCGGCGAGAATCATCAGCGCGAGATCGTGATGCTCGTCGGGTGGACACGCGAGGACGACGCGGGCCCCACCGGTGGCGCCGCTGCCGTGCGTGAGCGCCAGCAGACGGGCGCGCAGCACCTGCGTGGCGAGATGCTCTTCGGCGATCGTGGGCTCACCGCGCTGCCACCGGGCACCGACATCGACGAGATAGGGCAGCAGCACCTCGCGGGCCACGGTCTCAAAGGCGAACACCGCCAGCAGCCGGTCAAGCGCCTGCTGAGCGCGATCGCCGTCCAGGCCTTCCAGCGCGTTGCCGAGCCGCCACGCCGCGTCGGTCAGCTCCGACGCCGACCCGGCGGCCGTGGTCGTCAGGGGTGGACGGCTCGCGCTGGGAGCTTCGTCGGAGAGCACGACCTGCGCGGCCTCGGCTGCCGACAGCCCCGCGGCCAGGTGGACGCACATCGCGCGGACGCGCTCCTCGTCGCGGCTGCAGTACAGGCGCAGCCCGCCCGGCGAGCGCTCGGGGTCGAGCAGGGTGTAGCGCTGCTCCCAGGCGCGCAGCAGGGCCGGCGACACGCCGGTCCGCCGGGCCAACTCTCCGATGCGAAGCCTCCCCGAACTCTTCTCCACGCGGCTGATGATACTTAGACAGGATCTCAACAGGTCCGGGACATGACCTCTGTAGGATCTGCATCAGTAGCGCTGACCCCTCACGACCGGTAAGGACGACTCGGATGGACACGCAGGCCAGCATCGCCACCAATCCGCCCCGCCTCTGGTCGCGTCGTCGGCCGTCGGCTCGGCGCCGGCACGTGGAGCCACCCGCGCTCAAACCGCACCGCTCGTTTGATCCGGTGGCCCTCGGCGAGCTGGAGACCGATGCCTGGGTGCACTACTACCGGCGCGAGTGGGTCGCCTTCGCGCGTTCGGCGGTCACGCTCAGCCGCCGGGTCTTCGCGCTCTCGTGGCCCGCGACGATCCAATGCTCGTGGCTGGTTCTGCGTGCGACTCAGATGTGGGCGCCGTACCCTGACAACGATGCCGCGGGGGCCCAGCGCGCGATGGAGCGCTTCTACCGGGTGATCCGGGAGCAGTCCGGGGACGCCTTCGAGCCGACCCGGGCCGCCGCGCTCGAGGTCGAGTGGTGGCACATCCACCGGGTCAACCAGCACGTCGCCACCGGTGGCGACGACCACGCGCTCGCGGACGCCCTCGCGCGCCTGTACGCCCATGTCTACGGTGTCGCCCAGGCAGAGCTGCTTCCCGCCGCTCGACAGCGCGCCCATGCGATGCGCCACTCCGATCAGTGGGTCGAGCAGGGCTGCCGGCTCGATAGCCCGCTGATCGCGCGCGAGCGTGCCGAGCTGATCGCCTCGTATACGGCGCTGCTGCGCGCGATCCGCGGCGCGACGGAGCCCGTGGGCGTTGCGGCGCGGGCGCGGGTGAGCGCCTGATGGGCAACGCCGGTCAGGACGGGCGCGCGCCGAGCTCGAGCCGGAGCGCCAGAACCGCGCGGCTGGGCCGCGTCGCCGTCGGCGGGGCGATGCGCTGGACGGGCGATCGGCTCGACTCCCGAGGCACGGCCGAGGAGCAGCAGCGCCGGCGCGGTGACCGGATCGTCGCCACCGTCGACACGCTTGTCGACCAGCTCTCGGTGATGCGCGGCGCGGCGATGAAGGCCGGACAGGTCCTGTCGACGATGGAGTTCCCCGGACTCGACGAGCAGCAGGCCTCGCATCTGCAGATGCGTCTTGCCTCGCTGCGCGACAACGTCCCGCCCGTCGAGTGGAGGCAGATGCATAAGGTGCTGGCCAGTGACTGGGGCGAGTCACCCGAGCGCGTGCTCGACGAGATCGACACCGAGCCCGCGGCCGCGGCGAGCATCGGCCAGGTGTACCGGGGGCGGACCCATGACGGTCGCGACGTGGCGATCAAGGTGCAGTACCCCGGGATCGCCGAGTCCGTCGAGGCCGACATGCGCAGCCTGATGTTGCTCTCCCCGCTGCTGCGCCGGCTGATGCCGGGTCTCGAGGTCAAGGCCGTGCTCGAGGAGATTCGCGAGCGGATCGTCGAGGAATGCGACTACGAGCTCGAGGCGACCAACCACCGGCGGCTGGCTCGCTTTTGGCGCGATCACCCCTTCGTCCGCGTGCCGGCCGTCGACACCGACCTCAGCCGTCGGCGCGTGCTCGTCACCGACTGGGTCGACGGCATGAGCTTCGCCGACGTCACGCAGGAGCCCGACCCGGTGCGCGACCGCTACGCGGAGATCGTCTACCGGTTCTTCTACGCGACCGCGCTCAACCTCGATCTCGCGCTCGGCGATCCCCATCCGGGTAACTATCTGCTGCAGACCGACGGCCGGGTCGCCTTCTTTGACTTCGGCATGATCGGCCGGCTGCCCCCCGGCTACCTGCGCCGCGAGGGTGAGATCGCCCGCGGCGTGCGCGAGGGCGACAGTGCGACGGTGCTGTCGGGGATGCGCGAGCTCGGTTATCTCCCCGGTGACGCCGGCCGCTGGGACGGCGGGCGCTTTCTCGGCTACATGCAGGCAGCCTCATGGTGGCTACAGAGCGACGCGCCGCGGCGGCTCTCACCGGAGGACCTGTGGCGCAGCGCCGACCTGTTCAAGGAACCCGAGGTCCGGGCCCAGGTCCAGGGGATGACGCTGCCGCCCGAGGCGCTGCTGCTGCGGCGCATGGAGGGCCTGCTGTTCCAGACGGCGTCGCTGCTGCGGGCCAGCGCTCCCTGGGGTGGCCTGCTCAGTGAGTTGATCGAGGGGGCCGAGCCCGTCGGGGAGCTCGGCGCCGAGCATTCCGCGTGGCTGACAGGCACCGCCAGGGAGATCGTCCGGGCGTCCTAGCGTGAGTCCATCGCTCCTGCGGCTGGTGACGTGACGGTGACCCGGCGCTAACCGATCGGCGCGGGCAGCAACCCGCGCTCATAGGAATGCAACCGCTCGGCCCCCGCGTCGGTGACCAGCAGGAGCTCTCCGGTCTGCACGCCCGCCCGCTCGTCGGGGGTGACGACGTTTGGCTGCACGACCACCATCATCCCGCTCGCGAAGATGAAGTCTGGGACCGCGGCCAGCGCGCGGCCCCGGGTTCCGAGGACCGGCGGTAGATAGCCGCCGACGAAGCCGTGCACGAGGTCATCGCGGATCGTGAAGCCGGCGTCGTCGATCACTGCCGAGGCATCGACGAGGTCGGCCGCGCGGGCGCCGGGGCGCAGGCGCTGGGTGATCGCGTCAAACGCTGCGTCGGCGACCGCGTGCAGCTCGCGGTACAGCGGTGACGGCTCGGCCGCGACGGCAAACGTGCGCAGCAGCTGGCCGGTGTACTCCCGGTAGGCGGCGCTGACCTCACACACGAGTGCGTCCCCGGCAGCCAGCCGCCTCGCGGTCGGATACTGCCCGGGGGCGCAGAGCTGCGGCTCGGACATCGGGGTGGCGGCGAAGTAGTGGATGTGGGTGGCGCCACCGCGCCCGACATACGCGCGCTCGACCGCGTTGGCGAGCTCGAACTCGGTCGCTCCCGGTACCGCGTGGGCCTGGAGCGCGCGCACCGCGTCATCGGTCATCGCGGCGGCGATCCGCACCCAGGCGATCTCCTCGTCGGACTTGATGAGCCGCAGCCGCGTGTAGTCCTCGTTCATGTCCACCGGCTCGCCGAGCGCGGCCAGCACCGTGTGCGCGCGATGATCCAACGGGCCGACCGTCCCGATCCGCGCCCCCGACGCGCACCGCCGGCGCAGCTCCTCCGTCGCAGTCTGCGCCGCGCTCTCCCCTGCCCAGCGCACGTCCACGTCCGTGGCGATCCGGGTCGCGTTGGGAACGTGGTTATAGAAGTTGACGAGCAGCACGGGACGTTCGCCCGGCGTGTGGACGACCAGCGCCTCGCGCGTGACCGCCCAGCGCGTCAGCCAGCCGATCGCCGAGCCGGTGCGGTCGGCGCCGTAGACGACGAGGTGCTGGACGTCACGAGCCGCCATGGCTGTCTCGAGAGCGGCCGTGCGACGCTGCATCTCGGCGGTGGTGAACTGTGGGCTGGGCAAGGTCAAGGTGGCTGACAGCCTCCCATCTTCCGTGGTTTCCAAAAATATTCCCGGAAGTCGGGCCAGAGGAGAGTAAGGTCGAAGTGCGCTGGCCCTGCGGCCATAATCCTCAGCCCAAGCTCGATTGCCACCGACGGCGCATGTGCGTCACGAGGCGGGGGGCGAGGGTAATGGTTTGACCGCGGGGCTGGTGGTGGTTTCTCTACCGGCGTTATCCCACCATCTCGGTGGCTTCGCCTCTACCGATGACCGCTGGGAGGGTCAGCCCTCCTGCTTCGCGGCTCTCCATCGAACGGGGGAAGGTTCACGGCGGTGACTCACACACGACGCGATCAGGAAGCGCTCGCCCGAGGCAAGCAGGCGCGAGAGCGCGGTGCGCGACGGCTCTGGCTGGCCATTGAGGCTCGGCGACGTCTCAGCCCGTTGCCGAGCCCAGGGCGAGACGGCGCCGAACCGGTGGTGCCAGCTGACGACGCCGATCAGGTTCTGCGGGGCGTATGACCTCATGTCGGTAGCCGAGCTCAAGGAGCTCGACGAGATCCGGAACCTGATCGCTCGCGGACAGCAGGTCGGGGTACTCACTTACACCGAGATCGCGGGGGCCGCGGCAGAACTGGAGCTCGATGAGAGTGACCTCGAGCTGTTGCAGGGCATGTGTGAACGGTGCGAGATCGAGTTGGTGGAGGAAATCGACCCTGCGTTTGCAGCCGGCAGGGGCGGGGAGCGCGCGCCGGCCAAGCGGGCTCGACCGAAAGCGCGGCTGGATCTCAAGCCCGACGCGACGACCGACGCGCTGCAACTGTTTCTCAAGGGCATCGGCAAGATCCGACTGCTGACCGCGCAGGAGGAAGTCCGACTCGCGAAGGGGATCGAGCGCGGGGACCTGGATGCCAAGCAGAAGATGGTTGAGTCAAACCTGCGGCTGGTCGTCTCGATCGCGAAGAATTATCGTAACCAGGGGCTGCCGTTTCTCGACCTCATCCAAGAGGGGACGATTGGTCTCGTCCGCGCCACGGAGAAGTTCGACTACCGCAAGGGGTTCAAGTTCTCGACCTACGCCACCTGGTGGATTCGCCAGTCGATCGCCCGCGCGCTCGCCGATAAGGGACGGACGATCCGGATTCCCGTGCACGTGGTCGAGAAGCTCAACAAGATCGCCCGGGCCGAACGCAGCCTCGTGACGTCCCTCGGTCGCGAGCCGACTGCCGTGGAGATCGCGGATTTCGTGACCGGAGTCGAGCCGGCCGAGGTGGAGTCGATCAAGCGCTCCGCGCGCGCGCCGGTCTCGCTCGAGAAGCCGATCGGTGATGATGATGGCGCCGAGCTCGGTCAACTGATCGCCGATGACCGGGCCGAGTCGCCCTACGAGCTCGCCGTGGAGGCGATGGGTAAGACAGCTCTGGACGAGGTGCTTGCGAGGCTCAGCTATCGGGAACGCCGCGTCATCGAACTCCGCTTTGGCCTGCGAGGTGAGCATCCGTCCACCCTCAGTGAGGTAGGGCGCCGCTTCAACGTCACCCGCGAGCGCATCCGTCAGATCGAGAATCGGTCTCTCCAGAAGCTCCAGACGATTCCCGAATGCCAGCTGCTGCGCAACGACGGCGAGCCGATTCCGGCCCGGCAGGAGACCTCGGCGGTCTGATCAGTCTCGGGATCGTCGGGGGCGGTTTTGGCCGCGCGCAGTGATCAGCTCGTTGTCGGCCCGGTCAATGAGATCCATGGGAGAATCGCCCTCGGCGAGCTGCGCAAACCCGACGGTGATCGATCCGTCGCCGGGCGTGACGCTGAGCTCCGCCGTGATGTCGTCAAAGCGCTCGCGCGCCTGCTCGATCGTGGCGCCCGAAAGCGTGCACACGAACTCATCCCCGCCGAGCCGGATGACGGGCTCGTAGGCGCGCAGGTGCGTCTGCAGAACGCCGACGACGTGCTTGAGCATCACGTCACCAGCGTGATGACCTCTGGAGTCATTGGTCGCCTTGAGACCATCAACATCCACGTAGGCGGCGACCAACTGTCCGTTGCCTCGCCGGGCGCGCTCGATCTCGCGGCGGACATCCACGAGGCCGGGAGCGCGCCGCCGAGCGCCGGTCACGGTGTCAATGTCGTTTGCCTCGCGCTCCTCTGTGGCCAGAGCACGATCCTCGGCAGCGAGCACCCGATCCCCAGCCGCCAGCTCCCGGTCACTGGCGGCCCGGTCACGATCTCCGCTGGCGTCGACACGGTGCGTCGCCGAGCGGGCCCGATCAGACGCGGCGCGCTCGCGTTCGCGCGCCGCTCGCCGCCACGAACGGCCCACGACCAGTCGGCGCTTACTTCCGTGCCATGAGGTCAGCGCGGCGATCTCCGCATCCCACACGTCATCCTCTCGATCGCGGGCCTCGGCGGCGCGATCGCGCACGCCCGCCGACCGGTCGCGCTCGTGCGCAGTCGCGTCTCTCCCGCTCGCCGTGTCCTGGCGGTCGCTTGACGTCGTGCGACGCGTCGCAGCGCTACGTTCACGAGCCTCTCGGCTCCTGTCGTAGGCGGTCCGATCGGATCCGTGGGCGAGATCACGATCACTGGCCGCCTGGTCACGGTCGGCCGCCAACTGATCGAGCTCGGCCGCGCCCTGGTCCTGGTCAGCGTTGATCTGATCGTGATCGGCGTTCGTTTGATCGCAATCGGCCCCGGACTGATCCAGTTCGGAGTGCGCTCGCTCGTTCTCGGGTTCTCGCTGAGTGGGGATGCCGGCATCCCCTTTCCGCTCACGCCCCGATCCACTGACCAGAACGCGGGCACCGTAGGAGGCATGCACCAACCCTGCGGCGCTCCGGCCGGCACGAACTCCCGCCCACGGGCGCGGACGCCGTCGGCATGGGAATCCGGTCCGGGCCTCCGGTCCCGGCCGCAGGGCCGGCCCATAGGCCGACAGTACTCCTCATCAGCAGGAAATGTGAGCTTTTTGCCAAGCTTCACCCCGAAACCCGTAAAGCCGGTTTTTGTGGCCGGGTCAGGCGGAGCGCGGCGCGTCGGAGGCCAGACGGGGCCGCAGCCGCGCATAGGCCAGCATCCCGCCCAGGGTGGGGATCCAGAACGCGATCGCGTGGTAGACCAGCACCGCCGCCGCGGCGTGCGACAGCGGCAGCCCGTAGAGCACCAGGGCGCCGACCAGGCCGGCGTCGAGAACACCGATCCCCCCGGGGATCGGCAGCACGTTGACCAGATACCCCGCGAGGTAGGCGACGACGAGCGCCGCGATCGGGGGCGCTGGGCCGACCGCAGCAAGCGTCGTCCACAGGACGGCGACGTCGCACAGCAGGTAGCCGACTGCCCCCAGCAGCCGCCAGCTCGGTCGCAGCAGCGCCTCACGGGCGGCGGGGATCCCGGCGCCGATGTCATCGAGCCAGGCGACCCGCGCACGTCTGACCGAGAGGTGGCGGGTGAGTCTGGGCAGCCCGAGGGCGACGGTGATGGCCGTGACCGCGACGATCGCGGGAACCCCCGCTCGCAGCACATCGTGGGGGCCACCACCGGTCCCCAGCAGCAGGAACAGGCCGCCGGCCCCGAGCAAGATCACGTTGATCGCACTGGTCAGGAAGAAGAGGCCGCTGGAGCGTCGAACGATCTGTCGGGTGGGCATGCCGGCCAGGTGAAGCAGCCAGCCGCCGGCGGCCAGCGAGCCGACGCCCCCGCCCGGCAGCAGCGCGCCGGATCCCATCTGCGCCCACGCCATCTCCCGCGCCACCGCGCTCGGGACGGGTGAGAAGAACAGCCGGAAGATGACGACGAAGCCCAGGCACGAGCCCAGCTCCAAGGTGACCGCCACGAGCACCAACGCCGGATTCATCTCGGTGATCTCCCGCACCACGGGACGCAGGTCAGGAACCGCGAGCAAAACCGTCGCAACGCACGCGGCGAGCACCAGCGCGGTGAGCAGCCGGCGCCGCAGATCGTGGCGCTCGAGCTGCGCCGGCTCCTGGCGCCACCGCTTCCCGCGCGCCGCAGGCGCCAGGACCGGAGCCCCGGCGGCTGCGGCGGACACCGGAGACGGTGCCGGAGAAGCGGTGGCTGACATGTGGAGGACCGATCGAGACCGGCGTGCCGCGGTGACTCAGGCGACCACGGGTTGCCGCGCGGCGGCGCGGTAGATCAGCTCGGCGACCGACCACCGGCGCAGGATCCGTGCACCGCTCGCCGGGGTCGGTGTGGCCTGCCGAGCTGCGGGTGCGGGGCGCCCGGTGGCGGCCGGTGCCACAGCCGGCGCTGGCGCCGCGGCTGGCCGCCGGTGGGCCGTGACCCGGCGGGCGGCGCGCTCGGAGATGAAGTCTCCGCTCTGGGAGCAGGTGGGGATGGCGTGGGTGTTCATGAGGTCTCCAGACTGAGCTTGAGGTCGCTGCTGGCTTGGTCTTGGGCGGCACGGGCGCGAGCGGCACCGTCCCTGGGGAGGACGAAGATCGCGACCAGCAGGCCGGCCGCGAACAGGGCGGCGGCCCACTCGAAGGCGGTCGTGTAACCGTGGATCGCGGCGGCCGAGGCCAGCCGCGTAGCCCCGGCGTGGGTGGACGCAAAGCTGGCCGCCGCGCTGGCGAAGATCGTGCTCAGCAGGGCGGTGCCGACCGAGCCTCCCACCTGCTGAGAGGTGTTGACCATCGCCGAGGCGATCCCGGCGTCACTGTTCTTGACGCCGAGGGTGGCGGTCGAGAAGGCGGGGGCGAAGATGCACCCCATTCCGACGCCGGTGAGCAGCAGCCCCGGCATGACGTGGGTGATGTACGCCCCGTCGGGGGTCAGCTGGGTGAACAGGAGCATGGCGATCACGCCGAGGCTCATGCCTCCCATCACCAATGGCCGGGCGCCGGTGCGATGCAGGACGCGCGTCTGCACGGTCGTCGCGGTGAGCACGATGCCGAAGGTCATCGGCAGGAACGCGAGCCCGGTCGTGAGAGGCGAGTAGCCGAGGTTCTGTTGCAGGTAGTAGGTGAGGAACAGGAAGACGGCGAACACGGCCGAGCCGGCGAGGGCGATCGTCGCGTACGCGCCGCCTCGGGCCCGGTCCCAGATGATGTGCAGCGGCAGCAGCGGATGGGCGACGCGCCGTTCGAGGGTGACAAGCCGATGAGAAGTACAGCGCTGGCGGCAAGGGCGACGATCGTGACCGGGTGCGACCACGAGTGCGTCTCCGCGTTGGAGAAGCCGTACACGAGCGCGAACAGGCCACCCGAAGCCAGCAGGGTGCCGGGGAGATCGATCCGCGGCCGCGCAGGCTGGCGCTCGTTGGTCAGCAGCCGGAAGGCGACGATCGCGGTCGGTACGGCGATCAGCAGGTTCACATACAGGCACCAGCGCCAGGAGATGGTCTGCGTGAGCACGCCGCCGAGCAGCAGCCCGACTGACGCGCCGCCGGCGGCGATCGCACTGAAGATGCCGAACGCCTTGGGGCGGTCCGGAGAGCCCTGGAAGGTCACGGTCAGCAGCCCGAGAGCCGACGGGGCGAGGATCGCGCCGAACGCGCCCTGCAGCGCGCGGGCGCCGACGAGCATCCCGAACGACTGGGCCAGGCCGCCGATCGCGGACGCCACGGCAAAGCCGGTCAGGCCGCCGATCAGCGTCCACTTGCGCCCGAACAGGTCACCGAGCTTGCCGCCGAGCAGCAGCAGGCTGCCGAAGGCGAGCGCGTAGGCGGTGATCACCCATTGCCGGTTGTCGTTTGAGAAGTGCAGCGCCTTCTGCGCGGACGGCAGCGCGATGTTCACGATCGTCGCGTCGAGCACGACCATCAGCTGGGCGATTCCGAGGAGGGCGAGGACCGCCCACCGGTTGGGGCGGCGTGTCGCCGGGCTTGTCGTGCTCATCTGGATCCCTTCGGGTTGCATGTGATGAGTAGCCTAGCATGAATGATCCCTGTTGTAGGTATCAATTACTCGGCGGATATCATCCTGCTCACGTCCACGATGCCGAATTTGCGCTACAATCGACGGCGTTATGGGATCTCTTGAAAACCGTGGTTGTCCCGCCAGCACGATGTTCTCTGCTGCCGCGCCTGTCCAAGCAGGTGATGCGACGCAGCAGCCCCGAGCGACTGGGGCTGGACCTGCGTCTGGTCATGGCGCTGAGTTACCTCGGTGACCACGACGAGACTCCCCAGCAGGAGCTCGTCGACGCACTCTGCATGGACGCCAAGAACGTCGTCCTGCTGCTCAACGAGCTCGAGGAGCGCGGCTATCTGATCCGTCAGCGCGACGCTGAGGACCGCCGTCGCCACAGCGTCCACATCACCGCCGAGGGCCGCGAGGCGCTGGCCCGGGCCGGACGGGCGATGGAAGAGGTCGAGAACCAGGTCCTCCAGGCCCTGGATGCCGAAGAGCGCGCCACGCTCTGGAAGCTGCTCTCCCGCGCGCTGCACGAGGTCGAGGACTCCGCCCCTGAGGTGGACGTCCCGGCGCTGGCGCCGGCTGCAGCGCTAGCGCCGCCGCGACCTCCGCCCCACGGTCTGGTGGCCGCCCCGCGTCGGTTCTCAACTTGGTAACCGGCGGCCCGATCGGCCCCTATAGGTTGAGCGCCAGCACCCTGCAGCAGGCTCTGAGTTCCTCTCGGTTTAGTCCGCGTGTCGCTCGGCCTGCCGCTGGTCACCCTCGAACAAAGGATCAGCCAGACATGAGATTCACGCGTCTTGTCATGAGTTTGATGGCGGTTACCGCGGTCGCGTTCACGATCGTCCCCGCTGCGGTCAGCGCCCACGGTCAGCGCAGCCACCGGGACTCCCGGCATGGTTCGACCGCGTCGGTGCCGCGCTATCGGCACATCGTCGAGATCATGATGGAGAACACGAGCTACGGCTCGATCATCGGCAACTCGCTGGCCCCGAACATCAACGCGCTGGCCAATCAGTACGGGCTGGCGACGAACTACTTCGGGGTCACGCACCCCAGCGAGCCCAACTACGTGGCCAACCTCGGCGGCTCGTACTTCGGCATCCAGGACGACAACCAGTTCTACTGCACGCCGGCGCTCGCGACGAGCGACCCCAACTGTGCCGGCACCACCGTCAACCACACCGTCAACGCCCAGTCGCTGGCCGATCAGCTGACCGCGAACGGGATGAGCTGGAAGGGCTACTTCCAGAACCTCCCCCGGTGCCATCGACCCGCCTGGTCAAGACAGCGGGCCCAACGCCAACGGCCCGTACGCGTTCAAGTGGCCGAGCAACACCGACGCCCTGTACGCCTCCAAGCACAACCCGTTCATCAACTTCAGCCGGGACGCAGGACGCGGTGTCCCAGATGGTGTCCGACAACCAGCTGGGCAGCGACCTGCTCACCAACCACCTGGCCAACTACAGCCTGGTCGTGCCGGACCAGTGCCACGACATGCACGGCACCGGCGGCTGCCGGATACCAACGGCCTGATCGCAGGACGGTGACCAGTACGTCGGCCAGACGGTCAACGAGATCATGTCCTCGCGGACCTGGCGTGAGGGCAACAACGCGATCGTCATCACCTGGGACGAGGATGACTACAGCGATCAGAACCAGCCGGGAACCGGGTGCTGCGGCGCAGACCCGGGCGGCGGCCACGTGGTGACGATCGTGATCCCCAACCACGGGTCCAGCCACATCACCGACAACACCGCCTACAACCACTACTCGCTGCTGCGAACCTTCGAAGCAGCGTTCGGGCTGCCCTGCCTGGCCCATGCCTGCGACAGCGTCGTGCCGACGATGACGCCGCTGTTCGCTGGACATCGCTCAGGCGACTCCTGACCACCGGCTCGCCGGGCCGGCTCGATGCCTCCGTGGCGTCGAGCCGGCCCAGGCGAGCCACCGAGGGCTGAACCGGGCGCCGGGCTACAGGTCGCCGCGGGTGCGCAGCCGCGCGGCGAGCGCGTCAACGTCGGCCACGGTGACCGTCAGTTCGGGGTGGCGCAGCCGGCCCGTCGGCTCGATGCCCGACACGGGCGTATGAAACGAGATGAGCACGCCGCGCTCGCCGTTACTGGCAAAGGTCAGGCCGCGATCGGTGAATCCAAGGTGCGCGGGGCCGGCCGTCTTGAGAAACGCGTACGGACCGGTGACGTCAACGCCCGAGATGTTCGTGAGCGGCGTATCCAGGCGCCACGGACCGAAGCGAGCGCTCAAGCGGTCGGCGCCGACCTCGACCCAGGCCTTGTCGGGCGTGACCCCAAACGGGCGTGCCGCCCGGCGATAGGCGGGTGCGAAGCGAAACGCGAATCGCTCGCCGTCGGAGGTCGGTTGGTCGTTGGGCACTACGTGACACGCTCCCGGTAGTCGTCGCCGTCCTCACCACTCTCAGGGATGAGCCCGGCCCTTGAGCCAGTGCTCGAACATCGGGTCGGTCAGTCGCGTCGTGCCGCTGGTCGACCATCGTCGGCGTTGTTAACCAGGCTCTCGAGCGCCCGGCCGATGCTCGAGCGCTTGATCCCGACCGCCGCGCGGTGTCCTCGCTGTACAGGGGGTGTGGCGACGACCAGCGCGCGGGTCACACGGCGCTCGTTAGGGGTGAGCGCGCGCCAGATCGCGTTCATCAGCGGCGCCGAGTCCGTGGTGGCCTGATCCAGCGCCGCCAGCCAGCTGCTCTCGTCGGCGCGGCGCCCCGCGGCGTGGCTGCCAGAGGTAGTGGCCGAGCATCATGCTGCGTTGCGGTGCCCGCGCGTGAACTCCAGCAGCGGCGTGAGCGCGGTGCCCACCTCACGGCCGGTCGCGCAAAGCGCGTCTGACGTACCCCTCGACCTCGTCGAGCGGCAACGGAGCCAGGCTGCGGGAACCGCCTGTCAGCAGCGGCCGCTTGGGATCGGCGAACAGCTGCTGCATCACGCCCGGGGCCGAACCCGCGAACGCGTAGGTCGCGGCTTCGGCCTGGTGCTGGATGACGCTGCGGATCTTGCCGTCGGCGCCGGGGACCGCGAGCACGTCCTGGATCTCGTCAAAGGCGATCAGGCACGCGTGCCGTCGCGCTCGAACAGCGCCGTGGGCAGCTCGAGCAGCCGTAGCAGCACGGACTCGGCGTCGACGTTCGGGCTGCGCTGCAGCGTCGCGGTGAAGCCGCCGCCCCCGAGCGAGAGCCCGATGTTCCAGCTGCGCAGCAGCGTCTCGACGTGACGGCGGACCGGTCCCTTGAGCCGGTCATAGCCGCGCTCGATCCGGACCACGATCTCCGCGATCGAGAGGACGTCCTGCAGGTCGACGAGCACCGTGGCCATCCCCTCCCGGTCGGCGCTCTCCAGCACCCGGCGCAGCAGCGTCGTCTTGCCGTAGCGGCGGGCCCGACGAGCGGAACGAGTGCCCGCCCCGGCGAGCGCCAGCAGGTCGTCGGCCTCCGGGTCGCGGTCGATCATGTCGTCAGGCGGCGAGCGGGCCCGAGAAGCGGAACGGGTTGAGATCCAGGTCCCGGGCCATCAGAAGAGCAGCGTAGCGACGCATCCGCTCGGAATGCGAATTCGCATACTTTTTGCATGCGAATCTGCATGCTGGCTCGCTGCGGCTCGCCGGCGCGGCCGCGGACCAGAC
>CAVXPV010000008.1:0-76210 GCA_963763715.1 uncultured Solirubrobacterales bacterium
ACAGTTGAGGTCCTGCGGAACCGGAACGGTCCGTGAGGTCTGCGCGGGCGAGACGCTGTCGTGGACGAGGCGCTCGTCCTCACGCCCGGTGGCGAGCAGGCTCTCCCAGGGTTCGGTCTCACGGGTGGCGGCCACTCGACTCTGAGTATGGCGGCGGGCGTTTCGGGCTCGCTGCTACGGTCGCGGCCGCCGATGCGCTGCCTCTACGTCGATCTCGATGGGACCCTGCTCGGCCCCGACGCCTCGCTGCTCACCGGCGCCGACGGGCGCTTCAGCCTGCTCGGAGCGCGCGCGCTCGAGGCCTGCGCCCGGGCCGGCGCCGAGGTCGTGATCTACTCCGGCCGGCGGCAGTCGAGCGTGTTCGACGCGGCCCGGCTGATCGGCTCCTCGGCGTTCATCTTCGAGATCGGCTGCGGGCTGGTGATCGACGGCGAGCTCGAGTGGCTGACCGACGGGGTCGAGCCGTCGGAGTCCGCGGGGTCGATCTTCGACCAGATCGAGGCCTCGGGTGCTCCGGCGATGCTGCTCGAGACCTTCGCCGGGCGCCTGGAGTACCACACCCCGTGGGCGACGGGCCGCGAGGTGTCGCACCTGTTCCGTGGCGAAATCGACCTCGCCGCTGCCGCCGCGGCACTGGACGCGGCAGGGTTCGGCTGGCTGCGCATCGTCGACAACGGCGTCATCGACGTCGCCAGCGACCGGCTCTCGGCGGTCACCGCGATGCATGCTATCACCTGGTTCCCGCCGGCTCCTCCAAGGCGCGGGCGGTCGCCCGCCACCAGCAGGCACGCGGGTATGCGCCCTCAGGACTGCATCGCGGTCGGGGACTCGCGCGAGGACATGGGGCAGCCGAGGTCGTCGGGACGTTCTGGCTGGTCGCCAACGCGCTCGAGCGCGACCCGTCACTGTCCGCGGACGTAGCCGCGCGCACCAGCGTGCGCGTCGCCGAGGAGGCCCACGGCGCAGGCGTCTATGAGGCTGTCGTCACCACACTGGCGTCACGCGGCTGAGCCGTCCGGCGCCGGCGGCGTCCGCCGCCGGCCCCTCCGTCTACGGCTCGAGACGAGCAGGGTGCTGCTCGATGACCTGCGCGTCGCCGACCGCCCACCCGAGCCGCTCGACGAGCTGGCTCTGGAAATGCGGCGACTCGAAGTCACTGACGTTCACCCGCTCGGTGAACATGACGGCACGCTGGTCGCCATCAGTCCGGCTGTCCGCGGTCACGATGATCTGCGGCATGTGTCGGCTCCCCTCCCGGAGTTGACTGGACGACATTCACCGTGGCAGGCGGAGCTTCAGCGCCAGTAAACATTTCGTGTCGATCTGCCTGTGGATCTGGTGAACCACCCGCGAAGCCGTTCGCGCAGCCGCCGCCAGAACGCGGGCCGCACCGCGGGCCGCCAGCGCGCAGCGGGCGGGACCGTGGTGCGCACGACGGCGACCCAGTCATCGAGCGGCAGATCACCGGCGATCAGACCTCCGAGCGCGTTCGTGACCGGCGCCTCGACACCGGCGGCGGCCAGCGCGCGGGCCAGCAGCGGCACCGACTCGAGCGCCTCGACGGCCTGGCCGACCCGGGCCGGGATGTCCGCGGCGCTCACGCCTTCGGCCAGCAGCTCACCGGCGCGGCGGTTGCGGCTCTGCGGCGCCAGCGCGGTGGCCACCAGATCCCCGGTGCCGGCCAGGCCGATCATCGACTCCGGCCGGGCGCCCTCGGCCTCGGCCCACCGCCAGACCTCGGCGAAGATGTGCCCGGCGGCCGCGCCGGCAGCGTTCAGGCCCTGGGCCTCGGTCGCGCCGGAGGCGAGCGCGGCGGCGTTCTTGGCCGCCCCCGCGAGCTCGACCCCGACCGGGTCATTGGACTGCTCGCAGACGACCCCGGCGCGGATGAACACGCCGGCCAGCGCCTTGGCCAGTGACTCCTCGGTCGAGGCGGCGACGAGGCCGGCGCCCTCGCTGACCATCTCCTGCGCGTGCGCGGGCCCACCGATGCACGCGGTCCGCGCGTCGCCGAAGCGCTCGCGCAGCAGGCGGGTGGGCGGGCTGCCGCCGGGCGGGACCAGGCCCTTGGCCAGCGACACCACGGCCGCCTTGTCGGGCAGGCCCCGGCGCTCGAGCTCTGCGATCACCTCGGCGAGCCCGACGAGGGGACCCCGAGGAACACGTAGTCGGCCCGCGCCAGTCCGGCCGTGATCGACTCGATGCGCAGCTCACGCGGGAACTCGACCCCGGCGAGATAGGTCACGTTCTCGCGCGCCTCCTGCAGCCGGCCGGCCTGCTCGTCGGTGCGCGCCTGCAGCGTCGTGCGCAGTCCACCGCGGGCCAACAGCACCGCGACCGCGGTCCCGAACGAACCCGCCCCGATGACGACGGCGCGCTTGGACCCGGGAGCGGGCAGGTGGATGGACGGGCGAGGGATCGGAGGCACGGCGAGGAGCGGCTTGGAGGAAGCCGAGAGCCTAGTGTCGCGGCTGCCGGCGGCTACGCGGCGCCGCGCGCGCGGGCCGGCTCGCCACGATCCTCGTGGCTGACCGCGTCGGCGAGCGCGGCGGCCGTCTCGGCCATCTCGCCAAACGCGTCGGCGACGACCGCCGCATCCGATCCGGTGATGGCCCGGTTCAGGCCCGCCACCGCGCGATCGAAGCGCTCCCACAGCTCGGCCGGCCCGCGCCGGCCGGTGCCGGCCCGCAGCTCGTACGGCGGCGCCGCGCTCCCTGACTCGGGCACCGGACGCCACCGAAGACCGGCGGAGTGGGCGTGCTCCCACGCGACCTGCTCGGCCGAGGCCGCGTCCGCGAGACCCTGCAGACGCGCGGCGAAGCCCGCGTCCGGCGGGGCCAGCTTGTGCGCGCGCATCGCTCCCGCCCAGCCATCGGCGGCATGGCGCACGGCGCGCATGATCTGCGCCCGCTCGCGATCGAGTTCGTCCGAGAAGCTCATCGGCCAGGCTCGGCGCGACCGACGGGCTCGCCGCCCCAGAAGTCGTCCGCGCTCGGCCCCGGATCCGGCGCGGCGGGTGCGGCGGGGCCGTCCCCGCCGTAGTTGGCGTCGACGATCCGGGCGAAATCCGAGCGCTTGATCCGAACCCGGCGTCCGATCCGCAGCGCCGGCAGCCGGCCCTGATCGATCCAGTTGCGCACCGTCTGCTGGTTGAGCCGCAGCGTCTGCGCGACCTCGGCAACGGTGAGGTACGCCTCGTCGGGTTCAGGGTTCGATGGGCTCATTGTTTGCTAATTGAGACAAAGTGGGACTAATTCAGAGTTATACTACCGCCCACGGGAGACGCAAAGGCGTCGAGTCACGAGAAAAGGTCTGCAAACCGCGTGGAAGCAAACGGTCGGCAATACCGGACCGGGGGGCAGGGAGAGCGCCAGCGAGCGACAACGTCGTGCGGCTGCCGCGCGAATGGCTCGGGCCGCGCGAGGAGCTCGTGCCCTTCGCCGTCGATGACGAGCCGACGATCCGCTCGCCACCCCACCCTCCACCCACGATTTCTGGGGCGAGGCGCTCAGCGATGACTGGCCCGCCCGCGCCAGCGCGCCGCATCCGCGCCGGCGCAATCGACGGCCGCGCGTCGTCCCGGTCGCGCGCGCGCGCCGCGATCTCGGCGTGCCTGAACCGACGCCGCGGGCGCGGTGTCCCGCACGCGCGCGCGGCAACCGTCGCCGTGCCTGCTCGGTCATCGGCGATCGGCGTCAGCATCGGTGATCAGGCGCGGTCGGCAACCGCGAGCACCGTCGGTCCCCGCGCATCCCCGGTCGCCGGAGCGCACGGCGGCGCAGACGACACCGCGCTGGCCGGCATCGGCCCGGTCTCCGCGACTCGGTGGGCCGGCTGCACGCCCGGTCGTCCGCCCTACGGAGCCGGTCGGCGCCGCACCGGGCCGCTGCGACCCGCCGGGCGAACCGCCCTGCACGCGCCGGAGCGCCACGCTCCGCCAAGTCGCGCACGCGCGACGATCACGATCGAACCGGTGCGCTACACGGCGCCGGCCGTCGACCACGACCACATCCTCCCCGAGCACCACCCCGCCCGTCACGACACCCGCGACCCCGCCGGCCACGGCGGCAACCCGATCCTCGGCCGGATCCCATCAACCCGCCACCGGAGCCAGTGGAGCACTCGGCCCGGGCAGCTCCCCGGACGGGTGAGCAAAGGAGAGCCGTCCATGACCAAGGTCGCCGGTCATCTCAAGCAGAACCTCGTCGCCTACCTGGCCCTGTTCGTCGCACTCGGCGGCACCAGCTACGCCGCGCTGCGGATCCCCGCCGGCAGCGTCGGCAATCGCCAGCTGAAGAACCACTCGGTCACGCCGGTCAAGCTGGACGGGGGCAAGACCGCGGGGTATGTCGCGGATTGGGCTCAGATCACCGGCGGGGGCCTGGTCACCGAGTCGCGGCCGCGCGGGGCGAGGATCCTGGGGTGGAATGGGACCCCCAACACGCCAGTTATCGGCGGGTCGATCCAGTGGAGTAACAGCGATCTCGAACGGCTGCGTTCCGATCGTGTCCGACGGGATCGCGAGTCGCGATCCTGAGTCGGTCAGCGCGCAGCTCAACGGTCCGGCCAGCCGGCCATACGTGACCATCCACGAGTCGGCGCCGGCGACGGTCAACGTCGTGGTCATCTGCCCGATCCCGTAGCGTGGCGTCAGCTTCGAGTCATGCCCTCGACCGATGGCGTGCGTCGCCGGTGCTCCGTCGCGATCGCGGCTTCGACGCTGGTGCTGCTCGCTCTGCGCCGCGATGGCGCCGAGCGCGCGAGCCAACGAAACGGTCACCAGCTGTGGGGCTGAACGCCCGAACGCGGTGTTCGGTCACGCCGCCGTGTTCGGCATCAGCGCGGTCGAGAAGTGCGATCTCGAGCACCGACGCCTACCTGCAGCTGCAGAGCAACGGGAACACGATCGCGGCCGGGCAGCGCGCGACCTGGCAGGCGACCGCGCCCGCCGGGCCTCGTGATCGACAACGCGACGCTGCTTCGGCGGCGTGTCAGCGGCGTCAACGACGGCCGTCAGTACGGCGGCGGCTTCTACTGGCAAGGCGGCGGCCAGCAGGCACAGGACACGCCACGGCGAGGCCGAGATGATCTTCGGGCGTCGTGAACAGCACGCCCGGGTTTCCCACGCCCGTATTTCGGCTTTCAGCTCATCTGCGGCGCTAATCCGTGCACGCACGGCGAGCAACGTAATCCAGTCTATCGGCGTCAACCTCGACGTAGCCGAAACCACCAGCCCGACCCTCCTGAACGGCAAGCTCTGGGCCCAACACGGATGGGTGCGCGGCGACTGGCCGTTGCTCATCAGCGGTGACTCGCCGTCGGGCGTGTGCTCGCTCTCGGCGTCGGTCGACGGGCAGCTGGTGGCCAGCCAGTCGTTCCCGGCCGATACCTCGGCCTGGCACCAGTGCGACGCGGCCGGCGCCGGGGGCCTGAACACGATCGTGCACACGACTCAGTTCTCCAACGGCGCTCACCAGCTCACCGCGAGCGCGCAGGACGCCGCGGGGTTGACCGCCAGCTCCAACAACCGGACGACGATCAACATCGACAACGCGACGCCCACCGTCGCGCTCTCGGGTCCGACCGACGCACCCTCCACCGCCGGCACGCAGTACATCACCGCGAGCGCGAGCGCCGGCCCCTCGGGCGTCGCTCAGATCAGCTGCTCGCTCGACGGCGCGCCCGGCCCAGTCCTACCCCGGAGCGACGCGCCCGCGTGGCGGTGGACGGACTCGGTCAGCACTCGGTCACCTGCACGGCGTCTGACAACGCGGTCGACCCGAGCGGCGGGCACGGCGTCTCTGCGCCCGGCCACGGCCTCGATCCGGATCGGGGTTCCGACCGTCACCGCCGTCGGCTTCACCCGGATCGTCAACGGTCTGCGCTGCCACCGAGCGACCGAACGGCGGACGGTGCCCGCGCACTGGGCCACGCGCGTGCGCCATCACCGGCGTGTCCGGGTCCGCGTTCGGGCTCGCACGCCGCTCGATCCGCGTCGTGCGGTGTCACCCGCGCGTGGTCCAGCACCGCCGGCTGGTCACGGTGATCATCCGCCGTCACGGCCACCGGGTCCGGGTCAAGCGCTGGCGCACGGTTCGCATCGTGCTCGTCCCGCACGCGGCCCGTCGCGTGATCAAGGTCATCGCGGCACGGACGCGCGAGCCACGGTCAGCGGCTGGCTCGGCACCGCGGACGGCGTCGCGCTCGGCGGGCAGACCGTCACCGTGCTCACCGCCCCCGATGACGGCGGCCAACGCCTTCGCGCCGGCCGTCACCGCGGTCACCGCCGCTGACGGGAGCTGGAGCGCTCATCTCCCCGCCGGGCCGGGCCGGTTGATCGAGGCCAGCTACGCGGGCGCGCCGACCGCCGAGCCGTCGGCGTCCGGGCTGGCCAAGCTCGTCGTTCCCGCCCGAGTGCAGTTGCTCGCGGTCACGCCGCGCCGGATCGCGTGGGGCGGGACGGTGAAACTCACGGGCCGGCTCGCGGGCGGATACCTCCCCGCCGGCGGGGCGCTCGTGCGTCTCCGGATCGGCCTCGGAAGGACGTTCACGACCTATGGAGTCCACGAGCACGTCACCGGCTCCGGACGGTTCACAACGACCTACAGCTTCGGCGCCGGTCGTGCCGTCGGCGCATCGCACCTACTGGTTTCAGATCGCGTCGCTGCCGATGGGCGACTACCCCTACGCCCCCGCTGACAGCCGGCGGATCAACGTCATCGTCGGCGGTCACCCGCACCCTGCCCACCGCCGCTCGCGACGCGGTTAGAGACGGTCGCCACCCGATGACGCTGCGTCGACACCAGTCCAGCTACCCTCAAGGGTCATGGTCGGAGACATCTTTCAGCCCACCCACCTGCTGTTCGTCCTCGTCGTCGCGCTGCTGGTGCTGGGTCCCAAACGCCTCCCCGAGGTGGCCAAGACGCTCGGCAAGGGCATTCGCGACTTCCGGGGAGCGATCAGCGGCGACAGCGATCAGCCCAATCCGGTGTCCTCCTATCTGTCGGGTGACAGCAGCCCTGACCACGCCGACACGTCCGCGCCGACGCCGACGGGTCCGACCCGCGCCGGTCAGCGAGCCCCCCGCGCCCCCTCCGGCGGCCCCCGCTCCGGCTCCGGTCGAACGGCCGGCTCCACGCACGCGGCCGGTGCGACTCCGCCAGAGCTGCCGCCGGCACCGGCTCCGCGCCCGCCCGGCCCCGACTCCGGCGACACCGCGCCACCCGCCATCGCTGACCCCCAGCCCGTCGCACCCGTCGACGAGCCCGCTCAGCCCATCGCCACCCCGGCGACCACGGCTCCTCCGGCCGAGCCGTCTACCCCCGCCAGCCCGCACCCGCCGACGACGCCGCCACGCAGGTCCACCCGGCCACATCCTCGGCCGAGCGGCCCGAGTAGCCCCCCACCACCGGCGGGCACTCCCCGCGCCATGAGCGACGAGATCCTGGCCGCCGTCGGTGGCCCTGGTCCGCGCCGATCCACGGCCCGGCGCTCGCATCGCCGAGGATCTCGAGGCCGGCAATGCGCCGGCGGTGCTGCTCGAGCGCGCGCTCCAGGGCGACACCGACACCGGACAGCAGAGCCTGCTGACCGCGCCAGGCGACCCGGGTGAAGCGATCGCGCGGGCCCGCGCTGACCTCGCCGCGTGGCGCGACGAGGGGATCACCGCGAGCTCGGTGCTCGATGCCGGTACCCGCGCAACCTGCGCGCGGTCCACGACCGGCCGCCGCTCCTGTTCAGCGCCGGGCGGCTCTCGGCCCGGCAGCGAGCGCGCGGTCGCGGTGATCGGCTCCCGGCACGCCTCGGCGGCCGGCCTCGAGCGACGCCCGCGCGGTCGCGAGCCACCTCGTCGACCGGGACTTCACCGTCGTGTCCGGACTGGCCGCGGGCATCGACCGCGCCGCCCACATCGCCGCGCTCGATCACGGCGGCCAGACGATCGCGGTGATCGGCACCGGGCTGCGTCACAGCTATCCGCGCGAGAACGCGGACCTGCAGGCGCGGATCGCCACCCGGCACGCGGTCCTCTCGCCGTTCTGGCCCGACACGATCGCCAGCCGCGAGACCTTCCCGATCCGCAACGGGGTCATGTCGGGACTGAGCCTCGCGACCGTGATCGTCGAGGCCGGCGTGACGAGCGGCACGCGGATCCAGGCCCGGCTCGCGCTCGCCCACGGCCGGCCCGTCTTCCTCGCCGGCCAGCTGATGAGCCAGCCGTGGGCCCGGGCGCTGGCCGCGCGACCCGCCGTTCACGTCTATCGCGAGCCCGCCGAGATCACCGACGTGATCGAACGACGGATCGAGACCGGCGCGCTGACCGCCTGACGGCAGGGTCCTCGGGCATGCCGACCGTCAGCGCGCTGAGCGCCCCCTACGGCAACTTCCTGCTCGGGCCGCGACCTGGGCCCGGGGTGTGCGAGGTGTGCTTTGACCTCACGGCCGGGCCGCCGCGCTGCCATCACTGCGCGCGCCCCGATCGCGCGATCGCCACCGTCGCGCCGATCTCCTACAGCGTCGCGCACGAGCAGCTGCACCACGCCCTGGCCGGGTACAAGCGGCCGCCCGCCGACGTCGCGCAGCGCTTCCAGCTCGAGCTCGCGGCCGTGGTCTGGCGCCACCTCGAGCGTCACGAGGCCTGCCTGGCGCGAGCCGCCGGCGTGGCCGGTTTCAACGTCGTGACGACCGTGCCGTCAAGCCACGCCGAGCGCGACCGCACGCATCCGCTGCGCCGGATCGCCGGGCGAGCTGTGCGGCGTGACCCGTGACCGCCACCGCCGCCTGCTGACCCGGACCGATACGCCGGTGCGCCCCGCGCGCCGTAGCGCGGCGGACAAGTTCGCATGCCGAGCCGCCTCGACGGCGAGTCGGTCCTGCTCATCGATGACACCTGGACGACCGGCGCCAACGCCCGCAGCGCCGCCGCCGCATTGCGGGCCGGCGCCGGCGCGATCGCCGTGCTCGTCATCGGCCGCCACCTGCACCGCGACTACGGCGACAACCGTCGCGCGGCTGCGCCGAGCTTGCCGACGCCCTTTGACTGGGAGGCGTGCGCGCATCACCTCACCGGCGAGCCCGAGACGCGGGTCCGGCGGCGCACTAGCCTCACCGGCGTCATGTGGTGGGACAACGCCGTCATCTATCAGGTCTACCTGCGCTCGTTCCAGGACTCCGACGGCGACGGCATCGGTGACCTGCCGGGGCGTGCGCGGCGCCTGGAGCACATCGCCAAGCTCGGCGCCGGCGCGGTCTGGCTCTCGCCCGTCTACCCGTCCCCGAACGCCGACTTCGGCTATGACGTCAGCGACTTCACGGCCGTCGACCCGGCCTTCGGGACGCTGGCCGATCTCGACGCGCTGATCGCCCGCGCCCACGACCTCGGCCTGCGCGTGCTGCTCGACTTCGTGCCCTGCCACACGTCGATCGAGCACCCGTGGTTTCGCGAGCATCCGGAGTACTACGTCTGGGCCGACGAGATCCCCAACAACTGGCGCGCCGCCTTCGGGGGCCCGGCGTGGGAGCTCGACCGGCAGACGGGCCGCTACTACCTGAGCTCGTTCTTCCCCGAGCAGGCCGATCTGGACTGGCACAACCCGCGAGCTCCGGGCCGCGATGGCCGACGCGCTGCGCTTCTGGGTGCAGCGGGGAGTCGACGGATTCCGGCTCGACGCGCTGGACCGGATCTCCAAGGACGCCGAGCTGCGCGACGAGCCGCCCGCCACCGGCCCGCCGCCGCTGCCGCTGGATCCGGCCGACGCCGAGCTCGAGCACCTGTATTCGCGCAACGCGCCCGGCGTCGACGTCGCCGCTGCGGGCGATCCGCGACGGCGGTCGGTGACGCGCTGCTGGTCGGCGAGGTGTTCCTGCCCGCGGCCGAGCTCGGCCCCTACCTCGAGTCGCTCGACGTCTGCTTCAGCTTCGAGACGATGTTCGCGGTCGGAGACGCCGAGGCGCTGACCGCGGCGATCACCACCGGGCTTCAGCACGGCCGTCCGGGCTGGGTCCTCTCCAACCACGACTTCGACCGGCTCGTCACACGCGCCGGCCCCGGCAACGGCCGCGCCACGGCGCTGCTGCTGCTCTCGCTTCCCGGCGCCCGCGTTCGTCTACCAGGGTGACGAGCTCGGGATGGCCAACGCCGCCCCCGCCGGCCCCGCCCAGGATCGGCACGGGCGCGATGAGCTGCGGATGCCGATGCGCTGGGACGAGAGCGAGCACGCCGGCTTCACTACCGGCACGCCGTGGCTGGCCACCGACGAGCCCGAGGTCGCCGAGCGTGTCCGAGCAGGAGGCCGACCGCCGACTCGACGCTTGCGCTCGTGCGCGGTGGCGATCAACCTGCGCGCCGAGCTCGACGGTCCCGTCGCGGTCGAGTCACGCGCGCCCGGCACCGTCGTCGTCACCCGCGGGCGATCACGTCATCGCCGTCAACCTGTCGGCCGAGCCGCAGCCCGGGCCGCCCGCCGAGCGCCTCGAGCTCGAGGCCAACCCGGGGACGGAAACGATCTCAGCGTGATCCCGGCGCACGGCGGATGGGTCGCTCGCCGGCCAGCCTGATCCGGCCCGCGCTGGCGCCCACTAATCCGAGGTTTGTCGTTTCTGGCTGTCAGTGGGTAGGTTGCCTGTGTCGTGAGGAGAGAGAGCCGGACCCACACGCTGGGCGTGCGCAGGGCGTCGCTGACCGGGCTGGTCGCGGTCGTGGGCGCGCTGGCCCTCGCCGCCTGCGGCGGCTCGAGCGGACCGCCGGCGCTTCAGTGGTACGTCTTCCCTGAGCCGTCGGGGTCGTTCGCGCACGCCGCGAAGGTCTGCACGCAGGCGTCGGGGGGCAAGTACTCGATCGCGATCAACACGCTGCCCACCCAGGCCGACTCCCAGCGCCAGCAGCTCGTCCGCCGGCTCGCCGCCAAGGACAGCTCGATCGACATCGTCGGCATGGACGTGACCTACACGCCCGAGTTCGCCGAGGCGGGCTGGATCCGGCCCTGGACGGGCGCCGACCGGACCGCGGCGAGCAAGGGCGTGCTCCCCGGCCCGCTGGCCACCGCGACCTGGAAGGGCAAGCTCTACGGAGCGCCGGACAACTCCAACACGCAGCTGCTCTGGTACCGCAAGGACCTGGTGCCCAATCCGCCCCAGACCTGGCAGGCGATGATCGCCGACGCGATCAAGCTCGCCAAGCAGGGCAAGCCGCACTACATCGAGGTCCAGGGCGCCCAGTACGAGGGTCTGACCGTGTGGTTCAACTCGCTCGTCGACTCCGCCGGCGGCCAGATCCTCAGCGGCCCACGCAAGGTCGCGATCGGGCCCTCGGCGGTCAAGGCGGCCGCGATCATCCATGACCTGGCCAACTCGCCCGGCCGCCGACCCCGGCCTGTCGAACTCCAACGAGGACGCGGCCCGGCTCGGCTTCGAGTCCGGCAAGGCCGCGTTCGAGGTGAACTATCCCGTTCGTGTATCCGTCGATCCAGGCCGACAACCCCAAGCTGGCCAAGGTGTTCGGCTGGACACGTACTACCCGCGGGTCGACGCCGGCACCCCGGCCAAGGTCACGATCGGCGGTCTGAACCTCGCCGTCTCGAGCTACTCGCTGTATCCCAAGTACGACTTCGCGGCGATCCGCTGCCTGACCGACGCGGCCAACCAGAAGGTGGACGCGATCAAGGGCGGCCTGCCGCCGACCCTGGCCGCGGTCTACGGCGATCCGGCGCTGGCCAAGCCGTATCCGTTCAAGGCCCTGATCGAGAAGGAGCTCGCCAAGCCCGGCCATCCGGCCGCAGACCCCGGCCTACGCCGACGTCACGATCGCGATCCCAAGGCGCTCTCGCCGCCCACCTCGGTCGATCCGAAGACGGTCGTGAACACGCTGCGCAGCGAGCTCAAGTCGGCCCTCAGCTCAGGAGCGTTGATTTGAGCGCGATCCCCGCCAGCGACCCGACCGTCGCCTCCCAAGCAGTCCGCGCAAGCCCGTGACTGAGCGACCGCGCCAAGTCCGAGCGCCGGCTCGGGCATGATGCTCGTCGCGCCCGGCGCGTGATCGTGATGATCCTGGTCACGATCTACCCGATCATCAACGCGTTCGTGCTGTCGCTGCAGCGCGCCGATCTGCGCTTCCCGCAGGCCAACCAGTTCATCGGCTTCGACAACTACGGCTCGGTGCTCAGCTCGTCGCTGTGGTGGGCAGGACGTCGTCCACACCGTGATCATCACGGTCGTCTCGGTCGCCTTCGAGCTCGTGATCGGGATGCTGCGTCGCGCTGGCCATGCACCGGGTGATCTTCGCCCGCGGCGCCGTCCGGGCGATCGCGCTGATCCCGTACGGGATCGTCACCGTCGTCGCCGCCTTCTCGTGGCGGTACGCGCTGGAGCTCGACTCCGGCTGGATCCCGAAGCTGCTCGGGCTCGAGCAGCGACCCGCTGGCCAGCCAGAACGGCAGCTACATCGGCGTGATCGTGTCCGAGATCTGGAAGACGACGCCGTTCATGGCCCTGCTGCTGCTCGGCGGCCTCGCGCTCGTGCCCGATGAGCTGCACGAGGCGGCCAAGGTCGACGGCGCCAGTCGACCTGGCAGCGGTTCTGGCGGATCACGATCCCGCTGATGAAGCCGGCGATCCTCGTCGCGCTGCTGTTCCGCACCCTCGACGCGGTCCGGATCTACGACTCGGTGGTCATCTTCAACAACGGCGCCCACAACACCGAGACGCTGTCGGTGCTCGCCTCCAACCAGCTGCTCAACCGGCTCAACCTCGGGCTCGGCTCGACCGTGTCGGTGCTGCTGTTCCTGCTCGTCGCGGTCATCGCCTTCGTCTTCATCAAGGTCTTCGGCGCCAGCCGGCGCCCGGGGGAGGCAACTGATGGAAGCGCACCCTCGGCAAGCGGTTCGGCTGGTCAGGCGCGATCCTGCTGATCGCCGTCTTCTCGCTCGATCCCGATCCTGTGGATCGTCTCGCTGTCGTTCAAGGATCCGTCCACGATCGCCGACGGCTCGTTCCTGCCCACCAAGTGGACGACGTCGAACTACAGCTCGATCTTCAACCAGTCGATCTTCACCGACGCGCTGCGCAACTCGATCGGGATCGCGCTCATCTCGACCGTGATCGCCGTGTTCCTGGCCAGCTTCGCGGCCTACGCGATCGCCCGCCTGGACTTCCCGGGCAAGAACATCGTGCTCGGCGCATCGCTGGGCATCGCGATGTTCCCGCCGATCTCGCTCGTCGGGCCGCTCTACAACATCTGGCGCAACATCGGGCTCTACGACACCTGGCCCGGGCTGATCATCCCGTACATGACGTTCGCGCTGCCGCTGTCGATCTTCACCCTGTCGTCGTTCTTCCGCGAGATCCCGTGGGAGCTCGAGCAGGCCGCCCAGGTCGACGGCGCCACGCCGTTCCAGGCCTTCCGCAAGGTGATCGCCCCGCTGGCCGCGCCCGGCATCTTCACCACCGCGATCCTCGTCTTCCTGTTCTGCTGGAACGACTTCGTGTTCGCCTCGACGCTGACCTCGACCAACTCGGCGCAGACCGTGCCCGCGGCCCTGGCCGCGCTTCCCCGGCGCGTCGCAGTTCACCGCGCCGATCGGCACGATCGCGGCCGCGGCGGTCATCGTCACCATTCCGGTCGTCATCATCGTGCTCCTGTTCCAGCGCCGGATCGTCTCCGGCCTGACCGCGGGCGCTGTCAAGGGATAAGGAGGGCCCGTGGCCCAAATCGCACTCGAGCACATCAGCAAGCAGTACGGGGACGGCTTCGAGGCCGTCAAGGACCTCAACCTGGACATCGCCGACGGCGAGTTCATGATCCTCGTCGGCCCGTCGGGCTGCGGGAAGTCGACCGCGCTGCGGATGGTCGCCGGCCTGGAGGACATCACCGGCGGCGAGCTGAAGATCGGCGGCCAGGTCGTCAACGACAAGCGCGCCCAAGGATCGCGACATCGCGATGGTGTTCCAGAACTACGCCCTGTACCCGCACATGACCGTGCGCGAGAACATGGGCTTCGCGCTCAAGCTCGCCAAGACCCCGCAGGAGGAGATCGACAAGAAGGTCAACGACGCGGCCAAGATCCTCGATCTCGAGCAGCACCTGGACCGCAAGCCGGCCAACCTCTCCGGCGGCCAGCGCCAGCGGGTGGCGATGGGCCGCGCGATCGTGCGCAACCCGAGCGCCTTCCTGATGGACGAGCCGCTGTCGAACCTCGACGCCAAGCTCCGCGTGCAGATGCGGACCGAGATCTCGCGCATCCAGAGCCGCTTCGAGACGACGACGATCTACGTCACCCACGACCAGACCGAGGCGCTGACGCTCGGGGACCGGATCGCCGTGATGCGGGCCGGCCTCCTGCAGCAGGTCGGCGCGCCGGGCGACCTCTACGGCCACCCCGACAACCTGTTCGTGGCCGGGTTCATCGGCTCACCGTCGATGAACTTCCTTCCCGGCGGAGATCGACGGCGACACGCTCAAGCTGCCGATCGGCGACGTGCTCGATCTCGTCATCGTCTGCGGGGCCGGATGCAGGCCGGGTCCCGGCGGCGGACGCAGCGGCGTGATCGTCGGCATGCGTCCGGAGGACTTCGAGGACGCCTCGCTGGTCGGCGACAAGTCCCGCGGGATCACGCTTCCGGGCCAAGATCGACGTGCTCGAGTCGATGGGCTCGGAGTTCTACGCCTACTTCGTGCTCGAGGGCGAGAAGGTCTCCTCGCGCGAGCTCGAGGAGCTCGCCCACGACGCCGGCGCCGCCGATCTGCCCTCCCAGGAGGGCAGTCAGGTCGTGGCCCGGCTGGAGGCGGCCAGCCGCGTGCGCCAGGGCGAGGAGACCGAGCTGTGGTTCAACACCGAGCACCTGCATCTGTTCGATCCCGAGAGCGGCGAGAGCCTGCTCGGCCGGACCGACGACGATCCGGGCGCCAACGTCGGCGACCTCGGGCCCACCGACCCAGGCGCCCGGGCGACACGCCCGCGTGAGCCGCCGTACGCGTACGGCCGACCGAGCTGGATAAGGTGGGGCGCCGATGGCCGAACGGCGCTCCACGGGCATGCCCGGCACGGATGCCCAGCACGACTTCCTGCGCGCCCGGCGCCAGGCCACGGCGCTCGCGACTCGCGGCCCGGCTGCGCGGCGAGCCCGACGACGTGCGCCAGATCCTCCCCTACGACGAGGTCGTCGAGGCGCTCGGCCTGATCAGCGAGCGTCCCGCCGGGGCGCGGCGTCGTCCAGCTCGACGCGATCGTCGGCACGGTGGACCGCGGCCGCGAATTCGATCGCAGCTTCCGCCCCACCTCGGGCCGGGTGCGCTCGCGCTGGGAGCACATCGCCGCCGCGATGCGCCGGGGCGAGTCGATGCCGCCGGTCGACCTGCTACCGGATCGGCGAGATCTACTTCGTCCGTGACGGGCACCACCGCGTGTCGGTCGCCCGCGCGCTCGGTCGCACCGACATCGACGCCTACATCACCGAGGTCGTCACCCGGGTCGGCGCCGACCACGAGATCACCCACGACGAGCTGCCCTTCAAGAGCCTCGAGCGGGTGTTCTTCGAGCGGGTCCCGCTCCCGGACCACGCCCGCGCCGAGATCACGCTCACCGACTCCTGGGACTACGCCCGGCTGGCCGAGAGCGTCGAGGCGTGGGGCTTTCGCACCAGCCAGGAGCGCGGCGAGGCGATCAACCGCCGGGAGACGGCCTACCTGTGGCTGGAGAACGAGTACCGGCCGGTGGTCGAGATGCTGCGCGAAGCCGATCTGATCGGCAGCACCTCGGAGACCGAGGCGTACATGCGCGTCAGCGCCCAGCGCTACCGGCTGATGCGCACCCACCGCTGGGACGAGGAGGTCATCCAGCGCGTGCTCGAGGGTGGCACGACCCCGCGCCGCCGCCGGCGCTGACCGCGCCGCGCGCGTGACCTCCGAGCGCGGCGCTCAGTGCCACCACGCGTCGAAGCGCGCGACGCCAGTTGCCCCAGGCGACCGCGGCGAGATCGTCACCGGCGAAGCCCGCGTCCTGCAGGGCGGCGATCAGCCGCGGGGTGCCGGCCACGTCCCCGAGCGGCGCCGGAATCGTGGCGCCGTCGTAGTCGGAGCCGAGCGCGACGTGCCGGGCGCCGATCCGCTCGGCGACGTACGCGGCATGGCGGGCGATCAGCTCGACCGGCGTGTCGGGCTCGTCGGCGAAGTCCGTCGCGCAGGAACTCGACCGCGAACACGATCCCGACGAGGCCGTCGCTGGCCGCGATCGCGTCGAGCTGGCGCGTCGGTGAGGTTGCGCGACGCGGGAGCGAGCGCGTGGGCGCCGGAGTGCGACGCGACGAGCGGCCCGACCTCGGCCCGCGCGACATCCCAGAAGCCGGCCTCGTTGAGGTGGCTGAGGTCGACGAGGATTCCCAGCTCGGCACATCTGCCGGATCAGCGCCTGGCCGGCGTCGGTGAGCCCCGGACCGGTGTCGGGCGAGGACGGGAAGATGAACGGCACGCCGTGGGCGAACGCGTTCGGACGGCTCCACACCGGTCCGAGTGATCGCAGTCCCGCCGCGTACCAGGTGTCGAGCGCCTCGAGGCCGGGGTCGATCGCCTCGGCGCCCTCGAGGTGCAGGACCGCGGCCGGCGGTCCGTCTCCGTCATGGGCGGCATCGAGGTCGGCGACGGACCGCGCGATCCGGACCTGCGCCGGCGCGCTCGAGCGCCAGCAGCCGTCCCGCGGCGACGCGACGCGTAGGCGGCCGCGTCGGGCTGGCTGACCGGCGTGGCCAGGGTGACCTCGACGACACCGTCGGCGCGTTCCACGAACGTCCAGTCGTCCCCCGGCGACGGCGTGAAGACGGCGAAGATCGGCCCCCCGCACGCCTCCCTCGCGCATCCGGGGAAGGTCAAGGTGGCCATCGGGACGGCCGGTCGCGAGGCCGGCGTGGTCGTCTCGGGTCAGCGCGTCGTTGTGGCCGTCGAATACGGGGAGCACGACATCCGACGGTAGCCCGGCAGCGCCGAAACGAACCTACAGCGGTGTAGTTCTCGTGATAGGCTGCCCGCCCTCGATGCCGTCCCGACCGACCCCGGACGCAGGCCGTACCCAGCGCCGCCGGTACGCGCCGCGGATGGCGCCCGGCGAGCGACGCGAGCAGCTCATCGACGCGGCGCTGAGCGTGATCGTCGAGCAGGGCTACGAGGGCGTCTCGATCGAGGCGATCGCCCGGACGGCCGGCGTGACGCGACCGGTCATCTACGACCACTTCCCCAACCTCGGCAGCCTGCTGCAGTCGCTGATCGCCCGCGAGGAGAGCCTCGCCCTCGAGCAGCTGGCGGCGGTCGTGCCCGCCGCACCGAGCGGCGACGGGAGACCCGGCCGAGCTGTTCGCCGCCGGCGTGCGGCGCTTTCTCGACGCCGTCAGCGAGCGTCCCGAAACGTGGCGGATCATCCTGCTGCCGCCCGAGGGGACGCCGGCCAACGTCCGCGAGCAGGTCGAGCGCAACCGCGCCGCCGTGCAGGAGCGGATCGAGGCGGTCGTGCGGTGGGCGGTCAGCGTCTCGGGCGTCCCCGCCGACATCGACGTCGAGCTCAGCGCGCGCGCGATCCGCAGCCTCAGCGAGGAGGCCGGCCGCTCGGTGCTGACCGACCCCGAGCGCTTCGCTCCCGAGCGCTACGAGCGTTTCGTGCTCACGCTGATGCGGCTCGTCTGGTCCGCATGACGCGTCCCGGTGACGGAGCGCTCGGCGGTCGTCACTGGCCGCGGCGATCCGCACCGGCGAGCTGTCCGCACGCGCGGTCGTCGACGCTCACATCGCCGTGCTCGAGCGCGCCGCGCCGCGCATCAACGCCCTGGTCGCCGACCGTTTCGACGCCGCCCGCGCCGAGGCCGACGATGCGGACGCGCGCGTCGCGGCCTCGGCGGCCACGGACACGCTCCCGCCGTTGCTCGGGGTGCCCGTTCACCGTCAAGGAGTCGATCGCCGTGGCCGGCATGCCGCACTCGGCCGGGCTGATCGCGCGCGCCGCGGCTGCGGGCCGCCGAGAGCGCGCCGACCGTCGCGCGCCTGCGATCGGCGCCGGAGCGATCCCGCTCGGAGTGACCAACACCTCCGAGCTGACGCTCTGGATCGAGTCGGTCAACCGGCTCTACGGGCGGACGAGCAATCCGTATGCGGCCGGCCGGGCCGCGGGCGGCTCCTCAGGCGGAGAGGGCGCGGTGGTCGGCAGCGGCGGATCGCCGTTCGGCCTCGCCTCGGACATCGGCGGCTCGATCCGCGTTCCGGCGCTGTTCTGCGGGGTGTTCGGGCACAAGCCGTCGTCGGGACTGGTCCCCACCTCGGGCAACTTCCCGCCCAGCGACGCCGGCAACAGCCCGCTGCTCGGGCTCGGCCCGATCGCCCGCCGGGCCGAGGACCTGATCGCCGTCCTGCGGATCATCGCCGGTCCCGACGGCGTGGACACGTCCACCGCGGCCCGCCGAGATCGGCGATCCCGGCGAGGTGTCGCTCGAGGGCCTGCCGGTCGTGATCGCCGAGGGGACATCGTGGCGGCCGATCAACCGGGAGCTGCTCGCCGCCCGCGAGCGCGCCGCCGGCGCGCTGGCCGCCGCCGGCGCGCGGATCCGCCGCGTCCGGATGCCGTCATGGCGCCGGGCGATGCTTCCGTTCCTCGCCCGCGCTCCAGGACGGGTCGACGAGCACGACCGCCGAGCTGGTCGCCGCGTCCGGCGGCCGGCGCGCCGGGGCGCGCGCGGCTGCTCGCTCCCGGGCGGCCCGCACACGATGGCCACGCGTCTGACCCTGCTGGGAGAGGCGCTTCCCGACACCGGCACCGGAGGCGCTGCTGGCCCAGGCCGAGAGCTGGCCGCGAACTGCGGGCGGTGATCGGCGACGGCGTGCTCCTGCATCCCGCCCACCGCGGTCCGGCACCGCGGAGCGGCACGACGGTCGGCCGGCCGTGGCTGCTCACCCCGGCCGCGATCTTCAACCTCGCCGAGGTTCCGGTGACCGAGGTGCCGATCGGCCGCTCGGCGCGCGGCCTTCCGCTCGGCGTCCAGGTCGCCGGGGCGCACGGATCACGATCACGTGACGATCGCCGTCGCGCTCGCGCTCGAGCGTGCCTTCGGGGGCTGGTCGCCGCCGTCGACGCTCCTGAGCCTCGTGGCGATCGCCACGCACTCTCTTAGCCAGCTCCTACGTCGGTGACACGTTCGTCTTCGCCACCGGGCCGATCCTGTCGATCACCACCAACTAGGAGCCCGGACATGACCCTCGCACTCAACATCCTTCTCGCCGTCATCGTGTTCGCCGGCGTTGTCGGCCTCCTGGCCTACAACATCGTCGCCTCGCGCACCCCGGCCCAGCCCAAGCTGCGCCCCGAGCCCAGCCGCCGCCCGGCGCCCGCCCGCCAGCGCGCCTACGGCTCACTGGACAACGCCCGCGCGTAAGGCCGAGTCGCAGCCGACCAGGTCCCCACAGCACGACGGGGACCTGGTCGGTCCCCGTCGTATGAACGACCCCCGGACCAGACTCACGGCCGGGTTGAGCACCGGCCCGGGGGGTTCGACGGCTCAAACCCACGGCTCGCAGGCAAAGTTGCGCCGCTGCCGCTCGGGCCGCGTCGCGACCGTGCGTAGATTCACCGTGTGAGCGCGAACCCGGTCGGCACCAACTGGTCGGGAAACGTCGCCTACGGCGCCCGTCGCCTGCACCGGCCGCGCACGGTGAGCGAGCTTCAGACGCTCGTCTCGCGAACGTGAGCATGTCCGCGCGCTCGGCTCGCGCCACTCGTTCACGTCGATCGCGGATTCCGCCGAGCTGATCTCGCTCGGCCGACCTCGAAGGCGAGATCGACGTCGGCGCAGGGCACCGTCACCGTGCCGGCCGGCGCCACCTACGCCGAGCTGGCCGTGGCGCTCAACGGTCACGGGCTCGCCCTCGCCAACCTCGCCTCGCTGCCGCACATCTCGGTGGCCGGAGCCGTCGCGACGGGGACCCACGGCTCGGGGGACCGCGCCGGCAGCCTGGCCACGTCCGTGGTCGGACTCGAACTGGTCACCGCCGACGGCGAGCTGGTCCACCGCGAGCGCGGCGAGCCGCGGACTTCCCCGGGCTCGTGGTCGGGCTCGGCGCGCTGGGCATCGTCACCCGGGTGACGCTCGCCGTCGAGCCGGCCTACACGGTGGCGCAGCGCGTCTATGAGGGCCTCGGCTGGGATGTGCTGCTGACCAACTTCGACGCGATCACCGCAGCCGGCGACAGCGTCAGCGTGTTTCATCGCGCCGGCGCGGCGACCGAGCAGATCTGGGTCAAGCGCCGGCTGCCCAGTGACCCGCATCCGGCCGAGCTGTTCGGCTCACCCTCTGCGCTCGTGCCCCGCAATCCCGTGCTCGGGGCCGACCCCGCGAACGCCACCGAGCAGCTGGGCGTCGCCGGGCCGTGGTCGAGCGCCTGCCCCACTTCCGCAGCGGCTTCACCCCCAGCTCGGGGGCGGAGATCCAGTCCGAGCTGCTGGTGGACCGCGTCCACGCCCCGGAGGCGATCGAGGCGATGCGTGGACTCTCCGCTCAGATCCGGCCGCTGATGCTCGTCGGCGAGCTGCGCACGATCGCCGCCGACGAGCTGTGGCTGAGCCCCGCCTACGGCCGCGACACGGTCGGCCTGCACTTCACCTGGCGACGTGAGCCCGAGGCCGTGCAGGCGGCGGTGTCAACGCTCGAGGCCGCCCTGCTCCCGCTCGGCGCCCGCCCGCACTGGGGCAAGGCGATGGCGGCGCGCGCCGATGACGCTGGCGCCCCTGTACCCGCGAATGGACGACTTCCGGCGCCTGCGCGCGCGGCTGGATCCACGGGGCGTGTTCGTCAACGACTGGCTGATCGACCACGTCCTCGGCGACGGACCCCACGCGGTGACCGGTCCGCCGTCGCCACGCGGCGAGCGCTTCGTCGTCCAGCTGCACGACGCGACCACGCTGCACTTCGATCTGCGCCTGCAGATCGACGGCGAGCTGCGCTCCTGGGCGGTGCCCAAGGGTCCGTCCCTGGACCCTCCGTGCGACGGCTGGCCGTCCCCGTCGCGCCCCACGCGCTGAGCGCCGCCGAGTTCGAGGGCGTGCACCGCGGGCCAACGTCGCGGCAGCGGCGCCGTGATCATCTGGGATGAGGGGCCCCTCGAACTGCTGGGATGCGACCCGGACATCTCTCGTTCATCCTCGACGGCCACAAGCTCCACGGGCGCTTCGCCCTCACCGAGACCGGCCCGGACCGCTGGATCCTCGTCAAGGGGGCCGACGACGAGGCCCGTCCGCGGCAGCGACATCGTCGCCGCGCAACCCCGCAGCGTGCGCAGCGGCCGGACCTGGCAGGAGCTTGCGGACGCGAGCTGATCGCGCTTGTCATACTGAGGGCCCCTCAGGGGGGCGTAGCTCAGTTGGTTAGAGCGCCGGCCTGTCACGCCGGAGGTCGCGGGTTCGAGTCCCGTCGCTCCCGTTCGACGCATCGAGACATCCTGCGAGGTCTGCAGGGGTTTCGGTGCTCCTTCGAGCGTCGAGGTCTCGCCATCACGGCCTCGCCCTCGTGGGCATCGACGACATGCGCGTGACGAGTTGATCGGGCGCGAAGCCTCGCCGCGCGCCTGACCGACATCCTCAGCGGACTCTCAGGGGTTTCGAGGGGAACGCTCGCGGGGCGCGGCCAACAATGGTCAACCGACCCGCCCCGGCTGCGGAGGCTCTCCTATTCGCTCAAGGCAGGCGGTGCTTTGGTCGATGCACTCTGGAAGGCCGCGTTGGTGGTCAATCGATACGGCGCCCCCGTCGCGAGACGCGGGCCCGCAAAGCCGGGGGTCTCTCGCAGGCTGCCCAGCTACTGAAGGGAACACTGCTTTGCCGACTTCTCGCTGGCTGCTCCGAGGTGCCTCGAGCATCGCGCGTCGCCACGGACGCGGGACTGGCCTTGCCATGCTGGCCCTGTCGGCTGCGACGGGGGTGGCCGTGGCGGGCGAGTACTCGACTGGTGGGAGTACTCAGTTCTGGTGGGCCAACGGCGGGTGGACGCTGAGCGCCCTGGCGGCGGTGATCGGCGTGGCCACCGCGATGCGTCGGAGCGTGCCGGCTGACCGCGCGGGTTGGGCGCTGCTGCTGGGGGGGTGCACAGCGTGGCTGGTCGGGCAGCTGTTCTGGAACTTCTATGGCGCGACGTCCTTTCCGGCGTCGCCGAACCCCGCGGACATCTGCTGGCTCTTCGTCCCTCTGGCTACCGCCGCCGGCATTCATCGGCTGTGTCGCGGCGGCTCCCGGTCCCTCGGTATCTCGCTGCTCGAGGCCGCGCCATTGGTGGTGGCCGTCAGCGCGCTGATCTTTGCGCTTCTCGACGGCAATCTTCACGCCTCCCGGCTACCGGTCATCGGGCAGATGACGGCGGTGGCGTATCCCATCTTGTATATCTCGGCAGCTCTGGTGATGCTCCAGGCAGTGCTCGCAGGAGGACTTGATCTGCGGCGCAACCGCGGACTCGTCGTCGTGTTGGGCGGCCTGGCGCTGGACGGAGTTGGCTTTGTGCTGTGGGCACCGCAGCTGCTCGGCGGGACCTACCAGATCGGCTCAAGCGTCCTTGATGCCCTCTGGAGCATCGGCACCGTGATGGTCGGGCTGGGGGCTTGGACGTCAGCGCCGGCGCTCGCGCGCCCAACCGACGAACCAGTCAGCCGGCGTCGCAACAGCCTGCTCCCGGCGCTGACCTTCGTGGTCCTGGCTGTTGTGCAGACAGCGGCCAACACGGATGATGGTACCGCCGCCCTCGCTCTCAGCGTCGGCGTTTCGGTCGTCGGGATCACCCTGATCGCTCACGCCATGGTGTCGCGCAGCCAGCAGGTCGCACTGGTCGAGCAGCTCCGCGCCCGCGAGCAGGAGCTCGCCGAAGCCAACACGCTGCTCAGGCAACAGTCGCGCACCGACCCCCTCACCGGACTCGCCAATCGCTTGCGTATGCGCGAGGACTTCGCTGAGCTCGAGGCCCACCACAACCGCTACGGCCACGGCTACTGCCTGGTTCTGGTCGACCTCGATCACTTCAAGCAATACAACGACGACCACGGACATCAGGCCGGGGATCTCGTCCTCGCCCGCGTTGCCGACCTGCTCAACAGCACCCTGCGCGCCAGCGATCGCGCCTACCGCTACGGCGGCGAAGAACTCCTGCTGCTGCTCCGAGACCAGGACCTGCTCGCCGGTGTCGCGATCGCCGAGCGCTACCGCATCGCGCTACACAGCCAGTCACTTTCCCACGAACAGAATCCGCCCCACGCAGTCGTGACCCTCAGTGCCGGAGTCGCCGCCGCCCGCAGCGGCGAAACCCCCGAGCAGGTGTTGCACCGAGCCGACCAGGCGCTCTACGAAGCCAAGGCCCAGGGACGAAACCGGACCTCGGCGCCAGCCCCCGTACCCGCGCTCGAGAGCCCCGGTGGTGCGCTCACGCGCGCATGAGAGCCGACCAACCAAGGCTTCGAGCGAGCGGGTTGACGAGATCCTCGTTCACCGCCGGTCGAGCCCCTGGCTCTACGCGTACTGCGTCCGCGGTCGGTCCAGCGTCTGTCGCTACGGGTCGGTGACCCAGAGCTCCAGGATCTGATCAAGTCTGTCGCCCTGGATCGGCTTGGGTAGGTGGTCGTCCATGCCGGCCGCAAGGCATCGATCGCCGTCGCCGGACGTCGCGTTGGCAGTGGTGGCAATGATCGGCGTGTGATGCTCGGCCTCGCGAGCGCGAATGCTCGCCGTGGCCTGGTAGCCGTCGAGCTCGGGCATGTGGCAGTCCATGAAGATCGCCGAGTAGTCGTGTTCGGCGCTCATCCTCACGGCCTCCCGGCCGTTGCGCGCGAGGTGGACTGATAGGCCGCGCTTTTCCAGCAGCGCCCGGGCGACCAGCTGGTTGACGGGGTCGTCTTCCGCTACGAGCACGGGTAGTGCGTCGCAGTTTCGTGTCCCTGGGCTCGAGAGGTCGGCGACCGATACGGGGTGCGCTTGGAGGGTCGGTGGGCTGATGGCCTTCGCGATCATGTTGTAGAGCTGTGACTGACCCGGCGGTTTGATCAGGTGATGCGCGACGCCGGCCTGCGCCGCGGCGTGGCCGTCGGCGACCGAGGAGGTGAGAAGCACGATTCCGAGCGTTCCCAGCGCCGGACGCTCGTGGATGTCTCGAATCAACTGGGCTCCGTTCGTACCCGTCAGCTCGTCGTCGACCACTGCCAGCCGGTAGGGACGGCCCTCCCGCTGAGCACGATCGAGTGCGTCGAGCGCGACGCGACGGCTCGCAGGCGCTGTCGCAGTCCAGGCCCCAAGCGGTCAGGTACTGCTCGAGAATTGCCCGCGTGGTCAGGTTGCCATCCACGATCAGCGCACGCAGCCCCATCAGCGTCGAGTCTCGACGCCGCTGCATGGCTTGAGGGGCCGAGGAACGCAGGGAGATCGGCGGTGAACCAGAACAGACTTCCGCTGCCCGCTCGCGGCTCGGCGCCGATCTGTCCGCCCATGAGGCCGACCAGCTCGTGTGAAATGGCAAGTCCCAGCCCGGTTCCTCCGTACTGACGGGTCGTCGACGCGTCCGCCTGCGCGAACGGCTCAAATAGCAGCTTGGCCTGGTCCGCCGCGATGCCGATCCCGGTGTCGAGATCTCGAAGCGAATGCTGTTGCTGGTTGGGCGCGGAGACCTGCACCACGATGTCGCCCGTCGGCGGTGAACTTGACGGCATTGGAGAGCAGGTTGAGCAGGATCTGGCGCAGACGGGTGCGGTCGCCATGGACGAGCATGGGGACGTCGTCGTTGACCCGATGGCTCAGCCCGAGACCCTTGGCGTGGGCTCGTTCGGCCAGGATGAGGCAGCTTTCCTCCACCAGCGGCCGAAGTTCGAAATCGGTGGGGTCGAGTGCCAGTCGGCCCGCCTCGATCTTGGAGAAGTCAAGGATGTCGCCGATCACCGCCAGCAACGCTTCGCCTGAGGCTGACAGGGCCCCGACGTACTCGCGCTGACGCCATCCAGGGCGGTATCGCGCAGCAGGCTCGGTCATGCCGAGCACCCCGTTGAGAGGGGTGCGGATCTCGTGGCTCATGTTGGCGACGAACTCCGACTTCAGGCGCGACGCGTCCAGCGCCTGGCTCAGCGCCTGCTTGTGAGCGGTGATGTCGGTCGAGACATCCGCCGATGGTCGCCTCTTCTCCGGCCGATGCCGGGATCACGAACTTCACGGAGTTGTAGCTGCGCGGTCCCTGCGGCGTGGGGACCGTGTACTCGGCTGAAATCGGCTCGCCGGTCTGCAGGACCATCAGGTCATCGGCAGCGATCTGCGTGGCGACGTCGGGCGGGCTGAAGACCTGCTCGGTGTGTCCGAGGACATCCTCGGCGCGCAGATCACGGGCCTGCTCAAAGCCCCGATTGACAAGCAGATATCGTCCCTCGAGCGTCCTTGATGTAGATGACGGCGCTGGCATTGTCCAGCACGCTCTGGAGTCGGTTATGCGCGGCGCTGAACGCTCGATCTCGCTGCTCGAGGGTGCTGGCCATCGCGTTGAAGGAAGACGCCAGGGAGGCGATCTCACCATGGCCGGTCTCGGGCACGCGAACCCCCAGCCTTCCCTCCCGCCGGCGGCTCGCGGCGTCCGCGACCCGGCTCACTGGCGTGAGGATCGAGCGCCGGATGTACGCCGCCAGCGCCCCGAGCATGAGAATCGTGAGCGCGAAACCGCCTTCGGCGATCCGCAGGCCCCGGCGGGCGCTCGACGCCGTCTTGAGCTTGTCAGTCTGTACCCAGACGTCCTCTGCCCGGTTGAACGTGGCAAAGCGACGGCGTAGCGCATCGACGAGCACCTTGCCCGTCGAGGCAGCCGCGACCATCGCTCTCGGCGACGGAACGGCGTGCAGCGTGGCCTGCGAAGCGGCGTAATTGCGCTCGTAGGAGGCGACCGCCCGCGCGATCCCCAGAGCACGCTCGGGCTTGCCTGGGGTCTCGGCCGCCTCCACCCTCAAGGCCTCAAGCTCGGCCGGGAGGACCGCGAGAGCATTCCGATAGGGCTCGAGAAAGCGCGCTTGGTGAGTCAGAGCAAAGCCCCGCAGGCCGGTCTCGAGATCGATCACCGAGCGCTCGATCGCGCTGGACGTTTCCAGCTTCACGCGGCAGACCGGTCGCGTCGGTCAGCGTCATGGCGCAGACTCGTGATCCCGAGCACCAGCGATCCGAATACCCCGCCCACCACCACGAGCACGATCACAAACGCAGCTGACATCACCGCTCGCAGGCTGCGTCCTCGAAGAGGAGAATGCCCCCGCCTGGTCTCGTGCTCACCCGTGGCGCTCATTGACGCCCGCCCGCCGCACGCACATCCTCAACCGGCCCCGGACCCGTCCGGCGGCGGGAGTGGACGGGCAGACGGCGCATGGCGCTTCGAGAGGCGACCGCACCCCGCGGGCAGCTTGTGAACCAGTGGCTGCGGCGCGCTGGAGGCTTCGGGACCCCAGCAGCCGACAGAGAAGAATTGGGCACTGCGCAGATCTTCCGTTTGAACCCGACAATCGACGTCGCGCCGCACCTTCACCGGCAACGGGAGATTCGCGCTTCCCTGAAAGGTTCCATTGTCAGCTTCAACCGAAGGGTCCGACGACACGATCGACGCCAGAGTCCTCCTGGAGGTCCTGGCTCAGGTCAACGCGGGCGACTTCTCGGCGCGGATGCCGTTGGACTGGACGGGCGTGCCCGGCAAGGTCGCCGACGGCTTCAACGATCTCATCGTCGGCAACCAGGCCTTCGGGACCGAGCTGGCGCGGGTCAGTCGCCTGGTCGGCAAGGAGGGCGAGCTGTCGCAGCGGGTCGCGCTGGGGGGATCCACGCGCAGCTGGCCGGGCAGCGTGGAATCGGTCAACAGCCTGATCGACGCGTTGGTCCGTCCGACGAGCGAGATGCAGCGCGTCATCGGCGCGGTCGCCGACGGCGACCTGAGCAAGAAGGTCTCGGCCGACGTCCGCGGCGAGATGCTGGTTCTGAAGAACACGATCAACGCGATGGTCGACCAGCTCAACGGCTTCATCTCCGAGGTGACGCGCGTGGCCCGCGAGGTCGGGACCGAGGGCAAACTGGGGCAAGCCGCCGCAGTCACGATCGAGGTCGGCGGGGTCTGGAAGGACCTGACCGACAACGTCAACCTGATGGCCGGCAACTTGACCGGACAGGTGCGCAACATCGCCGAGGTCACCACGGCCGTCGCCAACGGCGACCTGAGCAAGAAGATCTCTGCGGACGTCAAGGGCGAGTTCCTGGAGCTGAAGAACACCGTCAATGCGATGGTCGATCAGCTCAACCGGTTTGCGTCCGAGGTGACGCGGGTGGCTCGCGAGGTCGGGGTCGAGGGCAAGCTCGGCGGTCAGGCGCAATCGGCCGAGGTCGCCGGCGTGTGGAAGGACCTGACCGACAACGTCAACCAGCTGGCGGCCAACCTCACCAATCAGGTGAGAGCGATCGCCGACGTCGCCACGGCGGTGACCGAGGGAGACCTGACGCAGCAGGTGGGAGTCGAGGCCAGCGGCGAGGTCGCCGTGCTCAAGGACAAGCTCAACGAGATGATCCGCAACCTTCGCGAGACGACGCGCGAGAACATCGAACAGGACTGGCTCAAGACCAATCGGGAGCGCTTCACCCGCATGCTGCAGGGCCAGCGCGACCTTGCCGCGGTCTCCAGCATGATCCTGTCCGAGCTTGCGCCGCTCGTCTCCGCCCAGCACGCGGTCTTCTACTCGATGGTCACTCCGTCTGACGGTGGCGAGCCGGGGCTGGAGCTGCAGGCCGGCTACGGGTTTGAGGAGCGAAAGCAGCTGGCGACGTCGTTTCGGCTCGGTCAGGGGCTGGTCGGCCAATGCGCGAAGGAGAAGAAGCGGATCCTGCTCACCGAGGTGCCCGGCGACTACGTCAGGATCAACTCGGGGCTGGCTCGTCGGCGCCGCTGAACATCATCGTGCTTCCGGTCCTGTTCGAAGGGTCCGTACGGGCAGTCGTCGAACTGGCCTCGTTCTCCCCGTTCAGCGTTGCTCACCAGGCGTTCCTGGACCAGCTGCCGGAGAGCATCGGCCTGGTCCTGAACACCATCGAAGCCGACACGCTCACCGAAAATCTGCTCAAACAGTCCCAGTCGCAGGCCGAGGAGCTGCGGGCTCAGCAGGAAGAGCTGCGTGAATCCAACGAAGATCTCGAGCGACAGGCCAAGCTGCTGGCCGAGCAGAACCTCGAGGCCGAGCACAAGAACCAGGAGATCGAGCAGTCCAAGCGGCTGGCCGAGGAGAAGGCCGGCCAGGTGGCGGTCTCCTCCAAGTACAAGTCGGAATTCATCGCGAACATGTCCCACGAACTGCGCACGCCACTCAACAGCCTGCTCATCCTGGCCGAGCAGCTTCGCGACGATCCCGAGCACACCATGACCGAGACTCAGGTCGAGTATGCGCGCGTCATCCTGGCCTCCGGCAACGATCTGCTGAGCCTTCTCAACCGCATCCTGGAGATGGCCAAGGCTGAGTCGGGCACGGTCGCGGTGGAAATGGCCGACGTCCCGGTCAGCGCGCTGCGCGACACGTTGCTGCGGGAATTCGAGCAGCTCGCCCACAAGAAGGGCCTCGGCTTCACGTTGACCTCGCCGCCGAACTGCCCGCCGTCGTTCGTCCCGACCCGCAACGCCTGGGCCAGATCCTCAAGAACCTGCTGGCCAACGCATTCAAGTTCACCGAGCGCGGAGCGGTCGACGTCCAGATCGGTCTCGCCGACCATGGCTGGAGCCCGGAGACCGAGTCTCTTGCGCCGCGGACACCGGTGATCGCCTTCTCGGTCACGACAGCGGCATCGGCATCGAAACCGATCAGCAGCGGCGGATTTTCGAGGCCTTCGCGCAGGCCGACGGCACGACCGCCCGCCTGTACGGCGGAACGGGCCTGGGCCTGTCGATCAGCCGTGAGCTGGTCGGCCTGCTCGGCGGCGAGATCACGGTGACCAGTACCCTCGGGCACGGCAGCACGTTCACCGTCTACCTCCCGGTGACAACCACCGTGAACGCGCCGGCGCTTGACGCCGCCCGGGCCGAACTGGCGCCCGCCGCGCGCGGTACCGAGCCGAACCGCGCGGACGATGACGCGACGCGCTCCCGCGCGCACGCGCGAGCCCGAGACGGGCAGCACGATCTCGACGATCATCAGCTGGAGGGGATGAAGGTCCTGCTGGTCGACGACGACTTCCGCAATATCTTCGCCCTCACCGCATTGCTTGAACGCGGCCACGCCGAGGTCACGGCGGCAGAGAGCGGGACCGACGCGCTCGCAGCGCTGGAGCGGGTGCCCGACATCGACATCGTCCTGATGGACATCATGATGCCCGGCATGGACGGCTACGAGACCATGCGCGCTGTCCGAGCCCTGGATCAGTTCCGATCGCTGCCGATCCTCGCGGTGACCGGCAAGGTGGTCCCCGGCGAGCGCGACCGGTGCATCCAGGCCGGCGCCAACGACTACCTCCCAAAACCCGTCAGCACCGAAGAGCTGCTTGCGGCCATCGGCCCGTGGCTGCCGGCTCTGGCCCAACCCACGACATGATCGACAGTCCCGGCCCAGCGCAGGGTCAGGCCCCTACCGAGTCGGGCCCGAATACCTCCCCAGCCGGCTCGCCGCCGGTCTCGGTCCTGATCGTCGATGACAACGCCTCCAAACGGCTTGCGCTGACCGCGGCGCTGGCGCCGCTCGGCTACACGATCGTTGAGGCCGACTCGGGACTGGCCGCGCTGCGATGTGTCATGCATCAGGACTTCGCCGTCATCCTGCTGGACGTTCGCATGCCGGTGATGGACGGGTTCGAGACGGCCCGACGCATCCGTCAGCGGGTCCAATCGGAGATGACGCCAATCATCTTCATCACCGCGTTCGCCAACGACGAGCTCGATCACGCCGATCGCTTCGCCGAAGGTGCGGTTGACTTCATGTTCGCCCCCGTCGCGCCCGACGAGCTCCGAGCCAAGGTGTCGGTCTTCGCCAACCTGTTCGTCAAAGCCAACGCCCTCGCTCACCAGGCGTTGGAAGCCCAGGCAGCCGCTGATCAGTTCAGCCTGCTCGCCGACGCCGCCCCGATCGGGATCTTCCAGACCGACGCAGACAATCGTTACATCTACACCAACCCAAGATGGACCGAGATCACGGGTGTCTCCGCCGATCAGGCCCTCGGTCGTCCATGGGACACGATCATCGGGGCCGACCAACCCAGAAGCTCTGCGCCGGAGATGTGCGCCCCCGGCACCGGACGAGCCGAGCTCTCCCGCCGGTTTGTCGTCAGACCGCCAGGCTTGCCGTCGCGGATCGCTCTGGTCACCTCACGATCGCTCCTGGACAGCCACGGAGAGATCGGGGGGTGGGTGGGAACCCTTGCCGACGTGACGGCAGAGGCGGGAGCAGAGGCAGCGATGTCCGACGCGAGGGACGAGGCCGATGAGGCCTCCCGGCTGAAGTCCGATTTCCTGGCCAACATGAGCCACGAGATCCGAACCCCGATGAACGGTGTCATCGGCATGACCGATCTCCTGCTCGAGACCGACCTCGATGCGCACCAGCGTGACTACGCCCAGACGGTCCGCAACTCCGGCGAGGCTCTGCTGACGATCATCAACGACATCCTTGACTTTTCCAAGATCGAGGCCGGAAAGCTGGACATCGAACACATCGACTGCGACCTGAGAGACCGTCGTGGGCGGGGTCGTGCGTCTGCTGGCCCGCTCAGCCGAGACCAAGGGACTCGCTCTGTTCGCCGTCATCGACCCAGAGGTCCCCGCCGTGGTCAGGAGCGATCCGGGCCGCGTGCGTCAGGTCTTGACCAACCTGATCGGCAACGCCATCAAGTTCACCCATGCCGGAGACATCCTCGTTCGGGTTACGCAGGAGGCGATCGCAGGGAGTGCCGAGACGATCATTCGCTTTGAAGTCTCAGACAGCGGCGACGGGGTCGCCCCCGACAAACTCGCAACCGTGTTTCAGCCCTTCGTCCAGGCCGACACCTCCACCTCTCGGAGATACGGCGGGACAGGGCTGGGGCTGGCCATCAGCAGCCAGCTGGTGTCGTTGATGGGTGGTGCCTGCGGCGTGTCCAGCCAGCTCGGGGTGGGGAGCATCTTCGCATTCACGATTCGCGTTCAGGTCAGGCCGGAGCAACTGGACGCGACGCCCCAACCGGAGACGCCGGTGCCGCCACCTTCAGCGGTGGCCACATTCGCGGCTGTGCCCGCACAGGGTCGGGTGCTGCTGGCCGAGGACAACCTGATCAACCAGAAGGTTGCCGTCGCCATGCTCTCTGGGGCCGGATACGAGGTGGACACCGTGCCCGACGGCGCGGCGGCTGTCCGTGCGGTCCAGTCGCACACCTACGATGCTGTCCTGATGGACTGCCAGATGCCGGAGATGAACGGTTTCGAAGCCACCGCCGCCATCCGGTCTCACGAGCGCGGATCCGGCCGTCGCACCCCGATCATCGCCCTGACCGCCGGCGCGCGTCCGGAGGACCGGGAAGCCTGCCTTGCCGAGGGCATGGACAGCTACCTGGCCAAGCCGCTGAACAAGGATGCTCTGCTGGCGCTCGTCGGCCAGTGGACAGGCGGCGTCAGCGCCCCCGGGGCCCCGGGTGAACGCGCTCAGCTGACTTCGCGGCGCAGCGCCGCGTAGGCGTGCCGGAAAGCGACCTGGATCTGATCGGCGAGCGCTCCGGCGCCTTCCACTGATCCAGCGCGTGACAACTCCTCGAGCTGGCCACACAGCTCGGCCATCTGGGTTGCCGCCAGGGTCAGGCATCCGCCCTTGAGCTGATGGGCGTGGCTGGCGACAGCAGCGGCGTCGCGGGCGTCGATGGCGTCGCGAAGCTGGATCAGGCGGTCAGGAGTCTGGGAACCGAAGAGCTGCACGAGCTCGCCGAGGACCCCGTTTGCCCCGAATTCCGTCCTGAGCTGCTCGACCTGCACGCGATCAAGGGGAGCCGCGCTGGGGGACCCATTCTCGACCCCTGGGGCCGCGCTGGTCACCGTCGGCCCCGGCTCGTGCTCGTCCGCAGAGAACCGCGCCGCCGCTGAGACCCTCAGCGCCCGGGCGATCGTCTGCGTCAGCTGGTCTGCGGAGTTTCCCTTGCTGACCAGGCATGAGGCGCCCGCGGAGATCATCTCGGTCAGCGCTTCCAAACTGTCAGACGACGTGACCGCGACGATCAGAGTGTCGGCCTTCTGGCTGAGAATCTGTCGTGCCGCCTCCGCGCCGCCGCCGCTCGGCATCATCCAATCCAGAACGACGATGTCGGGTTGTTCGACGGTCACGAGATCCACCACCGCCTCAACGCCATCGGCCTCGCCCACGACCTCGATCCAATCCGCGGTACCGAGCATCGCTGCGATCGCCACCCGCGCCACCGGATCGTCGTCGGCCAGCACCACGCGCACCGAGACGGAAGGCGCCCCGACCGCGGGCGCCGGTGACATTCCCGGAGTGCTTGCGCCGGTCCCCGAAGGCGGTGGCTCCGTACCGGCAACCCATGCGCTGATTGCCGTCCCGGTCTCGGCAACTGCCTGGCGAAGCGGTGCTTCGAACAGCACCGCATTGGCCACGGTCGACTCCGCGGCGGCTTCGCTCATGTGGTCACAGAGGAATGAGATACGCGCAGCGCCGACAGTGTCGGCCCGGGCCTTGAGGGCGAGTCCGAGCCGGCTCAGCGAAGCAGCATCACCGGCGTTGGCCGCTCTCCACATCTCTGGCAGCCGCACGGTCGCCTGCTCGACCAGCGCCGCGGCATGCCTGGCCTTGGTCCGACGATAACCGGCGGCGCCGGCCGCAAAGACGCCAGGATCCAGCAACGGAACCTCAGCGGCGAGATCGGCCGACGAGGCGGCGGAGTCATCCCGCTCTGAGATGAGCAACCCCAGGTTGAGGCAGCCTGCGCGCAGCTCGTCGATCTGAACCGGCTTAGCGATGTGCTGGTCCATCCCGGCGGCCAACGACACCCATTGGGCACGTGAAGTCACCGCGATCACGGGCGTGTGAAGGTTTGCGCCTTCGCGCCGATGCAGTTGCGTGACCGCCGCATAGCCGTCCACCTCTGGCATCTCACAGTCCATGAAGATCGCCACGTACGGCCATCCCGCGCTCATCGCAAGCGCCTGCTGCCCATCGACGGCGACGTCCACCGCCAACCCCAGCGACCGCAGGAGCCCAGCGTTGGCGGCGCGGCTGATCTCGTCGTCGTCGACGACGAGCACTCGCGGCTCCCACCCCGCCTGCACGCTCCGAGGCCGTGGCTGGATCGCGGCGTTGACGGGAGGAGCGGAAAAGGGCGGGCTTGAGGTCATCCTGTACGTATCGGCGCCACGCTGCCGATCCTGTACCGGCCACCCCAAGCGCGGACCGGCGATCTGTGATCAGCCGGCTGCGTTGCGCCGGTCGCGCCACTGCAGCAGCTCACGTAACTCGCCCAGGTCATACCCGTCAGGTCCGCCGCCGACCCCGATCGTCAGCTCGTGCACTCCGGCGTCGGCCAGCGCGTCTGCGTGTCCGAGATCGAACCCGAGGTGCCGATCACCCGCTGGATCTCCGCCGGGTCGCGCCCGACCTTTGCACAATGCTCAGCCAGCACCTCGGACTTGTGCCGATAGGTCTCGGGATCGGCGAACGTGTGCCACAACTGCGCATGCTGAGCGACCAGTCGCAACGTGACCTTCTCGCCCGCCACCCCCGATCATGATCGGCAGCTCGCCGGCCGGCGGCGGGTTGAGCTTGGCCAGTCGCTGTTTGATCAGCGGCAGATCGCGGCCCAGCGCTCGGAGACGCTCCGGGGCGGTCCCGAACTCGTATCCGTACTCGTCGTAGTCGCGCTCGAACCAGCCGGCGCCGATCCCGAGGATCACCCGCCCCCCGCTGAGATGGTCGATCGTCGAATGGATGTTGGCCAGCAGCTGCGGGTTGCGGTAGGAGTTGCAGAACACGAGCGCCCCGATCCTGGCCCGCTCGGTACTCGCCGCAAGCGCCGTCAAGCGAGGTCGCGCCCTCGAAGTGCTTGCCGTCAGGCTCCCCGTACAGCGGATAGAAGTGATCCCACGTGTAGATCGAGTCGACGCCGAGATCCTCGGCCTCACGCCACGCCTGCCGCATCTGCGCGAAGTCGGCGTGCTGCGGCTGGATCTGAACCCCTACGCGGATCGGCAAGACAGACCTCCTGGATCGAGACGGCGGCGCGCTTCAATCTAGTGCCCCGACTCAGGAGTTCGCGGCCAGCCTGATGGCATCTGAACCGGAGCGTGAAGGCCGGCGCACACGTCACGGTCTCCTGGCCACGATGATGTCCTGCAGCGATGCGCCGCCCGGGGCGCTGCCAACTCCCGCGGTGCATCGGATCCATCGTCAACCCGGCGCGCGCGAACGCGTCGGATAGGCGGTCAAGTGGGTAGGCGACCGCGGCGCTGGGGGAGCTGACGTCCGCGAGGAGGGCGGCGCCGTGACGGCTTGCGTGCTGGAACGGTGGCGGGGCCGGAACCGGGGGCATCGACCACGAACCAGGTTGAGAACAGGCGCCCACCCGGAGCCAGGACGCGACCGATCTCGCCGAGGTAGTTGCCCATCTCGTCGGGCAGGAGATGGGTGAACACCGACGTGGCGATCACGAGGTCAAACGTCGCGTCGTCGGAGGGGAACCGAAACGATGCCGCCGTGGCCTGCCCGTTCGGGTTGTAGGTGTCGTTGGCGAGGTCGACGTGGGTGAAGCGAAAGGACGCCGGCTGGTGTCGGTAGCGACGTCGCACCACTCGATTCCGGATCGGGTGACATCGAAACCGTCATAGGAGCCGGGGGGCTCGAGCCCGTTCGTCAGGACGCGAGCCATCCTCCCGATTCCGCAGCCGACATCGAGCACCCGGTCGCTCGAGGCCAGGCCGGCGTGGCTCCGCATCAGGGCGAGAAACTCCTCCCCCACGGAAGCGAAGTCGCCGTGCCCCACGTACTGGGACATGCGCCGGGGCGGGGTGAGCCGGTCCCGGCGGCCGGTCAGCAGGTCGGCGAGGTCACGCGCGCGCAATCGCAACGAGGTCCGCGCCCGGGTCAGCAGCCCGTCGGATGCCGGACCACGGACGGCAGGCTCGGTCGCGTCGCGACGGTCCGGCTACCGCCAGCCATGCACGACCAGCCGGCCCCACTGATAGCGGTAGGGCTGGCGACGCGCGCGGCGCACGACCGATCTGGCGGCGTCGGCGGGCACGCGACTCGGTGAAGCCCTCCGTGCGCGAGAAACCGTCGGTCTCCAGCAGCGCACGCAGCAGGGCCTGTTCGGTCCCCACCAGTTCGACGGGTCGCCGTCGACCGCGTCGGGGTAGTAGGCCATCGCGGGCCGGTTGAGTCGAGCAGGTCGGCGTGGGTCTCGATGATGATCATCCGCTTGCAGACACTGGCTGCCGCCTTCATCACGGCCAACGGATCGGGCAGGTGGTAGAAGACCCCCAGCAGCAGCACCAGATCGAACTCGCCAACGGTCTCCGGGGAGACGTCCTGCAGATCGATGTCGAGGTCTTCGACCTTGGAGCCGAGCGCTCGTCGCGCCAGCTCGAACGGCCGCTTGGTTCCCCAGCCCATCGGGCCCCCAGGCCGGTTCCCGCCAGCATTCCGGGTCGACGGCCACGACTCGTGACGCGCCGCGGCGCTCGGCCTCAAAGGAGAACAAGCCGTCCATGCGCCGAGGTCGAGGACCGACCAGCCTTCGAGCCGATCCGGCATCCGAATCTGCGCAAGCTTGGCCTGACTCTCGTCCTGGCCGGGGGTGACGAGCCCCGGCGCAAGCTCGATGCGATGAAACCACCGGAGCGCCGCCACCTCGTCCCTGAGACTGGGATCCACCCCATGCACCGGCGCCACAATACGCAAACTCCCGACGGGGCGGGTGGCCACCGGGAGGTGGCGATGCGGACCGCGAGCCGGTCAGACCGTGGGCGGCTGCGGGAGCCGGAGCGGGTTCGCCGGCGTGCTGATCGGCGGGACGTGGCCGAAGTGATTGAAGGTGAGCGTCCCGTGCGCACCGTCGCCCTTGCCGTCGTTGCAGACGTCGACGCTCCGCCACGGCGAGTGCCGCCGGTGGCCGTGTAGGTGAGCGGGTAGCGGCGTCCGTCAGCCGCGACGGTCAGGACACCGCGCGACGAGCCGGGGGTGTCGCCGGCGTCCTTGATGACCACCGCGCGCCGGCCCTCGACGGTGCGCTCGCCGGTGACCGACAAGGTGCCGTGATCCTCGGCCAGGCACCGTGCCAGCACGTCGGGGGCCAGCGAACCCAGCGATGCGGTGAAGGCGCGCCCGCTGGTCGTCGGAATCTGGATCCAGCGGTCAGCGAGCCGGGCCGCGCGTGCGCCGACGTGTGCGGTCCAGAAGGCGCCGTTGGCGCGGATGAAGTCCCCCCCACGCGCATGGATCAGCTCCGCGGAGGTGGTGCCGAGCGTGAGGCGCAGGTCCGTCGAGCGCGACGGGCCGGCGATCAGGGCAAGCGTGGCCCGAAGCTTGCCTTGGACGATCGAGCCCTGCATGGCAAAGCCGTGCGCGCTGCGCAGCGACGCCGCTGCCTCGGCCAGGATCCGCTTCGGGGTCGTCCCGCTCGCCGGCCCCGCGTGCGCCGGCGTGGACGTGGACGCCGAACGCGACGCCGTGCTCGGACGGGAACGGTTCGTCGGCTGTGGCGCCCCGGACCCACATCCCGCGATCAGCACCGCGCAGCCCACCAGCAACCCACTGCGGCCTCGAGCCATCATCACGCGGAGGGTGGCACACCGCCGAGCAGCACGTCGCGGCTCGCTCACCGCGTTCCTCGGGTCGGATACGCTCCGCAGACTAAATTGCGGTTGATCAGTCGACCCGTTCGGCGCGGGTCGCGGAGAGGGCGTCGCCTTGCCATACCCAGCCGGTCACCGCGGGGCTCGCGTCGGTCGCGGTGTCGCGCTGCTCGGGGCACTCGTCGCGTTGCTGCTGTGGGCGGCGCCGAGCGCGCAGGCGGCGGGCCCGCAGCTGCTGGTCGGCGTGGGCCGGGCCGACATCACGCCGGTCACGGGCGTGTTCAAGGGTGGCTGGTCGTGCACGTGCGCCGAGGCGATCGGCCAGCAGGAGCGTCTGTACGCGCGCGCGATCGTGATCGACGAGGGCGGCCAGAAGGTCGCGCTGGTCACCGAGGACCTGTTCGCCCTCGGCGCGGGGATGATCCGCGACGCCGCGGCGCTGCTCCCCGGGGCCGGGGTTCTCCGAGCAGAACATCATCGACTCGGCCACCCACACCCACAGCTCGCAATCGGGCTACATGAACTTCTCGAGCTACAACTCGATCCTGCCCAGCAACAGCAACCCGACGCTGTCGGGCATCACCAACAGCGCCACCGACCCGGTCATGTACAGCTTCATGACCCACCAGCTCGCGCTGGCCATCCAGCGCGCCAACGATGATCTGCGCCCGGGCGCGATCGGCTGGGGCCAGACGCAGCTGCTCGGCGTGACGCAGAACCGCAGCCTCGGCGCGCACCTCGCCAATTACGGACTCGACGAGGGACCCAACAGCGGCAGCGTGAGCCAGGATCCCGGCGGCTACCCGGGAACGATCGACCCGACGGTCAACGTGCTGCGGGTTGACCAGTACTGGCAGTTGCGCAAGACCGTCCGCGTTCGCCGCGGACGGCGCCACGTGCGGCGCCGGCGCACAGTCACACGCCGGGTGCCGGTCGGCATCTACTCCACCTTCGCCAACCACGGCACGGTCGACCACGAGAACTTCATGTACTACAGCGGTGATCACCAGGGCGCCGCCGAGCGGGCGGTCGAGGCCGCGATTCGCAGCGCCGGCCGCGTGCCGGGATCGCAGGACGTGATCAACGCGTTCGCCAACAGCGACGCCGGGGACATGACCTCCGGGATCCAGTACAACGGACCGGCCGACGCCGAGTACGTCGGTGACCGCGAAGCCGCGGCGATGCTCGACGCCTGGCGCCAGGCCGGGGGCGCGATGACCCGCACCCCGCCTTCGCCCTGCGCTTCACCCGGGTCTGCATGTGTGGACAGCAGACCAGCGGCGGCGCGATCGACTCGACGCCATGGATCGGCAAGGCGGCGGGAGCCGGCTCGGAGGAGGGGCGGACGATCTTCTACTACGACGGCGCGGCCAACGAGGGCGACAAGCTGCCCGCTCGCGATCGGTCCACAGGGCGACAAGATCCTGGCCCTCAACGAGAAGGGCTAGCGTGCCGCAAGCCGTGCCGTTCACGGTGCTCCGGCTCGGGGACGGCCTGATCGCCACCGTTCCCGGCGAGCCGACGGTCGGGACCGGCTCGGCGATCCGGGCCGCGGTCCAGTCGGCGGTCGGCGGCTCTGGCATCAAGCAGGTGGTGATCGTCGGCTACGCCGGGGATTACCTCAGCTACTTCACGACCCCGGCCGAGTACGAGCAGCAGGCCTACGAGGGCGGCTTCACCCTCTACGGACGCTACTCATCCCTGGTCCTCCAAGACACCCTGGTGGGACTGGCCAAGGACCTCGTCGCCGGCCAGCCCGCGCCCACGCCGTACCCCTATGACCCCAACGACGGCGTGCACGTGACCGGGCCGGGCTACGGCAACGGGGCCGCCGGCGCCGCCGCCAGCAGCCAGCCCGCGGGCACGGTCCACCTCGGCCACACGGCGTTCGGATGGACCGGCGGTGCCGACGGGAGCGACAGACCCGTCGATGGTGCCTTCGTGACCATCCAGCGTCTGGTCACGCGCCGGTCTGTCAAGCGCCGTTCGGTCAAGAGCCGCTCTGGCAAGCGCCGCACCGTCAAGCGCCGAGTGGTGACGCACAGCTGGGTGTGGGCCGCCGATGACCTCGGGATGCAGATCCTGTGGTCTTCGGACGCCAACGGCAGTTACCTCGCCCGCTGGGAGGTCCCGCTCACCGTCGCGCCCGGTTCCTACCGGTTCCTGGTCACCGGCAAGCAGTACACGCTCGCTTCGCAGCCGTTCAGCGTCGCCCACGGTGCGATCCTCACCCCCCAGGTCTCGGGACAGACCGTCGGGCTCGGCTATCCCCAGCCGCTACCTGCTCAACGACTGGACCTACCGCCCGGCCCAAGCCGCCGGCGGCAACATCACCTTCCTCGTCGATGGCAAGCCTCGCCTCGTCAGCGAGACCAGCGCCAGCGCGTTCCCAATCCCGCCCGGCGCCACCGTGAGCATTCCCGCCGGGGGCGCTCTGGACCTCTACGGCAACACCAACCCGAGCCCGATCCAGATTCGATAGCAACGCGGCCGGCCGCCGGGGATACCCTCCTCTGATGGTCGGCACCGCCGCACCGGCGGCCCGCATCCGGGGGCTGACCAAGCGCTACGGAGATCAGGTGGCGCTCGACGCGGTCGACCTCGAGCTGGCGCCCGGTGAGCTGCGCGGACTGCTCGGCCTCAACGGGGCCGGAAAAGTCGACACTGCTACGCACCCTGTTCGGGCTGGTCGAGGTCGATGCGGGCGAGATCGAACTGCTGGGACGCTCGCGCGGCCCGGGGCCGTCCGCCACGTTGAGCGGTGTCGCCGGCTTCGTCGAGGACCCGCGCTTCTACTCCTACCTCTCGGGGCGGGCGAACCTCGAGCTTCTGGCCGAGCTCGACGACGACGGCGCGGGAGAGATCGACGCCGCGCTGGATCGCGTCGGTCTCGGTCCACGGGCCGGCGACCGCGTCGGCAGCTACTCCACCGGGATGCGCCAGCGGCTGGGCATCGCCGCCGCGCTGCTGCGCGATCCCCGTCTGCTGCTGCTCGACGAGCCGACCAGCGGGCTTGATCCGGCGGGGACGCGCGCGGTCAGCCGGCTGCTGCGCGAGCTCTCTGCACAGGGCGTGGCCGTGATCCTCAGCAGCCATCTGATCGGGGAGCTGGAGACCCTGTGTGACTCCTACACGATCCTGCGCGAGGGACGGGTCGTCTGGGCGGGACCGGCCGAGCAGCTGGACGCGGACGCTCCGGGCGCCGTGTACCTGCTGCTGACCAGCGATGACACCGGCAGCGCTGGCTCTCGCGCAGGGTCGAGACGGCCTGCTCGCCCGCCCCGAGCGCGACCGTCGGGGGCTGCGCCTGTCCGTCGAGCCCGGGCATCTGGACGGCTACATCCGCGCCGTCGTCGGGGCCGGGCTGGCGGTCCGCGGGCTCGAGTTGCTCGTCAGTCCCCTGGAGAGCCTGTTCTTCTCGGTGACCGTGGATGACGCCCCCCGCAGCCCGCGGGCCTGGATCGAGGCCCAGGCTCGAGCGCGGTGAGGACTTGAGGGCCCCGCGGTGATCTCGACCGCTCGGACCGAGCGACGCAAGCTGATCGCGCAGCTGCCGCTCCGGATCTCTGACCGTGGTCGCGATCCTGGGTCCGCTGATCTTCGCCGCGCTGCTCAAGGTGCAGAGCGGGACCCCCAGCGACGCCCTGTTCGGGGTGTGGGTTCACTCCTCGGGTTACGCCGTCTCGCTCGTGATCCTGAGCTTTGCGGCCAACTGGGGGTTTCCGATCATGGCCGGGGTCCTGGCCGGCGACATGTTCGCGGGCGAGGACCGGCAGGGCACCTGGAAGACCATCCTCACTCGGTCGCGCAGCCTCGAGGAGGTGTTCGCCGGCAAGGTGCTGACCGCGGTCCTGCTGGCGCTCGGTCTGGGGCTGATCCTGGCCGTCGCCAGCCTGGTCGCCGGGCTGGGCCTGGTCGGCGCCCACCCCCTCCTCGATTTCGGTGGCCGTGAGCTGTCGCCGGGGCACGTCCTGCTGCTGTCAGCCTGAGCTGGCTGATCTGCCTGCCGCCGCTGCTGGCCTACACGAGCCTGGCGATTCTCTTCTCGGTGGCCACTCGCAACGGCATCATCGGCGTGCTCGGTCCCGTCGTCGTGGCGCTGATCACGCAGCTGCTCAACCTGATCGGGAAGGGCGTGTGGGTGCATCTGCTTCTCATCGGCTCGGCCTTCGACGGCTGGCACGGGCTGTTCGCCGGGCACGTCTTCCTCGGCCCTCTGCTGGTCTCCCTGGTCGTCAGCCTGGCGTGGATCGCCGCCGCGCTCGCGGGCGCGTGGCGGATCCTGGCGCGCCGCGATTTCATCGGCGAGGGGGACGTGACCCGAACCGGCTGGCGGGCCCCCGTGCGGATCGCGCTGGCGTCAGCTGCGCTGATCGCGGTCCTGGCGCTGGCCTCGGGCGTGGGTCCGGCGGGGGTCACCGCCGGGCGGCTGACGGCGAGCTTCGCGCCCGAGTTCCGCCGGCTCACCACCCTGCAGCAGAACCTGCTCGGGCATCCGATTCCGGCCGGCGCGCGTTTCCGCATCCTGCCGATGTGCGGCGCGCGGGGATCGCGGCGCGAGGGCCCCGGCGACTGGTCGTGCACGATGCACGTCTACGTCGTCCTGCCCGGCGGCACCGCGCCCCTCACCGATACGCCGGTCAGCTACGACCTCAGCGTCCAGAGCAACGGGTGCTACAAGGCGAGCTCGCCTCCGGCCTATGTGGGAGCGGCCCAGATACGCGACACCCACGGGCGCCTCGTGGTCAACCCGCTCGTGATCATCTACGGCTGCCTGAACATCCTCTAGCGCTCGACAGCCGGGGAAGCGCCCCCTCTAGGATCATCGTTGTGCGTCACACGCAACGGGCCACGGCTTCGCCGGCCCGACCAATGTTTGATCTCGATCACTGGCTTCCCTCCCCCGACCGTGCGTGTCTCGCACCGTCGCGAGAGCACGGTCGGCCCCGACGATCTCTGGGAGGCCGCGTGCAGCGTGGGTCTGGATGACTCGGCGCTGCTCGGACGGATGGTGCGCTGGCGGATTCCCGGTCTGGCGCGCGACCTCTCGTTCGACCACCTCTTCCGGCGCGACCCGTTCCTGGTGCTGATCGGCAACCAGGAACGCGCGCTGCTCTCCGGGCTGGTGGGGCGGATCTGGACGCTGCGCCGGGACTATCCGCAGCTGCAGCGATCCCGAGCAGTTTCGCGACTGGTCAGAACGCGGGACCGCGCGGGTGCTGTTCGCCAACTGGGTCGAGCCGTTGCCGGCCGGTGGCGCGGTGCTGCATTCAGAGACGCGCGTCCACGCCCTCGGCACGCAGGCGCGCATCGGACTCGCCACCCTGCGCCCGGTGATCCGTGCCTTTCAGCAGCTGATCGCCACCGACGGCATCGAGGAGGCCGTGCGACGAGCCGAGGGACGATGAGCGCGGGCGTCCGGCTCTTCGCGCCGCGCAGCCCCGCCGACCGCGCAGCTCGGCCGGACAGGATCACCGGTCGACCTGCGATCGGCCTACCGGACGTGCCGTCGCATGCAGCGGCGCTACGACCCGACCTACTACTGGGCGACGCTGCGGCTTCCCTCCGATGTCCGCCCGGCGGTGCACGCCCTCTATGGCTTTGTCCGCGGCGCGGACGAGCTCGTCGATGGGCCCGGCCGCGCCGGCCGACCCGGACGGGCGCCGGCGCGCGCTTGACCGGTGGCAGGCCGAGCTGGAGCAGGGTCGGTCGCAGGGATACTCGCGCCATCCGGTGATCGCCGCCCTGGTCGATGCCGGGCGCCGGCACGACCTGCCGTTGGGTGAGCTGTCGGCGTACATGGACTCGATGCGCGCTGGACTGCGGTCCCGTGCGGGTGGCCGACCGCACCGAGCTTGACCGCTACATGCGCGGCAGCGCCGGCGCGGTGGGACTGATCATGGCTCCGCTGCTCGGCGCCCCGGCCGAGCTTCACCCCGCGGTCGCGCAGCTCGGCACCGCGTTTCAGCTGACGAACTTCATCCGGGACGTGCGCGAGGACTACGAGCTCGACCGCGTGTATCTGCCGGCCGCGGAGTGCGCGCGCCACGGCGTGACCGTCAGCGACATCGCCGCGCGCCGCATGTCCGACGGGCTGAGCGCGGTGCTGGCGGCCGAGGTGCGGCGCGCCCGGGAGCTGTTCGCAGACACAGCGCGCCTGCACGAGGCGCTGCACCCCTCGGTGCGCCGCGGGATCGTGCTTGCCCGCTCGGTCTATGAGCGCATCCTCGACCGCATCGAGGCACTCGGCTTCGACGTCCTGGCCCGTCCCGTCCGCCTGTCGCCACGTCAGCTCGGCGCCGTCGGCCGTGGCCGCGCTGGCACCCGGCCGATGACCGTCCGCGCGACCGCCCGCGGTGCGCAGCGCCACTCGCTGGACGGCACGACCGTCGACGCTCTCATCTGCGGGGCCAGCTTTGCCGGGCTGGCCGTCGCGCGCGAGCTCGCCGGCTCCGGCGCGTCGGTCCTGCTCGATCGATCGCTACGAGATCGGCGAACGCGCCACCTCGGCCTGCGCGGCGCCGACCCCGTGGCTGCACGCCCTGGGACTCGAGCGAGGCGATCTGTCAGGAGATCCCGCACATGCGCTTCACCACCCCGCACGGATCGGTCCGCTACCGCCTGCCCTGGAGCTGGTCATCGTTTGACTACCGGCAGCTGTGCCAACTGCTCTACGCGCAGAGCGACGCCCGCTTTCAGACCGCGAAGGTGCACGGGCAGGTCTGCCGAGCGGCCGGCGGACGAGGCGATGATCTCGGTCGACACCGACCGCGGCGTGCTGCGCGCGCCGCTGGTCGTCGATGCGCTCGGGCTGGCGGCGGGTGCTCGGCCAGGACGGCGCTACCAGCCTCCCGAGGCGCCGCTGTCGCGGGGCCTCGAGGTGCACCCCCCGGCCACGGTGAGGATCTCGACGTCTGGATCGAGCGATCGCTCGTGGGCCGCGGCTACGGCTGGCGGGTACCGGCGGCCGGCGAGGCGCGCGTGGGCGTCGCCTCCTACGCGCCCGCCGATCACGTCCGCGCGTCCGACCGAGCGAGCTGGCCGAGCGGCTGGAGCTCGAGGCGGTCGCGATACCAGGGCAACTGGTTTCCCCACCGCCTGCGCCCCGCCACCGAGAACGCGATCTTCTTCGCCGGGGACTCCGCCGGTCACTGCTTCCCGCTCTCCGGCGAGGGCATCCGCACCGCGTTGTACTTCGGGATCGCCTGCGGCCGCGAGCTGGCCGCCGTGCTCAACCGGCAGCGCTCGCGCGCGGAAGCGATCATCGCGCTACGCAGCATTCAGCGCACGGCCACCGGCGGGCGTTCACGATCGCCTCGCGCCTGCAGCAGATCGTCCCCGCCCTGCCCCCGAGGGTCCTGATGGCCGCGCTGCGACTGCTCAGCCATCAACGGCTCATCGATCGCAGCTTTGGCTGGTACCTGGACCAAGCCCACCCGGCCTTCGCGAGCACGCCGTCAGTGCCGAAAGGGGACGATCCATGACCTCGGATCGGAAACGATTCACGTTTCGTTTCGCCCCCGCCTACCGCCGGGCGTCACGGCCGTTCGGCGTCAGACCCGACCGGGCGTGGGTGGACGTCGGTCCGGACAGCCTGCACGCGCGCTTTGGCCCGTGGCGGCTGCGCACTCCACTCACCAACATCGCCGCGGTGTCGATCACCGGCCCGTATGCGTTTCTCAAGACCGCTGGGCCGGCCCACCTCGGTTTCACCGACCGCGGCCTGACCTTCGCCAGCAACGGCGAGCGAGGCGTGCTCATCACGTTTCATCAGCCTGTCCGGGGCATCGAGCCGACCGGGCTGCTGCGCCACCCGGAGTTGACGGTCACCGTGGCCGACGTCGAGGGGCTCGCGTCGGCGCTGCGCGCTCGCGCCGCCGGGTAGCGCGGGCCGGGTCAGCCCGGCGCGACAGCGGGTCAGCCCTCGCCGGGCGGCCCGGGCCGGCACGCCCAGGTGATGGGACAGCTCGCCCGGCCGGTCGTGTGCGCAGTCCGGCCCGGGGTCATCCCGAACACGCCTGGGTTGCGGCGCAGCATCGCCCGCACGACGGCCGCACGGTCGACCTCCTCGGGCGAGGCGTCGGGGCCGGCGGCGGGCGGCGTGGACTTCGCGCCGTGCACCGAAGCCCACAGGATCTGATCGGAGATCGCCTGCGGCACCGCGTCCAGGCGCTGGAAGGGCAGCTCGCCCGAGAGCTTGGCCAGCGGCGCGGAGGCGCCGTTGGTGCTGGTCAGGGGATAGCTCGGCGATTGCACGGTGTACGGAGCATCGTTGGGCTGCTGGGATCCGCTGACGAAGGCGTCGTACATCGGCGTGGCCACCGCGTCGTTGAGCGCCAGCGGCTGAAGTCCGAGGATCAGCTCCATCGTCCGCAGAACCGAGTACTGGTCATAGCGCGTATGGACGACCGCCCCCGTCTTGGCCCACGGGCTGATGACCAACCCGGGGGAGCGATGGGAATCCACGTGATCGGCGCCGTCCTGGGAGTCGTCCTCGACGACGAAGATCGCCGTCGAAGGCCAGATCGACGAGTGCGAGATGGCGTCGACGATCTGTCCCAGGGCCAGGTCGTTGTCGGCGATGAACGCCTGGGGCGTCGGGTCCCCGGTCGTGGTCCCGTTGGTGTGATCGTTGGGCAGGATCATGTAGTTGAACTGCGGGACCGTCCCGGCCGCCACCTGGGACTGGAACTGCGGGTACCACTCGTTGAAGCGGCTCTGCGCGGCGAACGGCGTCCCGGTCCCGTTGTAGGTCCCCGAATCCTGGGTGCAGCTGGCCCGGTTGTTGGCCTGCAGGCAGCCGATGAAGACGTTGTTGGGATAGGACGGGTCGATGTTCTGCTCGACGGTGGAGAACTGCGGCCGGTTGGGCGCCCCGGTGGTGGGGATCGTCCCCACCGCCTCGCCGTAATCGCGGAAGCTGACCCCCTGCTTGGCCGCCTGGTCAAACAGGTAGAAGTCCGGAGGCGAGCTGACCGGGTAGATCCCGAAGTCGAACGTCCCGCGCCGGTTGGAGTAGTTGGCGGCGGTGGCCTTCTGCGCGTAGTCGGTCGCGTACGCCCCGGCGGTGATGAGGTGACCGTCGACCGACACCTCGGAGTCCTCGTAGAAGTGGTCGAGCAGCGGGAACCGGCGCGTGATGGCGTGGGCGTTGGGGGTGATGCCGCCGGTCGGGCCGCTGACGCCGTTGTCGTTGAAGAGCTGGAGGTTGGCGTTTCCGTCCCCGCGCGGATCCGCGCCGAACACCTGGTCGTAGGTGCGGTTCTCGCGCACGATGTAGAACACGTGCTTGATCTGCGTGCTGGGGTGCCCGGTCATGGCCGGGATCGGGCTGCCGGCGGGCTGGGACTCGCCGTTGGCGGGCTGTGACTGCGCGTCGGCCGCGGGTGTGTCGGCGACGACCTGGCGGTCGGTGGGAATCGGCAGCGTGCCGACGCGACCGATGAGCAGATCGAGCACGTAGGTTCCGTATGCGGTCGGCGGGGTCTGATACGGGGTCGTGGCCCCACCGAAGTAGTAGGTCGGGTTGGGGCCCGAGCCAAAGCCCTTGCCGGCCACCCAGACCAGCTGTCCCTGCGGCGTGGTCTGCACGCTGTCGGGATAGGCCGCGGTCGGAATGCGGCCGATGATCTTGAATGCGGCCAGGCCGGGGATCTGACCGTTCCCGGTGCCGCCGTCGGTGCCCGGGGCAGCGCTTCGTGATCCCGGCAGCGCGCGGCGCGCCCGGGCCAGCAGGATCGAACGCTGACGCTTTCCGACCCCGAGCGCGTGCAGCACCCGGTTGACGTAGATCTGCTCCTGACGGCGCGACGGGCCGGCGCACGCGCGGTCACCGTTCGCGCCCGCAGATAGCGCCGGGTCAGCGATGCCACCGTGCGCGCAAATCGCCGCCGCGCGGCCGGCCGCGCGCCACCGTGGACCCGGGCCAGCCGACGCGCCGCCTGAGCCCGCTTGGTGCGATAGGTCGCGATCGCCGTCAGCGACGGCGGCGCGTAGATGGTGTGTCCCGGGACCACGACGCAGCGCTTGTGATCCCGGCAGCGCGCGGCGCGCTCTGCGCCAGCAGGATCGAACGCTGACGCTTTCCCGACCCCGAGCGCGTGCAGCACACGATTGACGTAGGTCTGCTCCTGGCGGTGCGACGGGCCCGCACACGCGGTCACCGTTCGCGCCCGCAGGTAGCGGCGGGTCAGCGACGCCACCGTGCGCGCAAATCGCCGCCGCGCGGCCGGCCGCGCGCCGCCGTGGACCCGGGCCAGCCGACGCGCCGCCTGAGCCCGCTTGGTGCGATAGGTCGCGATCGCCGTCAGCGACGGAGCCAGATACACGCGGTGCCCCTGCTCGGCGCCACCGCCTGTTCGCGCCGGCGCTCGATCGGGCCGACAGCGAGATCGCGGCCAGCGCGTCCTCGCCGGAATCAGAGGCGTAGAGGGTGCCGTCATCGGGAGAGATGGCAAGGCTGGTGGGCGCGGTGCCCAGACCCTGCGGACCGGGCGACGGAGACCAGGCGGGTGACGCTGTGCGTGGTCGTGTCCACGACGGCGATCAGATCGCGGTTGGTGACCGCGACGTAGAGCAGCGCGCGTTTCGGGTCGGCCACCATCCCCTCGGGGTGGCTGTTGAGATCTCCCAGCGCCCCGCCGAGACCGGTGATCGTCGACGTCACCTTGGCGGTCTGCGGGTCGATCACCGAGACCGTTCCGTCGTACTCGTTGGAGACGTAGGCCCGCCCCTGGGGATCGAAGGCGACGCCCTCCGGATAGGCGCCGATCGCGACGACGGTCTCGGCCAGGCTGGCGAGGTTGACGACGACGGCGCTGTCGGCGCCGTTGAGGGCGACGACCAGATAGCGCCCGTCGGGGGAGACGGCGATGCCCTCCGGCTGGGCCGTGCCGACCCCGGAGACGGGAGGCAGCGAGTTCATCCGCGCGCTGCCGCCGGTCGTCGCCGGCAGGTGCAGCGGCGTGCCCTCGACGCCCGTGCCGGTGGCGGGGTCGACGCGTGAAGATGTGGATGACGTCGCCGGCGTCGCCCTGCGTGGGACCCTCGGTGGGCGAGCTGCCCTTCGGCGTGCCGCTGACGTACGCGTGATGACCATCGGGCGAGAAGGCCACGCCGCCGTAGCAGCCCGGGCAGCGGCAGCGTCTGGACCACCGCGCCGCTGGCCAGAGCTCACGACCTTGATGTCGTCCTCGCCATGACCGCAGTCGACCACCCACACGAAGTGCCCGCCCGGCATGCACCGCACTGCCGGTCGGGAAATCACCGACCGTCGTCAGGCGCCCGGCGGGATGCAGCAGATGCCCGTTCGCGGTGAGCTGCGAGGACGGTCCGATCTCACCGGGGCTGGTCGAGTCGGCGGCCGCCACCCCGGCCAGGCCAAGCCGATGGCCATGAGCGCCACGATCAGCCGCACGGGCCGGCTGCGCGCGCAGCGGTGAGGAGCCGCTCTGGCAAGACGCTTAGTTTATAGGCGAGGGCGACCCCCGGCCGGTGAACGGCTTGTGAAGAGCGGCCGCGGACTGGATCTCCGGCCGGCGACCGCGTCGCTGCGTCCGGCTCAGTCCGAGGCGACGGGATGGATCGCGGGCCAGTCCGAATAGCCGGTCTCGTCGCCGCCGTACCAGTACTCCTGCGGCGCCTCGGCGAGCGGCGCGCCGGTGCGGATGCGCTCCACGAGGTCGGGGTTGGCGATGTAGGCGCGCGCGAACGAGATCAGGTCGGCCTCGCCGTCCTTGAGCATCCGCTCGGCATCCTCGACGCTCGAGCTCGTTGTTGCCGATGTAGGCACCGGGACTGCGGCGCCGCAGCTCGGCGAAGTCGACCTCGTCGGGCTGATTCGTGGGTCGTGTAGGTCACGCCCTTCGATGAAATGCGTATAGGCAAGGCCCAACGCGGAGAGCTCGATCCAGATAGGTGCCGTAGGTCTCCATGACCGTGGCGTCGATCTCGCGCCCCGCCCGGTTGGGTGGTGGCCGGGGAGAGGCGGATGCCGACGCGGTCGGCGCCCCAGACGTCGACGACGGCCACGCACCACGGCAAGCGGGAAGCGCAGCCGGTTCTCGATCGAGCCGCCGTACTCGTCGTCGCGGTGGTTGGAGCTGTCGCGAATGAATTGCTCGAGCAGGTAGTTGTTGGCCGAGTGGACCTCGACACCGTCGAACCCGGCCGCCTTGGCGTTCTCCGCAGCGTGGCGGTAGTCCTCGACGATGGCCAGGATCTCCTCGGCCTCGAGCGCACGCGGCTCGACGTGGTCCTGCATGCCGTCCTTGGTGAACGCCTGACCCTCGGGAGTGATCGCCGACGGAGCGACCGGCTTGTCGCCGTCGTGAAGGTCGGGGTGCGAGATGCGGCCGGTGTGCCACAGCTGCAGAAAGAAGCGTCCGCCGGCCGCGTGGACGGCATCGACGACCGGCCTGCCAGGCCGCGACCTGGGCGTCTGACCAGATACCCGGCGTCAGCGCGTAGCCGACCGCCTGCGGAGAGATGTTGGTGGCCTCGCTGATGACCAGTCCGGCGTCGGCGCGCTGGGCGTAGTAATCGGCCGCGAAGTCCGGAACCAGGCCATCGTCGTCCGAACGGCTGCGGGTCATGGGCGCCATGACGATCCGGTTGGGGACCTCGAGGTCACCGACCGTGATCGGGGAGAAGAACAATGAGTGCATACGGATCCCGTACCCCGATCGAGCGCGCCAACACGCAACCTTCAGACCGGCGCCGCCGTCCGCCGGCGGCTGGGCCATGATGTCCGGGTGCCGGACGATCGACGCCGCAGCCCGGCCGCCGCGCATCAGCGCACCGGTCACGCTGATCCGGACACCGCTGGCCTGCCGCCTGGCGCCCGGGCAGACGTGCTCGCCGCGATCAGCGACCAGCCGCTGCCGTTCGCGCTCGCCGGCAGCTGGGCCGGGGGCGGGGCGATCGTCGGCTCGGCCCCGATCGCGGTGGCCGATGAGCGAGACGATCCCTTCGCGGTGCTCGATGAGCTGCCGGCGCTGTCGGCGGGTCGTCGCCGATCACGGCGGCGCGGTCGGCGGCGGCTGGTTCGGCTGGCTGGGCTATCGCCTCGCCGCGCGGGTGGAGCGGGTCCCGCCGGGCCCACCGCGACCCGTGCCCGATGCCCGAGTTCCACCTCGCCTACTACGACAACGTCCTGCGGCAGGACTCGCGACGGCGACTGGTGGTTCGAGGCACTGGCCAGCGAGGCGCGCGCCGCGGATCTGGACCGCCGCGCACCGCGACCTGCGCGACCTCCTGTCCGCCCATCGGCGCGCCCGCGCACCCGGTGCGGCGCCCGCCGCTGCGCCAGCGCCGCCCGTTGACGCTCGGCGCCGAGGCCGCCGCGGCCCACCTCGGCTGCGATCGCCGCCTGCCGGGCACGGATCGCTGCCGGGGAGATCTTTCAGGCCAACCTCTGCGTGCGCCTGGAGACCACCACGGACACACCCGCCGCCGAGCTGTTCCGCCGCGCGATCGAGCACGGCGCCGCCCCCATTCGCGGCCACCTTCACGACCCCCCGCGGGTCAATCGTCAGCCTGTCTCCCGAGCTCTTTCTGCGCCGCCGCGCCGACCACGTGATGACCGCCCCGATCAAGGGCACCGCGCCGCGCGGCGCGCGACGAGGCCGCCGACGATGCGGCGCGGGCCTCGCTGCTGGGCTCGGCCAAGGATGCCGCCGAGCACGTGATGATCGTGGACCTGATGCGCAACGACCTCGGCCGCGTCAGCGCCTACGGCTCGATCCGGGCGGGGACCACACCGACGCGCGGAGCCGCATCCCGGCCTGTGGCACCTGGTCACCACCGTCGAGGGACGATCTGCGCCCGCAGACCAGCAACGCCGACCTCCTGCGCGCCACCTTCCCGCCCGGCTCGGTCACGGGCGCCCCAAAGGTCCAGGCGCTGACCGTGATCGCCGAGCTCGAGCGCACCGGCCGCGAGGTCTACACGGGCGCGATCGGCTACGCCAGCCCACTGGCCGGACTGGAGCTGAGCGTCGCCATCCGGACGCTGGAGCTCTCCGGGAACGCGCTCTGGCTGGGCGCCGGCGGCGGCATCGTCGCGGACTCAGACCCGGCCCGCGAGCTCGAGGAGGCGCTGGTCAAGGCGCGCTCGGTCGCCACCGCGATCGGGATCTCGGTGATCGCCGAGCGATGACCCGGCCCGACCCATCGCGCGGCGTGTTCGAGACGCTGCTGGTCCGCGACGGGCGCGTCCAGGCGCTCGGGGCGCACCTGGACCGCCTGGCCGCGTCACTGTCGGCGAGCTGTACGCCGCGCCGCTCCCGGCCCTGCGGGCGGAGATCCTGAGCGCCGCGCGGCAGCCTGACCGGTGAGCACCGGATGCGGGTCGATGCGGTCCCGGCCACCGGCCGGCGTCCGGGTCACCGTGACCACCTCGGCGCTCCCGCGCGCCGCAGCATGTCGCCGCGATCGCGGTGCCGATCACCATCAGCGGCGGGCTGGGCCCGCACAAATGGCGTGACCGCCGCCATCTCGACGCGCTCGCCGAACGCGCCGGTCCGGCGCAGCGTCGTGCTGATCTGCGACGACGACGGCCAGGTCCTCGAGGCCGGCTGGGCCAACCTCTGGCTGCTGGAGGGCGATCGCCTGCGCACCCCGCCCGCCGACGGTCGCATCCTGCCCGGCGTCACCCGGGCCCGGCTGTCGTCACTGGCGCCGTCACTCGGTCTGCGGGCCACGCGAGACGCCGATCGCCCGGACCGAGCTGCGGGACTGCCCCGGCCGTGTTTCTCACCTCGTCGCTGCGGGTCGTCGTGGTCACCACATCGCCCGCCCGCCCGGCCCCGTCGACGCGCGGATCGCCGCCATCGCGCAGGCGCTCGCCGCCGGTGACTGGAGCTGACCGCCCCGCGCGCGTCCGGTCGGCGATGATGTGCGCGATGCCGTCGTCCGTCGCCGAGGTCGTCAATCCGATCGCCGCCGAGGAGATCCCGGCCTGGACGCGATCGATGGCGTCCACGTTCCTCGGTGACCCCGCCGGCCCTGACTCCGCGCGCCGCGCGGGCTGCTGGAGAGCGCGTGGGAGCCCGACCGCGCCTGGGGCGCCCGGGCGCAGGGCCGGTGGGTGGCAACGCTGCGCACCGAGACGCGGATGCTGTCGGTGCCGGGCGCGGGAACCGACGACCGCCGACCTCCGGGCCGACGCCCTGACCAACGTCACCGTGGCGGCGAGCCATCGCCGCCAGGGCCTGATGCGGCGGATGCTGACCGCGTCACTGCGTGCGGCGCACGAACGCGGCGACGCGCTGAGCATCCTGCTGGCCGCCGAATGGCCGATCTACGGGCGCTTCGGCTATGCCCCGGCCACGCTCTCCGCCGACTACGTGCTGCGGCGCTCCCGGCGTGGATCGGCCTGTGCCGGCGACCCCTCGCGGGTGCGGATCGTCGACCCCGCCGAGTTCGGCGCGCATCGCCCCGGACGTGTTCGCCGCGGCGCGGCGCCAGCGCGCCGGGCAGCTGGACCGCGCGGGCGCATGGTGGGACCGGGTGCTCGGTCTCGGCGGCTTTGACCCGTCCCCGTCGGTGCCCCCCAACCTGTGCGTGCACGAGGGGGATGCGGGGCCCGACGGGATCCTGGGCTGGAAGTCGGACGGTGGGTTCGGGCTCGTGCCGCCGTTCGGCCGCGTGGACGTCTCCTGGCTGTCGGCGGCCACCGATCAGGCCTACCGCAACCTGTGGTCCTACCTGACCGGGATCGACATCGTCGATGAGATCCGGCTGTCCGCCCGTCCCGTGGATGAACGGGTCCGCTGGCTGCTGCCCGACGCGCGCACCCTGGTCACGACCGAGCAGGTCGACTTCCTGTGGCTGCGCCTGCTCGACGTCCCCGCCGCGCTCAGCGCCCGCCGCTACGCCGTGCCGGGCGAGCGTGGTGCTGGAGGTGATCGACGACGGCCCCGATGACTTCACCGGCGGCCGCTACCGGCTGGCCGCCGACGGCGAGGAGGTCACCTGCGAGCGCACCGACCGCACGGCCGACGTGGTGCTCGACCAGCGGGCGCTCGCCTCGATCTATCTCGGCGGTTTCCGCCTCGAGGGGCGGGCCCTCGAACGGGACCGTACGCGAGCAGAGCCCCGGCGCGCTGGCGCGGATGAGCGTGATGTTCTCGACCCCGCTGGCCCCGTGGGACGCCACGTGGTTCTGACCGGCGCGGTGCAGGAGGTGGGGCCGGGGTGCTGGGCCTGGATGCGCGTGCCCGGTGGCTGGGGAGCAGACGAACATCGGGCTGGTCACCGGCTCCGACGGCGCCTCTGCTGATCGACACCCCGTGGGACCATCGTCTGTGCGCAGCGATGCTCGCGGCGTTCGCGCCCCACCGCACGGACCGGCCGTGTCGCTGCTGGTCAACACCCACGCCGACGGGGATCACTGGTGGGGTAACGCGGTGGTCGGCGAGGCGGAGGTGCTGGCCAGCGACACGACCGCAGCAGCGATGAGCGAGGAGCCCGGGCCGGGGGAGATGGTCTCGATGCGCCGCCTGGCCCGGACGCTCGGAGCCGTGCCCGGCCGCGCCGGGCGGATGGGCCGCTACGTGAGCGCGATGCTCGCGCCGTTCGCGTTCGAGGAGGTGACGCCGCGATTGCCCGACCGGACGTTCTCCGGACAGAGGGTCGAGACGGTCGGCGGGCGCGAGGTGCTGCTCGTCGACCACGGTCCCGCCCACACGCGATCGGATGCGATCGTCGTCGTGCCCGACGCCCGCGTCGTGTTCACGGGTGACCTGCTGTTCGCGCAGACCACTCCGCTGATCTGGCAGGGCCCGGTCACGGCCTGGCTGACCGCGCTGGAGACGATCATGGCGCTGGACGCCGATGTGTTCGTCCCCGGTCACGGCCCGGTGAGCTCGCGGACCGAACTGCGCGGCCTGCACGACTACTGGTCGTGGCTGGACGCCGCGGTGACCGGCCACCATGCCGCCGGCCGCGAGGCGGGCGAGATGATCCGGCGTCTGGCCCGATCCGCGGAGTTCGCCGCCTTCCGCGAGTGGGAGAACCCCGAGCGGCTGGCCCTCAACGTGATCTCGATCGACCGGCGGCTACGCGGGCAGGGGCCGATCCTCGGCAACCCGATCGCCCGCGCACGAGCGTTCGATGCGGTCGCCGGACTGGCCTCAGAGCTCGAGCGCGAGGCCCCGCCGGTCGCGCGGACGCCGTCGGGGACGTCTGAACCAGGCCACGAGTCTGCGGTCGGTGTCCGAGCGCGACTGGCGAGAGATCATGTGGGGCTGTGAGCGCTGGCTGGGTCAGCGCGCGCCGCAGACCGCAGCGGCGATCCTGCGCGACGCCGCCGACGCGCTCGCCGCCGACGCGCGGCCGGACCGTTACGGCGAGGGCGGCGTGGTCGAGGAGTTCGAGGGTTGGATGACGTCGATGCTGGGGACCGAGGCCGCCGCCCTGTTCCCCAGCGGGACGATGGCCCAGCAGATCGCGCTGCGGATCCACTGCGAGCGGCGCGGGCTGGACACGGTGCGTCTATCACCCGACCTGCCATCTCGAGATCCACGAGCACGGTGGCTACGCCCACCTGCACGGTCTCAAGGCCGAGCTGGCCGGCCAGCGCGACCGCCATCGACCTCGCGGACCTCGATGCGGTCCAGGCGCGGATCGGCGCGCTGCTGATCGAACTGCCCCAGCGTGAGATCGGCGGCCGGCTGCCGGAGTGGGACGAGCTCGTCAGCCAGGTGCGATGGGCCCGGGACCGAGGGGCGGCGGTGCATCTCGACGGGGCCCGGATCTGGGAGTCGGCCCCGTATTACGGCCGCTCCCACGCCGAGCTCGCGGCTCTGTTCGACACGGTCTACGTGTCGCTCTACAAGGGCCTGGGCGGCTTTGCCGGCAGCGTGCTCGCCGGGCCCGCGGACGTGATCGCCGAGGCCCGGGTGTGGCGTCACCGCCATGGCGGCACCCTGTCGAACCTGTTCCCGTTCGCCGCCGGAGCCCTGCGCGGTCTGGATGAGCTGGTCGGCCAGATGCCGCGCTTCCTCGCCCACGCACGTGCCGTCGCCGCGGCGCTTTCCGCCCTGCCGGGCGTGACGATCGTCCCAGACCCACCGCAGACCCCGCTCTTCCACGTCCATCTCGCCGGTGAGCGGGACATGCTCTGGGACCGGGCGCTGGACCTCGCGCAGGCACGGGGGTCTGGCTGTTCAACGCGCTCGAGCCCTCCGTCGTGCCGGGCGTCAGCCGGGCCGAGCTGAACATCGGCGCGCCCGCGCTCGCGATATCACCGGCCGAGGCAGCCGAGCTGTTCAGCACGCTGATCACCGGCTGAGCACACACGGAGAAGACGCCGGCCCTGGAGGCGGTTAGTGTGGCTGGCGGCGAGAGTCGGGCCGGTCAGCGATGAGTTTGCGCGACGACGTCGGTCTGTGTCGTGGCGGGATTGATCGGCAGCGACCCCGTACCGTGATCTGCGAGGAGGTGTGGACGTGAGCTTTGAGGTATCCGCCGGACCCGAGACCGGGACCGCGCGCCCCGCCGAACCCCACGGGCGAGGCCCGCGCGGCCGCGATCGTCGCCCGCGGACTGCGCCGGACCTTCAAGGGGGACATCGAGGCTGTGCGAGACATCGATCTCGACGTCGCCCAGGGCGAGGTCTTCGGCTTCCTGGGTCCCAACGGCGCCGGCAAGACGACGACCGTGCGGATGCTCTGCACGCTGCTGCCGCCGACGGCCGGCAGCGCCACCGTGGCCGGGTTGGACGTCGTCACCGACGCCGCCGCGATCCGGCGGCGGATCGGCGTCGCGCTGCAGGAGATCGGACTGGATCCGGTGCAGACCGGACGCGAGCTGCTCGAGCTCCAATGCGGCCTGTACGGGATCCGCGGGCAGCAGGGCAAAGCGCGCGCAGCCGAGCTGCTCGGCCTGGTCGGCCTCACCGACGCCGCCGAGCGCCGCACCAAGACCTACTCGGGCGGGATGAAGCGGCGCCTGGACCTGGCCAGTGCGCTCGTGCACGAACCCGACGTGCTGTTCCTGGATGAGCCGACGACGGGCCTGGATCCGGCCTCGCGGATGACGATCTGGAACGAGGTGCGCCGCATCAACGCCGCCGGGGCGACGATCTTCTTGACCACCCAGTACATGGAGGAGGCCGACCAGCTCTGCGACCGCCTGGCGATCATCGACGGTGGCGAGATCGTCGCGTCGGGCACGCCGGAGGAGCTCAAGGCGGCGATGGGCCACGACGTCGTCTCCGTCGCCCTCGCGGGGTCGGACATCAGCGCCCTCGAGGGCGCGCTGGCCGGGCTGGCGGGCCTGGAGCGAACCGTGGCGGCGCCGGATTCGCTCGCCCTCTACGTGGAGAACGGCGCGGGCCAGATCGCCGAGATCGTGCGCCGGATCGACCATGCGGGCATCACCGTCGGCGCGATCTCAATCGCGCGACCCTCGCTGGATGACGTCTTCCTGCAGGCCACGGGGCGTCGCCTCGAGGGCCAGGAGCAAACCGCCAGTCTCGAGTCCGGAGGCACCGCATGAACGAGATCGCCCTGCTCGGCCGTCGCGCCGTGCGCGAGGTCGGCCGCCTTCCCGAGGCGACGATCCCGACGCTGTTCATCCCCCTGTTCTTCCTGGTCGTCAACATCGGCCAGGTCTCCAAGACCTTCCCGAGCAGCACACCGTTTCTCAAGGGGCAGGGCTACGTCGCCTTCCAGCTGCCCGTGTCGCTGATCTTCGCGGTCGCCACCGCGACCAGCGGACTGGCCATGGTCACCGAGATCGACCTCGGGCTACTTCGACAAGCTGCTGGTCGCGCCGATCCGCCGCTCGTCGATCATCTTCGGCCGGCTGACCGCCGACTTCGTGCGCGGCGCTGGCCACCTCGGCGCTCGTGCTGGTGGTCGGGATCGCGCTCGGCGCCCACATGCGCAGCGGTGTGCTCGGCGCGATCCTGATCGTGCGTGCTGTCGGCGCTGTTCGGCGTCGCCTACGCCGGGTTCGGGATCCTCGTCGCGCTGCGGACCCGCAACGTGCAGGCAACCCAGTCGAGCTTCCTGCTCTTCTTCCCGCTGCTGTTCCTGACCCCGAACTTCGTGCCCTTCGACCGGCTCTCGTCGCTGATGGAGACGCTGGCCCGGATCAACCCGGTCAGCTACGTGATCGTCGGGCTGCGCTCGCTGGTCATCGACGGCTGGAACGCGGGTGAGCATCGCTGCGTGCGTCGGCGGTGATCGTCGGCCTCGGGGTGATCCTCACCGGGCTCTCGCTGCGCGTGATCGCCACCTACGATCGCTGAGCCGCTCCGGGGCCCCGTTGAGCCGCCCACCTTCAGGCGGGGGTCCCCGCGCGCCCTCAGGGACGGTGGCAGACGACCTGGAAGATCGAGGTGAAGCCGGTCTCGAAGCCGCGCCGCGCGGCGCGGAGGTAGAGCCGCCAGATCCGCATCCGCTCGGGCCCGATCAGCTCCAGGGCCCGGGCCTCGTTGGCCTCCAGGTTGCGCGTCCACTCCTGCAACGTGCGCGCGTAGTCGAGGCGGAAGCCCTCGACGTGCGTCGGCTCCAGGCCCGCCCGCTCGATCGAGGTGAGAATCCGCGAGAGGTGCAGCGGCGCGGCGTCAGGGAAGACGAAGCGCTCCGAGAAGGGGCCGGCCTCGGGATCGCCGATCCGCAAGCGAGCGATGCCGTGGTTCAGCAGCCGCCCGCCCGGGCGCAGGACCGAGGCCAGCAGGGCGGTGTAGGCGTCGACGTTGGCGCTGCCGACGTGCTCGACCATGCCGATCGAGGAGATCGCGTCGTACTGCTCGCCGGCGAGGTCGCGGTAGTCGGCGAGCCGGATCTCCACCCGGTCTGAGAGCCCGGCGGCCGACACCCGGCCCCGGGCCAGCTCGGCCTGCTCGCGCGAGAGGGTGATCCCGGTCACGCGGACGCCGTGCTCGCGGGCGGCGTGCAGCGCGAAGCTTCCCCAGCCGCAGCCGACGTCGAGCACGTGCTCGTCGGGCTGGAGGCCGAGCTTGGTGCAGACGAGCTCGAGCTTGGTCGCCTGGGCCTCCTCGAGGGTCTGCGCCCCGCGCGAGAAGATCGCGCACGAGTAGGTCATCGAGTCGCCGAGGAAGAGGCGGAAGAACTCGTTGGAGACGTCGTAGTGATAGGCGACCGCGCGCTGATCGCGCTCGCGGCTGTGGCGGCGGCCCGCGAGGGCGCAGCTCGGCGCGCGGCGGACGCGGGAATCGAGCGCAGCGCGCCGGCGCGGACGGCGGCCGCGGCGAGGCGCAGCTTGCCGCGCGGTGTCCAGCGGCGGCACCTGATAGCCGTCGAGCAGATTCAGCACCGCGTCCATGTCGTCGACCTCGATCTCGCCGCTGACGTACGCCCGCCCGAGCCCGAGCTGACCCGGGGCGCGGAGCACGTGGCCGAAGGCCCTGGGCGAGCGCACGCGGAAGGTCGGTCCGCCGTGGCCGTTGGTCGGCTCCAGCGCGCTGCCGTCCCACAGGGCGATCGTGAACGGGCGCTCGGGGAGGGTCTCCGCGAGGGCTTCGCGGAGGGGGGTGGTGGCGGCGGAGCTCATGGCTACGCGGGACTCGCGAGCTTGGCGGCGCGCTGTTCGGGACTGATCCGGACGACGTCCCAGGCCAGGCCGAGGCGCTCGAGACCGCGGATCACCAGTGCCGACGGGTCGATCTGCCAGCGGTCCATGCCGTGCCCGGCGGCGGTCGGAAATGCGTGGTGGTTGTTGTGCCAGGCCTCGCCGAGCGAGAGCGGCGCCAGCCAGGCGAGGTTGCGCGACTCGTCGCTGGTCGCGTACCGGCGACGGCCGAAGAAGTGGCACAGCGAGTTGATGCTGTAGGTGACGTGATGCAGGATCAGCATCCGGACGGCGCCGCCCCACAGCAGGCCCGTGACGCCGTCGCGCAGGCGGCCGCCGAAGAGGACACCGAGCCCGAAGGACATCGCCAGGCCGCCGACCGCCCACACGAGGAAGGTGCGGTCCACCCAGCTGACCACCGGATCGCGGAGCAGGTCGGGCGCGTAGCGGGTGCGGCGTCCGCGGTGGGTGTGGATGAACAGCCAGCCGACGTGGGCGTGCAGCAGTCCGCGCACCGCACCCGCCCAACCGGACCCGTGTCCGACGTGGGGGCTGTGGGGGTCTCCCTCCTGATCGGAGAAGGCGTGATGCTTGCGATGGTCGGCGACCCAGGAGATGACCGGGCCTTCGATCGCCGCCGAGCCGAAGATCGCCAGCAGCCCCCGGACGGCCGGGGTGGTGCGAAACGCGCGGTGCGTGAAGAGCCGATGGAAACCGACCGTCACCCCGATCCCGGTCAGTGCGTACATGACGAGAAACACGAAGATGTCGTTCCAGCCCAGGAAGCTGTCCCACAGCTGCCAGATGACGAAGGCGAGGCTGACGACGGGCAGACCGGTGACGATCCCGGTGATGATCCGGTCACGTCGCTCGCTCTGAACCGGCTCGACGTCGTCTGCGGTGGTGATGGTCGCCATACCAGCTTCATTCAACCAGACGCAACTTAAGCGGCTGGTGAAGAGCGAGCGTGAGTCCGCGCAGCGTGCCGTCAGGCGATACCGCAGGCGACGCACAGCCGCTGCAACTGCTCCATCGCCTCCGCCGACCGCGTCGGCAGCGCATCGAGCGCCGCGGCAGCCGCACGCAGGTCAGCGATCGTCACCGCGCGGGCCTCGAGCGCGAACCGCCCCAGCCACCGCACCGCGGCCCGGTCATACCGTCGCCGGTCACCCTCGCGCAGCACGAGGCAGATCCGCAGCGCATCGTCGAGCGCGATCTGCGGCAGCTCCCGCGCCGCTCCGAGCACCAGCATCTCGTTGCCGGTCTCGAGCGCCCGGCGAAACCGGGCGTAGGCGCTGCCGTCGCTTGTCACGAACATATGTTCGCATGGGGGTCAACTGGGCTCGGTTCGGTCGGGAGTCGTGACCACCCCGCGGCACGAGGTGCTGACGCTGTGCGCGTGACCGGGGAGCTGTATGAGGCGCCGCGACTCGTGCCGGCGGCGGCCGTGACTCCCGTCCGCTCCGCTTGCGCCGTTGTGGTGCTCACTGGGCCGGAGCGCCATCGGTCCCGGTGCCCGGTCCCGAACCCGGAAGCTTCCCGGACTCACCCGCGCCGGCGCCCGAGAGCGGTCAGCAACATCCGCCGGGGGCACGCTGCCCTCGCCCCGCAGCAGTCGCAGCGCCTCATCGGCGCCGGCAGTTCGCACGACATTTCAGCGCTGCTGCTGCGGGGCCGAGGGTGGCGTGACCCCAGCGAAGCAACCGGCCGCAGCTAGAGCAGACGGATGTTGATCCGGGTCCCGTTGGCGCGCGCGCTGCCCGGGCGCATCGACTGCCCGAACACGCGCAGCAGATGGTGGCGTCCCCAGCGACGTGGACGGGTCACGGTGCCCAGCCGGCAGTGGGCGCGGCGCAGCGCGCTCCGGGTCCGGACGAGGCTGAGGTGCTTCAGGCGCGGCGCCACGCAGCGCACCGCGGTGGCTCGCGGCTGCCCGACACCGCCGCTCAGCGCGATGACCGGATAACCCGACAGGGCCTGGTCCGCGACGGTGACCGCTCCGGGAGTGGACGGGGCCTGGCTGCGTGATCCGTTGGTGAAGGTCCAGAACGTGCCCGAGGGGAGGCCCTGGACGGTGGTTCCGTTGGCCGGGGTGGCCAGCAGATGGTCGAGCGGATTGCCGATGTTCTGCAGATCCCACTCGTCGATCGTCACCGAGGGCTGCGGGCCGCCGAACAGGCTCCAGTCGGTGATCGGGAACGCCGCGCCGCCGGCCACCCGGTAGGCCTGGCCGGTGGTCGTGGTGAGGAACGTGCCGTTGGCTGGGTAGGACGGCAGCGCTGCGAGCTGCGCCGCCGTGGTCATCGTCACCGGCTGCGCGCCGCCGAAGCCCGACCAGCTCGAGACGAGCATCGCCGCCCCGCCCGCCACCCGGTAGACGTTCGGGTCGCCGCTGGCCTCGATGAAGGTGCCGTCCGGGAACGGGCTCGCGGGCGACGCGCCGGCGGTCGCCCCGTTGAGGTAGTCGGTGTCGATGTTGATCGTCACGCCACCGTAGGTTTCGTTGTGGCCGCCCACGTACTGGCGGATCCGATTGGCGCCGGCCCAGTCCCCGCTTGGCACGTAGGAGTCGTTGGTGGTCGCCTGCCCGTCCCAGTGGGCGATCCAGATGTCGTCGGGCTCGGCGTAGCCGGTGCCGTACTGCGAGACGAGATCGCTGATCCCCGATGAGGCGCTCGAGTAGACCCCGGACTGGTAGCCATCGGCGTGCAGCTGACTCGTCCAGCCGCTGAGGAAGCCGAGCACCGCCGTCGAGGTCGAGCTCGAGCGCGAGTACTGCTCCATGTCGTCGTAGATCGGGCTGCCCGCCGGGATGCCCAGCGCACGAGCCTGATTGACCGCGTCATTGGCTGCCGCCGCGCCCTGGGCCGACGCCTGGCTGGGGGTGATCGACTGACACGTTCCGGAGCACGCGCCTGCGCCCTGCAGGCCCACGTAGGTGGGGATGAGATGCCACCCGGCGGCGGCCTCGGCACTCACCCAGGAGGCGTTGAGGTTCGGCTGGGCGCACGCCGCGTTGACCCCGCCGATGTACACGCCGATGGCGCGGTACGGGGATGCCGCCCACGCGTTCATGGCCGCGGTCGACGGGGTGGTGCAGGCGTCAAAGCCCTTGCCCGCATAGGTGACCGCCGCCGAGTGGAAGGTCGCCCCCCCGGTCCGGGTGCGTCGGCCCGCGGCGACCCGGGCGGCGGGGGCACGGCGGGTGGATGGCGCCGTGGGCCGCAGGGGATGATGCACGAGCGCCGACACCAGCCCCGGACTGCGTGACCAGGTCGCGGTGACCACGACCCGAGCGGCCGGAACCGCGAAGGTGTCGATCGCCCCCGGGCCGGGCGTGATCTGGCCGCGGGGGCCGGCGGCCGCGCCGGCGGCGAGCGGTGGCACGAGGATCGCCTCGGTCCGGCCGGCGGCGTGCGCCGGGCAGCTCTGGCGCGCTCCGGGGGTGCCGAGATAGACGGCGTGGCGGTCGAAGCGGACACAGGTCGCGGGCGAACGGGCCAGGTCGAACACCGGCCACGAGGCCGGAGCCCGGAGGACATATCCGCGGTAATGCAGAGTCCGGGTCGCACCGCGTGCCAACGCGGACGGGACCACCGACAGCACCATCACAAGCGCAACCAGGCCGGCCCTCCCGGCACGCAGACGACGTCGGCGGCTCAGTTCGAAACTGGGCCTCACCGGTAGGAGTCTAAAGCCGAACTTCAGTCTGTGACGAGGTCGAGGGGTCAATGGTCAGAATGCCCGGACGTCCTCGGCGTCGCCTGGTCGGCCTCGCGCTGGGCCTCGAGCTTCTCGCGCAGGTAGCGCGCCTTGTCGGCGCGACGCTCGTGCGTGAGCGCCGTTCTCCTCGCTGGCGGCGTCGGCCTGCGCAGCTCGCTCGGCCGCTTCCTGGGCCTGCTGGCGGCGCTGCAGCGCCTCCGGGGTGGGTTCGGGCTCGTCCATCGTCGCCACCATACGTCGCAAGGCCTAACCCTGCCTAAGAACCATCCGGTGACCGGCCCGAGGCGTTACATTGCTCGCGCCCGGCGGTGGCCGGGCTTTCCCGCGAACAGGAGATTGTGCCCATGAGAGCCGTGGCGTCGGCAGTGGTCATCGCCGCCCTCGCGTTGGCCGGCTGCGGTTCGAGCAGCCCCGCCCAACCGAGCTTGAGCGCGTTCAAGTCAGGCTTCCGGGCCGAGAAGGCCGCCTTCCGCCAGCTCGGTCTCGATCTTCAGAAGACGATCACCGGCGCCAAGGCCAAGACCGACGCGCAGCTGGCCACCGAGATCAGCGCCCTGTCCGCGCGAGCCTCACAGCAGGCCTCGCAACTGGCCAAGCTCAAGCCGCCGGCCAAGTTCAAGACATCGCTGACTCAGTTGGTGGGCGGTTTCCGGGCCGTCTCGACGGACCTGACGTCGATCGCCGCGGCCGCGGTCAAGCACAACGGCCCGGCGGCCAAGACGGCGACCGAGACGCTGCTCGCCGACGCGGCGAAGGTCAAGACCGCCGACGACGCGATCACCAAGGGCCTCGGGCTCCCTGCCGCCGGCTGACCTCCCGGCGCCCCCCGGGCCGGCCGGGAGCCGGAGCGCCTCACGCCAAAGCAGACTAATTTGATTGACTTTCTGCTAATGTCGACCTCGCGCCTCCAGTCCGGCGCAGCCCGACGCCCTCCAACGCTGACCCGCACCCCATGCAGACCGACATCCATCAGCACATCTGGACCACCCCGCTGCTCGACGCGCTCGCCGCGCGCACGGCCTACCCGTTCGTGGAGCGCACCCGCGAGGGCCTGACCGTCCTGCACGCCGCCGGCGAGCCGCCGTGGGTGGTCGACTCGAGGGGCAGACGGCCTCGGCGCGACGGCGAACCCTCGCCCGCGACGGGGTCGAGCTGGCGGTGATGGCGATCTCGAGCCCGATCGGCATCGAGGCGCTCGAGCCCGACGAGGCCAGGCGCTGATCGGCGCTCACCTCGACGGCGTGCTCGCCCTCGGGTCCGGATTCGCCGCCTGGGGTCCGGTGGCGATCGCCGACCCGGATCCCGGCAGGTGCGACGACGCCTCGAGCGCGGCTGCGTCGGCATCTCGGTCACGGCGGGCGCGATCGCCGACGGCGCGGGGCTGCAGGCGCTGGCTGCCGGTGCTCGCGCGCGGCACAGGCCGCCGACGCCCCGGTCCTGATCCATCCCGGCCCCGGCCTCGGGGCCCAGCCCGCGGCCGCGCCGCTCGAGCGATCCGCTCTGGTGGCCCGCGCTCACCGACTACGTGAGCCAGATGCAGGCGGCATGGCTGACCTTCGTCAGCGAGGGCCGGCGCGAGCTGCCGCGGCTGCGGGTCGTGTTCGCGATGCTGGCCGGCGGAGCGCCGCTGCTAGCCGAGCGCCTGGCCGCGCGCGGGGGGCCGCAGGTGGACCTCCGTGATCCCGACACCTACTACGACACCTCGAGCTTCGGGCCCGCGGATGGTCGAGACGATGGCTCGCTGGGTCGGTCCGGGCCAGCTCGTCTACGGCTCGGACCGGCCGGTGTCGACCCGATCGCCACCGGGCGCGAGGCGGAGCTGATGGCCGCAGGCGGAACGCTCTATCCCTCAGACCGGTGCTGGCAGGACGGGTGGCGGCATGAGCCTCTCGCTGCCCGAGCTCGAGCGCTTCACCGGCCGAGCTGGCAGCGGACCCCGAGCGCTGGCGACACCTCGTCCGTCACGCCGACGATGAGCGCGTCTACGTGCAGATCTGGGACGATGAGGAGGTCAACGCGTGGCTGATCTGCTGGAGCGAGGACCAGGACACCGGCTTTCACGATCACGATGACTCCGGCGCGGGGATCGCGGTCATCTCGGGCCGGGTCCGCGAGGACCGGCTCGCGCTCGGCGGTGGCACTGCTCGCGTGAGCTGGGCCCGGGCGGACCTTCACGGTCCCGCCGGTCGCGATCCATCGCGTCCTGCACGCGGGCGACGGCCCGGCGGTGACGATCCACGCCTACTCGCCGCCGCTGCGGCGCACCGGGGCGTACCGCGTCGGACCCGACGGCGCGCTCGAGCGCGAGGCGCAGACGTTCGAGGTCGAGCTGCGCGCCGAGCCCGCCCTGGCCTGACCGGCCCGCCCTGCGCCGCGCCGAGACGTCCGACCGCGGTAGGGTGACGACCGTGAGCCGGGTCGCCCGCTACGTGAAGATGACCGCCCAGCCCGGCCAGGGCGAGGCGCTGGGCACGTTGATGGTCGCGATCGCCGAGGGGCTGGCCGGCACGGAGGGGTGTGAGCTGTACCTCGTCAACCGCGCCGTCGATGCGCCGGACGAGATCTGGGTCACCGAGGTGTGGTCCAGCCAGGCAGGCGGTGGACGCATCGCTGGAGGCGCTGCAGTCCGAGAGCGGCCGAGCGCGCCTGGCCGAGGTCATGGCGCTTCTGGCGTCACCGCCGCAGCGCACCGACCTGCAGCCGCTGGGCGGCGTCGGACCCGGCGGCTGACGCGCGAGCGTCGATGTACGCCGCCCGCCCGAGCTGATGTACCGCACGGTCGTGCACGACGGCGGCCCCGACGAGGTCGCGATCGAGGAGCCGCTCGAGATCCGGGTCGACGGCGCGCCCCTGGCGGTGACGATGCGCACGCCGGGTCACGACGAGGAACTCGCGCTCGGCTTCCTCTACGGCGAGGGACTGATCGACGCGCTGCGTCCGGCCGGACTGACCGAGGACCTCGCCGCCAACACGGTCGAGGTGAGCGGGCCGCTGATCCGCGATCCGGGCGCGCGCAACTTCTACACGAGCTCGTCGTGCGGGGTCTGCGGCAAGGGCGCGCTGGAGGAGGTCGCCGTGGCCAGCCGGCCGATCCCGGATGGCCCGGTGATCGCGCGCGAGCTCGCCGCGGCCCTCCCGACCCGGCTCGAGCAGCCGGGCTTTGCGCGCACCGGCGGGCTGCACGCCACCGGCCTGTTCACCGCCGCGGGCGAGCTGCTCTGCACGCGCGAAGACGTCGGACGCCACAACGCGATGGACAAGGTCATCGGCCAGGCCTGCGTGAGGGCCGCCTGCCGTTGCACGACCACATCCTGTGCGTGAGCGGCCGGCTGTCGTTCGAGCTGGTCCAGAAGGCCGCCGTGGCGGGCGCCCCGATCCTGGTCGGCGTGGGCGCGCCGAGCTCGCTGGCCGTCGAGCTGGCCGGCGATCGCGGGCTGACCCTGTGCGGCTTTGCGCGCCGCGGCTCGGTCAACGTCTACACCCGCCCGGAGCGGATCCGCGGCTGACCGTCCGGACCGGTCAGCCGGTCGCTGCCGCCAGCCGGGCCAGCTCGGCGAGCTCGTCCTCCGAGGACCACGCCCCGACCGACGCCCGCAGATAGCTGTGCGACGGGATGCTGCGCACGACGAACCCGGCCTCGGCGAGCCGGACGACCTCGGCCTCGGCGTCGTCGGCGTGCCAGGAGACCAGCGTGGTGCGATCGCGCGGCCCGACCTCGAGGCCGCGCTGCGCGAGGTCGGCGGCCAGCCCGGCGGCGAGCTCGGCCGCCCGGGTGTGCACCCAATCCCAGCCGGCGTCCTCGAGCACGGCCATCGAGGCCAGCGCCCAGGTGCTGCGCACGCCGGGCGGGAAGCCGAGGTCAAGGCGCTTGGCGGTCTCGGCGGGCCCGGAGCGCAGCGCATCCTGGGGGTCGGCCAGCGAGCCGTACCCGGCCACGGGACGGTCAGCTCGTCCAGGGCCTCGGGAGCGACGTACAGGCAGCCGCTGCCCTCGGGTCCCGACAGCCACTTCTGGCCCGAGGCGGCGTAGTAGGTGCAGCCCAGCGCGGCGACGTCGACCGGCACCGCGCCGATCCCCTGCGCGGCGTCGAGCAGGAACGGGACACCGGTCGCGCCCAGCGCGGCGTGATCGATCAGGCGTCCGCTCACCCAGGACACGTGCGAGGTGGCGATCAGCCGGGTGGCGGGAGTCACCGCCGCGGCCAGTTCGGCGAACGGCGCCACCCGCACGCTGATCCCGTGCCGGCGCTGGGCGCGCGCCAGCGGTGCGAGCAGCCCGGGATGCTCCTCGTCGCTGGTCAGGATCTCATCGCCGGCGTGCAGCTCCAGGCCGGCGATCACCGTGTTGACGCCGTCGGTCGTCGAGCCGGTCAGGGCCACCGACTCGGGGTCGCAGTGCAGGACGCCGGCGTAGGCCGCCACGCAGCCGCGCGGCCAGATCCATGATCCCCTCGAAGTACGGCTTGCCCGCGCGCCCCTGCGTCACCTCGGTCTCGAGGCGCTCGGTGACCGCCTCGGCGGCGCGCCGCGACAGCGGGCCCTCGGTCCCGGCGTTCAGGTAGGAGAGGCGGTCGAGGACGGGGAACTCGGCGCGAAACCGGGCGGGGTCGGTCATCGGCGCGCGCCTCGGTCAGCCGATCGCGAGTCCGGCCTTGCGGCACTCGGTCGTCAGCGCCCGGGCGGCGGCGCCGCCGGTGCCGCCGGGCCGGTTGACGCCGGCGCACAGCGCGCGGGCCGCGCCCCCGCAGCGGTTGATCGTCTCGCCGCCGGTCGAGTAGGCCAGTCCCACCGAGATGCAGCCGTGACCGGATTGCTTCTCGCCACTGCCCAGCGACAGCACCAGGATCACGACGAGCGCGGCGACGACACCGAGCACCCCGGAGATCATCGCCTTCTCCCGACGACGGAAGGTGTACGGCGTGCGGATCGTCTCCGCGTGCCCGGGCGGCAGGATCAGCATCGGCCGAGTGTAATCGCCGCCCTGCGGCCCGAGACGACGCGCGCTCAGGGCTCGCGCGACGAGCAGCCCGGGACCCAGCTCGCCGGGGCGGGTGTGTCCGGTCAGCCCGATCGTGAGGTCGAGCTCGGCGAGCAGACCGCGCAGCACCGCCAGCACGCCCGCCTCCCCGCCCGCGGCAAGGCCCCACAGGTACGGGCGACCGACGAGGACCGCGTCGGCGCCGAGCGCGAGCGCCTTGACGACGTCGGCGCCGGAGCGCACGCCGCTGTCGAGCAGGATCTCGAGCTCGTCACCGACGGCATCCACGATCGCGGGCAGCGCATCGAGCGATGCGATCGCTCCGTCGACCTGGCGCCCGCCGTGGTTGGAGACGACGACCGCGTCGATCCCGTGCTCGCGGGCGGCGCGGGCATCGTCGGGGTGCAGGATGCCCTTCAGGGCCAGCGGCAGCGTGGTGCGCGAGCGCAGGAACTCGAGGTCGGCCCAGGTCAGCCGGGGGTTGGAGAACTGCATCACGAACTGGCCGACCGCCGCCTGCGGGTCCTCCTCGGGGGACCGATCCAGCAGCCCGCGGAAGACGGGATCGGAGACGTAGTTGGCGATCCCGATCCCCTCCAGGAACGGCTGCCACGCCCGCTGCAGGTCACGCGGCTTCCAGCCGGGCAGGAACGTGTCCACGGTGACGATCACCGCCCGGTAGCCGGCCGCCTCGGCCCGCGAGACGAGGCTGGCGGCGAGCTCCCGATCCCCCGGCCAGTAGAGCTGAAACCACTTGGGGCCGCCCCCCTCGGCGGCGATCGTCTCCAGCGGATGCGAGGAGACGGTGCTGACCGCCATCGGCAGCCCGACCGAAGCCGGCGGCCCGGGCGACGGCCAGCTCGCCGTCCGCATGCACGATCGACTGGACGCCGATCGGCGCCAGCCCGAGCGGGGCGGGCAGCTCGGTGCCGAGCACGGTCACGCCGAGATCCCGGGCCGACACGTCGCGCAGCATCCGGGGCACGATCCGCCAGCGGCGGAACGCGGCCTCGTTGGCGCGCATCGTGTCCTCGCTGCCGGCGGCACCGAAGACGTAGTCGACGGCCCGCGCGTCGCCGCCGGCCCGCACCGACTCGGCCAGCGCCGCGATCGCCACCGGCTGGGCCGGGGTCTCACCCGCCATCCCCCGCAGGAAGATCTCCGCCTGGTAGGAGGCGAAGGGCGGCCCGATGGGCGGCGGGTCGGTTACTCGTGCTCCTCGAGCTCGCGCTTGAGGACCTTGCCGGTGGGGTTGCGCGGGAGCTCGTCGATGAACACGACCTCGCGGGGCACCTTGTAGTTGGCCAGGTTGTCCTTGACGTACTTCTTGGCCTGGTCCTCGGTCAGCTTCTGACCCTTGCGCACGACGACGAACGCCTTCAGGCGCTGGCCGAACTTCTCGTCGTCGACCCCGATCGCCGCCACCTCCTCGACCGCCTTGTGGGCGGCGAGCAGTTCCTCGACCTCGGCCGGGAACACGTTCTCGCCCCCGGAGACGATCATGTCGTCGTCGCGGCCGTCGATGAACAGCAGGCCGTCCTCGTCGAAGTGGCCGACGTCGCCCGAGGACATCAGCCCGTCGACGAGCTCCTTGTTGCCGCCGCCGGTGTAGCCCTCGAACTGGGCCGCGTTGCCGACGAAGATGCGCCCGATCTCGCCGGCGGGAACCTCGTTGCCGTCCTCGTCGAGGAGCTTGACGATCGAGCCGCGCACGACCCCGCCGACCGTGCCCGGCTCGAGCTTGAGATCGGTCGGGGTGGCGATCGTCGCGTAGGCGATCTCGGTCGAGCCGTAGAGGTTGTAGACCACCGGCCCGAACGCCTTCATGGCCCGCTTGACGAGCTCGACGCCGAGCGCCGAGCCGCTGACGAAGATGATCCGCAGCGCCGAGGTGTCGGCCGCCTTGACCTTGTCCTCGCCGAGATCGAGGATCCGCTGCAGCATCACCGGAACGACGACCATCGCCGACGCCCCGTTCTCCTCGAGGCTGCGCAGGGTGACCTCGGGATCGAAGCGGCGCCGGATGACGAGCGTGGAGCCGAGACCGAGGCCGAGCGCGGTCATCGCGAAGCCGAGCGCGTGGAACATCGGCGCGCACAGCTCGGTCGTCTCATGCGCGCGGAAGGGGACCTTGCCGAGCAGGCCGCCGATCATCGACAGGGACTTGGGCTCCGAGCGCGGCGCGCCCTTCGGCGTCCCGGTCGTGCCGCTGGTCAGGATGACGATCTTGGGGCCGGTCTTCGGCTTGGGCGGCGGCGTCGTCTTGTGCGGCGAGGATGAGGGCGTCGAGCGTGTCCTCGTCATCGGTCTCATCGTCGTCGACCCAGGCCCGCCAGCGGCCGTGCGGCGGATCGTCGATCCCCTCGAGCACCTCGGCGTACTCGTCGTCGTAGACGAGCAGGTCGGTGCCCTCGCGGCCGGCCACCTCGCGGATCTGCGGGCCGGCGAAGGAGGTGTTGAGCAGGATGATGCGCGCGCCGCACTTGGCGGCCGCGAACAGCGCGTCGAGGAACCCGCGGTGGTTGCGCGCCAGCACGGCGACGCCGTCGCCGGGCTTGAGACCGCGCTCGCGCCACGCGTTGGCCAGGGCGTTGGAGCGCAGGTCCAGCTCGCGGTAGGTGAGGTCGCCGCGTTCGTCGCGGATCGCCACCTGATCGCCGTGCCGGATCGCGCCGATCGTCACCGCGCCGGCGAGCAGCCCGTAGCGCTCGAAGGCGATCAGCATCCGGGCGATGCGGTGGGGCAGCTCGGGGCGCACGAGGCCGCTGCGGATGCACAGCGCGACGTAGTAGGCCTCGTCTCCGAAGCGCTCGACGAGCTTGAGGCTGCCGCCGAGCAGCCCCTTGATGTCCACGTCTACGATGATCTCCTCCTCACGGCCGGTCGCAGCCTATGCCATCCCCGCCGGCCGTGTCAGCACCGCTGGCTAATCGACCGGGGATCGGGGTAATACCCGAACCGTGACCCCCTCACTCATCACCCTGCCCGTGCGCGTCGGCCTGCGCGGAGCGCAGCTGGGATTGCAGATCACCGCCGCCGCGACCGACCGTGCGCTCGGCGTCATCGGCGCCGTCGCCGACGCGGCCAGCCGGACCGGCGATCCCGACGCCGACCTCGATCTCGACGGCCAGCCGTTGGGCGGGATGCCCGCCCCGCCGGCCCCGCGCGCCGCCGGCACCCGCGCCCCCGCCGCCGCCCCCGCGCCCGATCCGGTCCCCCGCCCACCGCCCGCGCCCGACCCGGTCCCGCCGCCGGCGCCGCCCGCACCCCGAGCCTCCGCCCGCACCGGGAGCCCCGCCGAGCCGCCGCCGGCACCCCCGGGACCGCCGCCGCCGCACATCTCGACGGAATCCGCGCTCGTGGGCAGCGTGGCCGAGCCGGGCGCGCAGGACGGCGCCGGCGCCACGATCCGCGTCGAGGAGCCCTGGGAGGGCTACGACAAGCTCCGGGCGGCGGACATCGTGGAGCGGATCACCGGCGCCGACGTCGCGCAGCTCGGCGCGATCGAGCTCTACGAGCAGACCGCGCGCCGGCGCCGGACCGTGCTCGACGCGGTCGGGCGCGCGCTGCGCGGCGTCGGCTCAGTAGCCGTTGCGCCGGGCGATTTCAGTCCACGGCCCGGCACCCCTGGTGAGCCTGAGCTGCGCGCGCACAGCTCGCGCCGGGATACTTCGGCGCACACGTAGTAGCCGCCGGGATTGCGCTCGATCGCCTTAGACCAGCGTCGGCTTCACCGGCACGCAGCCGTTGATGACTGAGCGCCGGCCCGGTCGGAGCGCACGACGACATTGCCGACTATTCCCGGCGGCGACCGCGACGTATGCGCGACGGCCCGTGGCAATACCGCGAGCGTGGGCGAAGCGCCACACACCGCGAGTGCCGTGGACCGCGATGACGCGGCTCCCGTACCGGCCGGCGCTCCGCGCGGGGTCTCGGCCTTGCCGGTCAGCTTGAGGTGATAGATCCGCGCCGGACGCGTCTGCTGCGCGGAGGCCGAGGCGCTTTGACGAGCTCACCGATGGTGTGCTGCCCCCGCATCCTGCCAATCCGAGCGCACCGGCCGCGATGCTCACGAACATCATCCTGCGCCGCATCAGAACTCCCTTGTCCCGGTTCCAGAAGTGGATTCGTCCTCGCTATGGGTTCTGTCAGGACCCCGTGAGGCACGGAATATCTCTCTGGTTAACGTCGAGTTAGCCGCCGCCGACCTTCGGCCGAGGTCACTCCACAGATGCCGCGCCACGCGGAGGCTGATCCCGGCCGGCTACGGGCTGAGCACCGACCGGGCGCCCGCGAGCTTGACCGCGCGCGACAGCGACGCCACGTCGTAGGCGTCCTGGTAGCGGTGCCCGTTGATGAAGAAGCTCGGGGTGCCCGACACGCCGCTCAGGTCGGCGGACTCGACATCCTCGGCGATCCGGTCGGTGCCCGAGCGCTTGCGCAGGTCAGCCTTGAAGCGATCGTGGTCGAGGCCGAGCGCGTCCGCCTCGGCGAGCAGGTCGCGCACGGTCAGGCGGTCCTGATGGGAGAGCAGCGCATCGTGCATGTCCCAGAACCGGCCCTGGGCGGCCGCGGCCTCGGCGGCCTCGGCGGCGAGCTGGGCGTGGGGATGCACGTCATTGAGCGGGAGATGGCGCCACACGTAGCGGACCTCGCCGAAGTCGCGCAGAACCTCGCGGATCGCCGTCTCGGCCTGGCCGCAGAACGGGCACTCGAGGTCGCCGTACTCGAGCAGGGTGACCCGGGCGTCCTGGGGCCCGCGGATGTGGTCGCGCTCCGGGTCGACGGCGACGGCCAGGTCGACGATCACCGACGAGCTGCCGACGATCGCCCGCAACCGCATCCCGCGCGGGAGCTTGCGCGTCAGCCGCAGGACGATCGCCGAGACCAGCGGGCCGCCGACCAGCGTGCTGAGGATGCCGAGCTTGGCCTCGGCGAGCTGCGGTCCGCTGAAGGCCAGCGTGGCGATCAGCAGCGAGACCGTGAAGCCGATGCCGGCGATCGCCGCGCCGCCGAGCACCGAGCCCCAGCCCACCGGCGGCAGCACGCGTCCGCGGGTGCCGCGGCCGACCAGCACGGTGGCCAGCGAGATCCCCAGCGGCTTGCCGAGCAGGTACGCGGCGATGATCCCGAGCGTGATCGGCGAGCCGTAGGCCTGCGACAGGAAGCTGCCGTTGAGCACGATCCCGGCGTTGGCCAGCGCGAACAGGGGCACGATCACGAAGCTCGTGATCGGGTGGTAGATCTGCTGGTAGCGCTCGTTGGGCGAGATCGCCGAGCTGAGACCGACCCGCGCGGAGCGGGCGAACTGCGAGGTCGGCTGCTCGCGGAAGATGCGGAACAGGTCGGTGGCGCGCTCGAGGTCGGCCCGGTTGGCCGGGTAGGCGATCGTCAGCAGTCCCATGATCAGGCCGATGACCACCGGGTCGATCCCGGAGCGCTGCAGCGCGACCCAGGCGGTGACGCCGAAGATCGCGTAGAGCAGGCCGATCCGGATCCGGGCCGAGCGCATCGCGAGCAGCACGGCCAGCGCGCCGGCGGCCACGGCGAGCGCGCTGACGTCGACGGCGGCCGTGAACACGACCGTGATCACCACCAGCGCCACGAGGTCATCGACGACGGCGACGGTGAGGATGAAGGCCCGCAGGTTGTCGGGGAAGCGGCGGCCGACGAGCGCCAGCATGCCCAGCGCGAACGCGGTGTCGGTCGACATCGCGGCGCCCCAGCCGCCGTGCGAGCCCGAGCCGTTGATGAGCAGGAAGATGAGCACCGGGAGGACCATTCCCCCGATACCCGCGACGACCGGCAGGACGAGCCGGCGACGGTCGCGCAACTCGCCGAGGTCGAACTCGCGCCGCGCCTCGAGGCCGGTGACGAAGAAGAAGAAGGTCATCAGCCCGTCGTTGACCCAGTGGCGCAGATCCTGGGTGATCCCCGAACCGCCGATCCGGATCGACAGGGGCGTGCTCCAGACCCGGCCGTAGGAGCCGGCGTCGAGGTTGATCCACAGCAGGGCGATGATCGCCCCGGCGGCGAGCACCGCCGCGCTGCCGGACTGCGTGCGCAGGAAATCGCGCAGCGGCGCCTCGAGGTTGCGCGCCCATGCCGTGCGCCCCGCCAGGGGGCGGCGCTCGTCGACGGCCTCGGCCGGCTGGGGGAGGTCTGAGGGGATCTCGGCCGTGGACACCTGGGCCTCAGGTTAGACCGTCGACGGGGTGAAAACCCCGTGGTACTGAGGTCTGAGGGGATCTCGGCCGTGGACACCTGCGCCTCAGGTTAGAACCCACCGCCGGCGCTGAAAACCCCCGTGGGTAAACCGTTTCCCACACGCCCCGCTAACATTGGCGGAGCTATTTCCGAACATCGTGTGCGTCAAAACTCCGAGGAGCCCCGCCATGCCCGCCACTGAACCGCTCATCTTCGACGCGATCCGTACGCCGCGGGGGAAGGGCAAGGTCAACGGCTCGCTGCACTCGACCAAGCCGGTCGACCTCGTCGTCGGCCTGATGCACGAGATGCTCAGCCGCAACCCGGACTTCGATCCCAGCCGCGTCGACGACGTCGTGCTCGGCTGCGTGTCGCCGATCGGTGACCAGGGCGCGCGACATCGCCAAGACGGCCGCGATCAAGGCCGGCCTGCCCGACACGGTCTCGGGCGTGCAGCTCAACCGCTTCTGCGCCTCGGGCCTGGAGGCCGTCAACATCGCCGCCCAGAAGGTCGCCTCCGGCTGGGAGGACCTCGTCTTCGCCGGCGGCGTCGAGTCGATGTCGCGCGTGCCGATGGGCTCTGACGGTGGCGCCTGGGCGATGGACCCGGAGACCAACTACGACACCTCGTTCGTCCCCCAGGGGATCGGGGCCGACCTGATCGCCACCGTCGAGGAGTTCAGCCGCGACGACGTCGACGCCTACGCCGCCCGCTCGCAGGAGCGCGCCGCCGCCGCCCAGGCCGAGGGCCGCTTCGCCAAGTCCGTGATCCCGGTCAAGGACATCAACGACCACGTCGTCCTCGATCGCGATGAGTTCATCCGCCCCGGCACGACGGTCGAGACGCTCGGCGGGCTGAAGCCCTCCTTCCAGGCCATGGGCGAGATGGGCGGCTTTGACGCCGTGGCGCTGCAGAAGTACCACTGGATCGAGCAGATCAACCACGTCCACACCCCCGGAAACTCGTCGGGCATCGTCGACGGCGCCTCGCTGGTGGCGATCGGCAACGAGCAGACCGGCGCCGACCTCGGGCTGCGCGCCCGGGCCAAGATCCTCGCCACCGCCGTCTCCGGCGCGGACCCGACGATCATGCTCACCGGCCCCGCGCCGGCGTCCAAGAAGGCCCTGGCCAAGGCCGGGCCTGACCGTCGACGACCTCGACCTGGTGGAGATCAACGAGGCCTTCGCGGCCGTCGTCCTGCGCTTCGTGCGCGACATGGAGCTCGACCTCGACAAGGTCAACGTCAACGGCGGGGCGATCGCGATGGGCCACCCGCTCGGCGCGACCGGGGCGATGATCCTCGGCACGCTCGTCGACGAGCTCGAGCGCCAGGACAAGCGCTACGGCCTGGCCACGCTGTGCGTCGGCGGCGGCATGGGCATCGCCACGGTGGTCGAGCGCATCTAGGCGCCCGACCCCGCAGCGCGAACCCCTTCAACGAAACGAGAGAGAACTCGCATGAGCGAGAGCACGATCCGCTGGGACAAGGACGACGACGGCGTCGTCATCCTCACCCTCGACGACCCCAACCAGTCCGCCAACACGATGAACGCCGCCTACGGCGCCTCGATCACCGCCGTCGTGGATCGGCTCGAGGCCGAGAAGGACGAGATCACCGGCGTGGTCATCGCCTCGGCCAAGAAGACGTTCTTCGCCGGCGGCGACCTCAATGACCTCAAGAAGGTCACGCCGGAGACGGCGGAGGAGTTCTCGGGCTGGGTGCGCGAGAACAAGGCCGTGCTGCGGCGCCTGGAGACGCTCGGCAAGCCGGTGGTGGCGGCGATCAACGGCGCCGCGCTCGGCGGCGGCCTGGAGATCTGCCTGGCCTGTCATCACCGGGTCGCGCTCGACGACCCCAAGGTCCAGCTCGGCTTCCCGGAGGTCCAGCTCGGGCTGCTCCCCGGCGCCGGCGGCGTCACCCGCACGGTGCGCATGTTCGGGATCGTCAACGCGCTGATGCAGCTGCTGCTCCAGGGCCAGCGGATCCGCCCCGACAAGGCGCTCGAGATGGGCCTCGTCGACGAGCTCGTGGCCACCCGCGAGGAGCTGATCCCCGCGGCCAAGAAGTGGATCGCCGCCAATCCCGAGGCCCAGCAGCCGTGGGACGCCGACCGCAAGTACAAGATCCCCGGCGGCACCCCGTCCAACCCCGTCGCTGGCTCAGAACCTGCCGGCCTTCCCGGCCAACCTGCGCAAGCAGATCAAGGGCGCCAACTACCCGGCCCCGGTGCACATCATGTCCGCGGCCGTCGAAGGCGCCCAGACCGACTTCGACAACGCGTCGGAGATCGAGGGGCGCTACTTCGTCGACCTCGCCGCCGGCCAGGTGTCCAAGAACATGATCCAGGCGTTCTTCTTCGACCTGCAGCGCGCCACCGGCAGCCGCGGGCGCCCGGAGGAGATCGAGACCTTCGCGCCCAAGAAGATGGTCGTGCTCGGCGCGGGCATGATGGGCGCGGCGATCGCCTACGTGTCGGCCAAGGCGGGCATCGAGGTCGTGCTCAAGGACGTCGATCAGGCCGCCGCGGACCGCGGCAAGGCCTACTCGGAGAAGCTCGTGGCCAAGGCCGTCGAGCGGGGACGCTCAAGCCAGGAGGACGCTGACGCGCTCCTGGCCCGGATCACCGCCACCACCGATCCGGCCGCCGCGGCCGGTGCCGAGATCGTGATCGAGGCCGTGTTCGAGGATCCGTCGGTCAAGGCCCAGGTGTTCGCCGAGATCGAGCCCCACCTCGCCGACGACGCGCTGCTGGGCTCCAACACCTCGACGCTGCCGATCACGTCACTGTCGGAGGGCGTGTCACGTCCGGCGGACTTCATCGGGCTGCACTTCTTCAGCCCGGTGGACAAGATGCCGCTGCTGGAGATCATCAAGGGCGAGCAGACCTCCGAGGAGACCCTCTACCGCGCGCTCGACGTGGCCAAGCTGATCAAGAAGACGCCGATCGTCGTCAACGACAGCCGCGGCTTCTTCACCTCG
>CAVXPV010000009.1:0-68039 GCA_963763715.1 uncultured Solirubrobacterales bacterium
GAGCAGGCTCGGCCGATAAGCCTGCAGAGGAAGGAGGGCATCTCCCGGGGAGACGACGATTGCCCGCCGCCCAGCCGCAGTCCCGAGGGCCTGGCTTGCGCCCCGCCAGTCCGTGCGCTGATAGGCCGCGTGCGTGTCGACCAGCAACACGACAATCGCGCCGACGGCGGCGAGCGCCCCGCCCAGCAACAACCGCCATGGCGGCGAGGCTCTGATCGAGGACATCGGTCGGGCACCAGGCTCAGTCGGCCCGTCCGCGCCGGCGAAGCCGACCGCGATCACCGCCGTCAGGGGCGCGAGTGCTGGGAGCACGTTTCGGGTGTCGAGGAAATCGGCGCCGAGGAGCGCCAGGATCATCGGCACCACGGCACCGCTGACCCCGGCCGCGAGGACGAGGCGGGTGGAGGTGTGGAGCCGGACCCGGCCTCGCAGGACCGACCCACCCACGCCGATGATCAGCAGCGCCACCGCGGCCGACGTCGTGATCAGTTGGCCAGGGCTTGCGTACCCGATGAGGAACTGCTTGGGCACCTGCAGGATCCGGGTCACCAGGTCGCCGTGCGCAATGTAGTCAGCGTGTCCAGTGCCGCGCTGCGCGAGCGCGAGCGGAATCAGCGCGATCATCACAGCCACCACGACGGCGACTGCGATCCGTACCGCGCGTCGTCCCCGCTGACTCCACGAGAGCCAGATGACGGCCGGCAGAACGACGAAGACGACAAAGTAGTGCGTCAGCACGCCCAGGGCTGCGCAGGCCGCCCAACCGCGAAGCCAGGCAACTCGGTCGGTGTCGGCGTAGGCGATCACACAGAACACGGACAGCGCCGCCAGCAGCGACGCGAGGGCATAGGCACGTGCCTCCTGCGAGAACCACACCATCAGCGGGGACATGGCGACGAGCGCACCGGCGACCACGGCCGCGCGTCGTCCCGCCAGCCGCCCCGCGATCAAGGAGCTGACAAAGACTGTCGCCGTCCCGGCAAGCGCTGATAGCGAGCGAAGGGGGAGCTCACCCGAGCCGAAGACATGGGTCCAGGTCCACGCGACCACGTAGTAGAGCGGAGGCGTTGACTCTGACCGGGGAATCTCTCGCAGCATCGCACCGAAGGGCAGGCGCACGAGATGCACCGTGTAGGCCTCGTCGAGCCAGAAGCTCTGCTCGGACAACGTCCCAAAACGGATCGCCAGGGCGAGAACGGCGATGCCAAAGAGCGCCCCAAAGGTGGCGCGGCCCAGACCCGACGGTGAGGCGTCTCGTGGCGAGGCTGGGGCAGGCGGCACGAACCCACGATTGATCATGTCCACGCCCTTGGAGAACTGCAGCATGCAGAACCGCGCTCGTCAACTCGAGACCGAACCGACATGCGAAGGCCGGCCTGCTGCGTCGATTTCGACGGGATCCTCTGGGACCGCGGAGCCGGTGTGTCGGGGTGCAGGGCTGGATCGGCGACGTAGACGATGAACGCGATCGCCAGCAGAATCACGCCGGCGTAGGCCGCGGGCGTGCGCAGCTCCTCGCTGCGCACGCTCATCAGGAGGCTGAGCAGGACGAACGGATCGACGTACTTCTGCCACGGATGACGGATCGCCAACGCGCCAAGCAGGAACGCTCCGGCGAACGCGATCACGATTCTGCGCTGCGGCGCTTGGATCACGCGCCACACCACGATCGCACCCGAGACCGGAATGAGTGCCCACAGCAACAGCGAGCTGCCAAGCACAACGGGGGCATGCCGGGCCGCCGCAGCGATCGGCCCGGCCGCATCGGGGCCAGGACGATCCGGGAAGACCAGGAGCACGATCACGCCGACGACGGCACCCAGCACGATGAGCGCGGTGTGACGGGATGGCGCTGTTTGGACCCGTCCCGGGCTGCGCAACCGGGCAAGCCCGAGCGGGCCGGCGAACAAGATGGTGCCGTAGAGCCCGAGTGCAGCGAGCGCCAGCTCGGGTGTGGCCACCGTCAGCCCGGTACCGCCGGCGGAACCTGTGCACAGCCCGCACGCGCTCGGGTCCCCGTTTGGCGGCACGATCCCGCCCCAGGCAAGAAAGAGCGCCCCCACCGGCACGATCGCGGCCACAACCAGGCCAAGGGCCTGGGCGCGGCCCCGCGTCGCCGTCGGCACACTCACCGCGTACCAGCCGATCACGGCGAGCATGAACGCCGCGCTCTGACGCGTCAGCATCGCGCACCCCACAAGGCCACAGGCCGCCGCAAACGTGACGAGGCGGCCGTCCTCGCCGAAACGGTGGCACCGCTCCAGCGCGAGGACGATGAACAGCGTCGCCAGGTTGTCGGTGATGACCCGAAACGAGCTTCCGAGCACGTACGGGGAGAGCGCGAACAGCAGCGCAAGGGCCAGGGCGATCGGTTCGGGCTGACCAAGGCGGCCGTGCAGCAGCGAATGCGCAGCGAGCGCGAGTGCGAACGAGATCGCCACCTCGACCAGACGCAGTCTCCAGACCTCGAAGCCGACGACCTTGCCGGCGATCGCCATGACAAAGTAGAAGAGCGGAGGCTGAGCGTCGTGGTAGTGGATCAGATCCGGAAACGGCAGCTGGTGGGCGAACAGCCGAATCGTCGGCAGGTGGTAGTTGAACTCGTCGTCGGAGTGGAAGATGGTCAGCGTGGCGCTGAGGCCGCGCAAGGCCAGAATGCCGACCAAGAACGGCAACGCCAGCACCCCGGCGACCGAGCGATTTGCAGCCACGGAGGCGAGCGGGATGGCGCAGCGATGCCTCATGGCGGCCCGGATAGTAGTGCTGCTTGTCGCAAACGCCCGAATGCTCGGAACCGTGCGCGCGCTTGCGTTTCGGTTAGGCCGATCGCCCCGTCTGCCGCCACCACCTAAGATCCCGGCCGCCATGAGGCTCCGCCGCGCCATCGCGACCGCCGCCACCTGTGCCGTGGCCCTGATCGCCGCCGCGCCCGGCCGCGGGCGTGAGCAACCCGATCGTCCAGGACTGCCTGCTGCATCGCGCCGGGCTTCGCAGGGCATTATTCGGTCTCCGCGCTGCGCCATGCCCTCCAGGTGATCCCGCAGGCCAGCCAGGAGTACACGAGCTGCCCGGACGTGATCAACCGGGCGCTGCTCGCGGCGCTGAAGGTCCAAAAGCACCACGGCGGGGGCGGCGGATCGGGATCCTTCCTGCCGGTTCCGGTGCTGATCGTGCTCGCTGCTGCTCGTGGTCGCCGCGGCGGGGTTCGGGGCGCTGGCGCTGCGCAACCGCCGCCAGTCACCCGACGCCTGAGGCCCGAGCGACGCGAAGGGTCGCCGGCGCGCCTGGGTCGTGATCGCGTGATCCGCCGGCCCCGCGAGCCTCTCTAGACTCAATTGCATGCCCTCAGAACGTCAGATCCGCGTCGGTGACGTGCTCGTCGGCGGCGGCGCACCCGTCGCCGTGCAGACGATGACCAAGACCGAGACCGCCGACCTCGCCGCGACGATGGCACAGATCAACCGTGTCGCCGAGGCGGGGGCCGACATCGTCCGGGTTGCGGTGCCGCGCGAAAAGGACGCCGAGGCGCTGCACACGATCGTCGCCCAGTCGCCGATCCCGGTCATCGCCGACATCCACTTCAACTACACGCTCGCGCTCAAGGCGCTGGAAGCCGGCGCGCACTGCGTGCGCCTGAACCCAGGCAACATAGGCGGACCCGACAAGGTCGCGATCGTCGCCAAGCGGGCCAACGAACTCGGCACGCCACTACGGATCGGGGTCAACTCCGGCTCGCTTCCCGCCCACCTGCGCGAGCTCGAGTTCACCAACCCCGTCGATGCGCTCGTCACCGCCGCGGTCGAGTTCGTCGCCCTGATGGAGAGCCTCGAGTTCACCAACTTCAAGGTCTCGATGAAGTCGACCAGCGTCCCGAACACGATCGCCTCCAACCGTCTGCTCGCGCAGCGGATCCCGTATCCGCTGCACCTCGGGGTGACCGAGGCCGGGACCAAATGGTCGGGCTCGCTGAAGTCCGCCGTCGGGCTTGGGCACGCTGCTCGCTGACGGGATCGGGGACACGATCCGGATCTCGCTGTCGACCTTCCATGCCGAGGAGGAGGTCAAGGTCGCCTGGGAGATCCTCAAGGCGCTCAAGCTCCGCGAGCGCGGCCCGGTCCTGATCGCGTGTCCCGACCTGCGGCCGCCTGCAGTTCGACATGGACACCGTGGTGGCCGAGATCGAGCAGCGGCTGGAGCAGTACGAGGACCCGATCGAGGTCTCGGTGCTCGGGCTGCGCCGTCAACGGCATCGGCGAGGCGCGCCACGCGGACTTCGGGATCACCGGGGCCAAGGACATGGGCATGATCTATTCCCGCGGTGAGCCGCTCAAGAAGGTCGCCACCGAGAATCTCGTCGACGAGCTGTTCGCCGAGATCGACCGCTACTACGCGGCCGGCAAGCGGGTCGTCCGTGACGAGACCTCGGCCGCGGAGGCGCGCGCCTGGCTGGCCGAGAACGAGGACGCGACCGCGATGACGCCCGAGCGGCTGGCCGCGCTCGAGGCGGCGGCGGCGGACGGCGCGAGCGCGTCGGGGACCCCGGCGGCCGCTCGACGACACCCAGTCCCCGGTGGCCGGGCGGCGCTTCACCCGCGCCTGACCCGCCGCGGTCGTCGGCGCGGCGGAGCCCGGGGCCCGCCGCGCCGACCCGACGCGGGCCTCAGCTGACCTTGGCGTACGCCTCGGCGACAGCCGGCCAGTTGACGACGTTGAACCACGCCTCCATGTAGTCGGGGCGCTTGTTCTGGTACTTGAGGTAGTACGCGTGCTCCCAGACGTCGAGGCCGAGCAGCGGCGTCTTGCCGTCAGTGAGGGGGTTGTTCTGGTTCGGGCGTGGAGACGATCTCCAGGCCCGAGCCGTTGTGGACCAGCCATGCCCAGCCGGAGCCGAACTGGTTGGCGCCCGCGGCCTTGAACTTGGTCTTGAACTCGTCGAACGAGCCGAAGGTGCTGGTGATCGCCTCGCCCAGCGCGCCGTCGGGCTCGCCGCCGCCGTCGGGCGACATCCAGGTCCAGAACAGCGAGTGGTTGTAGTGGCCGCCGCCGTTGTTGCGGACCGGGCCCTGCTTGTCGGCGGGCAGCGATCCGAGGCTGGCGATGACGTCCTCGACCGGCTTGTCGGCCCACTCGGTGCCCTCGAGCGCCGCGTTGGCCTTGTCCACATAGGCCTGGTGGTGCTTGTCGTGATGCACGCGCATCGTCGCCTCGTCGATGTGAGGCTCCAGCGCGTCGTAACCGTAGGGAAGGTCTGGAACGGTGTAGGCCATCGTTTGCTCTCCTTTTCCGGTGTGCAATCCGTGTGCTGGCTTGAGACGATAGCCGCGGCCTACCCGCCGGTGCGGGCGGGTACGCTTGACCCGCGATGACCCGGATGTCGAGCTATTTCCTGCCCACCGAGCGCCGGCCGCCGGCCGACGCCGAGGCGATCTCGCACAAGCTCATGGTGCGGGCCGGGCTGATCCGCCAGATCGGCTCCGGCCTGTGGTCCTGGCTGCCCGCCGGATGGCGCGTTCATCAGCGAATCGTGCAGATCGTGCGCGAGGAGATGGACGCGATCGGCGGCCAGGAGATGCTGATGCCCGTGATGCATCCAGCCGAGCCCTGGCGGCGCACCGGCCGCTACGAGATCGACGAACTGTTCAAGCTCCAGGACCGCCGCGGGGCGGAGATGGTCCTGGCCATGACCCACGAGGAGATCGTCACCGGCCACGTCGCGGCCGCCGTGCAGTCCTACCGGGGCCTGCCACTCGTCCTCTACCACTTCCAGATCAAGGAGCGCGACGAGCCGCGACCGCGCGCCGGTGTGCTGCGCACGCGCGAGTTCATCATGAAGGACGCCTATTCCTTCGATCGCGACGCCGAGGGGCTCGACGCCGCCTATCAGCGCCATGCCGCCGCCTATGACCGGATGTGTGACCGCTGCGGGCTCGAGTGGTACCGGGTGCAGGCCGACGTCGGGATGATGGGCGGCCACGGCTCCGACGAGTACATGGCCCCGTGCGCGGCGGGCGAGAACGACGTCGCGATCGCGCCGGGCTACGCGGCCAACGTCGAGGTCGCCAGTGCCGACGCGCAGCCGGTCGCGCTGCCCGCCGGACTGCCCGAGCCCGAGCTGGTGTCGACTCCGGGCGCGACGACGATCGAGGCGGTCACCCGGATGCTCGAAGTGCCGGCCGGCGCGCTGCTCAAGGCGTTCCCGATCGTCCTGCCGGACGGGGGCGAGATGCGGCTGGTCATGGTCCGTGGCGACCATCGGGTCAACGAGATCAAGCTGCGGACCGCGATCGGCGCGTTTCGTCCCGCCACCGCCGAGGAGGTCGCCGATCGGCTGGGACCACCCGGGTACATCGGCCCGGTCGGCGCCCAGATGCCCGTGCTGCTCGACGCCGGCGTCGCCCCCGGCGCTTATGTCACCGGCGCCAACCGACCGGATGCCCACCTGCGCGGCGTGGAGCCGGGCCGCGACTTCCGTTTTGAGACCGTGGATGTGCGCGAGGTGCTCGCCGGCGACACGGTCAACGGCACCGCGATCCGGATCGAGCCCGCGATCGAGATCGGCAACATCTTCAAGCTCGGCACCCGTTACTCCGAGCCGCTGGGCGCCACCTATCTGGACGAGAGCGGCCAGAGCCAGCTCGTCTGGATGGGGTCCTACGGGTTCGGGCCGGCGCGGGCCGCCGCCGCCGCCGTCGAGCAGTACGCCGATGAGCAGGGGATCTGTTGGCCGCGAGCGGTGGCACCGTTTGACATCGAGCTCGTCGTGCTCGGCAAGCCCGGCACCGAGGAGCGTGCGCTGGCAGACGCCTTGTATGCCGACCTGCAGAGCACGGGCCTGCAGATCCTCTATGACGAGCGCGACGCGGGGCCGGGGGAGAAGTTCGCCGACGCCGAGCTGCTCGGCTGTCCGCTGCGCCTGACGGTCGGACGCCGGACGCTGGCGGCGGGCGAGATCGAGGCCCAGGTGCGGCGCGGCCGCGAATCGCGCTCGGTTCCGGTGCAGGGTGCCGCGCAGGCGGCGGCCGAGCTCTGGCGCGGGCTGCCCTGAGCCCGCCGATCACCAAGCGCCGGCTGTTCGGCCTCGACCGCTCGGGACCGCCACCGGCCGCCACCGGGTCTGACCAGCCGCTGCGCCCGTGGACGATCCCCAACGCGATCGGCTACCTGCGCCTGGCCGCGATCCCGGTCTTCCTCGTGCTGGCCCTGTCGAGTCCACACGGTCGCGACACCGTGGCCACGATCCTGTTCGCGGTGATCGGCTGGGCGGACTACCTGGACGGGTTCGCCGCCCGGCTGACCGGCCAGTACAGCCGGCTCGGCGCGCTGCTGGACCCGATCGTCGATCGGCTGCTGATCGTGTCCGGGTTGGTGGTCGCGTTTGACTTCGCGTCTGCTGCCCCGGTGGGCGATCGTGCTCGCCGTCGCGCGGGAGCTGTTCATGCTCGCCCTGAGCCGATACGGGCTGTCGCGCGGCGTCGAGCTCAAGATCAACTGGCCGGGGCGGATCGGGGTCGCGCCGACCATGGCCGCGCCCTTCCTGGCCATGGCCGGGGTGCACTGGCTGGCCCTGATCATGCTGTACACCGGTCTCGTGCTCTCACTCACGGCCACCGTCCTGTACGTCCGGCGCGGGCTCGCGGAAGCACGAGGGCGCCCGGAGGCGTAGTCTCTGGCCTCGGCTTGGGCGCAGCCGTTCACTGACCGGGGGCTGGAGCCGACCCTCAAGTTCAGCTTGACCCTCGTCGGATCAAAGCTATACTCGGCCACCGCTTACGACCATCACCCCGCTCACGCGTGGAGGAGCATCGGCATGGATACGTTTCCCGACCTCGGCTCGCTGACGGACCAGGAGCTCAAGGATCTCATCAAGCAGCTGACCGAGGAGGAGATGGAGATCTCCTACCGGCGGCGCATCCTGCACGGCAAGATCGACATCCTGCGCGCGGAGCTGGTCAATCGCCTGCGCAAGAAGGATGAGACCGGCGAGCTGATCATCTCGGGTGCCGACGTGCAGCAGCTGACCGACATCCTGGCCGGTCGGGTGCCGGCCTCAGAGCCCGAGTAGCCGCGTAGCGGCGATGGCCCAGCACTGCCCAGAGTGTGGCTTCGCCAACGACGACGGGGCGAGCTACTGCCAACGGTGTGGCGCGTTCCTCGCCTCGTCGGAATCGGCCGGAGCCACGACGGCGACCTATCAGCTGGGCGAGACCGGTGAGTTGGAGGCGGTCGAGCTCGATGAGGTCGTCGCCCGGGGCGCCGCGCTGGTCATTCGCGCCGGCGGCGGCCGCGCCGGGGAGAGCTTCCCGGTCCAGGGCGACCGGCTGACGGTCGGGCGGCGGCCGGACTCAGACGTCTTTCTCGACGATGTCACCGTCTCGCGCGACCACGCGCTGCTCGTCCGCCGTGGCAGCGACTACTTCCTGGACGACTGCGGCTCGCTGAACGGGACCTACGTCAACCGCAAGCGGATCGACTCCCATCGGCTCGTCGACGGTGACGAGCTGCAGATCGGCAAGTACAAGCTCGCCTTCCTGAGCCGCTGATGGCCAGCGCTGACATCACCCGACCCGGGGTGGAGATCCCCGAGGCAGCCGGACTCCGACGAGCCGCGACCGCGCCAGAAGGCGATGACGATCGGTGCCGTCTGCAAGGCGCTGGTGCAGGAGTTCCCCGACATCTCGATCTCCAAGATCCGGTATCTCGAGGACCAGAAGCTGCTCACCCCGCGCCGCACCCAGGGCGGCTACCGGCTCTACACGCAGTCCGACATCCAGCGTCTGCGCACGATCCTGCGCCTCCAGCGCGACGAGTTCCTGCCCCTGCGGGTGATCCGCCAGGAGCTGGCCGGAGGCGTCGCCGAGGATGAGGTGACCCCGCCGGCCGGCGAGCGGCGCGGGTTGCGGCGCGCCGTGGTCACGGTCCACGACGCCGGGGCCCTGTACTCGCTCGAGGATGTCGTCGAGGAGACGGGCGCCGCCCCCGCGCTGATCCGCGAGCTGGTGGACTTCGGCGTGATCAAGGGAGAGTCGCGCAGCGGGATCCAGTACTACGACGAGACCGAGCGCGAGATCATCCGCGCCGTCTCCGAGCTGGCTCGCTACGGGGTCGGCGGTCGCAACCTCCGGGTGTTTCGCAGCTCGGCCGATCGCGAGGCGCAGCTGCTGCAGAGCATCCTCGCGCCGGCCCTGCGCTCACGCAACCCCGAGCGCCGCAAGGAGGCGATCGAGGCCCTGGAGAACCTCGCCTCGGTCACCACGCACCTCAAGCACCTGCTGCTGATCCGTGATCTGCGCAAGATCGCCACGTAGCGCGCGCGGCGCATCGTGATCGCCGCTGACCTGCGCGGCTTCATCCGCGATATCCCGGACTTCCCGACCCCCGGGATCCTGTTCAAGGACATCACGCCGCTGCTGCTCGATCCCGCGGCGCTGGACGCCGCGGTCAGCGCGCTGGCGCAGCCCCCTGGTCGGGGAGCGGGTTGACTTCGTGGTCGCGGCCGAGGCGCGCGGCTTCATCCTCGGCGCGGCTCTGGCCCGCGAGCTCGGAGCCGGATTCGTGCCCGCCCGTAAGCCCGGGAAGCTGCCGGGGCGAGACGATCACCGCCGAATACGCGCTCGAGTACGGGATCGACGCTCTGGAGGTCCACGCCGATGCGCTCGCCGGCGGCGCGCGGGTCCTGGTCCACGACGATCTGCTGGCCACCGGCGGGACGGCGGGCGCGCTGTGCGACCTCGTGGAGGAGCTCGGCGGGGAGATCGTCGGCTGCTCATTCCTGATCGAGCTCAGCGCACTGGGCGGTCGCAGCCGCCTGCAGGACTCGGCGCACCCGGTCCACACGCTGATCACCTACGCCGACGAAGGCGACCCCCTGATGCCGGTCGCCCGCCGCAGTCGCACGCTGGCCGCCGACCAGCAGGCGATCTGGGCGCTGATCGCCGATCCGGACCACATGCCGCGCTGGTGGCCGGGCGTCGCACGCGTCGAGGGTGTCGCCGAGGACCGCTTCACCCAGGTCTTCAAGACCAAACGGGGCCGGCCCGGTGCGTCTGGATTTCCAGGTCATCGAATCCGAGGCACCCTGGAGTCGCGCGTGGGCGCAGGAGATCGCCGGCACCCCGTTCGAGCGAGTCCTCAACGAGTCGGTGATCGCGATCGACCTCAAGCCGGTGCCCGGGCGGCACCGAGGTGACGCTCAGCCACCAGCAGAAGCTGCGGGGCTACTCACGGACCGGCACGTTCATGCTCAGCCGGGCCACGCGCCGCAAGCTCGACGAGGCGCTGGACGGGCTCGAGCGCGTGTGCGGCTGAGCCGGGCGCGGGCGGCGCTAGGGCCCGAGGGTGAGCTTGCCCTGCAGGATGATCGTGCCCGGCGTCGTGGGGCTCGCCTTGGTCTCGACGGTGACGATCAGCTGCTTGTAGTGCGCGGCGTTGGCGGGCAGCCCTCCCGCGGTCGAGAGCCGGCCGTTGGCGGCCACGCCGGGGTTGACGAAACCGAGGATGTGCGCGTCGGTGGCTGAGTTGTAGAGCCACACGGCATAGGCGTTGGGCGGCTTGGTCGTGTTCGGGGTCACGTTCTGCGCGACGATCGCGATGCCGTTGTTGACCCCCTCCTTGAGCACCTCGGCGATGCCCGCTGCCTTGCTGGTCGCGGTGGGGGGCGTGAGGTTGATCTGCGCGATCACCTTGGCCGCCGACGAACTGCTGGAGGTGGTCGTCGCCGCGGCAGGTGCCGCCGCGCTCGAGGCCGGCGCGGTCGTCGAACTCGCCGACGCGGCGTGGCTCGGGCTGATCCGCCGGAGTTGAGCAGGATGACCACCACGGCGGCAACGATCACGACGGTCAGCACGATCAGCACCATGCCGCCCGAGCAGCGAGCTGCGGCCGGGCTCCTCCCCGGCACCCCGGGGCTCATGGGAAGACGCGGCGTCGCCGGACCCGGCGGACCCCCTCGGCCGCCGTGCCGGCCTTGTTGCCGCGGGCACGGCGCAGCAGGATCGACTCCCGCTTGGGCTTGCCGGCCTCCGGCGTGGCCGCGGTGCGGGGGCTCTCGAGCTGGTCGGCGCGGCTGCCCCCTGCCGCGGCGCGGCCTGGTTGCGGCGGGCACGGCGCAGCAGGATCGACTCCCGCTTGGGCTTGGCGGCCTCCGGCGTGGGGCGGTGCGGGAGCGTCGGCGGGTGGCGCGCGGCGGGTAGCGGCGGTGGCTCGGCGACCACGGGAGGCGGAACCGGCGCGGGCGCGGACGTCGCCGGGGGCGCGGGCGTCGCCGGTGGCGGGGGAGCTGCGGCGTCGGGAGGATGTGCTGCGGCGTCGGGAGCCTGTGCCGCGGCGGCCGCCGGGATCTCGGGGAGCGGACCGTTGGCGAGCGGAACCAGCTCGGACGCCACCACGCGGGCCCAGGCTCGCTCGCCGGGGGCGGCCGCCAGCTCGCGCTGCGCCGTCGCCGCGGCGCCGGGATCGAGTTGACCGAGGAGATAGTCGGTGATGACCTCTCGCCGCGTCGTCCTGCAGGCCGGTCTGGGGGCCGAGTGCGTTGAGGGCACGGGCCGCGCGCTGACGAACCGCGGAGCGGTCGATCGAGAGCAGGCGTGCGATGTCGTCATAGCTGCGTCCGCGCTGGAGCACGAGCTGAAGCACGGCGCGCTGATCGGCCGGGAGAGTTTCCAATGTGGCCATCGCGAGGCGTAGCGTAGATGAGGGCTAGGCAGAATGCCGCACCGGGGGGCCGATGACGCTGTCGAGCGACGCGGCCCGGCCCCATGGTGAGCCACTATGGTCTCCCGCGTGCTGGAGGACCTTCGCCGTCACATGAAGAACGGTTTCGACCGGCTCTACGGTCTTGAGGTCACAGATGCGCAGGACGGCCTCGTGCAGGCTCACGTCGATGTGCGCGACGAGCTCCTGCAGCCCGCGGGGCTGGTGCACGGCGGCGTCTACGCCGCGATGGCGGAGAGCGTGGCCAGCCTGGGGACGGCGATGGCCGTGATGGACGACGGCAAGGTGGCGATGGGGCTCTCGAACCAGACGAGCTTCCTGCGCCCGATCACGGCGGGCAGGATCCATGCCGAGGCCCGGGCACAGCACCGCGGCCGGACCACCTGGGTGTGGGAGGTCCAGATCACCGACGACGCCGGACGGCTGTGCGCGGTGACCCGGATGACGATCGCCGTGCGGGAGCTCGCCCCCGACTGACGGTGGGGAGTGGGCGCGGGCGGATCTACCCGCCGTACCGGTTGGTGATCGGCACTCGCCGATCGCGGCCAAAGGCGCGCGTGGAGATCTTGATGCCGGGCGGCGCCTGCCGGCGCTTGTATTCGGCCCGGTCCACGAGCGTGATCACACGCTCCACGTCGGCGTCCTCGAAACCGCGTAGGACGAGCGCATCGCGGCCGAGATCGTCCTCGATGTAGCCGTCGAGGATCGGGTCCAGGACCTCGTAGGGGGGCAGCGAGTCGGAGTCGCGCTGCTCGTGGCGCAATTCGGCGCTCGGCGCCCGCTCCAGGATCGAGGCCGGGATCACCCCGTCGATCGCGTTGCGATGATGTGAGAGCGCGTAGACGAGCGTCTTCGGGCAGTCCTTGATGACCGCGAACCCGCCGGCGCTATCGCCATACAGCGTCGAATAGCCGACCGCCATCTCGGACTTGTTGCCGGTGGTCAGGACCAGCCACCCGAACTTGTTGGACAGCGCCATCAGCAGATTGCCCCGGATGCGGGCCTGCAGGTTCTCCTCGGTGAGATCCGGGTCGCGGCCGGCGAAGGTCTCGGCCAGCGTCTCCTCATAGGCGGCCATCGCCGGCGCGATCGGGAGCTCGCGCAGGTTCGCGCCCAGGTTGGCGGCCAGCGCCCGGGCGTCGCCCTGGGTCGCGTCTGAGGAGTACGGGCGAGGGCATCACGACCACCGACACCCGCTCGGGACCGAGCGCATCCACCGCGATGACCGCGACGAGCGCCGAATCGACTCCGCCCGACAGGCCGATGACGACGCGTGCGAAGCCGTTCTTCTCCACGTAGTCGCGCAGCCCGAGGACGAGCGCGGCGTACACCTCGGCGACCGGGTCCAGTGGCTCCGACACCGGGCCGCCGACGGTCGGGTCTGCGTCCTGCGGCATCGCGGCCACCGGGAGCCGCGCCAGCATCGGGACGCTCGGCCGGGCGCGATGGGTGACCGGACGGTGGCGCGGATCGCGCAACCGCGTTCCCCGCGACGCAGCGGGGTCGATCGTGGCCACGATCAGCTCTTCGGCGAACTGGCGGCCCCGGGCGATCACGACGCCCTCATGATCGATGACCAGCGAATGCCCGTCGAAGACGAGCTCGTCCTGACCGCCGACCAGATTGCAGAACGCGAACGCGGCTACGTTGTCGCGGGCCCGCTGGATGAGCATTCGCTCGCGCTCCAGGCCCTTACCGGCGTGATACGGGGAGGCCGAGAGGTTGACGATCAGCGTCGCCCCGGCACCGGCTTCGTGGGAGGCAGGTGGGCCGGGCTCCCAGATGTCCTCACAGATGGTCAGGCCGATCGTGGTGGGACCGAGCTCGAGCAGGGCGCCGTGATCCCCAGCCTGGAAATAGCGCTGCTCGTCAAAGACCCCGTAGTTGGGAAGAAACACCTTGCGGTAGATGGCCTGCACGCGGCCGCCGGCGAGGACCGCGCAGGCGTTGTAGACGTCGTCGGCGCGCTCCGGGAAACCGACGAGCGCCACGGTGTCACCCGCCGCGGCCGCGATCCGCTCGAGCGCGGCGCGGGCGTCGGCCAGGAAGTGCTCCTTGAGCAGCAGATCCTCCGGCGGATACCCGGTCAGCGCCAGCTCCGGAAACAGCACGAGCTGGGCACCGGCAGCCACGGCGCCGTTCAGACCATCCCGGATCCGGGCTTCGTTGCCGGCGATATCACCGACGGTCGCGTTGAGCTGGCAGAGAGCGAGTCGGAGCGGAGCGGGCATACCCCCATTATGGGGCGGCTCAGCCGCTGGGAGCGCCGCGGCCCAGTGCGAAACGGGCGAACGTCCCGAGCAGTGGATCGGAGGCCGAGCTGACATGCACCAGCCGCGTCCAGCCGGCTCCAACGATGCCAACCGTCCCCGGCCTGCGCGCGAGGATCACTGCCTGACCGGCGGCGGCGAGACCGGGCGTGAAGGGCGGCGCGAGCCTGGCTGCGAGGGCGGCGAGCCCGGGTGGAGCCTGGCGACCCCCGTACAGGAACACGACATCGCCGGTTTCCAGCGCCTGCAGCAGCTGATCGTCGCTGATCGCGGCGCCATCGCGGGTCACGGCCAGGGGGACGTGGGCACCGCTGGTCGGAGGCTCTGAGTCATAGGGGGGACGGAGCTCCCGAAGGAGCAGGTGCGCGTGGCCGAGATCGCGGTAGACGGTTCCGATTCCGGCTCCCTGGCCGGTGATTCCGGGCGTGTCGCGGCCGGCGAGCAGCCCGCCCGACAGCACCGCCACGATCCCCACGGCGAGGACAATCGAGGCGATCACGATCGCCAGCCGTTCGAGGATCCTCATCGGTCGCTGCGGCGGCGCCCGGTGACGGCCGTCAGTCAGCGGCGCGCACGGCGCGACGCCTCGTGGGACCGGGGCCGGGACCCTGCCCGGCGGCGGCGACAAGCTCCTCGATCGACGCCCGCAGCTCGTCGGCGAGCGCCTCGAGGTCCTCGATCGCATCGAAGTCGGCGTTGAGGCCGAAGTTCAGCTGGCCGTCATAGCTCATGATCGCGATGCCCAGCGCCTGGTTCTCGGCCAGCGGCACCATCGGGTACATCGCCTCGAGCCGGCGTGAGAGCATGTAGAGCGGAAACTGGGGTCCTGGGACGTTGGTGACGACCAGGTTGAACAGCCGCTGGCGAGCCTGCAGCCGGGCCGCCTGGGCCATGATCGTCGGCGGCGCGAACCCGGTCAGCTCCGTGAGCACCTGAGCGCCGACGGCTTGGCTTGACTCCTTGATCCCGTCCATGTCCCGGCTGATCGTCAGCAGGCGCTGCACCGGATCGACAAGCCCGACGGGCAATGGCGCCCACATCGCGGCGACCTTGTTGCCAAGCGCTCCGCGTTCCACGTCGGCACGGACCGACACCGGGACCATCGCGCGCAGGACGAGATCGTCGGTGGCCTCACCGTGCATCCGCAGGTAACGGCCGAGCGCACCGGCGACGGCGGCCAGCACCACATCGTTCACAGTGCCACCGAGGGCGTTCTTGACCATCTTGAACTCCGGCAGATCGCCGCGAACCCAGGTGAAGCGGCGATGGGGTCCGATCCGGACGTTGAAGGCGCTGGGGGGAGCAACCTGGAGGCCGGCGCGGGCAATCGCACCGACGCCGGCCAGCGCGGTGCCCATCCGGCCGGCGACCTGGCGCGGCCCCCGCAACGTCGCCCGCACGCCGCGGGCGATCTCCGCCGGCACCGTCGCCCGCTCGATCAGCGCATCGGCCAGCAGCTGCGCGCGGGACGGCAGCGGACGCGCGATCCACTCCCGTTCGGGCTCGGGGGTCGGCATCGGCTCGGCCGAGGTGTCGAACAGCACGGTGGCGATGTCGACGCCGGAGACCCCGTCGACCAGAGCGTGATGGGTCTTTGAAAGCAGCGCGAAGCGGTCATCTGACAGACCCTCGACGAGCCAGAGCTCCCACAGCGGCCGACTGCGGTCCAGCGCCTGGGAGAACACGCGGCCGGCCAGCCGCTTGAGCTGATCCTCATCACCGGGAGTCGGCAGCGCCGTGTGGCGGACATGGAAGGCGGGGTTGAAATGCGGATCGTCGACCCAGACCGGGCGTCCCTGGTTGAAGGGAACGAAGGCCAGCCGCTGGCGGTAGCGGGGCACCAGATGCAGACGCGAGACGATCTGGGCCACGAGTGGGTCGTAGCCGGGGCTCGACCCCTCGAACACCATGCAACCGGCGACGTGCATATGTGCGGCGTCGCGTTCGAGGTGCAGGAAGGAGCTGTCGAGCCCGGTGAGTCGGTCCGCGTTGGTCACACGCGGATTCTTGCAGGCCTGGACGTGTGTGATGAGACTCACGCAAGGGACCGCATCTCCCTGCCACTCTCCCCGCGTTTACAAAATCGACCTGCCGAATCGTATGCGCCCGGTGCGCACGCGAGCGGGGGACCCACTGCCGGGAGTTGGATCACCGCCACCCGGCCGGGGCGAATCGGCGCCTGGACGAACCAGACGCGACCGTAGCGAGTGACCTCTTACCGCCCTCCGGCGGTCCAGACGCCTTGCGAGCCCGACAGCTAACCACGCAGGCGCCCGGTCGATGAATGTCCTTGAGGAGGTCCTCGAATGAGGTCCAATTTGACGCTGCGCACGAGGCGCACGATCCACATTGCCATCGCAATCACGATGCTGGCCGTTCCCTCCGGTGCGCTGGCGCTGAGCGTGGCGGCCGCTGCCCCGGCGGCAGGTACCGCCGGGCTGCAGGCGACCGTCACTCCGCGCGTCGCCCGGCTCGGCCAGGAGGTGACGGTTCGCGGGACCGCACCGGCCTCTGCGGCCGGCCACCGCGCGGTGCTGGAGTCCGGCTCGCGCCTCCGGGGTGGCTGGCGGCCGTTGCAGGCCACCACGATCGCGACGGGCGGGCGCTTCGCGTTTCGCACGCAGCTGCGCCACTCCGGCTACGTGCGGGTGATCGACTCCGGGCCGGTTGCCTCGGGAAGCGGGGTCCAGGCTGACCGCTCCCAGCTTCCCGCCGGGAGCGCCAGTGCCCCCCAGCGGGTCGCCGTGGCCGCACGGTTTCGGCTCACCCAGACCCATCTCGACGCGCTTGCCGGTCATTCGGTGAGCCTGCGGGGCACGCTCAGCCCGGCCCGTGCCGGCCGCGTGGTTCGTGTCCAGGCCCGCCAGGGTCACGGTTGGAAGACGCTGGGCACCGCGCACACCGGCGCCACGGGCCGCTTCCGGGCGCGCCTGGGCTCGCTGACCGGCGCTGAGCATCGGCTCCGTGTGCGTTTTGCCGGCGACCACGTCAACGCCGCGGTCACCGGCGGCGCGGGCCTGGTCACGGTGTTCGCGGCAGACCTCGCCTCCTGGTACAACGACGCCGGCAACACGGCCTGTGGTTTTCACGCCGGCTACGGCGTGGCCAACCGCAGCCTCCCGTGCGGGACCAAGGTGCGGATCCGTTTCGGGCACCGCAGTCTCACCGCCACCGTCGACGACCGCGGACCCTACGTGGGGGGTCGCAACTGGGATCTCAATCAGAACACGGCGGCCGCGCTGGGCTTCGGCGGCGTCGGGGCGATCTGGGTCTCCCTGTAGAGAATCACCCGCCGGCTCACCGCAGCGGTGAGCCGGCGCTTGGCGGAGGGAGATCGCCACGACGTCGTGTCCGGCCTCTAGGCTGACCAAGCGATGTCCGGCCGCTGCATCGCGCACCTTGACATGGATGCGTTCTATGTCTCGGTCGAACTGCGCCGCCGGCCCGAGTTGCGCGGGCAAGCGGTGATCGTCGCGGGAACGGGACCTCGAGCTGTGGTCACCACCGCCTCCTACGAGGCACGGCGGTTCGGGGTCGGTTCCGCGATGCCGGCGGCACGGGCGCGACGGCTGTGTCCGGATGGGATCTACCTGCCGCCCGACCACGCGTACTACCGCGAGGCGTCACGGGAGGTGATGGCTCTGGTGCGCGCGGTGACCCCGATCGTCGAGGTGATCGGGCTCGATGAGGCGTATCTGGACCTGACCGGGATGCCGGCGCCGCGGGCCGAGATGCGGCGCCTCGTGATCGAGATCGAGAGGGCAACCGGCCTGCACGCGTCGATCGGGATCGGCCCCAACAAGCTCGTGGCCAAGGTCGCCTCCGACGCCGAGAAGCCGCGTGGATTCGTCTGCCTGACCAGTGAGCAAGCCCGGGCGCGGTTCGCCGGTGCGCCCTGCGGGCTGATCCCCGGCATCGGACCCAAGACCGCCGAACGCCTGCGCGCGTGCGGTCTGCCCACGCTGGCACGAGCTCGCGGCTGCGCCGCCCGACGAGATGGCGGCCCGGTTCGGCCCCCGGCTCGGAGCCGAGCTGCGCCGGCGCGCCCGGTTTGAGGACGACGCGCCGGTGACCGAGGAGCGCAAGGTCGTCTCGGAGTCGCGCGAGACGACCTTCGATGTCGACGTCACGGGTCTGCCGGCGCTGGAGCCGATCCTCGTGCGTCTGGTCAGCGAGCTGTGCGCGACGCTCGAGCGCCAGGGGCGACGCGGACGAACGATCGGCATCAAGGTCCGCCTGGACGATTTCTCCACCCACACGCGCGCCCGGACGCTCGGCGAGCCCATTCAGACCGCTGACCGGGTGGGCCCGGTGGCGTTGGATCTGTTGCGCCGCTTTGATCCGGCGCGCCCGGTGCGGCTGCTCGGGGTCCGCGTCGCCGGTCTCGAGGCGCCGGCGACCGATCAGCAGCTGACGCTGGCGCTATAGGGGCCTCTACCCGGGGCGGCGGCGGGTCAGTAGAGCGCAGCGGCCAGCTTGCGCCGTGAGTCGCGCGCGAGCGGATGCTCGACACCGAGCTCGTCCAGAATTCCCACCACGACGCGACGGATGTCGTCCTTGGCGCCGTCGGCAGAGGGGAGGGCGGCGATCAGCCCGTCCAGCGCCCGCTCGGCGTCGCCGCCGTCCAGGGCGGTGAAGGCGCCGGCCAGGCTCACATAGGCGGGATCGGCCTCGAGGCGGATCCGGGCGGCAAGGCCGTCGGCGGCGAAGCTTCCGGGCACCTCGCGCAGGATCGCGAGGGCCGCGTCGCTCTCACCGCGACCGTGGAGCAGGCGAGCCAGTGGCACTGCAGCGTCGGCACGGGAGGGCTCAAGCTCGACCGCGCGACGCAGCGAGACCTCATCGCCGGCGGCGACCAACCCGTCGGCCTCCGAGGGGACCAGCGCATCCAGAAAACGATCGATCGCCGCCGGCGGTTGGACACCGACGAACTCCGAGGCCACTGCCCCGTCACGGAACGCCTTGACCGCCGGGATCCCCTGGACGCCGTAGTCGCGGGCGAGCCCCTGGTTTGAGTCAACGTCGACCTTGACAAGCTCGACCTGCCCGTCACGCACGGCGACGGCCCGCTCGAGCAGCGGCCCGAGCTGCCGGCACGGTCCGCACCACTCAGCCCAGAAGTCAACGACGACGGGAACGGTGCGGGAGCGGTCCAGGACCGCCGTTGGGAACGTGGCTTCGGTGACGTCCATGACCTCGATGGTAGCCACGCCGGACGGCCAGTTCGGTCCGCAAGCGGCGCGATCCGGTAGACACCCGGCTATGACCGAGATGGCCGTGAGCCGCGACGGGGTGCGGCTCTCCGGGGAGGACACCGGGGAAGGGGGGACCGGTCGTGCTCCTGCACGGCCTCACCGCCACCCGCCGCTACGTCGTGATGGGCTCGACCGCGCTGGCGCGTTCCGGACATCGAGTGATCGCCTACGACGCCCGCGGGCACGGCCGCTCGGGACCGGCTCCCGTGGCCTCGGACTACGGATATGCCACGCTCGGCAGGGACCTCGAGGCTGTCCTCGACGCCGCCGGGATCGAGCGGGCCGTCCTCGCCGGTGCTTCCATGGGGGCCCACACGCTGCTCTGGCTGGCCTTGCAGCGGCCCGAGCGCGTCAGCGGACTGGTCGTCATCACGCCCGCATTTGACCCCGCCACCGCGGACGATCCGCGCCGGCTCGCGCACTGGGACGCGTTGTCGGCTGGGCTGCGCGGCGGTGGCATCGATGGATTCATGGCCGCGTACGGGGTGCCGCGGGTGCCCGAGCGCATGCGCGACACCGTGACCACCGTGATCCGCCAGCGCCTGGCCCTCCACGAGCACCGCGAGGCGGTCGCCGACGCGCTGGAGGCGGTGCCGCGCTCGCATCCCTTCGGCGCGATCGCCGACCTCGAAGCGATCGCCGTGCCGGCCACGGTCGTGGCCTCCGACGATGCCGCCGACCCCGAACACCCACGGGCGTTGGGCGAGGCGTACGCCGCCGCGATCCCCGGGGCCCGGCTGGTCACCGACGAGCCTGGCCGCTCCCCGGTGGCCTGGCAGGGCAGCCAGCTCTCGCGTGTGATCGCCGAGGTGGCCACCCGAGCGGGGCGATGAGGGTGCCGACCGCCGGCTACTCGGGCACCCCGCTGCCGCGCAAGCTCGGGATCGGCGCGGGGGCGCGAGTCGCGCTCGATGGCTGCGCCCGAGGGCTTCGCCGCGGTGCTCGGGACGCTCCCCGAGGGCGCACGCATCCACACGCGCCTGCGGGGCCGGTTTGACGTGATCGTCGCGTTCGCCACGCGGCAGGCGGCGCTCGAGCCTCGGTTGCCGGCCCTGGCCGCCGCGCTGGAGCCCGCCGGCGGACTGTGGTTGGCCTGGCCCAAGCGGGCCTCGGGCGTGGCCACCGACCTCGGTGATGACCGGGTCCGGACGCTCGGCCTGGCGACCGGGCTGGTCGACAACAAGGTGTGTGCGATCGACGAGACCTGGTCGGGATTGCGCTTCGTCTATCGGCGCGCTGGATCGACCGGCGCGCGACGAGCAGGTAGACGCGCGCGCAGCCGAAGCGGTAGCTGGTCGCGATCAGGGGCCCGAGCGTGCGCGTCAGCGACACGGGATGGGCGCAATCGGAGATCAGGATGCGGGCGCCGGTGGAGGTGACGAACGCCCGGGCGGCGGCCGGCTTCATGTGGCCGGCGAACAGCCGATCGACCCGGCGGGCGCGCGCCGGGTAGTCGCGGCTCCAGTAGCCGTGGCCAACCCAGACCGCCTTGCCCGTTCGGTAGGGCACGACCGAAGCGAACGGGGTGGGGGCGAGCACGCCGCCGGGCGGCCGGTGTGCATTGACCCAGGCCAGAGCCCGGGCGTCAGGTCCCGGCAACACGTACTGCACATGACTGCCCTCCGCGGTGCGGACCATCTTGCGCGCGTTGAAGGCCAGGCCGGGGAGCGACAGCGCGGCGACCGCCAGGCCGCCGATCACCACCGGGAGGCGCAGCCGCTGGCCGCCCCGCACGATCAGGATGGCCAGCGGGAAGCTCAGGCCCTGAAACGCGTGAGCAGCGAACGCGTCGTTGGCGAAGTAGGTGACGATCACTGCGACCGGCCACAGCACGAGCACCTGCTCGGCCACCTGGGGACCGGGGCGACGCAGCCCGAGCGCCGCGAGCGCCAGCAGCGGGCCAAGTCCGGCCAGCAGGACGAGCGCGGGCAGACGCGGGATGACCTCATAGTGCGACGCCAGCTGCCAGGTCGGCTCGCCGCGGCTGAGCAGGTAGTAGTAGGCGAGCGGCAGGGCCGCGCCGAGCGCCGCGGCGAGCAGGAGCACGGCCCGGTCGAAGCCGGCGCCAGACGGCCAACCCGCCGTAGATGATGATCAACGTGACCCCTTGCCAGGGGTGCAGCCAGGACGCGCCCAGCGAGGCCAGGACGGCGGTCAGCCACGCACCCGGCGCGTCAGCCATGCTCCGCGCCCGCTGGGCGGCCGGACCGAAACCACGGGGATCGATCCCGCGCTCGAGGGCCAGCAGCGCCAGCGGCACGAGCGCGAGCCCGAGCGCGCTGGGCAGATATCCCCACAGCTTGCCCGCCGCCAGCAGCTCGTCACCGAGCAGATACAGCGAGAAGCGAAACGGCGCGCCGGCGGCCTGCGTCCAGCTGTAGACGGCGGCCAGGGGCGTGCAGAGAAACAGCGCCAGCGCCACGGCAGCCGACCGGGCGCCGACGCCGTCGGCGAAGAAGCGCCGGCTCCAGGCGGTGGCGGCGATGAACAGGGCGATGACCGCCACCGGCTTCCAGAGCAGGTAGGCCAGCGACAGGCTGAGACCCAGGCGACCAAGCAGGCCCGAGATGAGAAACAGCGGTTGCAGATAGACGTGGCCGCTGGGGGCGAGCGTGAACAGATCCGAGGCCAGGAGATGGCTGCCGGCATCCCGGGCCCAGGCGAGATATTGCAACTGGTCGGCTCCGAGCACCCCGTCGGCACCGATCAGGCCGTCGGCACCGGTGAAGATGGCGTGCAGCTGGGCGGCCCGGAGCAGGAACAGGACGAGCGGGAACATCGCCCATCCGGCGAGAAGAGCCAGTAGCGCGACCTCCGCCCCGGACGCGCGCGACCGGCGGTTCGGCATCGCTGAAAATGTAATCGGTCCGGCGGCCCGGACCCCCGGCCGCGATCGACCGGGGGTCCGCAGCCGGCGAGCGGGGCTAGCCGGCGGTCACCGTGTTTGACTTGTCTGCCGGCGCGATGTAGCCGTTGCCGTTGAAGTGGACCTTGATCGTGATCCGGGCCGGGGTGGCGGCGTTGAACACGGCGGAACGAGTTCTGGCCCGAGAAGGAGCAGTCCGGTCCAACCTGCGCCGCGACGCTGCCGATCTTCTTGCGCCCGAGGTAGTACTTCAGGCTCGCGGTCCCCGAGCACTTGGAGGCGCTGGGAATGCTGGCGGCGCCGCTGAGCTTGCCCGTGGTCGTGAACACATACGGCTTTTTGCGGTCCTGCGAGGGCGAGGTGCGCACGGCCAATTGAGGCTTGGGCCGCGTGCTCGGCTCGGTGAAGAACGTCGCGTCCATTCCCGGCCGAGGTGATACCGCCGCCGTGATAGGCGACCAGTCGGTAGTGAAACAGGGTGCCGGGGGCAAGCCCCGACAGCAGCACGGAGACGGGCAGTGAGGTCGCGACCGCAGCCAGCGGCTGGGCTGGGATGGTTTGCGACCCGTAGTTGAGGCTCACGCCGTACTGCACCGCCCAGGTCGTCGCGGCGCCCTGCGGGTTGATGCTCCCGGTCGCCGTCGCGACCGTCTTGCCGACGTTCACCGGCGGCCCGGTGACGACCGCGGCGGGCGGAGGGCCGGTGGTGGTGAAGACCTTGTCGGCTCCCGACGCCGTGCCGGCTCCGTTGAGCGCCGCGACGTGGAAGTGGTAAGGGGTGCCCGGTGTCAGCCCGGCGATGTTGATGCGCACCGTAACCGGACGGCTTCCGGCCCCGATCCGATGGCTGTTGGTGGAGAACCCGTAGGCACTGGTCGGCCCGTACGCGAAGCTGTAGCCGGTGGCGCTGCCGTTGGGGTTGATCGTGGCCGTCAGCGTCGCGGTGGTGTCCCCGACGTTGGTGGCGGACTCGGCGGTGACCGCCGGTGTCGAGGCGGCGACGGCGATGCCGACGGTCGCCAGCCCGACCGCGACCATGGCGATCAGCGATTTCAAGATGCGACTCAAGATGACTCCTCCTCCTGGTGGATGTGCCGGCTTCAAACCGGACTGCGGGTCGAAGTTGCGCGGTGCTGGCCGCCGCCGCGGTACTAGGGTGGTCGCTCGATGTTGTTCTATGAACCCGGTGGACATGATCGCGCACAACTGGCGCATGACCCCTTCAAGGCGATCGTGGCGCCGCGGCCGATCGGCTGGGTCTCGACGATCTCCGCGGACGGATCGGTCAATCTCGCGCCGTACAGCTTCTTCAACGCGGTCGCGGAGGATCCTCCGATGCTCGCCTTTTCCAGCCACGGGATCAAGGACTCGGTGACCTTCGCCGGCGAGGTGCAGGAGTTCGTCTGGAACCTCGTCACGTATGAGCTGCGCGAGGCGATGAACGCGTCCTCGGCGGCCCTCCCTCGCGGCCGCAGCGAGTTCGACCGGGCGGGCCTGGAGATGGCGCCCTCGCGGCTCGTCGCTCCCCCTCGCGTGAAGGCCGCTCGCTGCGCAATGGAGTGCCGCATCGTCCACCGCCTGGAACTGCGCGACCTTCAGTCACGGCCGACCGATCACCATCTCGTGATCGGCCAGGTGGTCGGGGTACATCTGGACGAGTCCGCGATCGTCGCCGGCACCGTTGACACCGCGGCGCTGCGGCCGGTGGCACGGCTCGGAGGCCCGGCGGACTACGCGGTCGTCGACGGCATCTTTCAGATGCCCCGGCCGTCGTCGTGACGGTGACTGCCAGCTCCGGCGCACGTATCCTGATCGCTGAGATGGCGCCACCGCAACCGATCGACGATGCGGTGCTCGAGGATCTGCGCCGCCGGCTGGCGATGACCCGCCGGCCCCAGTTGCCGGCCCGCCTGGGGTGGGAGCGCGGCACCGATCCCGACTACCTGGCCGAGCTCGTCGACCATTGGGCCCACCGCTATGACTGGCGCGAGCACGAGGCTCGCATCCATGCACTTCCCTGGGCCGACGGCGTCCCGGCTCTGCATCAGCCCGCCCCGCAGCCGGGAGCGCCAGTCGTCGTCCTGCTGCACGGCTGGCCGGATTCGGTCCTGCGCTTCGAACGTGTCCTGCCGCTGCTCGTCGACTTCGAGGTCGTCGTGCCGTGCCTGCCGGGCTATCCGTTCGGCGCGCCGGTGACCGCGCCCGGGATGTCGACCACGGCGATGGGCGACGAGGTCGTCACGATGCTCGACGCCCTCGGGGTGCAACGCTGCGTGCTCTCGGGCGGCGACATCGGGTCGGGGGTGGCGGGAGCGATCGCCGCCCGCCATCCCCGGCGCGTCGCCGCTCTGCACCTCACCGACGTCCCCACGGGGCGGCTGGCCACGATTCCCGATGGCGAGCTGACGGCGGAGGAACGCGACTACCGGGACCGCGCCCGTCAGTGGCAGCGCACCGAGGGTGGCTACATGCACGAGCACGCGACCAAACCGCACACCCTCGCCGCGGCGCTGGCTGACTCGCCCGCCGGCCTGGCCGCATGGATCGTGGAGAAGCTGCGCAGCTGGAGCGACTGCGACGGCGACGTGGAGTCGGTGTTCGCACGCGACGACCTGCTCACGTGGATCACCGCCTACTGGGTCACGAACACGATCGGCACGTCCTTCTCACCCTACGTCGAACCCCGTGAGCCGCTCGACCGCCTTGACGTCCCGACCGCGGTCACGCTGTTCGCGCACGACCTCGTACTCGCGCCGCGCTCGTTCGCCGAGCGATGCTTTGACCTGCGGGTGTTCCGCCACGAGGCGGCCGGCGGCCACTTCGCCGCCTGGGAGCGGCCGGAGGCTTTCGCCGATGGCCTGCGGACCGCGGTGGAGCTGGCGTGACCGCGCCGTCCGGTCGTGATCTGCGAGGCTTGCCGGCATGAGCCTTGAGGGCAAGACGATGTTCATCTCCGGCGCGAGCCGGGGGATCGGGCTCGCGATCGCCCTGCGCGCCGCCCAGGACGGCGCCAATGTCGCCCTGATCGCCAAGACCGCCGAGCCGCACCCCAAGCTGCAAGGCACGATCTACACCGCCGCCGAGGCGATCGAGCGGGCCGGCGGACAGGCGCTGCCGATCGTCGGAGACATCCGCGATGACACATCCGTGTTCGACGCCGTGAACGCGACCGTCGAGCGCTTCGGGGGGATCGACATCTGCGTCAACAACGCGAGCGCGATCAACCTCTCCGGTATCGAGGCGATGGAGATGAAGCGCTACGACCTGATGCAGTCGATCAACTCGCGCGGCGCCTATCTGGTCTCCAAGGCCTGCGTCCCGCACCTCAAGGCCGGCGCCAACCCGCACATCCTCACCCTCTCGCCGCCGATCTCACTCGAACCCAAGTGGCTGGCGCCGTTCACCGGCTACGCGATCGCCAAGTACGGCATGACGCTCGTCGCCCTCGGCCTCGCCGAGGAGCTGCGGGAGGCCGGGGTGGCGTCCAACGCGCTGTGGCCGCGCACCCTGGTGGCGACCGCCGCGGTCCAGAACCTGCTCGGCGGCGACGAGGCGATGCGTCGTGCCCGCACACCGGCTGTGTACGCCGACGCCGCCCACGCGGTTCTCATCCGGCCCAGCCGCGACTGCACCGGCAACGCCTTCCTGTGCGAGGACGTGCTCGTCGAGTCCGGAGTGACCGACCTCGGTCAGTACAGCGCCGCCGGCGCTGATGCCTCGGATCTCGGCGTCGACTTGTTCGTCGATGACGTGAATCCGCCCGCATTGCGCTGAGGGCGCGCCGGGCAGGGAGGCGCGGCCGACTGCGGTCGCCGGGGTCCGGCGGCCGACCAGGACGTCATAACACGGGGACGGGAGGGGCCATCGACACAACGGGCCCGCCGGAGGGGGAAGCGCGTGGACCCGCGTGGCGTCAGGCGGGGTGGGCGGCGAGCGCGTCGCGCATGAACGCGAGCACGGTCTCCTGCTCGGTGGTGATCGTCGGATCGCCCGGGGCGGTGACGATCACGCCGCGGGAGGCGTTGCTGAGCAGGCGGATGTCCGGTCCGTCGTCGGCCGCCACCTTGGCCATCGCCCAGCGCCCGAAGATCCGGGCGGGGACCGTCTGTTCCTCGAGCACGCTGACACTCTCGTGGCGTTCGTCGTGGCTGATGGTGTCGTAGAGATTGCGCACCACCGCCTCATCTCCCTCCAGCGCCTGCACGAAGGCGTCATCTGAGATCACCAGCGCGCCAGTGACCCCGAGGCGCCGGTTGTTGCGCCGGGCGGTGGTGAAGATCGCACCCAGCTCGGCCCGTTGCGCGCTGGGGGCGATCAGGCTGTGGCTGCGGTAGGTGAGTCGAAAGACGGGCTCGGCCTGGTCAACGTCACTGTCACTCATGAGGACCTCCGGTGTGGATGTGCTGGTGACTTCTCCTACCAGCGGCCGCCGCAGAACGTCAACAATCGCCGTGTTTTCCGGGTTTTCTCGCGACGGGGGCATCGGCACCGAACACCGTTCGATGGTCCGACGGGCGCCACCGCACACAAGCCACCGCACACAAGTCAGGGCCGCCAGGGACCCGGTGGCGCGTCCGCGGCACGAGGTCGACCCGGCCCCGAACTCTGGCGGCGAGGCCTGGGGTGCGCGGCTGAGCATGGGGCGTACTCGGCTCACAGACCGTTGCGGCGCACCGGAAAGCGGTAGGGCCAAGCCGCTGCAATCAATGCTCGATAATCGGGCTTATGTGCACCAGAAGGCCCCGAAAGCCGGTTCTGGGGAGCTGAGCGGTTGAGATCGGGGGTCTGCGCGCGCCAGGATCGGGCAAACCGGCTCGTCCGGTAGACACCGAGCGCCCCGGGGCGGCTCAGAGGACGATGCAGCCGGTGGTGCCCGTCGCGATCAGCATGCCCGTGGTCTGGACCTCGACGCGACCCTCGGCCGTGGCCTGGCGCCGGCCCGCCCGGACGATCGTCCCCGTGGGTGAACACGCGGCCGGTCTCGGCGGTCATGCGGATGGCCGTTCCCGGGTCGGTCAGCCGCCGCGAGAGGAACCGACGGTCGCCTCGGCCGCCGCGGCGACCGCGCGCTCGACCGCGTTGACGTCCCGTACGGCGCCGGTGTCGGCCGAGGTGGCCATCGCCGCGTAGGCGCGCAGCGCCGGGGACACGGCGCGGTCGCGCAGCTCGGGGAAATAGCCCCCGTTGGCCTCGACGCGTTCGCGGCGCTCGGTCAGCTCCTCCTCGGAGACCTCCAGCGTCATCCGCCGATTGGGAATGTCAATCGAGATGATGTCGCCGTCCCGCACCAGCGCGATCGTCCCGCCGGACGCAGCCTCCGGTGAGACGTGCCCGATCGACAGCCCCGATGTGCCACCCGAGAAGCGACCGTCGGTGACCAGCGCGCACGCCTTGCCCAGACCACGGCCCTTCAGATACGACGTGGGATAGAGCATCTCCTGCATGCCCGGGCCGCCGCGCGGGCCCTCGTAGCGGATGACGACGACATCACCCTCGCTGATCTTGTCACCGAGGATCGCCTCGACCGCCGCCTCCTGGGACTCGACGACGACCGCGGGGCCGGAGAAGGTCAGCAGCGAGTCGTCGACGCCGGCCGTCTTGACGACGCTGCCGCGCACCGCCAAGTTGCCGTAGAGGATGGCCAGGCCGCCGTCGGTGGAATAGGCGTGCTCGAGATCGTGGATGCAGCCCTCGGCGGCGTCGGTGTCCAGCGACTCCCAGCGCTCGCTCTGCGAGAAGGCCGTCGCCGAGCGCCGGCAGCCGGGCGCGGCGTGAAACAGCTCGATCGCCGCTTCGCTGGCGTGGCCGCCGCGGATATCCCACGCGTCCAGCCACGTCGCGATGTCGGGCGCGTGCACGGCGTGGACATCCGCGCGCAGCAGGCCGGCCCGGCGCAGCTCACCGAGGATCGCGGGCATCCCGCCGGCGCGGTGCACGTCCTCCATCAGATAGTCACCGCTCGGCGCCACCTTGCAGATGCACGGAACCCGGCGCGAGAGCTCGTCGATGTCCTGCATGGTGAAGTCGAGCTCCGCCTCCTGGGCGGCGGCGAGAACATGCAGCACGGTGTTGGTCGATCCGCCCATCGCGATGTCGAGCGTCATCGCGTTCTCGAACGCCGCCCGGCCGGCCACCGAGCGCGGGAGCACCGACTCGTCATCGTCGTCGTAGTAGCGGTTGGCGATCGTGACCACGGTCTCGCCCGCGGCCTCGAACAGCCGGCGGCGCAGGGTGTGGGTGGCCAGCGTGGACCCGTTGCCGGGCAGCGACAGGCCCATGCGCCTCGGTCAGGCAGTTCATCGAGTTGGCGGTGAACATTCCCGAGCACGAGCCGCAGGTCGGGCAGGCGGCCTCCTCGATCAGTGCCATGTCGTCGTCGGAGATGTCATCCGAGACGGCGTCGGTCATCGCGCTGATCAGGTTGACCCGGTTGCGGACGGTCCCGTCCACGAGCACCGTGCGCCCCCCCTCCATCGGGCCGCCGGAGACGAACACGGTGGGGATGTTCAGCCGCAACGCCGCGTTGAGCATTCCCGGGGTGATCTTGTCGCAGTTGGAGATGCAGACCAGTGCGTCGGCACAGTGCGCATTGACCATGTACTCGACGCTGTCGGCGATCAGGTCACGTGATGGCAGCGAGTAGAGCATCCCGCCATGGCCCATGGCGATCCCGTCGTCGACCGCGATCGTGTTGAACTCGCGCGGAATCCCGCCCGCGGCCTTGACCGCGGCGGCGACCACGTCGCCGACCGGCTTGAGATGCGTGTGGCCGGGCACGAACTGCGTGTAGGAGTTCGCGATCGCGACGATCGGCTTGCCGAAGTCCTCGCGGTCCACGCCGGCGGCGCGGAGCAGGGCGCGGGCGCCGGCCATGTTGCGCCCGTGGGTGACGGTGCGTGATCTGTGTGCGGGCATGTACAGAGGTTAACGCGCGTATGAACCCCCGGATGGGCCGGTCCTGACATCGGTGCGATCCGCCGCAGCGATGCCGATAATGGCGACGGTGCGGTTTGAGGTCCCTGACCCGCTCAGCGACGGCGTCGTCTCCTTGCGACTGCTGGCGCCGGCCGATGCTGCGGCCTACGCGCGCGCCTTCGCCGACGATCCCGATCTCGGCCGGCTGCTGGGCTTCGACACGGACCCGACGACCGCCGAGCTGGGCTCGAGCCTCGCCGGCGTGGCGGTCCGGGCGCGTGACGGTCAGGCCGTGGAGCTGGCGATCGTCGCCGAGGCCGATGGCCGCTTCCTCGGCTCGGTCCTGTTGTTCGCCTTCAGCGAGCGCCACCGGCGCTGCGAGGTCGGCTTCTGGGTCGTGCCCGTTGCCCGCCGGACCGGGTTTGGTGAGCGAGCGGTCACGCTGACCATCGACTGGGCGCTCAACGGCCTTGGCCTCGAGCGGATCGACATGACCACGACGCCCGAGAACACGGTCATCCCCGCGTTCGCGCAGCGGCTGGGGTTCACCTACGAGGGGTGCCTGAGACGGCGCAACCGCGAGCGCGGCGCGCGCATCGACATTCTCTGGTTCGGGCTGCTCGCCGACGAGTGGCCACGGCCGGCGCCGCCGTGACGCAGGATCGCTGGCGGCAGATGGAGACGGGCCACGGCACCAGATAGGCTTGCCGCCCGGTTCCCGCCGGGCCCCGCTATGAGACGCCTGACACGCCTGCTCTCCCCCGCGGCGCTCGCCTGCGTCCTGCTCGGGTTCGGCGCCGGTGCGAGCGACGCTCAACCCTCCGGCGGCGGCGAGCGTCGGTGGCTCGGCGGCACCGGGCGCACGCAGCGCCAGGTGCGGGCACCGGCTCGACCGGCGGGGCCCCAGTGCTGAGCGGCGGGCATCGCCCCCACGGGCAGCCCGCGCCACATCCCCGCTCCCCCGGCAAGCACGATCGTGGCCGGTGGCTGCGTGGCGTCACGATCACCGAATACTGGCCGGCTCCCGAGTCGTGGTTCGTCGGGCGGATGGTGAGCGCCCCGGGCCTGCCCGGACTGCACCACATCGACTGGCTGTACTCGGCGGGCGGGCTGTCGATGCAGGGTGAGGGCGTCGGCCTCGACGGCCAGACGTACCACATCGAGTCCCTCGGCGACGGAGGCTGGGTGACGGCGACCGGACGCCCGACCGACCCCTCCACCGGGTGGCAGGCGGGTGCCCCCTATTGGCGAGCCGGCGGGTATTGGCTGACCCGCGCACGGACGCTGACCTTCCCGCTCGCGGCGCGGCGGATGGTCGGCCGGAGTCGGGCGCCGCTACGTGCCGCTGCGCGGCGTCAGCTTCGCGGCCGGCGCCTCGCTGCCGCTGCGCTTCTATCAGTCGATCGCCGTCGATCCCGGGTAGATCCCGCTCGGCAGCCGGGTGTACGTGCCCGCGTATCGCGCCGATGGCCACGGCGGCTGGTTCGTCGCCGCCGATACCGGCGGGGCGATCAACGGGCATCACATCGATGTCTATCGGCCCCCTCCGGCCAGCGCGTCCGATCCGGGGCAGCTCTTCGGCGGTCAGCGCATCTACGTCATCAAGCCGCACCATTAGCGCACCACTAGACTTCCCGACGATGCCCAAGCAACAGCGGATGATGCGTGTCGAGCAGCGTGGTCAACTCGCCGCGATGCAGCAGCTCGAGAGCCGTAGCGACGAGGAGCTCGAGGCCGAGACCAAGTTCAAGTCCGCGGCCCAGGCGATCCTCGGAGCCCGCGCGGCGGAGCGTTATGACGCCAAGGCGGCGCGCGCTCACTTCCAGCGGGCGATCGCCGCCGCGCGGCCACAGGAGCGCCTCCAGCTGCGCCGGATGGCGGACGCGTCACTGGCGCTCGCCGAGCGCCGCGCCGGAGATCTGCGCAAGGCGACCGAACGACTCGGCGTCGAGAGCCCCACCGATCGCCAGCTGCTCGGGCTGCGCTTCATGGGCCTCGTGGCTCCGCCGTCGAGCGCCGGCGGCCTGGCCCGCGCCCGCGGGATCCTGGTCGTGATCGTCCTGATCGTTGCGATCCTGCTGATCGCCTTCGGAATCGTGAATCTCGTGGCCCTGCCCTTCGGTGGCGTCTCGCTCGACCTCGCGATCTTCTACGGGATCGTGCTGGTCTTCATCGCGATCGGCGCGCTGGCGTATTTCGGGCGCAAGAAGCAGAAGCGCGCCCAGGCGGCGCGCGCCGAGCAGCTCTCGACCCGGCGCTGACCCGGAGGCCGGGATGTGCGGCCGCTACACCCTTGCCCTCCCCGACCCGGGGTCGATCCGCGATCGCTTCCCGATCGGCGAGGACGATCGAACCGCGTCAGCGCTTCAACATCGCGCCCGGCGACGACGTGCTCACCGTCACCACCGATCGGGCGGGAACACCGCGCGGCGAGATGCTGCGCTGGGGACTGGTTCCCTCCTGGGCCAAGACCTCCGACATGGGCCTGAAGATGATCAACGCCCGCTTGGAGACGGTCACCGAGCGGCCCGCGTACCGCAGCGCCTTCGAGCGCTTGCGGTGCCTGATCGTCGCCGACGGCTTCTACGAATGGCAGCGGGTCCCCGGCGGGCCCAAGCAACCGTTCCACATCACCCGTGACGACGGCGGCCTGTTCGCGTTCGCCGGTCTGTGGTCGATCTGGCACGCGCCGGACGGCACCACGCTGCGCACGTGCACGATCATCACCCGGCCGGCCAACGCGGCCGTCTCGGCGCTCCACGACCGGATGCCGGTCATCCTCGCCCCCGAGGCCGAATCCGCGTGGCTGGACACCGGGACCCCGGCCGACCAGCTCGATGCCATCCTGACCGGGCTCCCGGCCGAGCGAACGGCGCTCGCGGCGGTCAACACCGCTGTCAACGACGCCCGCTACGACGGGCCCGAATGTCTGTCCCCACCGGCCCCGGACCCCCAGACCGTGCTGTTTTAGGGGTGATCGCCGGGCGCCGGCGCTCGGCCCCTGACGGGCCGCTCAGGCGCTGACGCCATCCGGGAGGATCAGCGCGGGCCTGGCGGGCCTGTCAATGACCGGTGCGGTCGGGTTGTGCGTGCCCGCTGCCATCGCCTCGGGCGTGGCGTGATGCAGCCACCGGCCGAAATCATCGGACGGCATCGGCCGCGACAGGTGGTAGCCCTGCGCGAGGTCGCAGCCCGAGCAGCGCCAACTGCTGCGAGCGTGGCTCCGTCCTCGACGCCCTCAGCGATGATCCGCAGCCCGAGGTCGTGCCCGAGGTTGATCGTCGACCGCACGATGATCAGGTCGCTCTCGTCGCGGAGCATCGGGGACACGAATGACCGATCGATCTTCAGCTCATCGATCGGCAGCCGGCGCAGATTGGCAAGTGACGAGTAGCCGGTCCCGAAGTCGTCCACCGACATGTGCACGCCGAGCGCGCTCAGCCGCGTCACGGTGGCGACCGCCCGGTCAGGGTCGGACATGATCATGCTCTCGGTGATCTCGAGCTGCAGTGCGCTGGCGGGAAGCCCGTAGGTGTCCAGCAGCCGTTCGATCTCCCGAGGGAGATCGCGATCGAGCAGGTTGCGAACCGACAGGTTGACCGCGACCGACAGGTCCCGACCGGACTTGCGCCAGTTGGCGCATTCGGCGATCGAGCGCTCGAGCACATGGCGGGTGAGCGGTCCGATCAGCCCGGTCTGCTCGACGGTCTGGACAAAGGCGCCCGGCGGGATCAACCCGTGCTCGGGGTGCTGCCAGCGGACAAGCCCCTCGGCCCCGATCACGCTGAGGTCATCGAGATCGACGATCGGCTGGTAGTGCACCACGATCTCGTCAGAGGCGAGCGCGTGGCGCATGTCCGACAGGACGCTGAGCCGCCGCACCGAATGCTGATTCTGCTCGGCGGCGTAGAGCTTGTAATCGGCCTGGGCCTCCTTGGCCGCGTACATGGCGATGTCCGCGCAGCGCAGCAGCGCGTGGGAGTCGTCGCCGTCCTCCGGATAGCGCGCGACGCCGATGCTCGCACCGACCTCGAGCGAGAGCTCGTCGACGGCGAACGGCCTGGCGATGCGCGCGATCAGCTGCCCGACCACGCGTTCGATCGCGGCCGGCCGATGGGTTCCCGGCGCGGGCAGGATCCCGAACTCGTCCCCGCCCAGCCGCGCCACGAGGCCGGTCGGTGCCGATCACCTCGACGAGCCTCGGTCCGAGATCCTGCAGCAGCACGTCGCCGTAGTGGTGTCCGAGCGTGTCGTTGATCTCCTTGAAGCGGTCAAGGTCCAAGAGCATGATCGCGAAGGCCCCGTGGGCGGGCCCCGCGGACGCGATCCGCTCCTCGACCGCCTGCCGGAAGCGCTCCCGGTTGGCCAGGCCGGTCAGCTCATCCGTGGTCACGATTCGCGCCAGCCGCTCGCTGCGCTGCTTGGAGGTGAGCAACTCGCCGGTCAGATACTGGAAGACGATCAGGATCAGCCCCAGCATGGTGAGGCTGAACGTCCCCAGCCGCTTGGCCACGTAGACGGTTCCCATCGTCAGCAGCGCCGAGAACAGCTCGGAGGCGAGGATCGGGACGAACGCCTGCTGGACGCGCTGCGCGGAACGAATCGCGGGCGATGAATGATGCGTAGCCGGCCACCGCGAGAAAGTTGATCAGCAACGCGAGGACAAAAGTCGCAAAGACGAGCAGGTAGTAGGCCACGCTCCGGTCCCCCACTCCGGTCGCGCCGACCATGAGCGTGAAAGAAGAGGCCGGCGACCAGCGGGAAGGTCGCATAGGTGGCGACGTTGAGGAGAAGCGCATGACCCTCCTCGCGGGAACGCAGCCAGCCGACCAGGATCGTCAGAACTCCGACCGCGGCTGCCGGGGTCGGCGCCGAGGAGGATCGCGGCCAAGCACAGCCCGAGAAAGCTTCCGGAGACGCTGATCAGAGAGGAACCGCTCCGAACGCTGGTGAGATCGCTGCCCACCGCCAGCGTCGTGATCACCAGCAGTTCAACGAGATCCCAATTGGCCGACGGCGCGGCCTCGATGGCGATGAAAACCGCCAGACCGAGCACGCCGAGCTTGGCCGCGAGCACTCCGCTCCCGGGGGCCCGCGGGGCAGGCGACGCTGTGCTCACGCTTGCCGTTGGTTCCATACGTGTGTCCTCATCGGCCAAAACCGGGCGTTCCTCAACGGCAGTCTGAAATTCGCTCGACGGCTAAAGAGTTTTTCGCATCTGCCGATGAAGAAAAGCGCAAGAGAAAAACGAAGGCCCGCTCTTGCCAGCGGGCCCTCGCACATCGGTTCAGCCGTACTTGTAACCCATCATCGACCTCCTTTCCGGGGGACGTCTTAATCAGGGATGGGTTGCTATTCGGCATCGCGGCGCCTGGACTTGAGTCCTGGCGCCGCTTTTTTTGGTCAGTTATCTGACAAAAGCCCGTGCATAGGCGAAATTGGGCTCAAGTTGCTCTCATGCCCTGCCGGGCCGCCATTTCTCGTCGTTCGCAGAGCCGCTGCGTCAGGATGGGCTCGGACAAACGTCCAACTCGACGAATTTGCTGCAATCTCGTTGCCTAATGCCCCTCTCCCCCCTTCTCTCCCGCTATGACCACGTCCTGCTGGACCTCGACGGATGCGTCTGGATCGGGGACACCGCGATCCCGGGCTCCCCCGAGGCGCTGGCCGAGTTGCGCTCGGCCGGCAAGTCGATCGCCTTCATCACCAACGATGCGCGCCATTCGCCCGAGGAGTACGTGCGCAAGCTCTGGGGGCTTGGGCCTCAAGGCCTCGCTGGAGGAGGTCGTCACCGTCGGGGCGGCGATCCAGTTCGCCCTCGCCGGCCGTCTGCCCGGCAGCACCGCGTTCGTGATCGGCGCGCCGCCGATCTTCCGCCACGTGGCCGAGTCCGGGCACCGGATCGTCAACGGCACCCCCGCGGCGACGAGCGCCGACGTCGTCGTCGTGGCCGGCCACGACGCCTTCGCGTTCGCCGAGCTGCGCGACGCGACGCAGGCGGTGCTGGCCGGAGCCGAGATGATCGCCGCCGGTCGCGACCGGACCTTTCCGGTCGACGGCGGCCAGTGGCCCGGCACGGGGGCGCTCGTCGCCGCGCTCGAATACGCCACGCAGCGCACGGCCCGGGTGGTCGGCAAGCCCGATCCGCTGATCTTCACGACCGCCCTGGACCGGCTCGGCCCGGGACGGGCGCTGATGATCGGCGACCGGCTGGACTCCGACCTGGCCGGCGCGCACGCGGCGGGCATCGACGGCGCGATCGTGCTCAGCGGGGTCACCACCCGCGAGCAGGCCGAGGCCGCCACGAGTCCCGCCCCGGTGGCGATCGCGGCTGATCTGGCCACCCTGGTGTGCGCGTGAAGCTCGCGCTGATCGTCAACCCGTCGGCCGGCGGGGGGCGGGCACGCCGGTCCCTGCCGGCCGTGCAGTCGGCACTGACCGGGCCACGGCCTCGAGCACCACGCCGCATTCACCGAGAGCCTCGAGCACGCCCGCGAGCTCGCGCACGCCGCGGCCGCAGCCGGCGAGGCCGCCGTGGCCTTCGGTGGCGATGGCCTGGCCGGAGCCGTGGCGGGCGCGGTCAGTGAGTCGGGCGGGGTGCTCGGCGTCCTTCCCGGTGGCCGCGGCAACGATTTCGCGCGGGTGCTGGGGATTCCCCTCGAGCCCGTCCCGGCCTGCGCTGGTGCTGCGGGACGGCCACACCCGCGTGCTCGACCTCGGCGAGGTCGCGGGACGGACGTTCGTCGGGATCGCCAGCTGCGGATTTGACTCCGTCGCCAACCGGATCGCCAACGAAACGCGGCTCGTGCGCGGCAACCTCGTCTACGCCTACGGTGCGCTGCGTGCGCTGCTGCGCTGGCAGCCCGCGACCTTCGAGGTCACCCTGGACGACGGCCGCCGGCACACGGTCACCGGCTACACGGTCGCGGCCGCGAACTCGGGCGCCTACGGTGGGGGGATGATGATGGCCCCCGACGCCTCGCTGCAGGACGGTCTGCTCGACATCGTGCTGATCGGCGATCTCCCGCGCCGGCGCTTTCTCGCGCTGCTGCCGACCGTGTTCGATGGCGAGCACGTGCGCCAGGCCAACGTCGAGGTGCGTGCGCAGCTCTGAGGTGACGATCAGCGCATCACGTCCGTTCACGATGTACGCGGACGGCGATCCGATCGCCGATCTGCCCGTCACCGTGCGCGTCCGGCCCGGCGGCCGTGCGAACCCTCGTCCCGGCGGGCGTCATGAGCGCGACGCTCGACGCCAAGGTGCTGGCGGCCCGCACCGTCGGCCAGATCGCTCGTCGCGCCGGCCGCGGGGGAGGCACGAGCCTGCCCGGCAAGGTGCTCACCCGCCTGGAGCCGCACGCGATCGCCCGCCTGTCGCGACGGCTGCGGCTGGGAACGGCCGTGATCTCGGCCACCAACGGCAAGACGACGACGGCGGCGATGGTCGCGTCGATCCTGCAGGGATCGGGTGTCTCGCTCGTCCACAATCGCGCCGGCGCCAACATGGCCGGCGGGGTGGCCTCCACCCTGCTCGACGCGGCCGGACGCGGGGCCGCGATCAGCGGCGAGCTCGGCCTGTTCGAGGTCGATGAGTTCTGGCTGGACCGGGTCGCGCCCGAGCTCGCTCCGCGCGCGATGGTCGCTCAGCAATCTGTTTCGTGACCAGCTGGACCGGTACGGCGAGCTGGACACGATCGCCGACCGGTGGGCCGCGACTGGTCGCGGCGCTGCCCGAGACGCGCCTGGCCCTCAACGCCGATGACCCCCTGATCGCCGATCTCGGCCGTGATCGCGCCGGCGTCACCTACTTCGGCGTCCAGGACGACTCGGTGGCGACGGCCGAGATGCAGCACGCGTCCGACAGCAAGCATTGCCGCCGCTGCGGTGACCGCGTACGTGTACGAGGCCGTCTACCTCGGACACCTCGGGCGCTACCGCTGCCCCCACTGCGGCCGCGAACGTCCCGAGCCGTCGGTCGCCGCGGAGGCGATCGAGCTCCGCGGCACCCGGGAGGCGCGCTTTGATCTGCGCACCCCGGCCGGGCACCGCATCGGTCACGCTTGCCGCTGCCGGGTCTCTACAACGTCTACAACGCTCTGGCCGCGGCCACGCTGTGCCTGGAGCTGGGCGCGGGCCTCCAGGACGTCGTGGCCGGCCTGGAGGCCGTCAGCGCGGCGTTCGGACGCGCCGAGCGCATCGAGCTCGGGCCCGTCGAGCTCTCGCTGCTGTTGATCAAGAACCCGGCCGGTGCCAACGAGGTGGCCCGCACGCTGGCGCTGGAACCGGGGGAGCTGGACATTCTCGGGATCCTCAACGACCGCATCGCGGACGGACGCGACGTGTCCTGGATCTGGGACGCGGACCTGGAGCTGCTGGCCGGGCGGGTGCGGCGGGTGACCTGTGCCGGCACCCGGGCGGCCGAGCTGGCCGTGCGCCTGAAGTACGCCGGGGTGGCGCCCGAGCGGCTGCACGTCGTGCCCGAGCTGGCCCCGGCGCTCGACGCCGCGGTCGGCGCGGTCGGTTCCGGGCGCCTGTTCGCGCTGCCCACCTACACCGCTCTGCTCGAGCTGCGCGACGAGCTCGCGCGACGCGGCCACGTGGCGCAGTTCTGGTCACCTCACCTGTCGGTCGCGCGATGAGCATCGTCTGGCATGACCTCGAATGCGGCGGGTACTCGGCTGACCTTCCGCTCTGGCGCCGGCTCGCCGGCGCGCAGCCGCGGCCCGATCCTCGACGTCGGCGCCGGCACCGGCCGGGTCACGCTCGAGCTCGCCCGCGCCGGCCACGACGTCACCGCGCTGGACTCGGACGCCGATCTGCTCGCCGAGCTGGCCCGGCGCGCCGGCGGACTGCCGGTCACGACCGTCTGCGCCGACGCCCGGTCGTTCGCGCTGGACCGGCGGTTCGGGCTCGTGATGGTCCCGATGCAGACCGTGCAGCTGCTCGGCGGCGCGCGCGGCCGAGCCGCGTTCCTGGCGCGGGCGCGGGACGCACCTGAGCCCGGGGGGCCGGGTCGGCGATCGCGATCGCCGAGGAGCTCGAGCCATTCGAGGTCGTCGGCCGGGACGATCGGACCCCTGCCCGACGTCTGTGAGCGCGACGGGATCGTCTACTCCAGCCTGCCGACGGCGGTGCGCGCCGACGGGGATGGGTTCTGGCTGGAACGCGAACGCGAGACGGTCACCGTCGCGGGCGAGCACCAGCAGCACTCAGACCGGATCCGTCTGGACGCGGTCAGCGCCGATCTGCTCGAGCAGGAGGCAGCGGCCGCCGGCCTGCGCGTACAGCCTCGCGAGGAGATCGCGCCCACCGACGACCACGTCGGCAGCCGGGTGGTGATCCTCGGTGGCTGACGCCCGGCTGCGGGTCTGCGCGCTGTACCCCGACCTGATGAACATCTATGCCGATCGCGGCAACCTGCGGCTGCTGCAGCAGCGCTGTGCTGATGGCGGGGGATCGACTTCGAGCTGATCCCGTGTGGGGTGGGCGACCGCCTGGACCCCGAGGGCGCCGACCTGTACTACATGGGCGGCGGCCAGGACCGCGATCAGGCACTGTGCGCCGGGGACCTGTACGCGACCAAGCGCGAGCAGCTGGCCGCGGCCGCCGCGCGCGGCGCGGTCATCTTCGGCGTCTGCGGCGGCTACCAGCTGCTCGGCCACTCCTACGAGCTCGGTGATCAGCAGCTGCCCGGCGCCGGCCTCGTCGACCTGGTGACCGTCCGCTCCGACGGCCCGCGCCTGATCGGCAACGTGGCGATCGAGGTCGAGCTCGAGCCGGGCCGCCCCCGGGTTCTGGCCGGCTTTGAGAATCACGGCGGCCGCACCACGCTCGGGCCCGACGAGCGCGCGCTGGGGCGGGTGCTCAAGGGCCACGGCAACGACGGGCGCACCGGGGCCGAGGGCGTGCGCCGCGGCAACGTGATCGGGACCTACCTGCACGGGCCACTGCTGCCCAAGAACGTCTGGTTCGCTGACTGGTTGATCGCCACCGCGACCGGGCTCCCGACGCCGCTGGCGGCGCTCGATGACTCGCTCGAGGACGCCGCGCACGCCGAGGCCCGACACGCGGCCGGGCTGTGAGCTGCGAACTCCGGCGTCCGGAGACGACCACTAGCATGAGCCGCGCCCTTTCCGATGCGCGCCCGCCCTGCCCTGCACGCGTGCGACCGCCCGCCGGTGCGTCGCGCTGATCTCACTGCTGGTCACGCTCGCCGCGGCCGGCTGCGGCGGTGGCTCGAGCGGGCTCGACGCAGGGCGACGGGCGCAGCGGCACCGGCACCCAGAGCACGGCCAGCCAGGCCGACCAACGGAACCGGGACGGCTGCGCTGCCGGGGACCGGCAAGCCGCCAGGTGACGATCGGGGACAAGAACTTCACCGAGCAGGAGCGTGCTCGGCCAGCTCTACACGCTGGCCCTGGAGGCGCAGGGGTACACGGTCCAGCTCAACCAGAACATCGGGCCGACCAGCGTCACGCTGGACGCGCTGCGCACCGGGGCGCTGGACATGTACCCCGAGTACCTCAACACGTTCAACACCACGATCGCCCACACGCGGCGCCGGTTTCCCAACGAGTTCGCGGCCTACGCGGCCGCGCAGCGCTACGCCGAGGCGACACGGGCTCACCCTGCTCACCGCGACGCCGTTCAGCGACACGCCGGCGCTCGGCGGTGACGATCGGCTACGCGCAGGGCAACCACCTCAGCTCGCTGCACGACCTCGTCCGGGTGCGACCGACGATGGTCGTCGGCGGCCCACCGGAGTTCCAGCAGCTCAGTCCGGGCCTGGCGGATCTCGAGCGAGGATACGGCTTCCACACCCGACGCTTCAAGAGCATGGGGATCGGCGACCAGTACACCGCGCTCAATGACGGCACCATCCAGGTCGCCGACGTCAACACCACCGACGGACAGCTGGCCGGCGGGGATTACGCCGTCCTCGCCGACCCCCACAACACGTTCGGATGGGGCAACGCGGTGCCCGTCGTCTCCCAGAAGGCGCTGAGCGCCGAGGGGCCGATGTTCGGCGTCACCGTCGATCGCGTCAGCGCGCTGCTGACCACCGACGTGATGCGCGACCTCAACGAGGCCGTCGACGTCGCCGGCCAGGATCCCAACGTCGTCGCCCGGATCTTCCTGGAGACCCACGGGGTCATCCCCCCGGGCTCCTGAGCCCGCGCGGCGCGCGGCGCGTGTCAGCGCACGCCGCTGGACCCGAAGCCCCCGGCGCCACGCTCGCTGTCGTCCAGCGACGCGACCTCGACGGTCTCGGGCAGCTCGATCCTGACCAGCACCAGCTGGGCGATGCGATCTCCGGCCTGCGACCACGAACGGGGTCTGCGGATCGGTGTTGAGCAGCAGCACCCGCAGCTCCCCCCGGTAGCCGGAGTCGATCAGGCCCGGCGCGTTGACCACCGTCACCCCATGGCGCGCGGCCAGGCCCGAGCGCGGCAGCACGAGCCCTGCCTGCCCGTCGGGAATCTGCACCGCCAGGCCGGTGGGTACCGACGCCCGGGCGCCGGGGGCCAGTGACAGCGCCTCCAGCGCGCACAGATCCAGCCCGGCATCCCCGGGGTGGGCCCGGGTCGGCAGTCGGGCGCGCGCATCGAGCCGCGCGAAGCGCAGGCTCATCCCGGAGCGGGCTTGGGATCGAGCACGAACGGGGCAAAGCGGGCCCCGATCGGGGCCGGCAGCCGGACCATCACGCGGACTCCGTCGGCCGTGTCCTCGCGCTCGAGATCTCCGGCGAGCTCGTGCAGTTCGGCCAGCCGGCCGCCCTCCTCATAGGGCAGTAGCAGTTCGAACGCCGACAGCCGGCGCTCGAACTCGCTCGTGATCCGTCCGATCAGGTCATCGACCCCCTCGCCGCTGGACGCCGACACCAGCGTGGCGCCGGGGTGGCGGTGCGACAGTTCGGCTCGGCGCTCGGCGTCGAGCTGATCGGCCTTGGCCAGGACGAGCAGGCGCGGCGCCTCGTCGGCGGCGATCTCCTCGAGCACGTCCTCGACCGCGCGGACCATCGCCGCCAGCTCCTCCTCGGACGCGGACGCATCGACGACGTGGAGCACGAGGTCGGCGCGCCGGGTCTCCTCGAGCGTCGCGCCGAAGGCATCGACGAGCTGATGGGGCAGCTTGCGGATGAAGCCGACCGTATCGGTGAGCAGGTAGTCACGTCCCCCGGCGCGCATCACCCGGGTGGTCGGATCGAGCGTGTGGAAGAGGCGGTCACGGACGGGCACCGTGGCTCCGGTCAGGGCGTTGAGCAGGGTCGACTTGCCCGCGTTGGTGTAGCCGGCCAGCGCAATCTGCGGCATCTGCGCGCGCTCGCGCTCGGCGCGCATCACCGACCGGGTCGAGCGCACATGCGCCAGCCGCCGCTTGAGCGCGGCGATCCGATCACGGGCCAGGCGGCGGTCGGTCTCGATCTGGGTCTCGCCGGGACCTCGGGTGCCGATCCCGCCGCCCAGGCGCTCCAGGTGCGACCACAGCCCCCGCATCCGCGCCAGGTTGTACTCGAGCTGGGCGAGCTCCACCTGCAGCTTGCCCTCGGCGCTGTGGGCATGGTCAGCGAAGATGTCGAGGATGATCGCGGTCCGGTCGACGACCGGCACCCCGATCGCCGCCTCGAGGTTGCGTTCCTGACGTGGGGAGAGCTCGTCGTCAGAGGCGACGAGGTTGGCGTCCTGTGCAGCAATCGCCGCCTTGAGCTCGTCAAGCTTGCCCGGCCCGAGGTACGTGTTGGGGTGTGGCGTGTCACGCCGTTGCACCATCTCGCCGGCGGCCGCGACGCCGGCGGTGCGCAGCAGCTCTCGCAGTTCGTCGAGGTGCTCATCCTCGCCGGCGGGAACCGCGGCGATCATCAGCGCGCGCTGACGCGCCCGGCCCGTGGGCCGCTGTTGATGGCCGTTGCGCGACGGGTGGGGCCGCGCCGGGGTCGGCGTATCGGGCACTCCGGCAATGGTAGCCGTGGACCGGCGGCCCGAGGACCGTGCTACAGCCGGGCGAGGCGATCGACGGCCTCGAGCAGCCGCGCGTCGGGCGTGGTCAGCGAGATCCGGAAGAACCCCTCGCCATGGGGGCCGTAGGCGCCTCCCGGGGAGATGATCACGGCGGCCTGCTCGAGCACGTGCTCGCAGTAGGTGGCCGCATCGGCGAAACCGTCGGGCACCGGCGCCCACACGTAGATCGTCCCGCGCGGTGGCGTGACCGACACGCCGGCGGCCGCCAGGGCGTCGCAGACGAGGTCGCGCCGGCGCTGGTAGACGGCGTTCATCGTCCGCACCTCAGCGTCGACCGCCGGGTGCAGGGCGGCGACGCCGGCGAGCTGAACGGCCTCGAACAGGCCCGAATCGATGTTGGACTTCAGCCGCCAGTACTGGGCGATCGCCTCGGCATTGCCGACGATCGCCGCACACCGCCAGCCGGTCATGTTGTAGCCCTTGGAGAGTGAGAAGACCTCGACGCCGACCTCCTTGGCGCCCGGGGTGGCCAGGAACGACGGGGCGACATAGCCGTCGAACGTCGTCTCGCTGTAGGCGTTGTCATGGACGACGAGCACGTCATTGGCGCGGGCGAGCTCGATCGCGGATTCGAACACCCCGTCAGGGAGGATCGCCCCCGTCGGGTTGTTGGGGTAGTTGATGAACATCAGCCGCGCCCGTGCCAGCGTCTGGGCCGGGATGGCGGCGAAGTCCGGGGCGAATCCCCGCTCGGGATCGAGGCCCATCAGGTAGGGCTCGCCGCCCGCCAGCAGCGGCCCGCCCGTGTAGACGGGATACCCGGGGTCGGAGGCCAGCGCGACATCGCCGGGATCGAGGAAGGCGAGGTTGAGGTTGAAGATGCACTCCTTGGCGCCGATCGCCGGCATCACCTCGGTGTCGGGGTCCAGGGTGACCCCGAAGCGGCGCTCATAGAAGGCGGCACGGCCTCGCGGAAGCTGGCCAGGCCCCGGTTGGACGGATAGGTGTGGGTGGAGGGGTCGGCGACCGCCTGCTGCGCGGCGGCGACGATCGGGGCGTAGGTCGGCATGTCGGGATCGCCGATGCCGAGGCTGATCACATCCACCCCGGCCGCGCGTTTGGCCGCCACCTTGCGCTCCAGTTCGGCGAACAGGTAGGGCGGGATCTGCTCCAGGCGCTTACTCGGTCTCATCTAGCTCCTTGACGAACTCATCGCTGAGCGTGCCACCGAATACCGGGACCGCCCAGCCGGTCAGGGTAACGTGAAGATCCTCCTCGACGGCGACCTCGAGCTCCCCACCGTCCAGCGCGACGGTGACCGGCGAGTCACCGCCGCCGAGCACGTGCGCGACCGCCGCGCCGCAGGCGCCGGTGCCGCTCGCCGAGGTCTCCCCGACGCCACGCTCGAAGATCCGCGCGCGGATCCGGTCAGCCGCCAGAGGCACGTACCAGGACACGTTGGTGCGCTGGGGAAACAGCTCGTGGTGCTCGATACCCGGTCCGATCGCGGCCAGGTCCAGCGTCGGACAGCTGCGCCTCGTTGGCCATCCGGATCGCGCACTGCGGGTTGCCGACCTGCACGTGCTGGAAATCCCAGGACCGACCGTCGGCGGTCAGGTGCCCGCTGCCGTCGGGGCCACCGGCTGGGGTAGTCGGGGCTCTGCAGGCGCACGCGGCCGATGGCCAGGCGGCAGGTGGTGGCCGAGGTGATCTCGGGATGGATGTCGCCGGCCGCGGTCTGGATGCGAAAGCGGTCCTGGTCAGTCCAGCCGCGGCGGCGCAGATAGAGCACCGCCTCGCGCGCGCCGTTACCCGACAGCTCGGCCTCGGAGCCATCCGGGTTGAAGATCTGCAGCCGGGCGACGAAACCGGGCGCGTCGGGCGGCGAGAGCAGCAGCACGCCGTCGGCGAACACCCCGGTGTGCCCGGCGCACAGCGCACGGACCCGAGCCGGCGTCAGCTCGAAATCAAGCCCCGCCCGCTCGAGGATCAGGTAGTCATTGCCAAGGGCCTGCCACTTCTCGAAGTCCACGCTGCGGCCAGTCTATGTGTACCGTCGCGTCGGCCATGATCCGGTCCCTGCGCCATCGCCAGAGCCTGCCGCTCGTGCTGCTAGCGGTGATCTCGGTGCTCTCGTTCGGCGCTCGCACCGCGCTGCTCGGCGAGCCCTGCCAGAACCCCTGCACCCAGGCCGGGCAGCACACGCTGATCTTCGACGAGGCCTACTACGTGAACGCCGCCCGCGTGATCGCCGGCATCCATCCCCCCGCGGGCTCGCATTACGCCTTGTCGCCGCTGGGTACCGATCCCAACGCCGAGCATCCCCAGCTGGCCAAGCTGATCATGGCCGCAGGGATCGAGCTGTTCGGGGACGGGCCGTTCGCGTGGCGGATCGGAAGCCTGATCTTCGGCTCCATCGCGATTCTGGGGATGTTCTTCCTGGTCCGGTCGGCCGGTGGCGGCCGGTGGGCCGCGCTCGGCGCGAGCACCTTGATGGCCAGCGACAACCTGCTGCTGATCCACGGCCGGATCGGGACGCTCGACATCTACACCGTGGCGATGATGGTCTGGGGTCTGGCCCTGTACCTGCGTGGCTGGCCACTGCGCGCCGGACTTGCGCTCGCGGTGGCGGCCGCATTCAAGCTCGTCGCGCCGTACGTGCTCGCGGTGCTCGTACTGATCGAGCTGGGGCGGATCATCGCCTGCGCGCGGGATTCCGAGGCGCCGCCGAGCTGGCGGCCGGGTCCGGCGCTCCGACGCCTGCTGATCACCGGCTTCACCGCCACCGGGGTGTTCCTCGGCCTGCTCGGGATCATGGACCTGATCGCCACGCCGTATGACGACGCCGCCGGGCATCTCATCACCGGCGGCCCGTTCGATCACGTCGCGCACATCATCGCTTACGCAGCGCAGCAGGTCAGCCCCAACGGCCCGCAGGGAATCGCGTCCTACCCGTGGGCGTGGCTCGTGGACCTCAAGCCGATCGTCTACCTGCGGATCGACCCGTCGCTGCCCGGCGGCGCGCTCACGGCGATCACTCCGGTGTCGAAGTTCCTGGGCATGGTGAGTCCGCCGATGATCGCGCTGGCGATCCCGGCGCTGCTGTTCTGCGTGTACCGATGGCTGCGCGCCCGGCGTCGCGACGGTGGTCCCGTGGCCGCCGGTGACCGCCAGCTGGCGATGGTCGGACCCGCATGGTTTCTCGGCACTTGGGTCCCGTTCGCGCTGCTGTCGCTGATCGACGAGCGCACGAGCTACCTGTACTACATGGTCATCGTGATGCCCGGCATCTACGTGGCGCTGAGCTACCTGCTGACGCTCGCGGCGCGCGTCGGGCGACGCTGGGTGACCGGGCTGGCCATCGCCTGGATCGTCTCGGTCGCCGCCGCCGTAGTGCTGATGTACCCTTCGTCCCGGTGTTCTAGTGTCGCTCGGGCCCGTTAGCCGCCCTCGCGCCCCCAGGCCGCCTCGATCTCCTCGGCCAGCTCGTCGGGACCGCGATCGGTCGCATCGAGGATCATCACCCCGGGGAGCTTGCGCATCCAGGTGAGCTGACGGCGGGCGTAGTTTCGGGTCCGGCGCTTGGTCGCCTCGACGTCGCCGGCGAGCAGCTCCTCGAAGCCGAGCGCCTTGCGCGCCGTGGCCGAGGCGCCGTCGGCCGCCGCCCGGCGAACCTGCTCCTGCACCCCGGCTGCGAGCATGGCGTCGACCCGAGTGTCGATCCGGGCGTACAGGCGCTCGCGATCCATCGTCAGACCGGCCAGCAGCGTCGGATGACGCACGTCATCGCTCCACAGCTCCGAGCGGTCGGGGGGCGGCTCGAGCTCCCCGGCGTCGTCGAGCTCGAGAGCGCGGACGATCCGCTGCCGGTCGCCAGGAGCGATCTGCGCCGCCGCCCACGGAGCGCGCCGCGACAGGATCGCGTGCAGGGCCTCGGGGCCGCGCTCGGCCAGTTCAGCCAGCCACCGCTCACGCACGCCCTCGGGCGGCGCCGGTCGCAGGCTGAGCTCGGTGAGCGCAGCCCGCAGGTACAGGCCGGTCCCCCCGACCACGATCGGCCGACCGCCCCCCGGCGAGCAGCGAGTCGATCTCGGCGTGAGCGAGCTCGGCGTACTGGCCGGCACTGAAGGTCGCGTTGACGGGGAGAAACGAGATCAGCCGGTGCTCGAGCCGGGCGCGCTGCGCGCTGGTGGCGGCGCCGGTGAGGATCTCCAGGCCGGCGTACACCTGCAGGGCGTCGGCCGAAACGGCCACCGGGTCCTCGCCGGCGCGACGCAGCCGGCCGGCGAGGGCCAGCGCGACGTCGGTCTTGCCGACCGCCGGTGGGCCCGAACAGGGCGATAACGGCGGATCGGGGCATCGGCGGTCAGTATCGTGCAGCCATGACCGGCTCGGGCGTGATCGTCGGCACCGGGATCTCGACCGAACCCGATCCCCAGACTGCGGCCACCGAAGCGGCGGTCGCCGCCGGACGCAGCCTGGGAGGCGAGCCCGACCTGGTGCTGGTGTTCGCCGCCGGAACCCATTTGACCGCCCCCGAGGCGACCCTGGACGCCGTCAGCACGGCGCTGTCGCCCGGAGCGCTGGTCGGTTGCGGCGCCGGCGGGGTGCTCGCTCAGGGCCGCGAGCTCGAGTCGGGTACTGCTGTCGTGGTCTGGGCGGCGACGCTCGGGGACGGGACCGCCCGGGCGTTCGGAGCGGACGTCGCCGGTGACGGGGACGAGGGGGTCCTGGTCGGGCTGCCCGAATGCCCACCCGACGCGGGTCTGATCCTGCTCTCCGATCCGTATTCGTTTCCGACCGACGGTGTTCTGGCCGGCTTGGCCGATCTGGCCCCGGCGGTCCCCGTCCTCGGAGGACTGGCCAGTGGCCGCACCCCTCGGGAGACGGCCGCCCTGTTCCTCGGCGAGGAGGTCCGCGAACGAGGCGCGGTCGGCGTCGTACTCGACGGTGTCGAGATGATCCCATGCGTCTCACAGGGCGCCGCGCCGCTGGGGCGCGAGCTGACGATCACCGCCGCCGAGGGGAACGTCATCCAGGAGCTGGCGGGCCGACCGGCGATCGAATCGATCGAGGCGGTGATCGGCGAGCTCAGCCTTCGCGAGCGCGCGCTGATCGCCGCCGGCCTGCTGATCGGGATCGTGATCGACAGCGGGCATCCGGAGTTCGAGCAGGGCGACTTCCTCGTCCGGGGGGTGCTGGGGGCCGATCCGGCGACCGGCGCTGTCGCCGTCGGCGCGCAGGTCGAGCCCGGGCAGATCGTGCGGTTGCACGCCCGCGACGCGAGCTCGGCCAACGATGACCTGCAGCGTCAGCTGCGGCTGCGCAGCGAGGCGCTCGGCGGCCGGCCCGCCGCCGGCGCGCTCGTGTTCACGTGCAACGGACGCGGGCGGGCGATGTTCGGCTCCGTCAGTCATGACGCGACCGCCGTGGAGTCGCAACTCCGTGCCCCCACGGCCGGCTTCTTCGCGGCGGGCGAGATCGGTCCCGTGAGCGGTCGCAGCTTCCTGCACGCGTTCACCGCGACCGTGGCAGTCTTCCCGTCCTGATGGCATCCGCCCGCGTGCAGCTCCTCGGGGCCTCGGTCCTGCTCACCGGCGCCACCGGCGGGATCGGACACGCGATCGCGCGATCCCTGGCGGCCCGTGGCGCGAAGCTGACCCTGACCGGGCGCAGGGCCGACGTGCTGGACGCTCTGGCCGCCGAACTCGGGGGCGAGGCGCTCGGCTGCGATCTCGCCTCCCGCGAGGCGGTGGCGGCGCTTGCCGAGCAGGTCAGCCGACGTCGACGTGCTGATCGCCAACGCCGCGCTGCCGGCCAGCGGTGAGCTCACCGACCTCTCCCAGGAGCAGATCGATCGCATGCTCGAGGTCAACCTCCGGGCGCCGATCGCGCTCGCCCGCGCTCTGGCGCCGGCGATGGCCGCCCGCGGCGCCGGCCACATGGTCTTCATCTCCTCGCTGTCCGGGAAAGACCGCGTCGCCGGCCTCCTCGCTGTACTCGGCCACGAAGTTCGGGCTGCGCGGCTTCGCGCTCGGGGCGCGCGCGGACCTCGCGCCGGCACGGGCATCGGCGTCTCGACCGATCTTCCCCGGCTTCATCGGGGACGCGGGCATGTTCGCCGACACGGGTCTGCGGCTGCGCCGCGGCGTGGGGACGCGGACGCTCGGGGCAGGTCGCGGCGGCCGTGCTGCGCGTCATCGACGAGGACCGAGCCGAACTCGACGTCGCCCCGCTGGCGTTGCGGCTCGGGGCCGCCGCCGGCGGCCTGGCCCCGGCTGCGGTGGCCGCGGTGATGAGCCGGCTGGGCTCCCACGAGGTCGCCGCGCAGATGGCCGAGCGCCAGCGTGGTCACCGCTGACGCGGGTCGTGCAGCCCGAGCGGCGGGCGTCAGCCTGAGCCGACGGTCAGCCGTTCTGGGTCGCGTGCTCGCCGGTCACGCTGGCCAGCGCGGCGATGATCTCGTCGGCGAGCTTGGCGCCGTCGGCGGCCAGCTCGGGGGTGGCCTGCACGCGGACGACGAGCTCTGATCCCTCGAGCTCCTCGAGCAGCACCGAGGGCCGGTGCAGCGTCGGGATCGAGATCTCGTTGTCGAGGATCGCCTGCACCTGGCTGGGCCGGACGCCGGAGGTGAGCGTGACCTTGACGTCGACCGAGTCGGGCTCCTTGAGCGGGACGACGACCGCGGCGAGCACGACGTTGTTGGGGATCATCACCTTGTCGTAGCCCGGGTCAGCGTCGTGTAGAGCAGGCCGAGCGCGCTGACGATGCCCTCCACCGATCCACCGACGGCTCCGGCCTGCAGGCGGATGCGCTCGCCGACGCGGAACGGCCGCGCGCTGAGCAGCACCATGCCGGCGATCACGTTGCCGAGCGTCTGCTGGGCGGCGAGACCGACGATGACCGCGGTGAAGGCGCCGCCGACGGCCAGGGTCTGCGGGTTCAGGCCGGCCACGCTGAGCGCCACCAGCAGGGTGATGGCGATCGTGACCAGGCGGATCAGGAAGCCGACCGTCCCCGCGGTGGCGGGGTCCATCCGGCGCATGAAGGTCGGCCCCGCGGCCTTGCCGACCGCCGACGGCAAGCGTCCAGCCGATCGCCACCAGCGCGACGACGGCGATGATCTGCACCGGGGTGTCCCAGACCTTGGTCACGTAGTGCCCGTGACCCTGGTAGGCCTCCCCGAGGATGCGGTGGCGCTCGTGGTAGGCGATCAGCACGGCGAACAGCAGCGGAATCGAGGACCACGGCCTGCTGACGGGCGCGCTTGGCGCCCTTCTCGTCCGGGGCGCCGACGCTCAGCCCGGCGCGTTCCCAGGCGTCGCTGCGCGTCTCGAACATGCGCTCGAGATACAGGTCGCGTTTCTGGGGTCGAAATCGTTTCGGCATCTGTTCGTGTCACTCCTACGACGATCTGGTCTGCTTCTCCTACCACCGGCCGGCGTCCGAGGTTTCACCCCCTAACCGGCTCCGAACAGAGACTCCTGCTGGTGGCCGGGGCCGGCAGCGACCGTCTCGGGGGCGGCGGTCGAGCCGCGGGCACCACGCTGCCAGGGGCTGGGTTCAGGGCCCTGGACCAGGCGCGCAAGGCGCCGGCGCTCCCGAAGCGGGCGCATAGGCCCCGTTTCGGTACAGCTCACGGTAGCGGCTGACCAGGTCAGGACGGTGCTCGGCCAGCCAGGCGAAGAACAGCCGCCGCACATCGCGCCGCAGATGCAGCGCGATGCCGGTCACGTAGGACGCACCCGCCTCGCCGCCAGCGCGAGGATCGGCTCGAGCTGTTCTGGCGCGTCGTTGATCCCCGGCATCAGCGGGGCGATCAGGACCCCGGTGGGGATCCCGGCCCGGACGAGCTCGGCGACCGCCTCCAGCCGGGCCCGCGGATGCGGGGTATGCGGTTCGGTGGCCCGCCACGCCTTCTCGTCCAGGGTGGGCACCGAAAGGGCGGCGCTGAACTCCGCCCGCTCGGCCAGGCGCACCATCAGGTCGAGATCGCGCAGCAGCAGCGGGGACTTGGTCAGCACCGAGCCCGGGTTGCGGGCCTCGATCATCGCCTCCCAGATCCCGCGCATCAGCCGGTAGCGACCCTCGACCCACTGATAGGGATCGGTGTTGGTGCCCAGCGCGATGTGCTCGTGCTTCCAGCTCGGCCGAGCCAGCTCGACCCGCAGCCGCTCGGGTGCGTTGACCTTGACGACGATCTCGCGTTCGAAATCGCGCCCGGCGTCGAAGTCCAGGTAGGTGTGGGTGGGACGGGCGAAACAGAAGACACACGCGTGGGTGCAGCCGCGATACGGGTTGATCGTCCACCGGAACGGCATCTGCGACGCCTCGGGCACGCGGTTGAGGATCGACTTGGCGCGGACCTCGTAGAAATTGGTCGAGAGCGCCTCGGGAGCGTCGAAATGGCGCACCACCGCCTCGTCGCGGTACCCCGGCAGCCGGGTCCGCTGTTCGGTGTCCAGGCTCAGGTTCGTCCAGCGCACGAACGTATGTTCGCATCGAGCCCGGACGGGACCGCTGCATGCCGAGCCGGGTCAGCGCGCAGCGAGCGCGAGCAGCGAGGCCTCGCCGCTCAGGGTCTGGCTGGTGGCGCCGTCGATCTGCACCGCGACGATCTCGCCCGGGGCGACCCGAGCCCGGCGAAGTTGACCGCCTTGTTGTGGCGCGAGCGACCGCGCAGGCGGCTCGGGTCGGTGCGGGAGGGCCCTTCGACGAGCACGTCGAGCGTGCGCCCGACGAAGCGCTGGGCGCGCTCGCGGGCGCGGCGCTGGATGACCTCGACGAGGCGCTCGAGACGCTCCACCTTGACCTCGTGGGGCAGCTGTCCGGGCATCGCCGCGGCCTCGGTCCCGCGCCGCGGCGAGTAGATGAAGGTGAAGGCGCCGTCGTAGCCGACCGCCTCGGCGACCTCGAGCGTCTGCGCGAAATCAGCCTCGGTCTCGCCCGGGAACCCGACGATGATGTCGGTGGTCAGGGCGCAGTCGGGCACGTGCTCGCGGATCAGGTCAACCCGGTCCAGGTAGCGCTCGCGCGTGTAGGTGCGACGCATGCGCTTGAGGATCGGGCTGGAGCCGGACTGCAGCGGCAGGTGGATGTGCTCACACAGCGCCGGCAGCTCGGCGTGGGCGCGGATCACGTCCTCGCGCATGTCCTTGGGGTGCGGGCTGGTGTAGCGGATCCGGTCGATCCCGGGCACGGCGTCGACGCGGGCCAGCAGCTGCGCGAAGCTGTGGCGCTGATCGCGGGGCAGGTCGCGCCCGTAGGAGTTGACGTTCTGGCCCAGCAGGGTGACCTCGCGGACGCCGTCGGCGGCGAGGCGCTCGACCTCGGCCACGAGCTCGTCAGTCGGGCGGCTGACCTCCCGCCCCCGCGTCGAGGGGACGATGCAGTACGAGCAGACCGAGTTGCAGCCGACCGAGATCTGCACCCAGCCCTGGAAGTCGCGTACGCGCTTGGCCGGCAGGTGCCCGGTGAAGCCCTCGAACTCGAAGAAGCCCTGCGCGGTCAGCGAGTCGCTGGTCAGGAACTCGGCGAGCTTGTGGACCTGGCCGGGGCCGAAGGCGACGTCCACGAACGGGAACTGCTGGAAGACCTCGTCCTTGACCGACTGCGCCCAGCATCCCCCGACGCCGACGATCCGGCTGGGGTCCTCGCGCTTGAGCCGCTTGGCGTGCCCGAGGTGAGCGGCCAGCCGGGTGTCGGCAGCCTCGCGGATCGAGCAGGTGTTGAACAGGATCAGGTCCGCCTCGGAGGCGTCCGGCGCCGCGGTGTAGCCGAGCGATTCGAGCATCCCGCAGATCCGCTCGGAGTCGTGGGCGTTCATCTGACAACCGAAGGTGGTGACGTGGTAGCGCTTCATCTCGGGCTCAGACTACCGGCGCCCGGACCGGGCGCGACGCCGGGCGATGCGCCGGCGTGAAGCCCGGCAGGGTCAGCTCGAGGCGGGCCCCGCCCTGCGGTCCGGGCGCGACCGCACGGACCTCGCCACGATGGGCATCGGCGATCGCGCGCACGATGGCCAGGCCGAGTCCGGCGCCGCCCGCGGCGCGGCTGCGCGCCGGATCGGTGCGATGGAAGCGCTCGAACACCCGCTCGCGCTCGGACTCCGCGATCCCGGGCCCGTCATCGAGCACGGTGAAGCGCAGCGTTCCGGGAACGATCTGGTCGACCTCGAGACGCACCAGGCCCGTCGGCGCTCGGCGGTGTGGCGGATCGCGTTGCCGGCCAGGTTGCGCAACGCCTGGGCGAGCCGGTCGGGGTCCGCGAACAGCGTCCCCGCCGGGACGGGCCCGAGCTCGAAATGGCGCCGCGCGGTCAGGCTGATGCCGTCCCACAGCTGCTCGACGAAGGTCTCGAGCTCGACGGGCTCGGGGCGCAGGAAGCCGCGGTGCTCGGCCTGGGCGAGCAGCAGCAGGTCGTCGACCAGCCGGCTGATGCGGGTGATCTCGTGCTGAACGTGACCGGCGGCCCGCCGCACGTCATCCGCGGTCGGAGCCTCCTCGGCGGCGAGCACCTCGATCTGCCCGCGGATCACGGTGATCGGCGTGCGCAGCTCGTGGGAGGCGTCGGCGATGAACTCGCGCTGGCCCTTGAGCTCGCCGGTGAGCCGGTCGAGCATGTTGTTGAACGCCTCGGCCAGCACCGAGACCTCTCCCCCGCCGCGGGCCACGTCCATCCGCGGCTCGAGCTCGCCGGCGTCCACGCGCGTGGCCACCGAGGCCATCCGGCGCAGCGGCGCCGACAGGCGGGCGCCGGCGAGGTAGGCGACCAGCAGCGCGGGCAGGAGCGTGATCAGCGCAGCGAGCAGGAAGGTCTGCCCGACGCCGTGCTGGGCGCGCTCGACGACCGCGAGCGGCTCGCCCGCGCCGACGACGACCTTCAGGGTCCCGACGTTCACGCGGCGCTCGAGGATCCGGGTCGGCCCGATGTCCGGCACCCGCTGCTCGGTGTAGCCCAGGCGCGGGACGACCAGACCGCGGGCCAGGCGCCGCTCGGACCCCTCGTCCGCGGCGGTCTCGCCGCTCTCGGCCACCGGACGACCGACGATCTCGGGATGGTTGAAGGCGGCGCCGGCGCCGGGGACCGAGACGAACAGCAACGCCGACGTCGGGCCGTAGGGCTGGGCCCGCAGGTAGCGCACGGGCGGCGGCCAGCACCTCGCTCGGGGCTGCGTCCCGCGCCCGACAGGGCCTGGGCGAGCTGGCCGGTGTCCCCGGCCACATCGCGATCGATCTGCCGGCGGATCTCCGAGCCGGTGCCGGTGTAGACGACGACGAAGATCACCAGCATCGCGATCAGCATCACCGCCGAGACGAGCGCGGTGAGCTGCCAGCGCAGACCGCGAGCGAGCCGCAGCTCAGGCCGGAGCATCGAACCGGTACCCGACCGAGCGAACGGTCACGATCGGGTCACGCTCCCCGTCCTGGCGCAGCTTGCGGCGCAGATAGCCGACGTAGACATCGACGACGTTGGTGCCCGGGTCGTACTCATAGCCCCACACCGCGCGCAGGATCTGCTCGCGGGAGAGCACCCGGCCGGTGTTGCGCAGCAGGTAGGACAGCAGCTCGAACTCGGTCGTCGAGAGGCGCACCAGGCTGCCCCCGCGGCGGACCTCGCGGGTGATCAGGTCGACCTCGACGTCGCCACCGGTCAGCGTCGTGGTCGGCGTCTGGGCCACGAGACGCAACTGGGCGCGGATCCGCGCGGCGAGCTCGGACAGCGAGAACGGCTTGGTCAGGTAATCGATCGCGCCCGCATCCAGACCGTTGACCCGGTCCTCGACCTCGGCGCGGGCGGTCAGGATCACCACGGGAGCGCCGGGTGCGCGGCGCGGATGTCCCCGAGCACCTCGAGGCCGCTGCGCAGCGGCAGCATCATGTCGAGCACCACGAGATCGAACGGCTCGCCGATGGCGCGCTCCGATCCCCGCACGCCGTCGGCGGCCGACTCGACCACGAACCCGTAGGAACGCAGCCCCCGCTCGAGAAAGTCCACGATCCCCGGCTCATCCTCGATCACGAGGATCCGTCCGGCCATCAGCGCGCGTACTCCACGGCCCTGCGACTCGCGGATCACGGTGACCTTGATCTGGCCGGGATACTCGAGCTCCTTCTCGATCTCGCGCGCGATGTGGAACGACAGCAGCGTCGCGGCGTCGTCATCGATGTCACCGGGCGCGACCATCACGCGGATCTCGCGCCCGGCCTGCATCGCGTAGACCTTGTCGACGCCCTCGTGACGGGTGGCGATCTGCTCGAGGTCGCGCAGCCGCTTGACGTACTGCTCCAGGGACTCGCCGCGGGCGCCCGGGCGAGCGCCCGAGAGCGCATCGGCCGCCTGCACGATCACCGCCTCGATCGTCTGGGGCTCGACCTCGTTGTGATGGGCCTCCATCGCGTGCGCCACCGCCGCGGACTCACCGTACTTGCGGGCGAGATCGCCACCGACAAGCGCGTGCGGGCCCTCGATCTCGTGCGTGACGGCCTTGCCGATGTCGTGCAGCAACGCCGCGCGCCGGGCGGTCTTGGCGCTGGCGCCGAGCTCCTGGGCCATCATCGCCGCCAGCTGCGCGACCTCGATCGAGTGCGCGAGCACGTTCTGGCCGTAGCTGGTGCGAAAGCGCAGCCGGCCGAGCAGCTTGACCAGCTCGGGTGCGACGCCCTGGAGGCCGGCGTCGAACACGCCCTGCTCGCCGAGCTCCATGATCCGGCCATCCATCTCTGACTTGGTCTGGTAGTAGGTCTCCTCGATCCGGGCCGGGTGGATCCGGCCGTCCGAGAGCAGCTTCTCGAGCGTCAGGCGCGCGATCTCGCGCCGGACCCCGTCAAAGCCCGAGAGCACGACCGCCCCGGGGGTGTCATCGATGATGAAGTCGACGCCGGTGAGATTCTCCAGAGCGCGGATGTTGCGTCCCTCACGGCCGATGATCCGGCCCTTGAGATCGTCAGAGGCGAGATGCACGACCGACACCGTCGTCTCGGCGGCGTGGCCGGCGGCCAGCCGCTGCATGCAGACCGAGAGGATGTTGCGCACCCGCCGGTCGGCGTCGCGCTTGGTCTCCTCCTCGATCTGGCGGATGCGACGGGCCGAATCGTGCCTGGCCTGCTCCTCGACCTCCTGCACGAGCAGCTGCTTGGCGCGCGCGGCGGACATGCCGGCCAGCTCCTCGAGCCGCTGCTCGACCGCCTGACGACCGTCGGACAGCGTCCCGCGCGCGCGATCGATCTCGGCCTCGCGCTCGGCGAGCGTCTGCTCGCGGCGCGCCAGCACGTCCTCTCGGCGGTCCAGGCCGGCGGCGCGTTCGCTCAGCGTCGTCTGCAGGGCGGTCGTGGCCTCGCGTTCGACGGTGCTGGCGGGGCCCGAAGCCGTCCCGCGACCGGCCATAGAGAACGGCGGCGACCACGATTCCGACCGCGATGAGCGCTGCGGCACCGATGATTTGCATGGTCGTTCCTCTCGGCGGGAGCGGTCCAGCGACCAGTCCCGTTCCTCTGTCGTACGTATGGGGAGCGACCGAGCGGTCCGTCCGAGCGCTGAACGGAGTCCACTCCAGATTGATGGGTCACCGGCCGGGTGCCGGGTGACGTGTGTGCTTAGGGCGCCAATCGAGGCGGTTGTCGTGGTCCGTCGCGGTATGCCGGGGACACAGTGGTTCTCGTGGGTCGTTATCTGGAGATTTGCTGGTGTTTTGCGGTCCGGAGGACCGTTCGTTCGCTGCCTGCATCGTAGTACCGGGGCGATGGCGGCGCAAACCTCGCCTATCGTGGCGCCGTGGCCGACGACCCGATCGTGCAGGCTCCCGATCTCCCCGAGCTCGACGACGATGGCGCTCGCCGACGGTCTGTCGGACGGGCGCGCTCGTCCTCTCACGGGCGCGAGTGACCGGGCCCGCAGGCGCGCCGACCCCGGCCTCGCCGCATCCGGATCTCGGAGTCGGCACTGAGCCAGATCACGCTGGCGCCCGGAACCGCGCCGGGGCTGGCGCTCGGCGGACGTCACGCTCACGGAGTGCGGGCTGTCGAATCTCGACGGCCGGGAGGGATCGTTGCGGCGGGTGGCGATCGAGCGCTCCCAGATGGTCGGGTTCGGACTGAGCCGGGGCGAGTCCGCGACCTCCGGGTCACCGATGCCTCGCTCGAGTTCGCCTCGTTTGCCGGCGCGCGCCTGCGTGAGGTGATCTTCGAGCGGGTCAACCTGACCGACGCCTCGTTCCTGGACGCGCGGCTGGACGCGGTCAGCTTCGTCTCCTGCCGCCTGGGCGGCGCCGACTTTCGCGGCGCGCGGCTGAACGCGTGCTCGATCCGGGGGTCGTCGCTGGACGGCGTCCTCGGCGTCGAGTCGCTGGCGGGAGTGCGGATGCCGTGGCCGGACATCCTGGACTCCGCGGCCGCGCTGGCCGATGGCACTCGGGATCACGATCGAGGACTGACGCGGCCGGCGGGCGCCTCGAGCACGGATCAGCGACGCCCGTCAGGACCGGCGGCTGGTCAGGAGCCGCGGGCGTAGGCGCTCAGCGCGTCCAGGGCCAGCTCGGAGGCAAAGCCCTTGCGGATCAGCGCTCCCAGCGCCCGGTCGCGTTCGCGACGCTCCCGCGGCGGGGTCGGGAAGCGCCGCGCCAGCAGGGCGAGCGCCCGGTCAAGCTCGCTCTCCCCGCCGGCCCACTGCGCCTCGTGATCGGCCAGGGCAGCCTCGATCCGGTCGCGCTCGATGCCGCGCTCGGCCAGGCCACGCCGGATCCGCTCGCTGCCCCAGCCCTCCAGCTCACGCTTGTCGTGGACGAACATCAGCGCGTAGCGGCTGTCGTCCACGTAGCCCTGACTGGTCAGCTCGGCCAGGCAGGCGTCGGCGGTGTCGGCCGACACCCCCTTGCGCTCGAGCTGTGCGCGCACCTCCTGCTCGCTGCGCTCCCGGCGGTTGAGGTAGGCGAAGCTCAGCTCCAGCCCGCGCTGGAGACGCTCCTCGACGCTGGCCGTCTCCTCGCCCATGCCTCAGGCCATCGTCGTGGGTCCGCGAGCGGCGCTCGGGCCCGCTAGGCGGCGCGTCCCTGTGCGTCGCCGATCGCGGCCAACGGAGCCTCCTCGTCGTGCTCGATCGGCTTGACCAGATCACGGCCGAGCCCGAGCGCGGCGTAGACCTTGGCCTCGATCTCGTCCGCCATCTCGGGGTGCTCGTCCAGGAACGCCTTGGCGTTGCCCCGGCCCTGACCGAGCCGCTCCTCCCCGTAGGAGAAGAAGGAACCCGACTTGGTGACGATGTTGTGCTCGATGCCGTAGTCGAGCAGACAGCCCGAGGTCGAGATCCCGCGGCCGAACTCGATGTCGAACTCGGCCTGCTTGAACGGCGCGGCGACCTTGTTCTTGACCACCTTGACGCGGACCCGGTTGCCGACCGCCTCGGTCCCGTCCTTGAGGGTCTCGATCCGGCGGATGTCGAGCCGCTGGGAGGCATAGAACTTCAGCGCCCGGCCGCCCGGCTGGGTCTCCGGCGAGCCGAACATGACGCCGACCTTCTCGCGGATCTGGTTGGTGAACACGCACAACGTCTGAGACCGGTTGAGGTTGCCGGCCAGCTTGCGCATCGCCTGGGACATCATCCGGGCCTGGGCACCGACCGTCTGGTCACCCATCTGGCCCTCGAGCTCGGCCCGTGGCGTGAGCGCCGCGACCGAGTCGACCGCGACGAGATCGACCGCGCCGGAGCGGATCAGCATGTCGACGATCTCCAGGGCCTGCTCGCCGTAGTCGGGCTGGGAGACGAGCAGCTCGTCGATGTCGACCCCGATGCGCTGGGCGTAGAGCGGATCCATGGCGTGCTCGGCGTCCACGAATGCGCAGACTCCGCCGAGCTTCTGGGTCTCGGCGATGATGTGGTAGACGAGCGTCGTCTTGCCCGAGGACTCCGGGCCGAAGATCTCGATGATCCGCCCGCGCGGGACCCCGCCGATTCCGAGCGCGATGTCGAGGGACAGCGCGCCGGTGGGGATCGCGTCGCAGTTCACGCGCGCGCCGGGATCGCCCATCCGCATGACCGTTCCCTTGCCGAACTGACGCTCGATCTGGGTCAGGGCGCCCTGCAGCGCCGCCTGACGCTTGGCGTCGGCCTTGGGATCAGACGCGCCGACTGCGCCTTTCTGGTTCTCGCTCATGCTCGCTGAGGCTCCTTGTCTGATGCGCGTTGAACTCGTCACGGTAAGACGGCGGGCGGACGGAACCGCACCGTAGATCGAGCGAGCGTCACCGAACAAGAGCCCCGGGTCACGCGACGGTGACGAGACCGTGTCAATCGTGAACACACGGCCGGACGGCGACCTGCGATCTGCGCCTTTGACGGGACCCGGGCGCATACGCGGCGCACACGGCGCGCCAGGGATGCGATCTGCGCCCTGAATGGCTGCGAGGGGGACCGCAGGTGCATTCTGCAGGCCGGACCGCACCCGGCCGGCCGGCCGGCCGGCCGGTCAGGACCCGAGCGGGGCGGCGCTCTGACCGCCGGCGGCGGGGCCGGCATCGTCGTCCGCCGCGTCGCTCTCGCCGAGCAGCAGCCGGCGCAGCATGTGCATCGTGACCGTGACCGAGCGGTCACGAACGTCCTGGCGCGAGCCGGGCAGCCGAACGCGCCGGGTCAGCCGGCGCCCGTCACGGTGGCAGACCGCGATGCAGACGGTTCCCACGGGCTTGTCCTCGGTGCCCCCGTCGGGACCCGCGATCCCGGTGATCCCGACCCCGAGCGCGGCCCCGAGACGCTCGGCGATGCCGCTCGCAAGTGATTGTGCGACCTCGGTCGACACCGCTCCGGTGCGATCGATCAGCTCAGGATCGACTCCGGCGAGGTCGATCTTGGCCTGGTTGGAATACACCACCGCCCCGCCGAGCACGTAGGCGGAGGATCCGGCGCGGTCGGTGAGCCGGAAGGCCAGGCCGCCCGCGGTACACGACTCGGCGGTGGCGATCGTCTCACCCGCGAGCAGGCCGGCGAGCTGCTCGTCGATCGTCGTGCCGTCGCGCGAGAACAACGTGTCGCCGTGACGCTCGGCGATGAAGGCCGCAAACGCGTCGTATTCGGCCTGCGCGGGCGGCTCGAAACGGGTGGCGATCTCGATCTCGCCGCGCCGCAGGCAGGTCGTGATCTCCAGCCGCGCCAGCTCGATCCCCTGCTCGGCCGCGACCCGGAGGCTACCCGCGATCTCGGACTCCGGAATCCCGAACAGGCGCACGATCTCGCGGCGGTACTCGGTCGCGCCCGCGATCGCGGCCTGGAACGTCTCGGTCGCCCGCGCGGTCGCCCACATGGGCCGAAGCTCGCCCGGTGGACCCGGGAGCACGACGACGGTCGGTCCGTCGCCGTCGGCCGGAGGCACGACGAGCCCCGGGGCGGTCCCGACCGGCTCGAGGATCGTGGCCCCGTCGGGGACGACGGCCTGCTTGCGGTTGGACTCGCGCACGAGCTCGGGGTCGATCCCCGGCCAGCGCTTCATCAGCGGCTCGAGGATCTTGGCGATCCGCTGCTCGAGGGCCGCGTCCAGCACCATCTCGCGACCGCAGAAGCGGCCGACGATCTCGGCCGTCATGTCGTCGGCGGTCGGGCCGAGCCCGCCGCTGGTCACGATCAGGCCAAGCCCCGCGTCCCGCATCGAGACCATCGCCGCCAGCAGGTCCTCGGGGCGGTCACCGACGATCTGGATGGTGGCCGCGTCGACACCTACCTCGGCCAGCCGCTCCGACAGCCAGGGACCGTTGCGGTCGAAGATGATCCCGGTCAGGACCTCGGTGCCGGTGATCAGGATGCCCGCGCGCAGCGGCCCCTCCAGGGTCATGCGCAGCGCGGCTGCTGCGCGGTCGTGAGCACCCGGGTGGACCCCGGCTCGAACTGGTAACCGATCGATCCCGACGAGGCGGGTATCGCGACCTGCTTGCCGTTGACCTTCATCCGCACCGCATTGTTGCCGAGCGTGAGCAGTAGCTTGGGCGCCGTCTTGACCGGGATCGGCTGGCCGCCGGCGTAGATCAAGCCGGGAATCAGCTTGTGCCCGGTGCCGTTGACCAGGCAGACATAGACCTGACCGGTGGCGACGAGCTGCAGGCGGACCGTGCGGGGACGGGCCGGCGTGGTGGCGCGGGCCCGATGGCGGCGGTGGGTGCGCTTGGGCGGGGCGGTGCTGACCGGGTGCGTGGCCGGAGCCGGGTTGGACCCTCCGCTGAACTTGCCCACCGCGAACAGGACGGCGACGACGGCGATCAGGACGGCGCCGATGATCAGCCAAGGCGGCAGCACGCCCCTGCGCGAGACCCGGTCGCGATCACGACCCGGAGGCGCGATCGGCCGCAGCTCGTGCTCGGCGGGGCGCTCGTACTGGCGGCGGAAGTCGTCGATCAGCTGACGGGTGTCGAGTCCGAGGTAAGTCCCCGTAGGTGCGCAGGAAGCTCTTGACGTAGACCTCGCCGGGGAGCAGGTCCCATTCCTCGTTCTCGATCGCGCGCAGGTACTTGGCCCGGATCTTGGTCCGCACCTCGACCTCGTTGATGTCGATCTTGGCGCGCATTCGCGCCTCCCGTAGCCGGGCGCCGATGTCAGCCATCGCCAGACAAGGCTATCGTCGCCGTGCGCCGGCAAACCGCCTGCAAAATCGCGCCCGGGGCGCCGCGCCGGTTACAGCTCGTCCGGGAAGGCAGGCGGGGGAAGCTCGGGCGCCGGTTCCGGCGCGAGCACGGGCGGCGGCGGCGGCGGCGTGGCGCGGCCGTCGGCTTCGGCCAGGGCGACGAGGATCCGCGGGACGTCGGCCTCGGAGATCAGCACCTGGCGGGGCTTTGATCCCTCGTAGCCGGAGATGATCCCGCGGCGCTCGAGCATGTCAATCAGGCGCCCGGCGCGGGTGTAGCCGAGGCGCAGGCGCCGCTGCAGCATCGAGGTCGAGGCGGTGCCCATCTGGGCGACCATCCCGATCGCCTCCTCGAGCAGCGGGTCCTCGTCACGATTGAGGCTGTCGTCGTCCTCGCTCGCGGTCTCCTCGGCGGGGACCTCCTCGAGCAGCTCCTCGTGGAACTCGGGCTCGCCCTGGCGCCGCCAGGCGTCGGTCAGCTCGAGGATCTCCGCCTCGTCGATGTAGGCGCCCTGGATGCGCTGCAGCCGGGACGAGCCGACCGGTGAGAAGAGCATGTCCCCCTGGCCGAGCAGCGCCTCGGCGCCGCCGGTGTCGAGGATCACCCGCGAGTCGGTCTGGCTGGAGACCGCGAAGGCGATCCGCGAGGGGACGTTGGCCTTGATCATGCCGGTGATGACGTCGACCCGGGGTGACTGGGTGGCGAGCACGAGGTGGATGCCGACCGCGCGGGCCTTCTGCGCCAGGCGGATGATCGAGTCCTCGACGTCGGCGGGCGCGACCATCATCAGGTCCGCCAGCTCGTCGATCACGCACAGGATGTAGGGCAGCGCCGGCTCGTCGCGCTTGGCGCGGGCACGGTTGAGCTCGGGCAGGCTCCGGGTCCGGGCCAGGGACATGATCGAGTAGCGCTGCTCCATCTCCTTGACGAGGTTCTGCAGCGCGGTGGCGGCCATTCTCGGGCTGGTGATGACCGGGGTGAGCAGGTGCGGAATCGACTCGTAGTGGTTGAGCTCGACCTGCTTGGGGTCGACCAGCACGAGGCGCACCTGGTGCGGGTCGGCCCGCAGCAGAATGCTCGACAGCATCGCGTTGACGCACGCGGATTTGCCGGCGCCGGTCGTACCGGCCACGAGCAGGTGCGGCATCTTGGCCAGGTCGGCCCCGATCGCGCGTCCGGCGATGTCCTTGCCGAGCCACACGGTCAGCGGGGACCAGTCCTCGGGCGGATCCTGGAAGACATCGCCGAGGTGGACGATCTTGCGCAGTGCGTTGGGCACCTCGACGCCGACCGCCTGCTTGCCCGGGATCGGGGCGAGGATGCGGATGTCGGTGGCGGCGAGCGCGTAGGCGAGGTCGTCCTTGAGCTGGGCGACCTTGGCCACCTTGATGCCGGGGGCGAGCCGGATCTCAAAGCGGGTGATGTGGGGTCCGGTGACCCGGCCGATCACCTTCGCCTCGATCCCGAAGTGGCCGAGCGTCTCGACCAGCGTCCGGGCGATCTGCTCCTGGCCGGCGGTGTCGGGCTTGGCCGCCTCGCTGCTCGACCGGGTCAGCAGGCGGGTGCCGGGAAGCCGCCAGACGAAGTCGGGATCGTCGGTGATCGAGGCGCGATAGCGGCCCTGCGGGGTCAGGTCTCCGTCGGAGACCTCGGCGGCCGGGCCTGGCGCCGGGCCGGCGGCCACCGCATCGCTCTCGGGGTCAAGCTCGGGCGGAACCACCTCGTCGGGATCGGGATCGAACAGGCCGGGCGCGAACGGCTCGGGACCGGCGCCCGTGAGCTCGGGCAGCGGAGCGTCGCCATCGATCGGCGGCGCCTCGACGTGCGTGGCCCGGACCACGAGTTCGCTGGTGTCGGGCTCGGGCATCATCACCGGGCTCGGCGGCGTACGGATCCTCCGCCGCCGCGTGGGCGGTTCGGGTCCGCCCCGCGGCGGTGCTGGCGGGCCGGCCGGCCACCGAGGCGCGCAGATCGTCGGTGGAGCGGCGCAGCGCGCGGCTGGTCTGCGCCATCCCGGTGCCGGTGTACCGCAGCGCCCCGGCGAGAGTCGCGCCGGTGACGAGGATGGTTCCGGCGACGAGCAGGAAGATGGCCAGGATGTGCGCGCCGAGCGTGGACACCAGGTGCGAGATGACCCACAGCTCGCCCTGCCCGACAATCCCGCCGCGACGCTCGAAGGCGGCTGAGCGCCAGAAGCTGTGCGCGGAGGTCTGGCCCGGGGCCGATCCCGAACGTCCCGGCGGCGAGTGCAAGCGTGATCGCCGCGGTCAGGCAGATCACGCCGGTCCGCATCGGGCGTGCCGGAGGGCGCAGCTCCCGGATCAGGATCAGTGCGCCGGCCGCGACGAGGGCAGCCGGGACGACATAGCCGACGTCGCCGAGCACGAAGCGCATCCCGCGGACCGCGCCGTCCCCCAGGGTGCCGCCGGTCCAGTGGGCGTACGCGACCCCACCGAGAAACAGCCCGATCGCGATCAGCGCCAGCCCGAGGATGTCGACGTGATGCGCCTCGGGGCTGAACGCGGGCAGCCCGGGGCGGCTCGCCAGCAGCGAGCGCTGGGCGCGCTTGGGCGGCGCCCGGCGGGCGGTGGGCTTGCGCGACGCGGGCTTGCGCGTCGCCGGTTTGCGCTTCTGGCGGGTGGCGGCCATCTTCCGAACTCGGGGCTTCGACAGATCGAGCCCGCCTCCTGCCGCGCCACGCGCGGATATGGCCGCAAAGTGCGCGACAAGCCGGCGGTGACCGAGGTGCGTGCGAGACCCGCCGGGTCCGTACCATCTGCGCGGCATGACCGATTTTGACCGCCCACCCCGTGTCCTCGTCGTCGAGGACGACGACGCCATCGCCCAGGTGCTGATGCGCTCGCTGCGGATGGAGGGCTATGAGGTGCGGATCGCGCAGGACGGTCCCGTCGCGCTCGAGCAGGCCCACTCGTTTCTGCCTGACCTCGTCGTGCTCGATCTCGGCCTGCCGGGCATGGACGGCTTGGAGGTCGCCCGCGAGCTGCGCCGCCAGTCCGATGACGTCCCGATCCTCGTGCTCACCGCACGTGACGCGGTCGAGTCCCGGGTCGAGGGCCTGGACGCCGGCGCCGACGACTACCTTGTCAAGCCGTTCGAGCGCCAGGAGCTGCTGGCGAGGCTGCGCGCGTTGCTGCGCCGGCGTCCCCCGCGCGGGCAGGCCCACCTCGCGGTCGGCGATCTGCGCCTGAATCCTGACACCCATGAGGTGTTGCGCAGCGATCGCAGCGTGGAGCTCACCCAGCGCGAGTTCGAGCTGCTGGAATATCTGATGCGCAACGAGCGCATCGTCGTCTCGCGCCAGCGCCTGCTGGACGAGGTGTGGGGCTATGACCCCTTCTCGATGACGAACACGATCGAGGTGTTCGTGTCCAACCTACGACGGAAACTGGAAGCCGGTGGCGAGCCCCGTCTCCTCCATACGATCCGCGGCGCGGGTTACGTACTCCGCGTATAGGTCGGTCCCGATCCGCTGGCGGCTGGCCGGTGGATCCGCGGCTCTGACCTTCGTGATCCTGGCCGGATTCGCGGTCATCGTCGGCACGCTCACTGGCCGCCAGGTCCGCGCGCAGTTCTCCACCCAGCAGAGCCAGGCGATCGACCGTCTCGCCTCCCAGCTCAACCACAAGCTGAGCTACAACGCCAAGGGCCAGCTCGAGTGCCTGCAGACCAAGGTTCATCTGTCGGACATCGCCAGCGTCGAGAACGCACAGATCCGCATCTTTGACGCCAACGACGGTTTGTTGCAGTGCACTCAGGACAAGATCCGTCTGCGCAAGGCCAGCCCGCTCAAGCCCCAGTACTTCAATACGGCGCCGGCCCGGACCTCGGGCACGTTCACCGCCGAAGGCTATCGCGTGGCGGTGCGCCTGATCGACGTGCGCCCCAGCGGCCAGGTGGTGCTGCTGTACGCGCTGCCCCTCTCCGACCTCGATCGCACGGTCGCCAAGGTGCAGGTCTTCCTGCTGCTCGGCGTGCTCGGCGGCACGATCCTCGCCCTGATCGCCGGGCTGTTCGTGTCGGCGCGGGCGATGCGGCCGATCGTCGAGCTGACCGAGACCGCGGGCGAGATCGCCCGTACCCGGGACGCCAGCCGGCAGGTGCCTCATCCCGAGGCCAACGACGAGATCGCCGAGCTGGCCAGCACCCTGGAGGGCATGCTCGGCGCCCTGGACGCGGCCCGCTCTGACACGCAGGGCATGCTCGACCGACAGCGCGAGTTCGTCGCCGATGCCTCCCACGAGCTGCGCACGCCGCTGACCAGCGTTCTGGCCAACCTGGAGCTGCTCACCGAGGAGCTCGAGGGTGAGCAGGCCGAGACCGCCGAGGCGGCGCTGCGCTCGACCCGCCGGATGCGCCGCCTGGTCGGGGACCTGCTGCTGCTGGCCCGGGCCGACGCGCGGCGCGTCCAGCCGCGGCGCACGACCGATCTCGCCGAGGTGCTCGTCGAGGCCGCGGGGGAACTGGGGCCGATGGCCGAACGCCATGAGCTGTCGATCGCTCCTGGGCCGGCTCCGGTGACCGGCGTGCGCGACGAGCTGCACCGGCTCGTGCTCAACCTGCTCGAGAATGCCGTGCGCCACACCCCGCCCGGGACCCGGATCCACGCCTCCACCGGGCTGCAGGATGCCGAGGCGGTGCTCAGCGTCTCCGACGACGGGCCCGGCATCGCCCCGGCGCTGCAGGCCCGAGTGTTCGAGCGCTTCGTGCGCGGCGGCGCGCGACGGCGGGCGCGGCTCCGGGCTGGGACTGGCGATCGTGCGCTCGGTCGCGCTCTCCCACGGCGGGACGGTCGAACTCGAGCCCCCGAGTCCGGCGTCGGCACCCGCTTCGTGATCCGGCTGCCCGCGGACGCGCCCCGCCGTCGCTCGCGGACGGCGACCGCTTGCGGTCGATCAGACCTCGACGACGACCGGCAGGACCATCGGCCGCCGGCGCAACCGCTCGTAGACGAACTTCGCGAGATCGTCATGCAGCTCCTGCTGCAGCAGGTCGATCTCACGGATCCCCTCCTCGGCGGCGTGGGCCAGTGATCGCTCGACCTCGATCCGCAGCTCCTCCATCAGCTCATCGGCCTGCTCGACGAACGGCACGCCGCGGAAGATGACCTCGGGGGCGACCATCGACTCGCCGGTCTGCTCGGACACCGTGGCGACGACGATGAAGATCCCGTCGGCGGAGAGCATCCGCCGGTCGCGCAGGGCGACGTCGGCCGGGTCCCCGATGTCGACGCCGTCCACGAAGATCATCCCCGCCTGGACGGCCTCTCCGAAGCGGGCCCCGCGGGCGTCGATCTCCAGCGGCAGCCCGTTCTCGCCCTTGAACACATCATCGGGGTCGATCCCGACCGCGTGGCCGTGCCGTACCAGGCGGCGGAACGGAAGGCCCAGAACCGGCGATGACGATGCTGATGTACCCGACGTTCTCACCCGCCGAGAGTTGGGCGTCGATCACGATCGGGCTCGAGGCGATCACCGTAGTGACCGGCATGAAGTCACTGCCCTTGGCCACGAAGGAAACTGCCGCTGACTCCGGTACCGCCGAGGAGCGACTTCAGGGTGCTGGTCAGATCTCCTGCGAGATTTGCCGGACGGCGCGGCCCGAACTCGGAGGGATGGTGGTCGGGGTGTTGGCGCGTCGGGGTGTTGGCGGTCGGGCCGGTTGCGGTGGCAGCGCGATCGCCGTCGCCGGTGGGATTAGGCGTGCCGGGCAAGGCGTTCCCCGAGGCGTCCTGAGGACCCGACGCAGCAGGCTGGTTCGCCCCTCCCCCAACACCACTGACCCCGGCGACCCGATGCGACCCGACCATCACGACTCCCGCGAACACCACCCCCACCGCCATCACCGAACCCAGCACCTGCACGACCCGCTCCACCCGCCGCATCCGCGTGCCCCGCGAAACCCCACCCGCGGCAAGCCGCCCGACGTCCGGCTCCAACCGGCGCGCGGTCTCACGCATGGCATGGGGCAGATCGTCGCGCACGCGACACCCTTTTGGCTCGGTCTCTCCCTACGCGATGTTCGACGCACGACGCCCCGGGCTTGTTACGCAGTAGGGACTGGCACGGCGGCGGCCAGCAGCGGCAACGGCAGGGGGTGTCGGTCTCGGCCACTTGCGTGATCGCATGCCGAGCGTGGAGCTGGGCGCCGTTGGGGGTGTGGGCGTGGGCCGCGGTTTCAACGGCGGGAGTTGGGCAGCGGACTGCCTCGTGCGGTTGTGGCGGCGGCGGCTGAAGCCGGCGCGAGCAACGCCGTGCTGAACGTGACTCCGGCGGCCCGGTTCAGACCGTGTAGCCGCCGTCCACGGCCAGCGCCGTCCCGGTGATGTACCGCCCGCCGGGTCCGGCCAGATACGCCACCGCGGTGGCTATGTCCTCAGCCTCCCCGTAGCGGCCGAGGCGCCGTCAGCGAGCGTTGGAAGTCGGCGGTGTCGCCGTCGGCGGGGTTCATGGCGGTGTAGGCCGCCGAGATCGCGCACGGCCCGCTCCACCGCCTGCGCCGCGGCATCCGGCTCGGTCAGTCCGCCTCGAATCGCATCGCCCGGCCGCCTCCGGCGTCGATCCGCGCGACTACTTCCTTCGCTTGCTCAGCCGCCTGCGCGTAGGTACAGGGCGACGGCCGCCCCGCCCAATGCCAGCTTCCGGGCGATCGCGGCGCCGATCCCGCGGCTGCCGCCGGTCACCAGAGCCGCCGTGCAGGCCGAGTCGTTCATCATCGTTCCCTCTCGTCACGGGCTCGGCGTGAGCCCATGACGAGAGGATCGATCCTTGCCACCAGTGTGAGAGTGGCAGGGCTTCCGCATCCCGAGGCTGTCGGGGACGGGCGCGGCCGAACAGCGCATGCGTCATCGCCGCGCGGGCCGCCGTGCCCCGCTCGGTGACTCCCCTGTGCTCGGCGCCCCCTACCGGGCGGCGCTACCCGAGGGTGGGCGCCGACTCAGAACTCGCTGTCGCCGCCCTCGCCCTCCCCCCGGTGCCGCACCGTCTCCACGACATGCCCGACCGCCTCGCGCCCCTTGGACGCGGTGTTCTTGGTGATCTCGAACGCCTGTACCTGGATCACATTGGCGGTCTGGCGCACCGCGGGCGCGTCGGCGACCTTCCGCGCCGCCGTCCGCATCTTCTCGTCCTGCTCCCGCCCGGCCCGCGGCCGAGCACATACCGGGCCCGACGTCCGGCAGCCAACGTCGGCTACGTCAGCCTTCCATGGCAACCCCTCTCCCCCGACCGGGTGCGACGAACGGACCTTGCAACCAACGGCGATCCCCGAAGTTCCCACACCCACCCCGACCTGCCCGGCAAAGCGAATTGCGGATCTCCCCGGGATCGCTAACCTAGTCACGCACCGCCGGACCAAAGGCGCCTCAAGCACCCAGAACCGGCAGGCAAGAACGATCCTGCATAGCTCAATTGGCAGAGCAGCCGGCTGTTAACCGGCAGGTTATAGGT
>CAVXPV010000010.1:0-28955 GCA_963763715.1 uncultured Solirubrobacterales bacterium
GATCCAGGACGCGTGCGCCCGTGACGTCGCCCAGGATCGAGAACAGGGCCTCGCGGACCCGGTCAGAGGTGGGTCGGGTCTCTGATCCGCGGGGCGCGATCAGGCGTCGTCCTCCGTAGCGGCCCGCGATCACCCGCATCTGATCGGCTTCTGGCCGGCCGCCACCGGCACCGCTCAGGCCCGGATCGGCGCGTCGGCCTCGGTCCCGTAGGCGTCCCCGAGGGCGTCGGCGAGCAGCGCGTGCTCGGGCGCCTCGAGGTCGGGATCCTCATCCTCGATGTACAGGGCGCGGGCGCGGGCGCGCTCGAGCAGCTCGGCATCGCGCGGCAGCTCGGCGACCTTGAACTGGGCCAGCCCGCTCTGGCGCACCCCGACCAGCTCCCCCTCCCCGCGCAGCTCGAGGTCGATCTCGGCGAGGCGAAAGCCGTCGCTGTGCTCGGCCAGCGCACGCAGGCGCGCCGAGCCCTTGGCTCCGAACAGCAGGCACAGCGACGCGTGCGCGCCGCGGCCGATCCGGCCGCGCAGCTGGTGCAGCTGGGAGATGCCGTAGCGCTCGGCGTCCTCGACGAGCATCACGGTCGCGTTGGGGACGTCGATCCCGACCTCGATCACCGTGGTGGCCACGAGCACGTCGGCGCCCCCGGAGGCGAACTCGCGCATCACCGCCTGCTTCTCGGGGCCGGTGAGCTGGCCGTGCATGAGCGCGACGGTGAAGTCGCGCAGCTCACCGTCGCGCAGGCGCTCGAATTCGACCGTGGCCGCGCGCGCCTGCAGCAGCTCTGACTCCGACACCAGCGGGCAGACCACAAAGGCCTGGCGGCCGGCCCGCAGCTCCTCGCGGATGCGCTCGTAGGCGCGCGAGCGCTCCCGTTCGGTCGAGCAGACGACGGTCTGGATCGGTTGGCGCCCGCGCGGCAGCTCGCGCAGCTGGGTGACGTCAAGGTCTCCGTAGCCGGCCAGCGCGAGCGTGCGCGGAATCGGGGTGGCGGTCATGTGCAGGACGTGCGGCCGGCGCTCGGCGCCGGCCTTGGCGTCCAGCGCCGCGCGCTGGCGGACCCCGAAGCGATGCTGCTCGTCAACGACCGCGACGGCCAGGGACGCGAAGCGGACGGGATCCTCGATCAGCGCATGGGTGCCGACCAGCAGCGACAGCTCACCGCTGCCCAGCTTGCCGAGCAGGTCCGCTCGACGGCGGGCGGGGGTCGAGCCGGTCAGCAGTCCGATCGGGACAGCCTCCCCGGGCATCAGGGCCTGCAGAGTGGCGAAGTGCTGCTCGGCCAACGGCTCGGTGGGCGCCATCAACGCGCCCTGGTAGCCGTGCTCGACAGCACGCAGCAGCGCGTACAGGGCGACCACGGTCTTGCCCGAGCCGACCTCGCCCATCAGCAGCCGCTGCATCGGGTCCTCGGCGGACAGGTCGGCGTCGAGCGCGTCAAGCGCCGAGAGCTGGTCGGCGGTCGGGGTGAAGGGCAGCATCGTGCCCAGCCAGCGTGCGGTCAGCTCACGCGGCTGATCGAGGACGAGCGCGGTCACCCCGCGCCGGCGCAGGCGACGACGGCGCAGCAGGGCGAGCTGGGCGAGCAGCAGCTCCTCGAAGGCCAGCCGGCGCCGGCCCAGCGCCTGCTCGGCCTCTCCCCCGGTCAGGTGCAGGGCGGCCAGTGCGCTGCGGCGCTCGGGCAGCCGCTCGCGGGCCCGCAGCCGGGCCGGCAGCGGCTCGCAGACGTCGCGCGATCGTGTCGGCGTGCGCGCGGACGAGGGCGAGGATCTGGGTCGAGGAGAGGCCCTCGGTGGCGGCGTAGTGAGCCACCCCGCCCGCGCCGGCGCAGGCCTCGGTGGTCTGGGCATGGCCCTGAACGCGGAACCGGTTGCGGGCCTCGAACTTGCCGTGCAGGACCAGGCCCGTCCCGGCCGGATACCGGCGCGCGAGCCACGGCTGGTTGAAGAAGGTGGCGCCCATCGAGCCGCTCTCGTCGGCGACCGTGGCTTCGACGAGCGGCCGCATGCCCCGGCGACGAACCGGGCGCGAGGCGATGCTCCGGACGGTGACGACGACGGTCGCGGTCTCCCCGGCGACGAGCTCGGCGACCGCGCGGGCCTCGCGGCGATCGCGGGGCAGGTGCTCGAGCAGGTCGCCGACGGTGTTCAGACCCAGCGCGTGCGCCGCCGCTTCGGCCTTTGGCCCCCCGTCGACGGTCAGCGGCGCAGTCAGCCGCGAGGGCCGCGGATAGCGCACCTGAGCGGCAACGAGTTCGTCGCCGTCCAGCGGACGGGAGCTGCCGAAGGCGGTGGCGGACATCGCGTCGGCAATGATGACCGGAGCGCCGGTCGTGACCCGGCTACTCGGCGGAGAGCAGCCACCAGTAGCTCGGCTGCCCGCCGTCGGAGAGCTCGAGCTCGATGTCCCGGGAGGCCAGCGCGTGCACGGTCTGGTCATCGAGCGGCGCGTCGACACCGCGCAGGCAGGTGATCAGCTCGGCGTTCTCAGCCAGCTGTGACAGCACGTCGTGCAGGGTGGCCCGGGGGTCGCCCCAGGCGACCAGCTCCTCCTCGACGAAGCCGACCGCGTCCCCGGCCCGGAAGCGGCCCTGAGCGTCGTCACGGGCCGCCGGGGCGACCGCGCCGGTCCGCACGTGCTCGAGCGTCTCCCGCATCATGGCCCCGTTATCGGCGGCGTTGCGGTCTCGATCGAGGCTGACCGCGGCCGCCAGCCCGGCCTGCTGGGAACGGCACGCGACGACGACGACCGTCTTGTCCGACAGTTCGGCCGCGCGCTCGGCCGCCATCTGCACGTTGGCACTGTTGGGGAGCACGATCACCTCCTCGGACGGCACGGCATGGATCGCCGCGAGCAGGTCATAGGTGGAGGGGTTCAGCGTCGGGCCGCCGTCGTGCACCCAGAAGCCCAGGCTCTCAAACAACGCGCTCATTCCCGAGCCGTTGATGACCGCCAGCCCCCCGCAGACCGACACCGGGGCGCCGGCGTCCGCTCCCAGGCGGGCGTCACGGGCGAGCACCTGTGCGCTCATGTCCGCCACATCAAGGTGCGAGACAGGCCGGCGTCGGCGAACAGCGCCGTGGCGGCGTCCGGATCGTCGGTGTGAACGTGGACCTTGAGCGTGGTCGTGTCCCCGACGACGAGCACGGAATCGCCGATCACCTCCAGCGCGGTGATGTAGACCCGGGCCTCCAGGCCCGTGCCGCTGACCGCGAAGTTGGTGCAGTACCGGAAACTGGTGGAGGCGTGCTGGGGATGAGACACCCGCGCCGCTGCGTGATGGGCCAGCGCGGGCGCATCGCCGCCCCGCAGGGCACCAACGATCCCCGCCAGCAGGACGGTCAGGCCGTAGCCGCCCGCGTCCACGACTCCAGCGTCGCGCAGCACGGGAAGCAGGTCGGGGCCGCGCGCGACGGACTCCTGCCCGGCCTGCAGCGCGCGACTCGATGACCGAGGCGATCACCGCGTCCTGATGGTCGTCGGAGGCGTCGGCGCTCAAGCGGGCATCGGGCGTGTGAGCGAGCTCGGAGGCGACCCGGTGGGCCATCTCGCGCACCACGGTGAGAATCGTGCCCTCGGCGGGCTCGCGCACCGATCCGTAGGCCTGATCGGCGGCCCGGGCCAGGGCGGCGCCGATCAGCACCGGGTCGACGAGCTCGCCGGGGCGGCTGATCAGCTCCTCGGCCGCGCCACGGATCAGCTGGGAGAGGATGACCCCGGAGTTGCCCCGGGCGCCGAGCAACGCTGCGCGGGCCACCGAGGCGACGATCTCGTCGCGGCCGATGTCATCGATCGTGCGGCCTTCGGACGCTCCGGCGAGCCGATCGAGCTCCTGCAGAACGGCCCGCAGGGTGAGGACCATGTTGTCGCCGGTGTCGCCGTCGGCGACCGGGAACACGTTGAGATCGTTGACCTCCTCACGGCGCGCCTCGAGCGCGGCGAGTCCGGCCTCGATCAGGACACGGAAGCGAACGATGGACGGATCGGATGACTCGCAGCCGTCCAGCGGACGATCGGAGGCCTCCACGTCAGTGGCTGCTCTCGACCATCGGTCCGGCGCCCACCTACCGGGCTTTGACGATCTTGCCGGCCTTCAGGCAGCGCGTGCACACGTACACACGCCGCGGGGTGCCGCCGTCGTCGATACGGACGCGCTGCAGATTGGGATCAAAGCGGCGGCGGGTCGCGACCATCGAGTGGCTGCGGTTGTTGCCGAACGCCGGTCCCTTGGCGCACACATGACAGATCTTGGACATCGCCGGGCGAGTATAGACACGGCGCGGCCCAACGCACTTTCGCGACCGGGCGCCTACCATCATGATCTCTGACCGACGCTTCTGCATCCCCCCAGATGGGTAGCTGCCCGTCCTGATGAGCACCAGCGCCAGACCCTCCCCGTCACCGCCTCCCGCCCTCGCGCGCGGGCTTCCGGCGCGCTACCAGCTGCGCCGCCATATCGCCACCGGCGGGATGGCGTCAGTGTGGTGCGCCGACGACCGCGTGCTCGGCCGGCAGGTGGCGATCAAGGTGCTCTCGGACCGCTTCGTCGACGATGAGGTTGCCGTCCGGCGCTTCAAACGCGAGGCCCGGGCCGCCGCACGGGTGTCCGCGCATTCCCACGTGGTGACGATCTTCGACGTCGGTGACCTGCAGGATCCCGAGTCCGTCCACAATCAGCCGCTCGGCGCGTTCATCGTGATGGAGCATCTCGCCGGCGGCACCGTCGCCGATGCGCTGCGTCACGACTCCGTGAGCCGCGACGACACGCGCCGCTGGCTGCGCGAGGCAGCGCAGGCGCTTGACCACGCCCACGCCCGTGGGATCGTGCACCGCGACATCAAGCCGGCCAACTTCCTGCTGGACCAGAACCGGGGTCTGCACGTCGCCGACTTCGGAATCGCCCGGCTGGCCAGCGAGGACACGATCACCAGTGCGGGAGAGCTGTTCGGAACCGCGGCCTACCTGGCCCCCGAGCAGGCCCTGGGGCACGACGCCACCGCCGCCAGTGACCGGTACGCGCTCGCCGTCGCCGGGTTCGAACTGCTCACCGGTGGTCGTCCCTTCACCGCCGAGCACTTCGCCGCCCAGGCCCGCCAGCACATCGATGAGGAGCCGCCCCGGGCCAGCGAGCGCGACCGCACGCTCCCCCCCGCCGTTGACGACGTGCTCGCCCGGGGAATGGCCAAGGATCCCGCGGACCGATACTCGAGCGCCGCGGCCTTCGTCGCGGCCCTGGAGGCCGCCCTGGACGGTCAGCCGACCGCACGGACCACGCCGCTGGCGATGCCCGTCCCCGCCGAGCCCGCAACCGCCGTGACCGCGCCGCGACGGGTGCCGCCGCCGATCGTCTCCCGGGCAGGCGCCGCGCCGCCGCGCGCGCGACCGCCGGTGACCACACCGCCGGGCGACCCCGGGCGCCGGCGCCACGGACGCGCGATCGCGCTGGTGGCCCTGCTCGTGGCCGCGATCGGGGTGGTTGCGGTGCTGGCCGCCGCTCTGGGCAGCTCGGGCTCGGCCCCCCACACCAGCGGTCGCCGGGCGGCCACGTCGTCACACACCGAGTCCGCGGCCGCCGCCTCCACGACGCACCGTCGGCGGCCCGCCACCTCCGCCAGCGCCAGCGCGACCACCCCGGCCGCAGCGAGCACGACGTCGAGCGCGCCCGCGCCGGCCGCCGGTCAGAGCCCGACCGCGTCCCAGCTGCAGACCCTCGGCCATCAGGAACTGGCCAGCGGCAACTACCTCGCAGCGATCGCCGCGGACCGGCGCGCGATCGCCACCGCAAGCCCCGCGAGCCTCACCTACGCCTACGCGCTGTATGACCTCGGTGACGCGCTGCTGCGGGGCGGCAACCCACAGGCGGCGATCCCGGTGCTCGAGCAGCGCCTGCGGATTCCGAACCAGACCGCGACCGTCCAGGATCTGCTCAACCAGGCGCTGAAGGCCGCGGGCCAGGCTCCGGCCACCGCTCCGACGGGCGCCAGCCCGAGCGGCGCGGCCAGCACCGGCGGCGCGAACCTGCCCTCCGGCCAGGCCAAGAAGCACCATCACCCCGGTCAGGGCGGCGGCGGGGACTGACCCCCGCGCTCGGCGGGGCCGCCGGTCAGGTCGGCGGGGCCGCCCGTCAGGCCCGGCCGGCGACGACTTCTTCCCACCACTGACGACCCGTGGAGCGGCCTGCTGGATTGACCCTGGCGGGGACCCCAAAGATCTCAACCTTGCGCGGCAGCCACAGGTCGATGGAAGAAATCATCGCGCCGGAGGGGCCCGCGGGACGGACGCGCGGGGCCTGCCCCGAACCGCTAGACCGAAAAACCCGCCGGCCCGCGGCGGGCCTTGAGCTGATCGCGCACGTCGAGTGAGGCGAGCACCGCGTGGGCGGCGTGGCCACCGGTGTCGCGCTTTCCGCCGCCGGTGACACGGGCCAGGGCCTGGTCCATCGTGTCGACGGTCAGCACCCCGAAGCCCACCGGGACGCCGGTTTCGAGCTGCACGTCGGTGATCCCCTGAGCCGCGCTGGCGCAGACCCAGTCGTAGTGGTCGGTCTCCCCGCGGATCACCGCGCCGAGACACACGACGGCGTGATAGCGGCCCGACTGAGCGGCGTACTTGGCCACCAGCGGCAGCTCGAACGCGCCCGGGACGTCGTAGCGGTCGATCTCGGTCACGCCGGCGGACTCCAGCGCCTCGCGCGCCCCGGCCTCGAGGCGATCAGCGAGCTCCTCGTAGAAGCGGGCCACACACAGTGCCACCCGGCGCTCAGGATCCATCCGCATCCCTGTCGAGCTGGCTCTCGCGGCGCAGCATCTCCTCGTCGTAGGGCAGACCCTGATGGTGCAGGGTGTGGCCCATGCGCTCGCGCTTGGCCCGCAGGTAGCCCTCGTTGTGGACGTTGGGGGCGTGCTCGATCGGCACCTGATCGCTGACTGACAGCCCGTACCCGGCCAGACCCGAGATCTTCTTGGGGTTGTTGGTCAGGATCCGGATACTGCTCAGCCCGAGGTCGACGAGGATCTGGGCGCCGATCCCGTAATCGCGAAGGTCCGCCGGCAGGCCGAGCTTGAGGTTGGCGTCAACGGTGTCAAAGCCCTCCTCCTGCAGCTTGTAGGCCCGCAGCTTGTTGAGCAGCCCGATCCCGCGTCCCTCCTGGCTGAGGTAGAGCAGGACGCCGCGACCCTCGTGTTCGATCATCGACAGAGCCGATTCGAGCTGCTCGCCGCAGTCGCAGCGCAGCGAATGGAACACATCCCCGGTCAGGCACTCGGAGTGCACACGGACGAGCACATCGGACTCACCGTCGACATCGCCCTTGACCAGCGCGACGTGGTGTTTGTTGTCGACCAGTGATCGGTACCCGACGGCCACGAAGTCCCCGTACACGGTGGGCAGCTTGGTGTCCACGACCCGCTCGACGAGCTTGTCGTGGCGTCGCCGGTAGGCGATCAGATCGGCGATCGTGACCATCTTCAACTCGTGCTTGAGGCAATAGGCGACGAGCTCGTCACCGTGGGCCATCGAGCCGTCCTCGTTCTGGATCTCGCAGATCACGCCGGCCGGGTTCAGGCCGGCCAGGCGGGCGAGATCGACGGATGCCTCGGTGTGTCCGGTGCGTTCCAGCACACCGCCCGGCTTGGCCTTCAGGGGACGAACGTGCCCGGGCTTGACGATGTCATCGGCGCCCTTGGTCGCGTCCACCGCGACCTGCATGGTGTGGGCCTGGTCATGCACGCTGATCCCGGTCGTCACCCCGTCGCGAGCCTCGATCGTGACCGTGAAGGGCGTCTCGTGGGCGCTCTCGTTCTTGAGCGTCATCAACTCGAGATCGAGTTCATCGCAACGCTCCGGGGTGAGCGCCAGGCAGATCCAGCCGCCGGCTTGGCGGGTCATGAAATTGATCGCGTCCGGGGTCACGAACTGCGCGGCCATCACGAGATCGCCCTCATTCTCGCGGTCCTCGTCGTCGGTCACGACGATCATCCGCCCGGCGGCGATGTCCTCGATCGCCTCATCGATGCTGGCGTAGGTGGCAGGAGTGATGCTCATCGCGACGCTCCCACGAGTCGCTCGACATATTTGGCCAGCACGTCCACCTCCAGGTTGACGATCGCCCCCGGCCCGACTCGGCCGAGGTTGGTGCGCTCCAGCGTCTCGGGAATCAGGGAAACGGTAAAGGATGTGTCGTCCAGCTCGGCCACGGTCAGTGACACCCCGTCGATCGCCACCGAGCCTTTCGCGACCACATAGCGCAGCACGCTCTCGGGAGCGCGGATCCGCAGCCGGCGGGCGAACCCGTCAGCTGCGACCTCGGTCACTTCGCCGACGCCGTCGACGTGACCCTGCACGATGTGCCCGCCGAGCCGGTCGGAAGCCCGCAGCGGCAGCTCAAGATTGACCTCCGTGTTCGGCGGCGCGTCGTTGAGCGAGCTCTTGGCCAGCGTCTCGTTCATGACCTCGGCCTCGAAGTGGCCGTCAGCGAGGTTGGTCGCCGTCAGGCAGACGCCGTTGACGGCCACCGAGTCGCCGCTGGACAGCTCTCCGGCCAACTTCGTGGCGATCGTCAGGCGGACACCGTCGCCGGAGCGCTCGGCGTGCTCGATCCGACCGAGGTCCTGGACCAGTCCCGTGAACATCAGCTCACCACACCTTCAGCCGCGCGGACACCAGCAGGTCATCGCCGACGCGCTCGCAGGTCAGGTCGGTGGCGCGCACGGCGTCGGAGATCGCGTCCACGCCCTCGCCCTCGAGCGGATCCCGGGCGGTGCGGCCCCCGAGGATCAGCGGGGCCAGGAAGAGGCGGATCTCGTCGATCTCGCCGGCGTCCAGGAAGGCCCCGGCCAGATGCGGGCCGCCCTCGAGCAGGATCGAGGCGAGGCCGGCCGCGCCCAGCTGGTCCAGCGCATCGCGGATCCGCGCGGGCTCGTGCTCCCCGGAGGCCACGATCACCTCAGCGCCGTGGGTGGCCAGCGCATCGGTCGCCGAGCGCGGAGCCGCACGGGAGACGACAATGATCAGGGGAGCGCCGCCTTCGTCACTGACCAGCTGAGCGTCGAGCGGGACCCGACCCAGTGAGTCGAACACGATCCGCCGGGGCTGGCGACCGGCCGGGAGGTGGGCCGGGCGAGACTCGGCGTAGCGGGCAGTCAGCTGCGGGTCATCGGCCAGCGCGGTCCCGATCCCGACCGCGACCGCGTCACATTCCGAGCGCCACAGGTGCGCCCGGCGGCGGCTGCTCTCACCCGAGATCCACTTGGAATCGCCGCTGCGGGTGGCGACCTTGCCGTCCAGGCTCATCGCGGACTTGAACATGACCCAGGGGCGGCCGGTGCGGGCAAGCTTGCGAAACGGCTGGTTGAGCAGCCGGGCTCGATCGGCGAGCTCGCCGTCGGCGCTGACCACCTCGATGCCCTCGTCGCGGAGGATCCCGAGACCGCGTCCACTGGCGTGGGAGCTGGGGTCATCGGAGCCGACGACCACGCGGCGGATCCCGGCGGCGCGGATCGCGTCGGTGCAGGGCGGCGTGCGACCGCTGTGGCAGCAGGGTTCGAGCGAGACGTACAGGGTCGCCCGTTCGAGGTCGCGGTCACCGGCGGCTCGGATCGCCTCGACCTCGGCGTGCGCGGAACCGACGGCACGATGAAAGCCCTCCCCGATCACGGTCTCGCCGTCGGCCAGCACGGCCCCGACCAGCGGGTTGGGGCTGACCTGGCCGCGGCCTCCCTCGGCGAGCTCGATGGCCCGGGCGAGATGGAGGCTGTCAATGTCTGAACCGGTGACGCTCATCGCCTAGCTGGAGAATAGTTCGGCGCGCATTTACCGCTGGTAATTCGGTAGACGCTGATCTCCGGCCCGGGCCGCGCGTACTGGGCCGGGTAGTAGTCAATGGACCAGTCGAAGCTGAACGGCACCGCATGGCGGTTGTTGCCGAACGGGCTGACGTGGTACATCAGCTTGGCGTGGTTGGCCAGCGTGGCGTAGTAGGCGATCGCGTTCGGGGCAACCTGCGGCTGGGCGAAGGAGCGCCCGGCCTGCAACGAGCCGATCACCACCCAGCAGTAGCCGCTGTTGACGTACTCGTCGAGCAGCTCCGGGCGCAGCGTGCGCTCGTACTGGTCCACGAGCACGAACCGCCGTTGCCCGGCCGGCAGCAGACGCCCCCGGACGTCGACGTCGGTCAGGAAGGTCGGGTAGCGCTGCCAGCGGGCGCCGCTCAGCGTCCAGGGCTCCGAACGGCCGACATCGGCCGCCCAGTTATCGGATACGACCGGCTCGATGACCACCTTGGCGCCGGCCGGAATGTGCCCGACCATCCAGGCCCGGGCGACGTTGCGGGTGTCGGGCCGCGACAGCACCAAATCATTGTGGGCCGAGCTGGCCAGACCCTGTCCGAGCATCACGACGGCGGTCAGCGGCCCGGCGATCAGTAGCGGTGCGCGCCCGGTTCGCACCAGCCAGCGGACCAGCTCGGCCGCGCCGTAGGCCCCGAGCAGCGCAACGATCGGGAATACCGGCATCAGCCAGCGTCCGAAGAACCGCTGCTGGTCGCCCATGTACAGGATGAAGGCGACCGGCGCAGGGACGAGCACCAGCAGCAGCGTCAGCCGCTGGCGGACGAGCAGCAGGATCGAGCCGCCGACGGCGGCCAGAGTCGGCGCCCAGCCCAGCCCCCAGGTGAACGTCCACAGGTAATACGCGGTCCCGCTGCCGACCGTGGTGCCGAGCTTCTCGGGGTCAGCGCCTCCGGCCAATGACGCCTGCGTCGAGATCCCGTCCCGGAACGCGGCGAAGTCAAGGACCGCATAGGGGTTGGCGATGACGAAGGCGAGCAAGGCCACGAGCAGGGCCAGACCGGTGCGACGCAGGGCGATCAGGGCCGCGCCGCGCCCCCCGTCGGCGGCTGCGGCGAGCAGCAGGCAGAGCACCGTGTAGCCGCCCGTGTACTTGGTCGCCGCGGCGAGCCCGATTCCCGCCCCCGCGATCACGTAGTCCCGGCGCCATCCGCGCCGCAGCACACCCGAGATCCCATACAGCGCGAGCGTGACCGGGGCCAAGGTGGGGACATCATTGAGGGCCAGGTGGCTATAGAAGACGGGCAGGAAGGCAAGGGCGAAGATCGCCGTCCCGAGCAGCGCCACCGTGCGGCCGAACAGCCGCTCACCGGTCAGGTAGGTCAGCCACACCGAGATCGTCCCCAGCACCGCGGCCACGACCCGGGCGACCACGTAGACCCGGGTGGGGTCCGTCGCGAAGGCGCGCGCGACCGCGTCGCCGCTACCGAACCAGAGCTCGAAGACGATGTGCAGCAGATACGAGTAGGCGGGCGGGTTGAGAAAGTACTGCGGGTTGAGGTCATGCGAGAAGAAGGCGATCGCACGCGGCACGAAGTGCGTGGCCTCGTCGACGTTGTAGCTGTAGGGCAGCCCCTGGCGCAGACCCCACACCCGCAGGCCGAAGGTGGCCAGCAGGACCAGGCCCAGCAGCGGGCCGTGTACGTCCAGGCGGCGAGAGCGCAGACGCCCGATCAGCCCGCGCGCTCGTGAACCCAGCGGCGAGGAGACCTCGATCGGTCCGGCTTTCACGGGGGCGGCGTCCATCTTCCGCCCCGAGTATCCCGCTACCGTGTGACGATCACCGGCCAGCCCGTCGCGCCGGTCCGATGGCCGGCTCGGATGCGCCTCACCGCGGCGGGCGAGCCCAGCGAGGCCCATGAAGCTCATCATCCAGATCCCCTGTTTCAACGAGGAAGAGCAGCTGCCGCTGACTCTCAGCCACCTGCCGCGCACGATCGACGGCTTCGACGCCGTCGAATGGCTGATCATCGATGACGGCTCAACCGACGCCACGGTGCAGACCGCGCGAGCCTCAGGTGTGGACCACATCGTGCGCCTGACCAACAACAAGGGGCTGGCCGCCGCCTTCCAGGCCGGCCTCGACGCCGGCCTCAAGCTCGGTGCCGACGTGATCGTCAACACGGACGCCGACAACCAGTACGAGGGGGCCGACATCCCCAAGCTGGTGGCGCCGATCCTGCGCGGCGAGGCGGACATGGTCATCGGTGACCGCCGCGTGGACGTCAACGAGCACTTCTCGTGGGCCAAGCGACGCCTCCAGCGGCTCGGCTCCTGGGTCGTGCGCCAGGCGTCCTCGACCGAGATCCCGGACACCACCTCGGGCTTTCGCGCCTACAACCGTGACGCGGCCCTGCAGATGCAGGCGGTGTCGAAGTTCACCTACACGCTGGAGACGATCATCCAGGCCGGCAAGCTGCTGGTCGCCGTCGACCACGTGCCGATCCGGACCAACGCCAAGACGCGCGAGTCACGGCTGTTTCCGTCGATGCCGGCCTACATCCGCCGCAACTCGCTGTCGATCTTCCGGATCTACGCCCAGTACGAGCCGCTGCGGGTGTTCTGGACCGGCGCGGTGATCATGGGCGGGCTTGCGCTCGTGGTGTTCGTCCGCTTCCTCGTCTACTTCGTCGAGAACCCCCACACCGCCGGCCGGGGGCACATCCAGTCGCTGATCGCCGGCGCGGTGCTGTTCATCGGGGCGATGCTGCTCGGCTCACTGGGGTGCTCGGGGACCTGCTCGCCCATCAGCGCACGCTCTCCCAGCGCACGCTGGAACGGGTGCGGCGGATCGAGCTGCAGCTCGGCGTCGAGCCCTCCCACTACGAGCCCGGCGCGCCCGCCGGCGCCAAGGCCCGGCGCCCGCCGACGGCACCCCCACCGGCTCCGACGCCGGCCGCGGCGACCCGCCCGACCGCGAGGCGCTCGAGGTATGAACAGCTGGATGACTCGAGCCACCTGCGATCAGGCGAGCCCGGAAGGCGAGCGCAGGTGAGCTCGAGCTCGCCGGCCGTCCCGACCGGCAACACCTACGACAAGTACGGCTCCACCAACCCGGTGGTGCGCCGCCTGATGGCCGGCTTTGAGCGCACGCTCGACGAGCTGTTCACGCTCGCGGCACCCGGCACCGTGCTCGACGTCGGCTGCGGCGAGGGCGTGCTCTCAGAGCAGTGGGCCCAGCGCCTGGACGGCGGGCGGGTGGTCGGGATCGACCTCGCCGACCCCAAGCTCGAGGCCGAATGGGCAGGGCGAACGCAGCCCAACCTCGAATTCCGCCCCATGACCGGCGAACGGATCGACTATGCCGACGGGGAGTTCGATCTCGTCGCCGCGACCGAGGTGCTCGAGCACGTGGAGGATCCCGAGGTGGTGCTGGCCGAGATGGCTCGGGTCGCGCGCTCGCACCTGCTCGTCTCGGTCCCGCACGAGCCGCTCTGGCGTGGTCTGAACATGGCCCGGGGCGCCTACCTGAAGGACCTCGGTAATACGCCCGGCCATCTCAACCACTGGACCCGGCGTGGCTTCGTCGCCCTGCTCGGCCGCTACGGCACGGTCACCGAGATTCGCTCGCCGTTCCCATGGACGATGCTGCTCGTCCGGATGCCCTGATGTCGTCGACGACCGGGCGCGAGTCGCCCCCGGCCGCACCCGAGGACGACCCGTCGGCCGGCGGCGCCGAGCGCGGGGCGTCCTATGCCTCCGGGGCGCGGATCCTGACGGTCGGGATCGCCTCCACGGGCATCTTCACCTTCGCCTACTTGGCCGCGGCCAGCCACGCGCTCGACAAGGCGTCCTACAGCCGCATCTCGCTGTGCTGGGCGATCATGTTCGTGATCCTGTCGGTGATCTACCGGCCGATCGAGCAGCTGCTCTCGCGCACCATCGCCGACCGTCGCGCCCGCGGCCTGCGCGGACAGTCGCTGCGAGTACCGGCGGCGATACAGATCGGGTTCGCCAGCGTGTTCCTGATCCTCGCGATCGTCATGCGCGATCAGATCCAGAACGGCATGTTCGACGGCTCGAGCGCGCTGTACTGGATCCTCGTCGTCGGTGTGGTCGCCTACGGGGCGAGCTACTTCGCCCGCGGCTGGCTGGCCGGCCACGAGCGGTTCGCGCTCTACGGCGGGCTCGTCTTCCTGGAGTCGACCTCGCGCTTTCTGTTCGCGCTGGCGGTCGTCGTCGGGGTCGGCTCGGGCCAGGGCATCGTCGGGCTGGGCATGGCGGTGGCACCGTTCGCGTCGCTGACCGTGATGCCGTTCGCGCTGACCCGCATGCGGATCCGCGGGGGCGCCCGGATCGCGGTGGCCGACGCGGCCGGCGAGGGACCCGCCCACGCCGGCTTCGAAGAGGAGGCCACCGACCACCTCTCGCTGCGCCACGGCGCGCGCTTCGCCGTCGCGGTGGTCGGGATCATGCTCTCCGAGCAGGCGCTGATGAACGCCGGCGTGCTGATCGTGGCCGCCAATGCCGGAGCCGGCGGGCTGACGGACGGGATCACCGGCTTCGTGTTCAACGTGATGCTGATCGTGCGCGCACCGTTGCAGCTGTTCCAGGCCGTGCAGACCTCGATCCTCCCTCACCTCGCGGGCCTCGAGGCGCGCGAGAGCGCCGACGAGTTTCACCGCGCGATCCGCACCACGATCCTCGCCATCGCCGGCTTCGGGCTCGCCGTCGCCCTCGGCCTGCTTGTCGTCGGGCCGCCGGTGATGACCGCCTTCCTGGGCAACAAGGGCTTCAGCTACGGACGTATCGGGCTCGCCCTGGTTGGCCTCGGGATGGGCCTTCACCTGATCTCGGGCACCCTCAACCAGGCCGCGCTGGCCCGCGGCCGGGCGATGTGGGCAGCGGGGGCGTGGCTGATCTCGGCGGCCCTGTTCGTCGCCTTCGTCGCCGCCTCGGTGATCGCCAACGAGGTCACTCGCGTCGAGGTCGGCTATTTCGGCGCCACCGCCGTGCTGTCCGTCCTGCTCGCCGGGGTGTACCGGATGGGCGCCGCAGCGCCTCAGAACCCGGCCGCGGCGGAGATCGCCGCGTAGGCGGACGCCGGGTCATCGGACCCGAACACGCCCGATCCGGTGACCAGCAGCCCGGCGCCGGCGCCGGCCACCGCACCCGCGGTGTCGGTGTTGATGCCCCCGTCGACTTCGAGCGCGACGCGGGCGGGCAGCGCCGCCCGCATCCGAGCCAGCTTGTCGACCGAGCCGGGGATGAACGACTGTCCGCCCCAGCCCGGGTTGACGCTCATGCACAGCACGAGGTCGAGGCTGTCGATCGCCACTTGGTCAAGCGCCGAGATCGGCGTGCCCGGACACAGCGCGACGCCGGCGGCCGCCCCGGTTTCGCGGATCGCGTCCAGGGTGTAGTGCAGATGCGGGGTGGCTTCGACGTGGATGGTGATGCTGTCGGCGCCGGCCGCGGCGATGTCGTGCACATGGCGTTCGGGGCGTTCCACCATCATGTGGACGTCGAGGATCGCCCCGACGTCGTGGACGCGGTCCGCGAGCGCGCCGACGATCACCGCCCCGAAGGTGATCGGCGGCACGAAGTGGCCGTCCATCACGTCCACGTGAATGACCCGCGCCCCGGCGGCGAGCACTTCGGAGACCTGGTCACCGAGCCGCGCGAAGTCAGCCGAGAGGATCGACGGGGCGACGTGGCGCCCCCGCAGCACCTCGGCGCGGTCCGCCATCAAACGGCTTGCAACATGCTGGCCTGACAGTGGTTGCAGGCCACGATCGCGGTGCTCGACATGCGCACGATCGTCGAGTGCTCACCGCAGTTGGGGCACACCGAGACGAGCTCGTAGCGCTTGAGGCAGTACACGCATCGGTAGCGACCCGGCACAGCGGTCGGACGCAGCCACGGCTCCCCGCAACCGGGGCACTCGGGTCCGAGCTTTGTCTTCGGTGACGATTCGCTCACCAATGGAAGGCTACCGAGAGCTCGGATCGATGCGCGGCGGTCTTCAGCGGCGGCGCAGGCGCGCGATGAAGAAGCCGTCGGTCCCGTCGCGGTGCGGCAGCGTCTGGTGGTAGGGGCGCCCGTCGGCGACGGGCTCGCAGTGAAATTCGGGAGCGCCGGCCAGGAAGCCATCGACCACGGACTCACTCTCGGCCCGCGAGATCGTGCACACCGAGTACACCAGCACGCCGCCGGGAGCCACGGCGCCGGCCCCCGCCCGCAGGATCCGGGTCTGAATCTCCGACAGCTCGGCGATCCGTTCGGGGCTCGTGCGCCAGCGCAGGTCGGGCCGAGACTGCAGGGTCCCCAGCCCGCTGCAGGGCGGATCCACGAGCACGGCGTCAAAGCGCGGTTCGGGCGGCCAGGCGCCGGCGTCGACGGCGTGGACACGTGCGAAGTCCGCCCCCATCCGCTCCAGGGTCGCGGCCAGCCCGCGCGCACGGCCGGGGTTGCGCTCGACCGCGTCGAGCTCCCCGGCGCCGCTCATCAGCGCGGCCAGGTGCGTCGTCTTGGCTCCAGGCGCAGCGCACAGATCGAGCACCCGCTGCCCGGACGCGGGGTCAAGCGCTCGCGCCGGCGCCATCGAGCCGCGTGACTGGGCCATGATCGCCCCCGCCCTCCACAGGGCCGATCCGTGCACATCAAAGGCACCCTCGAGGACCAGCGCTTCGGGCAGCCCGCTGACGGGACGCGATGCCACAGGCAGCTGCGCCCGCACATGTCCGACGTCAGCCCGCAGGGTGTTGACGCGCAGCGAGGATTCGGCCGGAAGGTTGACCGCGGCCAGCAGCGCCCGGGCCGTCTCGGGGCCGCGTTCGGCGAACCACAGCTCGGCCAGCCATACCGGCACCGAGTGCATGACCGCAGCCCGGGCCGGCGTGGCGTCGTCAAATCCCGCCAGCAGCGCGCGACCCTCGCGCGTGGCCCGGCGCAGGACCGCGTTGACCAGCCCGGCACCCCCGCGCCCGCCGGACTTGGCCAGCTCGACGGACTCGTGGACGGCGGCGTGCTCGGCGATCCCGTCCAGGAACAGGATCTGCTGCAGACCGAGGCGCAACGCAGCCAGCACGGCGGGATCCAGGCGCTCGGGCGGTCGGCTCGACAGCGCGGTGATCACGTGGTCAAGCGTTCCTCGCCGCTGCACGGTGCCGTAGACGAGCGTCATCGCCAGCGCCCGATCGCGCGGATCGAGCTCACCGGCCTCGGCCGTCAGCGCCCGGTCGGCATAGGCATCGTGCTCGAACACGCGCCGCAGGACCGCGAACGCGCACGCCCGGGCGGGCGCGACCGACATCAGGATCGTCGGCCGCGCAGGAAGTCGGCCCCCGCCATGACGCGCCGGCCGGCAGGCTGAACGGAGATCAGCTCGAGGCCCCCGTCGGCGCAGCCGAGCACCGGTAGCGCGCCGTCAAGGTCAATCTCCCCGGCTTCCGGCCCGGGGGCACCCGTGCTGCGGGCCTCCCACACCCCGAGACGCTCGTCACCCATCATCACGGCGGCCCCGATATGCGGGGTCAGCGCCCGCACGCGCAGGGCGAGCTGGGCGGCGGGGCGACTGGGGTCAAGCAGCCGATCCTCGGCGGAGATCTTCTCGGCGTAGGTAACCCCGGCCTCGTCCTGCTCGGCGCAGCCGGGTCGCTCGTCGAGCGCGCGCACGAGGAGCTCCCCGCCGATGCCCTGAAGCCGCGCGGCAAGGCTGCCGTAGGTGTCCTGCGGCTCGATCGCCACCGCGGACTGCAGGCAGACCGGACCACTGTCCAGGCCCGCGGTGAGGCGCATGATCGAGACCCCGGTGCGGGTGTCACCGGCCATGATCGCGCGCTCGACCGGGGCCGCCCCCCGCCACCGGGGCAGGAGCGACGGATGCACGTTGAGCAGCTCGTGATCGGACAGCAGCGGCTCGCGGATCAGGGCCCCGAATGCGCACACGCAGACGGCGTCGGGCGCGGCGGCGGCGATCTGTGCGCGTGCGTCCTCGTCGTTGACGTCGTCAGGCTGGGCGAGCTCGAGGCCGAGCGCACGAGCAATGTCGGCAACCGGCGGCGCGGCGAGTCGGCGGCCGCGACCCCGCGGCCGGTCAGGACGGGTGACGACGAGCTCGGGGCGGTGCCCAGACCCCGCCAGCACGCGGAGGATGGCCGCCGCGAACGCGGAGGTGCCCAGGTAGACGATGCGCATGGGCCGGGCCGGCCGCGATCAGTGGGCGCGGCCGCAGGTCGTGCGGTACCGAGAGTGGTCATCGGCGGATGCGCAGCCAGGCCGCAGGATCTGACGCGCAGCAGCGCTGCGCGAAGATCCGAGGACGCCGCTGCGCGCCGCCCAGGGCCGCTCGAATGACGTCGGATCTGCGGACGGGTCCACTAGTCCGACAGCGCTTCGCGCATCGCCCGCATGGCGTCCTTGCGCTGCCCTCGGGAGATCCGGTCGAACACGAGCTTGCCGTCGAGGTGGTCCATCTCGTGCTGGATCACGCGGGCCTCGAGGCCGGAGGCCTCGACGGTGATCGGTTCGCCGGATTCGTCCTGGGCGCGAACCCGGATGAACACCGCGCGGTCGACGTCGACGTGGACGCCAGGCAGGCTCAGGCACCCCTCCTCGAGCGTCTCCTCCTCATCCCCGCTCCACTCGAGCTCCGGATTGACCAGGGCCGCGACCGGCGCCTGCTGCTGCACGCGGTACACGAGCACCCGGTTGAGCACCCCGACCTGGTTGGCGGCGAGGCCGACGCCGAGGGCGTCGATCATCAGCTCACCCATCCGCCGGACCTCGTCGCGGAGCGCATCGTCGAAGCGCTCGACGGTGCGGGCCTTGGTCTTGAGCACCGGGTCCCCGTACTTGCGCACGTGCGCCAGCGCCGCGGTGCGTCGCGCCGCGACCTCGGGGTCGAGCTCGGGCTCGCCGTCGTCCTCCTCGAGCTCCTCGACGTCGTCGTAGGGCTCGAGCTTGTCGGGTTCATGCTGGGCTTGGCTGGCGCCGGGGCTCATCACTGACGAAGTTTAGAGAGCCGCCGCGGCGCCCTCACCGGCGACCGGACTGCGGCGCTCACTGGGGATCGACGTCGACGCTGACGTTGGTGCCCTGGCGCGCCGCCGCCGGGGCCAGCGCGTCCACGGCCTGCCCGGCAGCCGCGATCGCCGCCGCCCGGTGTGAGGCCTTGATGACCAGCTGGCTGCGCGCCCGGCCGCGGAGGCGAAACAGCGGGGCAGGCCCGAGGACGGTGCCCGCCGACGCCGGCAGCCGGGCGGCGATCGCCGCCGCGGTCTCGCGGGCCGGTCCCTCCTGCACCGCGGAGCAGACGATCCGGATCAGCGACGCGAACGGCGGATAGCTGAGGCTCTCGCGCCGGCGCAGTTCGTCGGTGACGAAGCCGTCAGCGTCATGATGGACGGCGTAGGCGATCGCGCGGGCGTCCGGCGCCAGGGTCTGCACGAGCACGCGGCCCCCCACCGATCCGCGGCCGGTGCGCCCGGCGAGCTGGGTGATGAGCGCGAAGGTCCGTTCCTCGGCGCGGAAATCCGGGAAGCGCAGGGTCTGATCGGCGTCGAGCACGACCCCCAGTGCGACGTCGGGGAAGTCATGGCCCTTGGCCACCATCTGGGTGCCGACGAGCACCCCGGCGGGCGCCGCGGCGAACGCCTGCAGGACGACGGCGCGGCGCTCGAGCGTCGAGGCGTCGGCGTCGAGGCGGAAGACCGGAAACCCATCGGCGCCCAGCGCGGCGCGCAGCTCGTGTTCGATGCGCTCGGTGCCGGCGCCGTGTCGCGCCACGGTCACCGAACCACAGCTGTCACACCGCTCCGGGACCGACTGGCGATGACCGCAGTGATGACAGGCGACGAAGTCCCCCTGGCGATGCAGCACGAGCGCGACCTCGCAGTCGGGGCAGAACCAGACCTTGCCGCAGGAGCGGCAGGAGAGGAAGTTCGACCAGCCGCGGCGGTTGAGCAACACGACCGCCTTGCCCCCGGCCCGGCGTAGATCGGCCAGAGCCATTCGCGTCTCCGGATGCAGAGGCTCCCGCGCCTCGCGCATGTCGAGCACGTCGACGTGGGGCATCGGACGCCCGTCCACCCGGCGCCGGAGCCGCAGACGGGTCATCTGGCGCATGCTCTCCGGCCGGGGCGTGGCGCTGCCGGCCAGCAGCAGCGCCCCGCTCTGACGGGCGCGCTGGGCCGCGACGCCGCGGGCGTCATAGCGTGGATCGCCCTCGTGTTTGTAGGAGCTCTCGTGTTCCTCGTCGACGATGATCAGGCCGAGGTCGCAGACCGGCGCGAACACCGCCGAGCGCGGGCCGACGCAGACGCGCGCGCTGCCGTCACGCAGGCGCCGCCACTCGTCGTGGCGCTCACCGGCCCCCAGCGCGGAGTGCAGGACCGCGACGACGTCGCCGAAGCGGGCCTGAAAGCGCCACAGGACCTGGGGCGTGAGCGCGATCTCGGGCACGAGCACGATCGCCGAGTGACCCGTCTGCAGGGCCGCCGCGACGGCCTGCAGATAGATCTCGGTCTTGCCCGAGCCGGTGACCCCGTGCAGCAGCAGCGGGTCGGCGGTCGCCGGTGAGGGGCCGCCGGTGCCGGGCAGGGCGCCCAGGATCGCTCCGAGCACCTCGGTCTGGTCCGGGGTCAGCGCCGGGGCCACGGCATCGGCGCTGCCCAGCGGGTGCGAGACGGGGCGACGGGGCCGGATCCGACGCTCGAGCGCGACCAGGCCGCGGCCCTCGAGGCGGCGCAGTGCCGGCGTGCCGAGTTCGGCGGCCACGCTGGGCCCGAGCTCGTGGAGCCTTTCCAGCAGGGCGCGCTGGCCGGCGGTGAGCACGGCGCCGCCATCCCGTATCGCGGCGGTCCCGGCCGGGGTCAGCTCGGCGGTCAGCGATCGGCGGGCCCGCACCCCCTCGGCGGTGCCCGGGGCGAGCACCAGCGACAGCGCCCGCGCAGGCGTCGAGCAGTACTCGAGCGCCATCCACTCGGCCAGCGCGACCAGATCGGCCGGGATCGATGCCGCCAGTACCTCATCGGGCTGGGCCAGGCGATCGTCGGCCAGCTCGGACTCGCCGGCCATGGCGACAACCACCCCGAGCGAGCGCCGGCCGCCAAATGGCACCCGCAGCACCGACCCGACCGCGACCTCGGCCTGTTCGGGTGAAAGGGCGTAGTCAAAGGGCCCGCGGACGGCGCGGGTACGGGTCAGCGGCTGGACGCGGGCGATCACGAGCATCTCGACACTAGAGGGTGACCCGGCCCCCCGGAGATGGAGCCCAGCCCGCCGCCCCCTCCCCAGCCCCGCGGGCCGTCGCCCGGCGGGCGTGCGGTCATCTACGCTGCCCGCGTGGACCCCGAGCCCGGCGAGATCGTCTTCTTCGACGGCCATCCCTCCTGGCTGTCCATGTCGGGTCTGCTCAGCCGGGGGCTGCTGCTGGCGGTCGCGGCGGGGGCGCTGGCGGGCGTGATCACCGTGATCAGCGCCGGGCACGTGCAGGTCAGCTGGGTGATCACCACGGTGGCCGCTGTGTTCGTTCTCCTGTTCGCGCGCGGGCAGTTGCGCCGTCTGCAGAGGACCTACGCGATCACCAACCGGCGCCTGACGATCGAGACCGGCATCTTCTCGCGGGACCTGCACCAGACCCGCCTGGAGCGCGTTCAGAACGTCAACGCGAGCCAGTCGCTCGGGGAGCGGATCCTGCACGTCGGGACGGTCACCTTCGACACCGCCGGCGAGGCCGAGTTCGACTTCGCGTTTGAGGGCGTCGAGAATCCCCGTGCGATCGTACGCACCGTCGACCGGGCGCTGCACGCGCTGCGGGGCGGCGACCCGAGGGCGCCCGCGGACGTGTGACCCGGGCGGGCGCTCATAAGCGCCACCCCGCGAGCGGTTGGCAGGCAAAACAGCCCCACAGAGGGTCGGCTGTCTGCCAACCGGACCGCAGATCGGGGCGCAGCGGCCGGTGGACTGTCGGTGGTCAGCTCGGGGTCGGGTGCAGCCGGTAGCGCATCAGGCCGCAGCGCCGTGAGCGCCGTGGGCACCGGTCGGGCGCCGTTCGTTGCGGGCCACAAAATCGATGATCGTCGGCACGCCTTCGAGGCGGTAGCGCTCGCGCAGACGGTTTTCGAGGTAGTAGGCGTAATCGCGGGTCACCCGGGCCCGTGAGTTGACCTGGATCGAGAACCGGGGCGGACCCTCGGCGGTCTGGGTCATGAAGATCAACCGGAGGCGGTGCCCGGAGGCCGCGCCCTTGCCCCCGTTGCCGACCGGCGGCTGGCGGGCGGCGGTGACTTCGGAGAGGAATCGGTTGAGCTGCGGAGTGGGGATCCGGGTACGGCTGCGGTCCGCCAGTACGGTCGCCTCCACGAGCAGCCGCTCGACGTGGCGCCCGGTCAGCGCACTTGCCGTCAGCACCCGCGGGCGCAGGCGCATCTTGCGGTTGACCCGTGCGCGCTCATGGTCCAGGTCGACGTTCTCGGCCACGTCCCACTTGTTGAGCACCAGCGCGGTCGCACAGCCGCTCTTCATGGCCAGCTCGGCGATCCGCAGGTCCTGGGTGGTCACCCCGTCGCGCGCGTCACAGACGACCAGGGCCACATCGGCCCGCTCGGCGGCGCGCCGCGAGCGCAGCGCGGTGTAGTACTCGACCGAGTCCCCAACCTTGGCCTGACGCCGGATCCCGGCGGTGTCAACGAGCACCATCTCGCGATCGCGGTAGTGAAACGGCAGGTCGATCGCATCCCGGGTGGTCCCGGCCAGCTCGGAGACGATCACGCGCTCGGTGCCGGCGAAACGGTTGACCAGCGAGGATTTGCCGACGTTGGGGCGGCCGATCAGGGCCAGGCGGACCCGGGTGTCCACCTCGGGCTCACCCTCGTCGGCGGGGGCCAGCGCGGCGATCCGGTCCAGCAGATCGCCGGTGCCCAGGCCCTGGGCGGCCGACACGGGGATCGGGTCACCGAGGCCGAGCCCGAAGAACTCGGCGGCGAGCGACATGTCATTGACGGTGTCGATCTTGTTGGCGGCAACGAGCACCGGCAGCGAGCCGCGGCGCAGCAGGTCGGCCATCTCCTGGTCCCCGGGGCGGATCCCGGCCCGGGCGTCGACGACGAGAACGGCCACGTCGGCCTCGGCCAGTGCGGCGCGCGACTGCCCCTGGATCTGCGCCGCGAGCGCGTCACGATCCTCGAGGTCCACCCCGCCGGTGTCGATCAGGGTCAGCGTGCGCCCGTTCCAGACCGTTTGCAGCTCCTTACGGTCCCGGGTGATCCCCGGGCGCTCGTGCACGACCGCCTCCCGCGTCTCGGTGAGACGATTGACCAGGGAGGACTTCCCGACGTTCGGGTACCCGACGATGGCGACCTTCATGGCCGCAGTATGAGGCCTTCAGCGCCGAACGCTAGGCGCGGACCGCTCGCGCCAGCGCGCCGATCTGCGCCACGACGGCGTCGAGGGTCAGACCGGTGGTGTCCAGGGTGACGGCATCGGGCGCCGCGACGAGCGGTGAATGCTCACGGCTCTCGTCGCGCTGATCGCGGATCCTCATCTCGGCCAGCACGGTCTCCGGGTCGGCGCCGAGCTCGTCAGCGCGCCGGCGGGCCCGCTCCAGTGCGCTGGCGGTGAGGAACACCTTGAGCTCAGCGCCGGGCGCGACGACGGTGCCGATGTCGCGGCCCTCGGCCACCCAATCGCCGCGGGCCAGCAGCCGGCGCTGCTCGCGCACCAGCGCCTCGCGCACAGCCGGGTCGGCGGCCGCCCGAGAGGCCCCCTCGGCGACTTCGGGCGTGCGGATCTCAGCGCTGACGTCGCGGCTGTCGAGGCGGACCCGGTCATAGGGTTCGATCCGCAGCTCGCCCGCCACCGCGGCCGGCGGAACGTCGCGCTCCAGCGCGGCCAGGGCGACGCAGCGGTACATCGCCCCGGAGTCCAGGAAGGTGAAGCCGAGGGCGGCCGCCACCGCGCGCGCCACGGTCGATTTGCCGGCTCCGGCGGGTCCGTCGATCGCGATCACCATCAGCCGGCGAGGCTCGCGATGTCCTGCGTGAAGTCCGGATAGGAAACGTCAGCAGCCTCCATCCCGACGACCTCCACCCCCTCCTCGGAGGCCAGACCGGCCACCGCGCCAAGCATCGCGAGGCGGTGATCCCCCTGCGCGTCGATCGTCCCGCCGCGCAGTCCGCCGGTGCCGCGGACGGCAAAGCCGTCGTCCAGCGCCTCGATATCGGCCCCGAGCCCGCGTAGGCCGTCGACGACGGTCGCGATCCGGTCTGACTCCTTGACCCGCAGCTCGCCGGCGCCGCGCACGATCGTCTCCCCTTCGGCAAAGCACCCGAGCAGCGCGACGAGCGGCAGCTCATCAATGGCCAGGGGCACCTCGTCGGCCTCGACGCTGGTCGCCTCGATCGGGCCGGCGGTGACGTCCAGATCGGAGATCGGCTCGGTGGCCGCGAAGGCTCCGTACGGCTCGAGCTCGCCGAGCACGACCCCGCCCATCCGCTCCGCGATGCGCAGAAAGCCGGTCCGCGTCCAGTTGACCCCGACGCCCTCGAGCACCAGCCGCGAGCCGCGGGTGATGATCCCGGCGGCGATCAGGAATGCGGCGCTGGACGGGTCCGCGGGCACGGCGATGTGTTCGAGTTCGAGCTCATCGGCGTTGCCGACCACCGTGCGGAAGCCGTTACCCCCGCTCTCGCGGCGGATCGGCACTCCGGCGCGCAGCAACATCCGCTCGGTGTGGTCACGGGTCGGGATCGGCTCGAAGATCGTCGTTGCACTCGTGGCCAGCCCGGCCAGCAGCAGGCAGGACTTGACCTGGGCACTGGCCACCGGCAGCTCGTACTCGATCCCGGTCAGCACGGAGCCGTGGATCGTGAGCGGGGCGAAGCGGCCGTCGCGGGCCTCGATACTCACCCCCATTTCCGCCAGCGGCGAGACGATCCGGTCCATCGGGCGCCGGCGGATCGACTCATCGCCGTCCAGGCTGAAGCTGTGGCCGCGCTGGAAGGCCAGCCAGCCCGGGAGCAGCCGGATCAGCGTGCCGGCGTTGCCGACGTCGATCGCCGCCGTCGGCGGCTGGGCGTTGCGCATCCCGCAGCCGCGGATGACCAGCTCGCCGTCGCGGGACTCGACGATCGCGCCGAGCCGGCTGACCGCGTCGAGCGTCGAGCGCGTGTCGGCGGCGTCCAGGTACCCGGTGATCCGGACCGGTTCGGAGGCCATCGCGGCGATGATCGCGGCGCGGTGCGAGATCGACTTGTCCGCGGGCGGGGTGATCCGCCCGCGTAGCCGGACCCCGGGCCCGAAGCGCGCGTTCACGGCCGGGCCACCGGGAAGCCAAGCTCGGCGACGACCGTCTCGGCCCTATTGGCCGGGGTCTCACCGGCAATCCAGAGTGCGACCACGCCCTCACTCATATCAGCGGCTGGATACAGCGCCATGTCGGAGATGTTGACTCCCGCGCGCCCCAGGCCGAGGGCCAGCTCGGCCAGCACCCCGGGCCGGTTGGGGACCGAGGCACGCAGCTCGAACAGCTCACCGCCGGCCAGCTGGGATTCGAGCAGCCGGCGGCGGTCCCGGGCCGCGCCGTCGTTCCAGGCCGTGATCGCTGCGGCGTCACCGTCGGCGAGCGCAGCGCGGACGGTGGTCAGCTGCGCGATCGCCGCGTCGAGCTCGACGGTCAGTGCATCGCGATTTGAGAGGTAGATGTCGGTCCAGATCCCGCTCGGCGCGCCGGCCACGCGGGTCGCGTCACGAAAGCTCGGGCCGGTCGCCGGCAGCCGCTCGCCGCCCGCCGACAGCGTCCCCGCGGCCTGGGAGACGAGCACGTTGGCGAGCACATGGGGTAGGTGCGAGACAGCGGCGAGGATCCGGTCATGGGTCTGGGCGTCGATTGCGGCCGGCTGGGCGCCGAGTGCGTGCAACAGCCGGTGCAGGCGCTCATAGAGGATCCCCGAGGTCCCCGCGCCCGGAGTGAGGTACCAGGTCGCGCCGTCGAACAGGTCCGCGCGGGCGTGCTCGACGCCGGCGTTCTCGGCCCCGGCCAGCGGATGGCCGCCGACGAAACGGGGGTCGTCGTGCGCGGCGACGACCGCACGTTTGGTCGAGCCGACGTCGGTGACGACACAGTCGGCGGGCGCCGCCGCCAGGGCCGCACCGACCAGCTCCGGCAGCAGGCCCACCGGGGCGGCGATGAACACCGCCTCGGCGTCAGAGACCGCGTCGGCGAGGCCGCCGGCGGCGCGATCGATCGCGCCGCGGTCAAGCGCCCGGGTCAGGGCGTCGGCGGAGGCGTCGGCGCCGGTCACGGTGGCCCCGGCCCGCTCGCGCGCGGCCAGTGCGACCGAGCCGCCGATCAGCCCAACGCCGATGACCGCGATCCGCATGATGTGGGCCGGTTCACCGGTTGGCGGCGCGCCGAGCGCTGACGGCGCTGACGAGGGCGTCGAGCACCTCGACGGTCGTATCCCAGCCGATGCAGCCATCGGTGACCGACTGCCCGTAGGTGAGCTCGCCATCACCGAGATCCTGGCGTCCGGCGACGAGGAAGGACTCGATCATCACCCCGACCAGTGCGTTCTGGCCGGCGGCGATCTGCTCGGCCAGCGCAGCCGCCACGGCCGGCTGGCGAGCGGGGTCCTTGGCGCTGTTGTCATGGCTGAGGTCGACCATCAGCCGCTCGGGGAGCCCAGAGGCCCGCAGCAGGCCCAGGGCCGAGCTCACCGACTCGGGCCCGTAGTTGGGGGCGCCCTTGCCGCCGCGCAGGATGATGTGACAGTCGGGGTTGCCGAGCGTGTGCAGGATGGCGGGAGTGCCATCCACGTCGATCCCGGCGAAGCCGTGGGTGCCGGCGGCGGCCCGGACCGCGTCCACGGCCACCTGCACGTTGCCGTCGGTCCGGTTCTTGAAGCCGACCGGCATCGACAGACCGGAGCCGAGCTGGCGGTGGATCTGGCTCTCGACCGTGCGGGCGCCGATCGCCCCCCAGCTGACCACATCGGAGATGTACTGCGGGGTGATCGGATCCAGGAACTCGCAGCCCACCGGGAGACCGAGTTCGAGCACGTCGAGCAGCAGCCGGCGAGCGAGCCGGAGGCCGGTGTTGACGTCCGCGGAGCCGTCCAGGTGCGGATCGTTGATCAGGCCCTTCCAGCCCAGCGTCGTGCGCGGCTTCTCGAAGTAGACCCGCATGGCCAGGCACAGATCGTCCGACAGGCGGTCGACGAGGCCGCTGAGCCGCTGGGCGTACTCGAAGGTGGCCTTGACGTCGTGCACGCTGCAGGGCCCGACGATGACCAGCAGGCGGTCATCCTCGCCGGCGAGGATCCGCTGCACCTCGGCCCGGCCGCGCACGAGCGTGGCGGCATGGGCCTCGGTGAGCGGCAGCTCCTCGATCAGCTGCCGGGGCGGGGCGAGCGGAACGAGCCGGGCGATCCGCCGGTCGCGGACCGAATCGCTGATGCTGGAACCGGTGGCAGTCACGTCAGAGCGCGTGGACCGTTGCGGGGGGGCGCACCTTGCCGGCCAGCGCCGCCGCGGCGGCGACCTGATCGGCGTATTGGCCGAACTCGGCGGCGACGAGCTGCTGGGGTCCGTCGCAGATCGCCTCGTCCGGGTCAGGATGGACCTCGACGATGATCCCGTCGGCCCCGGCCGCGGCCGCGGCCATGGACATCGGCAGCACCAGGTCACGGCGCCCGGCGGCGTGACTGGGATCGACGATCACCGGGAGGTGGGTCATCTCCTTGAGCACCGGGATCGCCATCAGGTCCAGCGTGAAGCGGTAGGCAGTCTCGAACGTGCGGATGCCGCGTTCACAGAGCATGACGGCATCGTTGCCCTCTTTGAGCACGTACTCGGCGGCCATCAGCAGCTCCTCGAGCGTGCTCGAGAGGCCGCGCTTGATCAGCACCGGACGGCCCGAACGGCCGATCTCGGACAGCAGCGTGTAGTTCTGCATGTTGCGCGCGCCGACCTGGATCACGTCTGCGACCTCGAGCACCGCCTCGAGATCCCGCGCGTCCATCACCTCGGTGACGATCGGCAGGCCGGTCTGGGCCTTGGCCTCGGCGAGCAGCCGCAGGCCCTCCTGGCCGAGGCCCTGGAAGGCGTAGGGCGAGGTTCGGGGCTTGTAGGCGCCGCCACGGAACATCGTCGCCCCGGCCGCGGCGACCGCGGCGGCGGTGTCGAGCGTCTGGCTGCGCGACTCGACGGTGCACGGTCCGGCGATCAGTGCGAAGTGCTCGCCGCCGACGCGGCCGGCCCCGATCTGCAGCACCGATCGCCGACCGTGGGTCAGCTCGATCGAGGCGAGCTTGTAGGGCTTTGAGATCGGCACGATGCGGTCAACGCCGGGCGCTGCCTCAAGGCCGAGCCGGGTCACGTGCTCGCGGTCGCCGATCACCCCGATCACCGTCACCTCGTCACCGTCAATTACATGCGGGCGCGCGCCGGCGCTGTGCACGCGGTCAAGCACGGCGTTCACCTCGTCGCGCGTGGCAGTGGGTCTCATCACGATCATCATCTGGCTGGGCCTTTCATCGCTCCTGAATGTACGAGAACTCGCAAAGCGGCCGGTCACGAAGCCGTGATCGGGCTCCGTAGGGGATTTTCGGCGCCCGACCTCTCACGCGATCCCGCAGCCGTGGCGGGGGCAGAGACGGTGTGGCCGAGCGCCTAGCTAAATCGCCAGGCGTAGAAGCGCGCGTAGGAGGACCAGCCGAAGGCGGCGTCGGTGCTGCGGGTGACGATGCGGGCGTGGTCGGTCATGCGCTGCACGACGTTTCTACCACGCCGCGGCCCGCGTGGCAAAGGCCGATGGTGGCTAGACGAGCTCGCCGAGCGCGGCCAGGAAGCGCGCGTTCTGCTCAGCACTGCTGACCGTGACCCGCAGCGAGCCCTCGCGACCCAGCGACGCCCCGGCCCGCACGAGTACGCCGCGCTCGGCCAGCCCCGACACCACGCCGGCCTCGTCCGTGTCCTGCGGAAGGTGCGTCCAGACGAAGTTGGCGTCCGAATCGGCCGTCCACAGCCCGAGCTCGCGCAGACCCTCGGTGAGCTCGACGCGCGCCGCGACGGTCCGCGTGACGCGGCGTTCGACCTCGTCCTGATGGCGCAGGGCCTCGACCGCGGCGGCCTGCGCGGGGGCGTTGAGATAGAACGGCTGGCGCACCTGGTCA